>CANKAU010000001.1 GCA_947479915.1 Chloroflexota bacterium
CGCGTGCCTCGAGGAACGAGGACAGCGTGGCGGTGGACCGCCAGTGCGAAGGCAGGTCGGTCATCTCGCGAACCACGAAGCCGCGCACCTGCAGCTCCGCGCTCTCGTCGGAGAAACCGTTGGTGCCGTAGTTACCCTGCAGCGGGTAGGTCATGGTGAGGATCTGTCCGCGGTAGGACGGATCAGTCAGCGCCTCCTGGTACCCCATCATCGAGGTGTTGAAGACGACCTCGCCGGTGGTGTGACCGGGCGCACCAACGCCCACGCCTTCGAAGACGCGGCCATCGGCCAGCACGAGCCATGCGGGCGGGCGAACAGAGGTCACAGGGCCACCACCCGATCCGTTTCGTGCACGAGGCGTCCACCGAAGATCGTGGCGACGACCCGTCCACGCAACTCCCGCCCACCGAGGGGCGTGTTCCTGCCGCGCGACGCGAACGTGCTCGGGTCGACCGTCCAGTCCGCGTTCGGGTCGAGCAGCGCCACGTCGCCCAGCGCACCCGGCGCCAGCGTCCCGATGCCCTCGAGCCCCGGACGCCGGTCGAGTCCCCACGCGCGCACCGGACCGATGGTGAGGCGCTCGATGAGCGTGGGCAGCGGCACGCGGCCGTCGTGGACCAGCTTCATGCACAGGCCGAACGAGGTCTCCAGCATGGTCAGGCCGGGAGAGGCGAGGTCGAACTCGATCTCCTTGTCGGCGACGGAGTGCGGGGCGTGGTCGGTGGCGATGCAATCGATGACCCCGTCGCGCAGCGCAATCGCGAGCGCTTCCAGGTCGGCCTCCTCGCGGAGGGGCGGGTTCACCTTCGCGTTGGTGATGTAGCGGGCGCTCTGGTAATCGGCACCGAACGCGACCTCCTCGTGCGTGAGCGTGAGGTGATGCGGGGTGACCTCGGCGGTCACGTGCGCCCCGCGCGCGCGGGCGGCGGCGATGAGCGCGACGGAGCCGGCGGTGGAGACGTGGCAGATGTGCAGGTGGGCGCCGGCGAGCTCCGCGAGCGCGATGTCGCGCGCGACGAAGGTCTCCTCGGCGCTCGCGGGGCGACCACGCAGGCCCAGGCGGGTCGCGACCCAGCCCTCGTGCATGTGCCCGCCCGCGACCAGCGACGGGTCCTCGCAGTGCTGCGCGATCGGCAGGCCGAAGCGCGTGGAGTACTCCAGGGCGTGGCGCATCAGGCTCGGGTCGGCCACCGCGTCGCCGTCATCGGACAGCGCGACGACGCCCGCGTTCGCGAGCTCGCCGGCGGGCGACAGTTCCTTGCCCGCGCGGCCCCGCGTGATCGTGCCGATGGGCAGCACGCGGACGACCGCGGAGATCTCCGCCTCGCGCAGCACCGACTCGACGGCCGCGCGGCTGTCGAGCGGGGGCTGCGTGTTCGGCATGGCGCACACCGTGGTGTACCCGCCGCGCGCGGCCGCGAGAGTGCCCGAGGCGATCGTCTCCTTGTGCTCCTGGCCCGGCTCGCGCAGGTGCGTGTGCAGGTCAACGAACCCCGGCGTGACGATGAGCCCCGTGGCGTCGATGCGCTCCGCCTCGACGACCATGTCGCCCTCGTTCGGCCCGACGCGCGCGATGCGGCCGTCGACGATCACGACGTCGGCGATGCCGTCACGCCCGAGCGCCGGGTCGATCACCCGGCCGTTGTGGATCGCGAGTGTCGTCACGAGCGCATCTCCCCTCCGGGCACGCCGCCCGGGGCTTCGGTTCGTCCAGACAGCAGATAGAGCAGCGCCATCCGCACGGCGACGCCGTTGGTGACCTGCTCTTCGATAATGGAGTTGCGTCCCGCCGCCACGGTGCCGGCGATCTCGACGCCTTCGTTCTTCGGGCCGGGGTGCATCAGCAGGTGGTTCGGCTTGGCGCGCTTCAGGCGCTCCTGCGTCACCTGGTAGAGCTGCGCGTACTCGTGCAGGGAGGGCAGCAGTCCCCCGTCCTGGCGCTCGCTCTGCAGTCGCAGCGCCATCACCACGTCCGCACCATCGAGGGCGCGGTCGATGTCCGTCTCCACGGTCACGGGCGGCATCGCGCTCTCGGCGTGCGCCGGGCGGTCGCCCGCGCGGAGCCCTCGAGGCAGGAGGGTGGGCGGTCCGCACACGACGACGTCCGCGCCCATCGCGGCGAGGCCCCACATGTCGGAGCGCGCGACACGAGAGTGGGAGATGTCGCCGACCATCACCACGCGCTTGCCGCGCAGGTCGCCGATCCTCGAACGCATCGTGTACAGGTCCAGCAGCGCCTGCGTCGGGTGGGCGTGGGAGCCGTCGCCCGCATTGATGATCGACGCCTCGGTGTGCGCGGCGGCGAGGTACGGCGCGCCGGACATGGAGTGGCGCATCACGATCGCGTCCGTGCGCATCGCGCGCAGCGTCCGCACGGTATCGATGAGCGATTCGCCCTTCGTCACGGACGAGGTGCTCGCGGTCACGGAGAGCACGTCCGCCCCCAGCACCTTGCCTGCGAGCTCGAACGACGCACGCGTGCGGGTGGACGGCTCAAAGAACAGGTTGACCACGGTGTAGCCGCGGAGCGCCGGGACGCGCGGGATACGGCGGTCCAGCACCTCGCGCATGCGGTCGGCCAGCGACAGGACGGTCTCGATCTCGGCGACCGAGAAGTCGTCGAGGTCGAGGATGTGCTGATGGTTCCACTCGGGCGTCTCGACGGTGGACTGCGGCGTGCGAGCGACTTCGGCGGTCATGCTTCGACCTTCCCGGGCACGACGACGACCGCGTCGCGGCCGTCCACTTCCTGCAGCAGCACGCGGACGTCGTCCGTGCGTGACGTGGGGATGTTCTTGCCCACCATGTCCGCACGGATCGGCAGTTCGCGGTGTCCGCGATCCACCAGGACCGCAAGGCGCACCGCGCGCGGGCGGCCGTAATCGTTCAGCGCGTCCATCGCGGCGCGCACCGTGCGTCCCGTGTAGAGCACGTCATCCACGAGGACGACGACCCGCCCGTCGATATCGGGGAGTTGGGTGGGGCGTGGCGCGGAGGCGAAGCCGCGCCGGTTCAGGTCGTCGCGATGCAGCGTGATGTCGAGCGTGCCGAGCGCGGGGCGCTGCCCCTCGAACAACTCAATAGCGTCGGCGAGGCGCTTCGCGATCAGCGCGCCGCCGCTCTCGATGCCGACGAGCACGAGGCCCTCGACGCCCTGAGCCTCGACGATTTCGTGCGCCAGGCGGCGGAGGGTGCGGTGCAGTCCCTCGCCGTCGAGGATCGGTGGGTTCGTCATGCGCGCACTGCCGATCCGGCGGAAGACGCGGGCACGCTCACACAAGAAACCCTCCTACGGGATCGGGAGGGTGATCGGCGAATGCCTGAGGGGAGGAAGGGCGCGTGCGAGCGGTCGCCGTGCAGGGCGGAAATCATCTGCGTTCCTTCCCGGCCTCTCTGGACCGAGTTAAAGAAAACGCTGGGGCGTTTGGGTCAGGATATCACCGGAACAGGGACGGGCAACCGCAGGATTGGGCGGTTCGGAGGCGCACGCTAGGTCGAGGTGCCGCCGTCGCCGCGCTGCTCGCGGAGGAAGCGTTCCAGTTCGTCGACCATCTCCTCGGCGTCGGGGAGCTCGTCCACCGGCTCCATCTTGATGTCGATGCCGTCTTCGGCCTCCTCGTCCTCGTCGCTGTCCTCGGCGACGCGGCGGGCGTAGGCGGCGACCTCCGGGTTGCCCTCGATGTCCGAGGCGACCTGCGCCTCGAACCGCGCGGCGAAGACCTCCAGGTCGTGGAGCGTCAGGTCGAAGTCGAACGCGCGGTTGAGGCGCTCCAGGATGGCGAGCGTGCCCTTCGGGTTCGGGGTGCGCTGCACGTAGAACGGCATGTTCGCCCAGAGCGACGCCGAGGGGATGTCCGCCGCGCGGGCCATCTGCGAGATGACGCCCACGATGCCGGTCGGCCCCTGGTAGGTGGAGCGGGTCTGCGGATCCACGGCCAGCGCCCGGGCGAGGTCGCCCTCAGTCGCGGAGCCGTTCAGGCGGACGGGGCGGGAGTGGCTGACTTCAGCCAGCAGGGCGCCGAGCGTCAGGATGCCGGAGACCTCGAACGTCTTGCAGATCTCGAAGATCGCGTCGACGTAGGCGTGCCACGCGAGGTGCGGCTCCGTCCCCGCGAGCAGGATGACGTCCCGGTCGAGGTTGTCGAGGCGCTTGGCTGAGATGACGTTGGACGGCCAGTCGATGACGCGCTCGCCGTGCTCCAGCCGCACCTTCGGGCGCGCCTGCGTGAAGTCGTAGAAGTTCTCCGCCTCGATGTTGGCGATGGTCTCGGCGCGCCAGCGGCGATGCATGAAGCGCACAGCGGCGCTCGCCGCCTCACCGGCGTCGTTCCAGCCGGTGAACGCCGCGATCAGCAGCGGTCGGCGAAGGGGGGGCGTGCGCCAGATTTGAAGGTCACTCACGCAGTCAGGATAGCCCCTGCCGTCCAATGGCGGAGGAGGGTGTCGAGGGGGCCAGGCCGCCGACGGGCGCAGACGGCTGACAGCCGCTCTCAGTCCCGCACGCGGGAGTGAGGGAAGTACCCGAGGCGCGCGTGGCGCGAGGATCGGAGACTGGACGCGAGGGCAGGAGGCCGCGATGCCGCGCGTGCTGGTGGTCGACAACGAGGGGCCGGTGCGCGACATGCTCGCGCTGATGCTGCGCACCTCCGGCTACAACGTGTCCCTGGCGCGCTCCGGCTTCGAGGCGATCGAGATCGCGACGGCCGTGGCCCCCGAGCTCGTGATGCTGGACGTGAACATGCCGGGCTTTGATGGCTGGGCGACGCTGGAGCACCTGCGCGCCACATTGCCGGACACGCGTGTCCTGATGATGAGCGGCGCCGACTACGAGGTCCGCGCGCTGGCGAGCGGCGCGGTCGGCTTCCTCGACAAGCCGTACCGCACCTCGGACGTGTTGCGCGCGGTCGCGCGCGCCATCGGCGACGACCCGGGCGCCCCTTCGCGTCGTGCCGCCTAGGCAAACCTCCGACCGGCCAGCCCGGTGACCGGAAGCCGGGACGTTCGTCCGGCCGGCGCGGGACCTTCTTCGTTATCACGCATTTCGCTTCGCCTTCAGCATGTCCCGTACTGGCGTTCGACTTGAAAGGGAAGCAATGACAAACGAAAGCGGACCGAGCAACAAGGGTCTCGTCGCTCTGGCGAGCATCCTCGCCGTGGCGGCCCTGCTCCTCGCGACGGTCGCAGTGCTTCGCGGCGGCGCGGGCGGCGGCGAGTCGAAGGCGAGCGCGGAGCCGATCAAGGTCGAGCTCGGCGACATCTTCATCAAGCCCAAGGCGCTCTCAGCGACGGTGGGTTCGGACGTCACCATCGAGGTGACCAACACCGGCAAGCTGGATCACGACCTCGGTGTGAAGGGCGGCCCGAAGACCGAGCTGCTGAAGCCCGGCCAGAAGGCCACGCTGAAGCCTCCCAAGGTCTCCGGCACGGTTAGCCTCATCTGCAGCGTCCCCGGCCACGCCGAGGCGGGCATGGTGACGGAGCTGACGGTCGCGGGCGGCGCGGCGGTCGCGGGACACGCGGCGATGCCGGCCGGCGGCATGACCGCGGCGCAGATGGACGAGTCCTACCTCAAGGGCGTGAAGGCCTACCCGGCGAAGACCGCGGGCGAGGGCAACGTGCCGATGACCCCGAAGATGGACGGCCAGGTCAAGGTCTTCGAGATGACCGCCGAGGAGATCGACTGGGAAGTCGCCCCCGGCGATGTCCGCAAGGGCATGGCTTACAACAAGCAGATCCCGGGTCCCATGATCCGCGTGAACCTCGGCGACAAGGTGCGCATCGTCCTCAACAACAAGTTGAAGGAATCGACCGCGATGCACTTCCACGGCCTGCAGGTGCCGAACGCCGTGGACGGCGTGCCGGGCCTGACCCAGCCGCTGGTGGAGCCGGGCAAGTCGTTCACCTACGAGTTCACGGTGCCGAACACGGGTTCGCACATGTACCACTCGCACATGAACGGTGCGACGCAGATCCCGGCGGGACTCCTGGGCGCCTTCATCGTTGACGGACCGGCCGACCCGGCCTCCGCCAAGGAGCAGGTGATGATCCTCAACGACGGCCCGCTGGGCTACACGTTGAACGGCAAGGGCTTCCCGGCCACCGCTCCGATCGTCCTGAAGAAGGGCGAGAAGATCCGCATCCGCTACATGAACGAGGGCCTGCAGATCCACCCGATGCACCTGCACGGGCTGATCCAGACCGTCTTCTCCAAGGACGGCAACCTGCTCCCGCAGTCGTACAAGGCGGACACGGTGCTCGTCGCCCCCGGTGAGCGCATCGACGTCATGGTCGAGGGCTCCGAGGTCGGCCTGTGGGCCTTCCACTGCCACGTGCTCAGCCACGCGGAGTCGGAGGCTGGCATGTTCGGCATGGTGACGGCGGTCATCGTCCAGTAGCACGCAGCGAGCGCCACCCGCGCGGGGAGCGTCGAGTCATCGACGCCCCTCGTGCGGTCGACGGCCGCCTGTCCCATCGCGGGGCGGGCGGCCGTTCTCGTGCCGGGCGGCGGTAGGGGGCGCTAGATCAGGCCGAGGCCGGCTGCGGCCAGCACGAGGCAGCCCAGCGCGACGCGGTAGGCGATGAAGACGGCGAGCGAGCGCGTCTGCAGGTACGTGAGCAGCGCGCGGATGACGACCATCCCGGCAAGGCCCGCGGTGATGGCGCCCACGGCCAGCGGCCCCCACGCCACGTGATCCCCATGCAGCAGGGCGCTCGTCATCGTGAGGGTGGCAGCGCCGGCGACAGCCGGCGCCGACAGCATGAACGAGAAGCGCGCCGCCGCAGTGCGGTCGAAGCCGATCCCGCGCGCCGCCGCGATCGTGATGCCCGACCTCGAGGTGCCCGGGATCAGCGCGACGGCCTGTGCGAGGCCGATCAGCAGCGCGCGGCCCGCATTCACGTCCGTGAGCCGGAGGCGATACTCGCCGATGCGGTCGGCGGCCCAGATCACACCTGAGAAGAACAGGAGGGAGAGCGCCACGGCGACGGGGGCGCGGAACCAGCTCTCCAGCGTGTCCTTCAGCAGCGCGCCGGCGATCACCGCGGGGATCGTCCCGACCACGATCCACAGGCCGAGACGGGCTGACGGCGACCAGCGCTGGATGCGTACGCCGTGCCTCGGCAGGTCGCGCAGCACGGCGACGGTGATGTCGATCCAGTCGCGCCAGAAGTAGACGAGCACCGCGAGCAGCGTGCCGATATGCAGTCCGACATCGAACGTCAGCGAGGACACCTGGTCGCCGATCAGGTGCGGCGCGAGGACGAGGTGCCCGGACGACGAGATCGGCAGGAACTCGGTGAGGGCCTGGAGCAGGCCCAGCGCAATCGCGCGGAGGTAATCGGCGAGCGGTTCTTGCACCGCGACAGGCTACGCCCGCGTCGCACCGGCGGTCGAGGCGGGGCGGCTGTGTGAGCACGACATAACGTATGTGTGCAGGTCGCGAGAGCACCTCGGCTGACCGTCGCGGCAACCAAATCGGGGGAGTGGAGCGGACTCCGAGGGGCGACGCCGATGGGGGGTGGCTGCGAGCGGCGGAACAATCGAAGTACGCCGCCGCCAGTTCAACCCGCAGGAGCACGCATGCCGCACTTTCGTTCCGTCTTTGTCACCGCGGTCGTGCTGATCGTGGCGGGCGCGGCGTTCGCCCTCGACGCTCGCGGTGCCGCGGCGGAAGCGCCGTTGCCGTACGTCGCGTACGGCGGCGGGCTGACGCGCGGGCAGGTCGTCGAGGCGCTCGTGGGCGACCGGACGGTCGGACACACCACAGCAGACAACGCGGGTCACTGGAAGATGGTGATCGAGGCGCGCGATGCGGTGAACGGCGACACGATCACCTTCACACTGGATGGCGCACCCACCGGCAAGAGCGTCCAGTTCCAGGGCGGCCTCTTTCCGCTTCCACCGGGTATCGTCCTCGGTGCCTCCAGCGGCGTGCCGGTGGCGACGCCGCCCGCGGCTCCCGCTCGCCCTGCCGCAGCGCCGCCCGCACGTCCGGGGGCGTCGCCGAGGCCCCAGACGGGCTGCACCCGCGCCGGTCGCCCGATTCCGTGTGCGCGGCCCGCGACCAAGGCGCCTGTCCACTCCTAGCCGCCTCGGCTCCCTCGCTCGGCACGACGCGGCTATGCTCGCCGCGCCGCCGCGACCCTCGGTCGCGGGATGCACAGGGGGACGCGACATGCCTATCAAGACGCGAGCACGTTGCGACGAGCGCGCCGGATGACCGACGCCGCCACGCCCGAGACGCGCTACGAGCCGGTGGTCGGCTGGCCCGCGCTGCCGCACGGCATGTCCTTCCGCGAGGCGACCTCGGTCGGGTACGGCCCGGATGGCCGGGTCGACGTCTTCAACCGCGGCCAGTGGCCCATGATGGTCTTCGACACCGCGGGCAACCTGCTGGACGCCTGGGGCGCGGGTGAGTTCGTGCGGCCGCACGGCATCGCGTTCGACGCCGAGGGCAACCTCTTCCTCACCGATGTCGGCCTGCACACCGTGCAGAAGCGCACCCCGGACGGCCGCCTGCTGATGCAGATCGGCGAGGCTCACGTCCCCGCGGCCCCGCATAGCGGCGTCCCGTTCAACCAGCCGACGCAGGTCGCGATCCATCCGAGGACCGGCGAGCTGTTCGTATCGGACGGCTACGTGAACTCGTCGATTCACCACTTCACCGCTGATGGCCGGCTGATCAACTCGTGGGGTGAGCCGGGCGACGGGCCGGGGCAGTTCAGCCTGCCGCACGCGGTTTGCTTCGTCGGCGACGACCGTCTCTTGGTGGCTGACCGCGAGAACTTCCGCCTGCAGTTGTTCACCCTCGATGGTGAGTTCGTCGCACAGCGGCACATGCACAAGCCGCAGGCGCTCTTCGCGGGGCGCGGCGATGACACCAATATCTACGTCGCCGAGGGACGCTCCGTTCCGTTGATGGAAGCCGCGATGCGCCTCGGTCGGCGCGTGGTGATCCTCGACCGCGATCTGAACGAGGTCACCCGGCTGGGCAACGACACGGGCGGCGAGATGCCGGACCAGTTCATCTCCCCGCACGGCATCGCGGTGGACGACGAGGGCGCCGTGTACGTCGCGGAGGTGTCCTACACCGCGCTCGGCTCGAGGCTCTCCGTCCCGGCCGAGGTGGTGAGCCTCCGCAAGTGGCGTCGAACGGACGGCGGCGGCACGGCCGAGGGTGGCATCGCGGCGAAGGCGCTGCCGGGCTACCTCGCCGGCGTGCGCCTCGACGGGCCGGGTGCGGCACCGCCGCGTGCAACAGCGGGGGAGTAGGCGATGCGAATCCTCGAGGTGCGCGAGGAGACGAAGCCGATCGGCTCGGCGATCCGCAACTCCTACATCGACTTCAGCACGATGACGTCGAGCCTCGTCGCGGTCGTCACGGACGTCGTGCGGGATGGTCGGCGGGTGGTTGGCTACGGCTTCAACTCGAACGGTCGATATGCGCAGGGGGCGCTGATCCGCGATCGCTTCGCGCCGCGGATCGTGCAGGCCGAACCGGCGTCGCTGCTCGATGCGACGGGCGAGAACCTCGATCCGGACCGCGTGTGGGCCGCGATGATGCACAACGAGAAGCCGGGCGGTCACGGCGAGCGCTCAGTCGCCGTCGGCGCGATCGACATGGCCGTGTGGGACGCCGTCGCGAAGATCGCCGGCAAGCCGCTCTTCCGGCTGCTCGCGGAGCGCCACGGCCGCGTCGCGGATCCTCGCGTCTTCGTGTACGCCGCGGGCGGGTACTACTACCCCGGCAAGGACGGCAGCGCTCTCCGCGGCGAGATGCGCTCCTATCTCGATCGTGGCTACACCGTGGTGAAGATGAAGATCGGCGGCGAGCCGATCGAGGTCGACCGCCGCCGCATCGAGGCGGTGCTCGCGGAGCTCGGAGGCGACGGGCAGCTCGCGGTGGACGCGAACGGCCGCTTCGACCTCGACACGGCGGTCGCCTACGGGCGGATGCTGAGCGAGTACCCCATCTTCTGGTACGAGGAGCCCGGCGATCCGCTGGACTACGACCTGCAGGCAGCCCTCGGCCGTGAGTACGCGCCCTCGATGGCGACGGGCGAGAACCTGTTCAGCCACCAGGACGCGAGGAACCTCGTGCGGTACGGCGGGATGCGTCCCGACCGCGACTGGCTGCAGTTCGACTGCGCGCTCTCGTACGGCCTGTGCGAGTACCAGCGGACGCTCGATGTCCTGCGTGAGGCCGGGTGGGCGTGGTCGCGCTGCATCCCCCACGGCGGCCACCAGATGTCGCTCGCGATCTCAGCGGGCCTCGGCCTCGGCGGGAACGAGAGCTACCCGGACATCTTCCAGCCGTACGGCGGCTTCCCGGACGGCGTGCGCGTCGAGGACGGCCACGTCACGCTGCCGGAACTCCCGGGCATCGGCTTCGAAGGGAAGTCCGACCTCTACGCGCTGATGGCCGAGCTCGCCCGCTAGGTCCGCGTCGTCGCGCCGCCTGCGAGGTAGTCGCGCTGCTTCGCGTCGAAGTCCGCGCGCCGTAGCACGCGATCTACAAGGTCGCCCGGGGCGAGCGGAGCGGGCAGTGCCTTCGCGTCGCCGCCGTCGTGCAGGTGCCGCATGACGTCGTATTGCGCCTGCACCGCTGCGAGGAACGCGGGCTGGTTCTGGTACGCGATGCGCGCGCGGTTCGCGGCGAGCCTCGAGAGGTCGTTCAGGGCAGCGTCGCTCGCGGGCACGTTGCCGACGATCATCGGCAGCGCCACCGCGCGCCCGACGGTCTCGACATCCTCGATGCGCTTCACACCCACGATCATCACTGCGTCTACTCCGGTGGTGGCGTACGCCGTCAGGCGCTCCACCGCGTCCTCGACCGTGCTGACGTTGAGGGCGTTCGTCCGCGCGACGATTACGAGGTCGGGGTCGATACGTGCGGCGACGGCCGCGCGCAGGCGCGACTGCATCTCGGCGATCGACACCATCGGCTCCGCGTCACCGAACGGCGCGGGGAGCAGCGTGTCCTCGAGCGTCAGCCCGGCCACGCCTGCAGCCTCGAGCTCCTCGACGGTGCGCTGCACGTTGAGCGCGTTACCGTACCCGTGGTCGGCGTCGGCGATGAGGGCGAGGTCGGTGTACCGCGTGGTGCGACGCGCCTGCTCGGCGAACTCGGTCAGCGTCAGCAGGATCAGGTCAGGAACGCCAAGCACCGCCGCCGAGGCGAGCGAGCCGGGCAGCACGGCCAGGTCGTACCCGGCGAGCTCGGCGATGCGGGCGGAGAGTGGATCCTGCACCGTCGCGGGGTGGACGCACACGTTCCCGGCGAGGATGGCGCGAAGGTGGCGGCGCTTGTCATTCGTGTTCATCGCGGGAGTGTAGCAGGGGCCTCGGACACATCGCGGCGGTGGCATCGAGGCCCACGATCCGCCCGTCACGGTGCGAAGATGAGCGGGCCGGACGCGTCATGCGTTGTCGGCCTGGATGGAGACGCTCATGGGTATTGCGATCGCGGCGGCCGTCATCGGCGGGGTGTGGCTGACGATGCGGCTGGTGGAGCGTCGCAACTCGACCCGCGAGCCACGCTCGGACGACGGCTGGGCGGCGGCCTCATGGCTGCCCGCGTGGTTCATCCTCGGCGGCATCGCCGGGCACGATACGCACCCGGGCGCGGATGCAGCGCATCACCTCGGTGATCCCGGGATGGGCGCGGACCTTGGTGGGGTCGACTTCAGTGGAGGCGCGGGGTTCGACGCCGCGGGATTCGGCGGTAGTGGCGACTTCGGCGGTGGGGGTGGAGGCGACTTCGGCAGCGGCGGCGTCTAGCGACGCTCTACGTACGCCCTCGACCGGCCCGAGGCGGTCTGCCGTTGCGTGTTGAACTGGCTCCCCGACGTGGATTCGAACCACGAACCTACCGATTAACAGTCGGGCGCTCTACCGTTGAGCTATCGGGGACCGCAACGCTGACCAGTTTGCCGCCTGTCCGACTCTGCGGCAACCGCCGCGTCCCTGATCGGCTCCCACCGCACCCGCGCAGCTCGATCGAGTTGCCCTCGAGGCACCTCGATCGTGTGGCCAGGGCGCGCGGATGTTGGCTGCGGGGCCAGGATTCGAACCTGGGCAAGAGGATTCAAAGTCCCCGGTGCTACCGCTACACCACCCCGCATCGGCGCGCCTCGGGCCGCGCTGCCTCAGATTCGCAGATGCGGCGCGCTGCTGCCACCCCGCGGTACGCCCCCGCAGTGTCGGCGCGTCGGTAGACTCGGTGCGTCCGAGGTGCGGATGCACCGCCCCGAGTCCCGAGAGGCAGGCACGCGATGCCCGATTCGTTTTACTTCGAGCCGGTCGAACCCGTGCTCCGTCGCTTTGTCGAGGACTTTCGGAACATCGTCGCGCGCGACGGCGGGACGCCCTCGTTGCTGCCTTCTCTGCGCGGGCCGGCGCAGACGCTGCTCTACGACACCTCGTGGATCACGGAAGCTCAGCGCATCCCGATCGCGGGCACCACGGCGACGTACGCGCTCTACCGCTCGCAGGAGCCAGACCTCTGCATCTTCACGATGGTGGTCGCCCCCGGTGAACTGACGAAGGTGCACAACCACCTCACCGATGGCTGGGTGGGCCTGGTGCAGGGCGAGCAGATCGAGCGCAAGTTCCGACGCGAGGACGATGGCTCGCGCCCCGGTTACGCGGACCTCGCGCTAGTCGCGGAGGAGCGCATCCCGCTCGGCGGGCTGACCTCGATCAGGCACCCGGACGAGGACATCCACCAGATCCTGACGGTGTCACGCGAGGCATCGGTGTCGCTGCACGTGCTGTGCAACGACCTCGGCACGGTGGCACGCCAGTCGTTCGACCCCGACACGCACGAGGCGACGACGTTTGTCTCGGGGTACACCAACGTGGACGGGGAGTCGCGCATCGGTCGGTAGTCGGCCGAGCCACCGCGGCGGGCTACTCCAGGGGGATGCGGTAGAAGCGGCGCACCGCGTCTTCCCACGCCGTCTCGAGGAACCACGGCTCGTCCAGCAGCTGGAGCGTGCGCGCCATCATGCGGGGCAGCGTGTCCATCTGGTCGCCGGGCACCACGTGCATCGGCTCCATCGCGTCCACGCACTCGCGGTGGCCCCAGTCCCACGGCACCAGACCCGGATCGGGCGCCTTCTCGGGGCTCGGGTTCGCGAGGTTCGCCCGGCGCTCCTCGAACAGTGGCCCGCGCAGCGCGAGCGCGGCCTCCGCGGTCGTGCCGATCGGCTCGCCACAGACGTCGCACGCGCGCCAGCCGCCGAACGAGGTGTCGTGGTCGGGCTGGGTCGTCACGCGATCACCTCGATCAGCAGTCGAGTGCGAGGAGGGTGCTGCAGGAGCTGGTACCGAAGGTGGGATTCGAACCCACACGGGTTTCCCCAACCGATTTTGAGTCGGCCGCGTCTGCCATTCCGCCACTTCGGCAACGCGGTCATGGTAGCAGCCGAGGCGGGCTAGGCGCTCCCGGCGGCGGCGTCCACGGCGCGCTGCCAGCGCTCGTACTGCGACTCGCCGAGGGTGCCCGCGAGGTGCGCGGTCATGGTCTCCGCGAGCGCCGCGTCGATCTCCTGCTGGAACGCCTCTGGCGTGCCGGCGTTCATGAAGACGCGGTCGGCGGCAGGTGCGCGCGTCTCCCACGGCACCGCCGAGGCGAGCCGCTGCCGAGCCTCGTCCTCCGTCAGCCCGTTGCGCTCCATGAGCCGCGGGATCGCGATAGTGTCGTCGACGCCGACGAGCCACGTCTGGTCGCACCAGCGGGCGTAACGCTCCTCGATCAGCAGGACGATCTCGATGACGGCGATCGCGTCGTCGGGCAGCGTCGCGCGCCAGCCGTCGATGATCCCCTTCATCTCGGCCTTGATGTCGCCGATCGCGGTGGTGAGCGCCTTCATCCGGTCCGGCTTGCCGAACACCATCCCGCCGAGGATCCGCCGGTCGATCATCCCGTCCGCGCCGACGACGTCCGGGCCGAACTCCGCAACGATACGGTCAAAGCCGGGACGGCGGGGCTCGTACATGCGGTGCACGACGCGGTCACCGTCCGCGTGGATCGCGCCGTGGCGCTCGACGAGGTACCGACAGAGCGAGCTCTTGCCCGTCGCGATCGATCCCGTCACGCCGATGACCAGTGGCGGCACTAGACCCGCGGCCTCGTGACGCCCTCGGACGCGAGATCGCCGAGGGCGGCGGCGTCCATGCCGAGCACTTCGGCGAGGACCTCGTCCGTGTGCTCCCCCAGCAGGGGGGAGCGTTCCATCGGCTCGGTCCCGGCCATGCGCAGCGGGTGTCGCAGCAGTTGCACCTCGCCGACGACGGGGTGATCCACGGTCTGCACGAAGTCACGCGCGCGCAGGTGCTCGTCGTTGAAGAGATCCATCGTGTCGAAGACGTAGGAGCAGGGCACGCCCGCGCTGCCGAGGAGCTTCATCGCCTCGCGCTTCTCGTGCTGCGACGTCCACGCGCTGATCTGCGCGTACACGTCGTCCACGTTCGCGACGCGGGCCTCGGCGGTGCAGTAGCGCTCGTCGTGCACCATGTCAGGGCGGTTGATGGTGGTGCAGAGGGCGTCCCACATCTGGCTCGTGACGGGGTAGATGAACATCCAGTCGTTCGCGCCTTCGCCCTTGCAGGGGTAGAGGCCGCCCGCAGCGCGGCCGCGCAGGTAGCCGTGGCGTCCGGCTGGCTCCTGGCCCCACTTCTCCGGCTCCAGCGTGCGCATGAACATCGTCACGACCTCTTGCATCGAGATCTCGATGACCTGGCCGAGGCCGGTGCGCTGCTGCTCCACGTACGCCGCGAGGATGCCGATCGCGGCCTGCATGCCGGTGCCGGAGTCGGCGTAGGTCGGCCCCACGATCCTCGGCGGACCGTCCACGTCGCCGGTCACGGAGAACGCCCCGGCGGCGGCCTGGGCGACCCAGTCGTAGACCATGAAGTCCTTGTACGGACCGCTCAGCCCGAAGCCTTTCACGCGCGCGCAGATCAGGCGCGGGTTGAGGCGCCGCAGTTCCTCGATGTCGATGCGCAGGGCCTCGAGGACGCCGGGGCCGTAGTTCTCAACGAACACGTCGAAGTGCGGCACCAGTTCGAAGAAGGTCTGCCGGCCGCGCTCGCTCTTGAGGTCCAGGACCACGCTGCGCTTGTTGCCGTTGTAGTTCATGAAGTACTGCGGGTCGCCGCCGTTAAGGGGCGGGCCGACGTACCGACCGGGGTCGCCGTGCGGGCCCTCGATCTTCACGACATCGGCGCCGAGCCAGGCGAGGTACTGGGTGCAGGACGTGCCTGCTTCGTACTGCGTCATGTCCAGGACGCGCATGCCGTCGAGTGCTGCCATGGGCGGTACCTCGGGGGGAGAGTCGCAGTCTACCGCAAGGCGACGATTGCGTAACAGCCGCGCAGCGGCGTGCCGTCCCCGCAGTACGGCTACTCGTCATAACGAGTGTACTCCTCGCCACCTCAGAGTCAGGGACGCTTCGCCAGCACCCCGAACGCGTCGGTGTCCTCGATCGCGGCGGCGAGGCGTGCGAGGCCGACCTCGTGGACGCGCGCCATACGGGCGTTCGGCTGCTCCCCGGCGGTGCCAATGAGGAAGACCGCAAATCCGAGGAGCAGGGCGCGGCGATAGTCGTCCCACGCGGCGGCCTTGCCGTAGTCACCGACGCCTCGCGCGTGCAGTGCGGCGAGGTAGCCCTCGATGAGTTCGCGCTCGTGCGCGCGCCGGAGGGCGGGATCGAGGTCGAGGCCGATGAAGTAGCCGACGTCGAGCATGCCGCGGCATCGACAGACGAACTGCCAGTCGATCGCCGTGACGTAGTCCCGCCGTGGCGCGTGGGGGTCGAAGAAGAGGTTGTCGAGTCGGTAGTCGCCGTGGGCCAGAGTCACCGGACCGGAGGCCATCTCGCGTAGCAGCGGGACATAGCCCTCGACGAGTTCCGGGATGCGCAAAGCGACGCTGCCCGGCATCGGCACGAGGTCGCGCGTGCGCTCCCAGAAGCGCGCGAGCGCCCCGCCGACCCGCTCCGCCCGGTCGAGGCCCACGGTGGTCTCGGGCATCGCGTCCGAGACCGGGGGCGGCGCGCCCCACCAGCGCGCGTGCAGCCCGGCGACCGCCTCGAGCGCGGCACGGGCGTCGTCGAGGGTGCAACCGGCGATCTGGTCGCCCTGCGTACGTGGCCACAGGTCGTCGAGCAGCAAGACGTAGTCGCCGCTTGGGTCGATCGACGCGGCGTAGCAGCGCGGCGTGCGGATCATGGCCGTCGGGGCCAGCGACTCGTAGAACGCGACCTCGCGCTCGTACCAGCGCTGGAAGGCGGCGACGCCGCGCGCACCGGCGCGGTCGGCCGGGAACTTCGCGACCAGCGTGCGTGGGGCGAGCCGCGGCGGGCGCCTGCCCGGCGCATAGCCGAGGCGAACCCGGCATGTCTCCCCGTTCACCCCGCCGAGGTCGCCGATCGCCTCGACGGTGGCCTGTTCGATCACGGCGTCGCCGAGAACACCGGCCCCACGCAGGACGTGCGACAGCCACTCCACGGTGATCTGGCCCGGCGCGCGAGGCGAGGCAGGCGTCGCGGTCACGCGTGGCTCATGCGCGGAGCAGCGTCTCGATGACGGCCGCTCCCGCGAAGCACTCCTCGTCCATGCCGAACGGCGTGGACAGCTGGAGGCCGACCGGCAAGCCCTCGACAGTGCCCGAAGGGATCGTGATGCACGGTACGCCCGCGTGTGTCCATGGCACGTTCATCGCGCGGTCGCCGGTGAACGCGAGGCCCTTCGGCGCAGGGCCCGTCGCGGGCATGCTCGCCCACAGGTCGACGCCCGCGCGCCGCGTGTCCTCGGCGATGCGCTCGCGCAGCTCGAGGCGGCTCGCAAAGCCCGCCGCGCGTGCCTCAGGCGTGATCGTGAGCGAGGCGTCGAAGAGCGCCGCGCTACCGGCGCGGAACATCGACCCCCAGCGTACGAAGCGCTCCGCGTGGGTGTCGCCGAACTCCGCGGTCGAGATGTCGTAGTGGCGCGCGTTGATCCCCGCGACGTCGGCGAACATCGGCACGCGACGCACCTCGATGCCACGCGCGGCGAGCGAGGCGATCGTCGCCTCGAACGCGGCGAGGGCGGCTGGCTGGGCCTGTGCGAGGTAGGGGCCATCCGGCACCCCGATCACAGGGCGCGATACCTCGACACCGCTGCGCCAGTCGGCGTACAGCACCTCGGCGACCAGCCGCGCGCCCTCGACGTCCTGCGTGAACCAGCCAACGTGGTCCACAGACGGGGAGTACGCGACCGCGCCGTCGGTCGGCACGCGGTCGTGCGATCCCTTGTAGCCAACGACGCCGCAGAACCCTGCGGGGCGTAGCACGGAGCCGACGGTCTGCGAGCCGATGGACAGCGGCATGTACCCACAGGCCACTGCGGCCGCGGAGCCCTGGCTGGAGCCGCCGGGCGTGTGCAGTGCGTCGTGCGGGTTGGTGGTCGCGCCC
Source organism: Chloroflexota bacterium (assembly GCA_947479915.1). Lineage (GTDB taxonomy): Bacteria > Chloroflexota > Dehalococcoidia > UBA2979 > UBA2979 > SHYQ01. The sequence continues at coordinate 17,458 of CANKAU010000001.1, forward strand.
GGCTCCATGAACGCGAACTCCGTCGAGACCGTCTTGCCGAGGATTAGGGCGCCCGCCGCGACGAGCCGGTTGATCGCGAGGCCTTGCGGCATCGCGAACTCCTCGGGCGGGATCGCGGATCCGGCGCGGGTCGGGAGGCCGTCGACTGCGAAGATGTCCTTCACGCCGACCAGCACGCCGTACAGCGGCGGCCGCGAGGCCGCGTCGGGGTAGCGCACGGCGAGGGCGTCCGCGGCAGCGTGCACGCGCTCGCGCCGGCCGGGCTCGGGCAGGAACGCCCGCACGCGGGCATCGAAGCGATCGATGCGGTCGAGCGCCTCGTCGATCTGCGCGTGCAGGTCGATCACGCCCTCACGGAGCGCGGCGGCGCGGGGGGCGAGCGGGTTCGTGGCGAGGGGCGAGGTGTGTGACGTCATGCCGCGGATGATACGAGACGGCAGGGCGAGCCGCCTCGACGGCCGTACCGCCGCCGCTCGGGCGTTACGCCGCGATGCGCTCCACGAACCGGGCGGCGTCGTCCGAGCGCAGCGCGGGAGCGTAGTAGAAGCCCTGGACGAGGTCACAGCCGGCCAGCCGCAGCGCGGCAAGTTGGCCCTCGGTCTCCACGCCCTCGGCGACGATGACCAGGCCGAGCGCGTGGCCGAGCGCGATGACGGCCTTCACAATGGCGAGCGCGTTGCCCGGCTCCGTAATGCCGGAGACGAAGTAGCGGTCCACCTTCAGTGTGCGGATCGGGAAGTCGCTGAGCCGGACCAGCCATGACTCGCCCACGCCGAAGTCGTCGATCGCCGTCGTCACGCCGAGTGACTGCAGGTCGCCGAGGACCCCGAGCACCGACTCCAGGTCGAGGACGGCGGCGGTCTCCGTGAGTTCCAGCTCGAGTGCCGTGGGATCGAGCCCCGTATCGGCGAGGGCGGTTCGCACCATCTCGCCGAAGTGCGGGTCGAGGAGCTGGATCGGCGAGACGTTCACAGCGACGCGCACGCGGCGACCGCCTTCTTCGAACCAGCGTTGCACTTCGGAGCAGGCCGTGCGCAGGACGGTCTCGCCGACGCCGACGATCATCCCGGTGTCCTCAAGGAGCGGGACAAACTCCGAGGGCGATACAAAGCCTCGCTGCGGGTGCTCCCACCGCAGCAGCGCCTCCACGCCGGTGACGACGCCGGTCTCGGTGTCGAGCTGCGGCTGGTAGTAGACCTCGAGCTCGCCGCACTCGACCGCGCTGCGCAGGTCGCTCTCCAGTTCGAGGCGCAGCCGTGCCGGGTCACCGGCCGACTCGGAGCCCACCACGTAACCGTCGCGGCCCTGATCCTTCGCCTGGTGCATGGCGGCGTCGGCGATGCGGATGAGCAGGTCGGCGTCGGCGCCCTCGCCGCCCGCGACGGCAACGCCGATGCTCACCGACAGTCGCAGGTGGTGTCCGTCATGCTCGAACGGCTGGCGGAAGGCCGCCTGGACGCGCCGCGCGATGCCCTCGGCGGCCGCGCGACCGCCGAGATCGGGCGCCAGCACGAGGAACTCGTCACCGCCGAAACGGGCGAGGATGTGCTGCGGCGGCACGTGCGCCGCAAGGCGCTCCGCGATTGCGCGCAGCAGCCGGTCGCCGCTGGTGTGGCCCAGCGTGTCGTTGATCAGCTTGAAGCGGTCGAGGTCGAGCATCAGCACGGCCACGGACCGCCCCTGGTAGCGTGCATCGATGAGCGCGCGCTGCACGTGCCGGTCGAAGAGGTCGCGGTTGGGGAGGCCGGTGAGGCGGTCGTAGTCGGCCATGCGGCGGATCGTCTCGGAGGTCCGGCGCGCTTCGGTCAGGTCGTGGACCTCGATCAGCGTCCCGGTGTTCCGGCCGGCCTCACGCACCGGGGACAGCGTGATCTCGACATCGACAGGTCCGCCCGCCGCGTTCTTCAGCTGGAGCTCGTACTGGCTCGGGACGGCGTCCGACCACATGCGCGAGGCCATGAGCGCGACGAACTGGTCCACGTGCGAGCCAGGCACGACATCCGCGACCGTGAGGTCGGTCATCTCCGCCTCGGTGCGACCGAGGAGCCGACGCAGGGCCTCGTTGGAGAGCAGCAGATGCCCGTCGCCGCCGACGAGCATGATGCCGTTGCGCGCGGTGTTCAGCGCAGCGCGGAAGCGCTCCTCGCTCTCGCGGAGGGCGCGCTCGGTCTCCATGCGGTCCTGCTGATCGCGCAGCACGCCGCGGACGCCGCCGGGGGTGGCACCGCGACGCATGGGGGTGAGGACGGCAGTGAGGGCGACCTGCTTGCCGTTGCCGTGCCGCCAGCGCGTGTTCCAGGTGACCATCGACTGACCGTCGTCGAGCGGTGTGTCGAGGATCGGGATCGGTCCTTCGGCGAGATCTCGGAGCGACTGGCCGAGGATCTCGGCGGGTTCACGCTCCAACACGTGCCAGGCGCGGTCGTTGGTGAAGGTGATCGTGCCCGCCTCGTCGGTCTCGAACAGCAGGTCAGGGGTGCAGCGGCCGAGCGTCTCCAGACGCTCGCGCGCACGGCCGGTCACCTGCCGCCACCGGTAGCGCACGCCGAGCGCGCCCACGAGTCCCACGGATGTCGCGATTTCTGCGGCGTGCACACCCCAGTCGGGGAAGTGGTGCGCCAGCGCCCCAACCACGCCGAAGGGGAGGGCCAGCAACGCCAGCCACCCGGTAGCCTCGAGCACCGTGAGCCAGTTGGTGGGGCGGATGATGCTCTCCCGTGGGACGGATGCGCGGACACGCGTTTCCGGGATCATCGGCCGGAGTCCGGGGTTCCGCAGCGCCCCTGTTCCTTGCGAGGGGGGCGCGTACCATGCGCCGATGCACGAGCCGCCCCATCCCGCTGCTCCGGCGCCCACGCCTTCCGAGCCGTCCGGCCGTGGCTTCCAGATGCGGTCACTGATCATCACCGCGTTTCTGCCCACGCTGCTCTTCGGCATCGGCCAGGGCGCGGTCATCCCGGTCATGCCGCTGTACGCCAAGGGCCTGGGTGCCACCGTCGCGATGATCGGGCTGATCGTCGCGCTGCGCGGTGTGGGCACCATGGTCATGGACATCCCCGCCGGCATGCTGGTGTCGAGGTTCGGCGAGCGCTGGTCGCTGGTGGGCGGCACGATTGTGCTGATGCTGGTCGCAGGCGCTACGGCGGTCAGCGGCGCGCCCTGGCAGTTCGCGATCGTCTCATTCACCATGGGCGGCGCATGGGCGGTCTTCCTCCTCGCGCGCCTCTCCTATGTCACCGAGCACGCGCCCATCGAGTTCCGCGGCCGCGCGCTGTCGACGATCGGCGGCCTGGGGCGCGTCGGGAACCTCATCGGGCCGCTGATCGGTGGGTATGTCGCGTCGATGTTCGGGCTGCAGTCGACGTTCTATCTCCAGGCCCTGCTCTCCGGGAGCGCCGCGCTGGTGCTGTTCCTGGTCGTGGACGACGAGAAGCGCGAGCCGATGGCGCACGGGGCCAGCCCACACCAACTCGTGTTCGGCGTACTGCGCGATCACCGCACGATCTTCGCGACGGGCGGGGTGGCCGCGGTGATGCTGCAGGTGCTGCGCAACGGCCGCCAGATCGTGATCCCGCTGTGGGGCGACGCGATTGGCCTCGACTTTGCGACGATCGGCTGGGTCTACAGCGCGTCGAACCTCATCGACTCGCTCATGTTCTACCCGGCGGGAATCGCGATGGACCGCTGGGGACGACGCTTCGTCGTCCTGTCCTCGCTGGCGATCCTGTCGCTCGGCATGGCGATCATCCCGCTCGCGACGAATGCGGTGACGCTCGCGTTGGTGGGACTCGTGTCCGGGCTCGGCAATGGCCTAGGTGCTGGCATCGTCCAGACGCTGGGCGCGGACTTCTCACCCACGACGGGGCGAGGCGAGTTCCTCGGCGTGTGGCGGCTCCTGTCCGACCTTGGCGCGTCGGCGGGGCCGGCGGTGTTCGGGGTGATCGCCGGAGCCGCGTCGCTGGGTGTCGCCTCGGTGGCGACCGGCGGCATCGGGTTCATCGGCGCGTTCGTCATCTACCTTGCGCTGCCCGAGCCGCTGCAGCGCGACGGCACCCCGCGCGGCCGCCGCCGCGTCCCGTAGGGCCCGAGGTCGGTCGCTAGGCCGAGGGCGGTCCGTACGCCTCGAGCTGCGCGTCGATGACCGAGCGGTCGCCGGCGATCGCGATCGTCATCCCGTCGGTGCCCAGGTACTGCTGCGCGATGCGTTGCACCTCGTCCGGCGTGACCGCGCGCACGCGCTCCACGTAGGACGCGGAGTAGCGCTCATCCAGCCCGTGCAGGTCGAGGAACTCGAGGTGATCGAGGATGCCGCCGGGCGTCGCCTGTCGCAGCACGAAGTTGCCCGAGGCGTAGTTCTGGATGCCGATCAATTCCTCGGCGTCAGGCGCCTCGGACCGCAGGCGCTCCGTCTCCGCGAACACCTCGCCGATCGCGGGGCCGGTGACCGCGGTGGTCACATCGGCGATCTCGACCCAGTAGGCGTCGCCGGGGCGGTTGGAGACGATGGCGTGCGGTGAGTACGTGTACCCCTTCGCCTCGCGGATGTTCATGGTGATCCGCGAGTGGAACGACCCGCCGAGCAGCGAGTTCGTGACCTCGAGCGCCACATAGTCCGGGTGCGTCGGATCCGGAACGCTGCGGCCCACATACACCGTGGACTGCTCCGCTCCCGGCCGGTCGACGAGGTGCAGGCTGCGTGCCGCCGCAGGCGTCGGGCGGTTCGTCGAGGCTGCCGGGCCGGGCGTCCAGTTCTCGAACGCCGCGCGCCACGCCGCGACTGTCGCGTCCTCGTCGAACAGGCCGCCGACCAGCAGCAGCGCCCGCTGCGCACCGACCTGCGACTCCCAGAACGCGCGCGCCATCGCCGCGTTGAAGGTATCGAAGGCGCTTGCCTCCGGGATCACGCGGCCGTACGGGTGGTCGCCGTACACCGCGGCGCGGAATGCGGCGAACGTGACGTATTGCGGCTGCGCCAGCGCGAGGTCGAGGCCACGGCGCAGGTCGTTCAGCAGGCGCTCCGCCTCCGACTCCGGGAACCGCGGCGTGCGGGCCACCTCGGCCAGCAGCGCGATCGCCTCGGGCGCGCGCTCCGCGAGCACCTCCGTGCGGAGCACGGTCGTGTGCTCGTCGGCGTCGACGGTGAGTCGCCCGCCGAAGCCCGCGAGGGCGTCCGCGAACGCCGAGGCATCGCGCGCCTCGGTGCCCTCGCGCAGGTAGTCGTGCACGAAGCGGTCAAGCCACGCCTGTCCCTTCGGGACGTCGGCTGATCCGGTGCGCAGCACGAGGCGCACGGAGGCCATGGGCACGGCGCCCGCCTGCACGAACGTGGCGCGCATCCCGTTAGCGAGACGCTGCTGGTTGCGCGGGAGGATCGTCGCGGTCGGCGGAGGGCCGAGGACGGGGCGAGGGTGCGTGGTCATTCGGCGACTCCCGGCTCGACGACGAGCACTGTGCGGTTGGAGGTGCGCAGGTACTCGCGTGCGGTCTCCATCATCAGGTCCGGCGTGACCGCCGCGAACCGCTGCTCGATGGTGTTCACCTGCGCGGCGTCGTCCTCGAACAGCTCGAACGAGGCAAGGAGGTCGGCGCGGCCGAAGCCCGGGTAGTACTGGTCGTTGATCGTCTCGTACAACGAGGCGCGTGCCTTCACGAGCGCACGGTCGAGGACAGCCTGCGACAGCGGTTCGGTGCGCACGCGCTCGATCACCGCGTCGATCGCCTCGAGGATTTGGTCGGTGGTGACGTCCCGGTCGTGGATCAACTCGGCGGTCCACAGCAGCGGGGTCTGGCCGTTGTGCATGTGGCCGAGGAAGTTGATGCCGCCGTCGATGCCGCCCGCGTACCCGCGACGGCTCACGATCTCCTGGTACAGGAGCGAGTCGTCACCCTGCAGCAGCACCTGGTCCAGCAGGCCCAGCGCGTAGTACTCGCGCGATCCGCGCTCCGGCACGTGGTACGAGATCGCCAGCGCCGGCTTGTTCGCGAGCGCGTCGAGGTGGGAGACGCGGCGCTCTTCCTCCTGCCGCGGCTCGTCGATCGCGGCGGGCGCGGGACGCGGAGCGGCGGGGATCTCCTCGAAGTAGCGACGGATCAGCTCCATCGCCTGCGCCTCTTGCACGTCACCGACGACGACGAGGACGGCGTTTGCGGGCGAATAGTAGGAATTGAAGAAGGACTGCACGTCCTCGAGGCTCGCGGCGTCGAGGTCGGCCATGTCGCCGTACCCGTTGTGGCTGTTGTGCCAGTTGGTGAACGCCGCCGCCTGCATGTCGATCCACGGGAAGGAGCCGTAGGGGCGATTGAGGACGTTGACGCGGATCTCGTTCTTCACCACGTCCCGCTGGTTGTCGAGCTCCGCTTGCGTGATGACGGGGCCGCGCATGCGGTCAGCCTCCATCCACAGCGCGAGGTCGAGGGTGTGCGCGGGCATCGCTTCGAAGTAGTTGGTGTAGTCGTACCTCGTGGAACCGTTGAGGTTGCCGCCGTTCGCCTGAACGAGAGCGGCGATCTCCATCTTCGCCATCGACTCGGAGCCCTGGAACATCAGGTGCTCGAAGAGATGGGCGAAGCCGGTGCGGCCGCGCGGTTCGAGGCGCATGCCAACGTGGTAGTAGACCGCGACGCAGATGATGGGGGCGGAATGATCCGCCGACAGCACGACGCGCAGCCCGTTCGCCAGCGTGTGCCGCTGGACGGGGAGTTGCAGGTCGAAGGCACGTTCACGAGTCGTCACGCGAGGGCTCCCGCCGGTGCTTCGGCGCCGATCGCTCGAAGGGCATCCATCGTAGCGTGGGCCGCGCGCGCCGGGTCAACCGCGCGTGCGCAGGCGCGTGTCAAGGGGCCTAGCGCGCTGGCGCTTCGAGCGCGCGCTTGATCGCGGTCTCAAGCTCCGCGCGCGGCACGAACGCCTCGAACCGCCCGGCGATCGCGCCAGTGCTGTCGATGACGAATGTCCACTCGTCGGTGCGCAGTCCCCACTCCTTGAGCAGCGGCGATCGTTGCGCGCGCTTCAAGTCGCCGTTGATCTCGTGCGGGTTCTGGAACAGATCGACGTGCGCGAAGTCCACGCGGTCGCCGTACAGCTTCACGAGGTCCGAGGCATCCTCGACCTGTGGCCCGCAGAGCGGCGTGGTGCAGAACGCGGGGCTCGCGAAGATCACGACCATCGGCCGGTGCGCCGCGAGGCTGTCCGCGATGCGGTGCTGGTACAGCGCCGGATCCGGCGCGCTGCCCGAGGTGAGACGGTCGAGCGAAGACACGTCCGAGGCGATGCGGCTCTTGCTCCTCGGTGCGCTCGCGCCGACCACCGGCGCGGTCGCGCGCTCGGCGACCGTGACCGGGATCGCGACGCGCGCGATGGTACCGTCCGGTCGCGGTACGGCGGCGGTGAGCGTCCACTTCCCGGCGCGATCGAAGGTGAACGGGGCGGTGTATAGGCCGCGAATGCCGTCCGGGAACGCGAAGAACTTCGCCTCCACCTGCTGCGAGGGCGCCTCGGACGCCGCGCTCCCCGGGCGTCGCGATTCGAGCGCGACGATGGGGAAGCGGATCAGCCCGGTGCGATCGTTGAGCGCCACGGCCACGCGGAACGTCCCGACGCCGAGGTCCGGCGTGCCGAGGATCGCAGTGATGCCGGAGGCCTCGTCACGGAACGTGGGGTACGCGCTCCCCAGCGGGTCGTTCGGCTTCGACAGCCCGAGCGCACTGCATCCCGCCAGCACGACGCCGACGAGGATGGTCGAGGCGACGAGGAGCATCGATCGCGCCGACGGCAGCGGGCGGGTCATGAGCCCGCCGTGTAGATGCCGAAGGTGAGTGCGTACATCGCGAAGTCCATGGAGTTCGACCGCAGCTTCAGTTCATGGTCGGCCAGCGCGGGCAGGATCGCCAGCGAGTACATCCGCGGCTCCTGCACCTTCACGATGCTCCGCCCCCCGGCGTCGAAGGTGATGTCCAGCCCGGCCTCGTCCCGGCGCAGAGGGCGACCGTCGATCTCTACGATCACCTCGTACGCCGCGCCGGTGAGGCGCGGCTGCATGACCGCGTTCACACTGCGCGCGTGGAACGCGAACGCCAGGTAGTCCTCCAGGTTCTGCGTGGCGCGCGCGTGGACGATCGCCTCGCGTTCGTTCGTCCAGCGGCCCTGCAGGTACCACACGTCGGCGGCGCGCGGCCCCGTTCCGTCCGAGTAGTCCTGCACCAGGTCCGGGCCCTTGTAGTACGCGTTCTGCGCCGCGTACGCGCCGCGCGGGTGGAAGTTGCGCTCGTAGCCGCCGTACAGCTCGCGCGTGATGCTGGTCGCCTTCGGGTCGCGCGACGGCTCCGGTAGGCCGCCAGAGGGGATTGCACTCACGTCGTGGCCGGCGGCGGTGAGTGCCTCGCGGATCGCGCGCTCGGTGCCTTCGTAGTTGCCCTCGCCGGTGTGCGTGAACCGCACCTGCCCGTCCGCGGTCACCAGGTACTTCGCCGGCCAGGCGTTGTTTTCGAATGCGTCCCACGTCTTCATCTCGTTGTCGAGCGCGACCGGGTAGGTGATGCCGTTCGCCTCGACGGCGCGGCGCACGTTGCCGGCGTCGTGCTCGAAGTCGAACTCGGGCGCGTGCACGCCGATGATCGTGAGTCCGGCGGCGGCGTAGCGCGCGTGCCACTGCTTCAGGTACGGCAACGTGCGGATGCAGTTCACGCAGGTGTACGTCCAGAAGTCGACGAGGACCACGCGCTTCTCGGCGCGCAGCGCCGCCAGCGTGAGGGGCGCGCTGTTTGTCCACTCGGTCAGCCCGGCAAGCTCCGGGGCCGGGTGGCCGCCCGCGCTGGCGCCCCCCCCGCCGATTGGGGTGGGGCCGCCGGGACGTGGCGTGCACGCGATCAGGCTCGCCCCGAGCACGGCCATCGCCGCGAGCGCAGCCACGGCGGCCCAGCGCGAGGGCAGGGGACGTCGGGGCATCGGTCGACCTTCCGTGGCGTGGTGGTCGCTCGATGGTACGTGATCCTCGGGCCCCGGCGAGCCGGAAGGGTACGGTCGGCCCGCGAGATTGCGTCGGCTGCTATTCTCCCCGCCATGCGCATCGGACTCATCACTGACACCCATCAACCCAACGACCAGCGGACGCTGTGGCCGGAGGTCGTGGAGGCCTTCAAGGACTGCGACCTGATCATGCACGGGGGGGACATCGTCCACCCCATGGTCCTCGACTGGCTGGAGGCGATCGCGCCCACGATCGCGTGCCGCGGCAACAACGACGTCGGCTGGGACGACCCCCGCATGGAGGAGATCGTCCGCATCGAGGTCGAAGGCGTGAAGATCGCGATGGTGCACGCGATGGAGCCCGAGAACCGGCCCATCGAGGTGCTGCGACGCCTCTACCTGGAGGACGTGCACGCCGACATCATCGTGACCGGCGACACGCACTTCGAGCGGATCGACTTCCGCGAGGGCGTGCTGCAGGTGAACTCCGGCAGCGCGACGCTCCCGCACCTGTGGTCGACCCGCCTGGGCACGGTCGGGTTCATCGAGATCAAAGACGGCCGGGTCGAGGCGTACATCAAGAAGCTCGGTGAGACCGAGGGGCGTCGCAACCCCGGCATTGAGTACAGCTACACGCCGGAGACCGGCGTCATCAAGCACGAGCCCGCGCCGACGGCCTAGCCGCGGCGAGATCACGAACGGACGCCCGATGAAGCCCCGCGAGCGACTGCAGTACAGCGCGATGCCCGATCGCGAGCCGCTGCGGCTCCCGGACGGGGCGCGGATCGTGGTCTGGCCGATCGTGAACGTTGAGAACTGGGACATCGAAGGTCCCATGCCCCGCACGGTGCTGCCGCCGCCGATGGGCGGCACACTGCTGCCCGACCTGCCGAACTGGGCGTGGCAGGAGTACGGGATGCGCGTGGGCTTCTGGCGCCTGCTGGACGCCCTCCAGAGCCGCGACATCAAGGCGACGCTGTCGATCAACGGCTCGGTCTGCGATGTCTACCCGCGCCTCGCGGGCGCCGCGCACGAGGCCGGCTGGGAGTTCATGGGCCACTCGCAGGTCCAGCGCCCCATGCACCTCGTCGAGGATCAGCGCGCCGCCATCCGCGAGTGCGTGGAGTCGATCACCCGGCTCACGGGGAAGCGACCGCGCGGTTGGCTTGGCCCGGGCCTCACGGAGACGTTCGACACGCCGGATCACCTCGCCGCGGAGGGGTTCGAGTACATCGCCGACTGGGTGATGGACGACCAGCCGCAGGAAATCGCCACGACCCACGGGCCGCTGGTTACGCTCCCGTACAGTGTGGAACTGAACGACATTCCGATGATGATGGTGCAGCACCACACGGCCCGCGAGCTCTACGACCGCACCATGGACCAGTTCACCCGGCTCTACGCGGAGGGCGAGCAGTCCGCTCGGATCATGGGCATCGCCGTGCACCCGTACATCACCGGCGTGCCCCACCGGATCGGCTACTTCGAGCGGCTGCTGGACGAGATCAAGCAGCAGCCCGGCGTGCTGTTCTGGACGGGTGACCAGATCCTCGACTGGTACCGGGGCGAGCGCCCGGCGCGTTGACCGTGGTCCGGTATATCCCGACCGACCCCTTCGCTCCGCGGCTGACCGATGCACCGGGCGAGCGCTACGTCCTCGCGATCGACATCGGCGGCACCGGCATGCGAGTCGCCGTCGTGGACCGCGGCGGGTGGTCGCTCGCCCGCGCCCGCATCCCGACGCAGCCTCAATGGGGCCTGATCGACGCTACGGCACGCCTCGAAGCACTCATGCGCGAAGTGATGTTCGAGGTGGGCGAGGTCGAGATCGGCGCCATCGGCATCTCCACTGCTGGCCCGGTGGATCCGACCACCGGCATCTACCGTCATCCGCCGAACCTCCCCGGCTGGCACGGGCTGTCGATGATCCCCGCGCTCGCGGCATCCTTCGGGCTGCCCGTGGTGCTCGGGCACGACGCGACGCTCGCCGCGCTCGCAGAAACGCGCTTCGGCACCCATCGAGGCGCGCGGGACCTCGTCTACCTCACGCTCAGCACCGGCATCGGCGCGGGGATCGTGGCCGGCGGGCGGCCCGTCACCGGCAGCACGGGCGGTGCAGGCGAGGCGGGCCACCTCATCGTCCAGCCCGGCGGCCCCTCCTGCGGCGCGGGCTGCCGAGGTTGCCTGGAGGGCGTCGCCAGCGGATCCGCGATCGCCCGCGCGGCCTCCGAGGCGCCGGCGGGCGGGTTGGAGACCTCGCTGACCGCTGACGCTGACGCCGCAGCGGTGTTTGCGGCGGCGGAGGTGGGCGACGCCGTCGCGCGGGAGATCGTCGGGGCCGCCATCGAGGGCATCGCCACCGGCCTCGCGGGACTGCTCGCGCTGCTCGATCCCGAGGCGATCGTGGTCGGCGGGGGGCTCGTCGCGGGCCTCGACTCGTGGTGGGACGCGCTCCTGGACCGGACGCGCGAGATCGCGCTGCCGCGTTACGGGGACGGCGTGCCGGTCGAGCGGACGACGCTGGGCGACGATGCGAGCCTGCTCGGGGCGTCGCTGATCGCGTTCGAGGCCGTCGGCGGGTAGCCTGTAGACATGATCTATGCGGAGAACGTCTCGCGCTCCTTCGGGGGCGACCATGTGCTGCGTGACATCTCGTTCGCCATCGGCGACGGGGAGCGCGTCGGGCTGGTCGGCCCGAACGGTGCCGGCAAGTCCACCCTGATGCGCCTCATCGCCGGCGATGACGAGCCGGACGAGGGGCGCGCCGGGGTCCGCGGCGGCGACTTCGAGTTCCACCGCCAAGAGGCGAACCTCGACGAGCGCCACACGCTGGTCGAGGAGATGTGGACCGCGTTCCCCGAGGCGCGCGCGATCGAGCGCGAGCTGGAGGAGGTCGCGGCCGCGATCGAGAGCGGCGAGGGTGACCTCGACGAGCTGATCGAGCGCCAGACGCACCTCTTCGAGCGCTTCGAGGCGCTGGACGGCTATCGCATCGACCGCCGCATCGGCCGCGTCTTGGACGGCCTCGGCTTCGCGTTGGACGACCGCACGAAGCGCTGCGGCCAGTTCTCCGGTGGCTGGCGCATGCGCATCGGCCTCGCGAAGGTGCTGGTGCACCGCCCGCCGAACATCATGCTCGACGAGCCGACCAACCACCTCGACGTCGCGGCACGCGACTGGCTCGCGCTCGAGCTCGCCGAGTACAAGGGCGCCGTGCTGCTGGTCACGCACGACTCCGAGTTCCACGACGTGGTCGTGAACCGGATCCTCGAGCTGCGCGACGGCCGCGTGGACTCCTATAGCGGCAACTTCTCCGACTACCAGCGCCAGAAGGCCGAGCGCATCTCCCAGCAGCAGCGCGCCGCCGCGCGCCAGGAGCGCGAGATCACGAAGCAGACGCGCTTCATCGAGCGCTTCGGTGCGAAGGCGACGAAGGCGACCGCCGTGAAGTCCCGCGAGAAGCAGCTCGCGCGCATCGAGCGCGTCGAGGTGCAGCGCGACGAGCGCGAGGTCGGCTTCCAGTTGCAGGCCTCGGGCCGCACGGAGCTCGACGTGCTCAACGCCCAGCACATCGCCATGACCTTCGGCGACCACGTGGTGCTGATCGACGCGAACCTCGAGGTCGAGCGCGGCCAGAAGGTCGTACTCCTCGGCCCGAACGGCAGCGGGAAGTCCACGCTACTGAAGATCATCGCGGGGAAGCAGCAGCCGACGCAGGGCGTGGTGAACTGGTCACAGCGCGTGCGCCTCGGCTACTACGACCAGCACCAGGACGAGGCGCTGCTGGCGGAGCGCACCATGCTGGACGAGGTGCGCGCGGTCGCGGGTGATCAGCCCGATGTCGCGCTGCGCTCGATCCTCGGACGCTTCCTGTTCCGCGGCGACGACGTGTTCAAGCCGATCTCGGTGCTGTCCGGTGGAGAGCGCAGCCGCGTCGCACTGGCCAAGTTCCTCATCGAGCCGTCCAACGTCCTGCTGCTGGACGAGCCGACCAACCACCTCGATGCTGCCACGCGCCGCAAGCTGGTCGAGGCGCTCGAGTCCTACGACGGCACGATCATCTGCGCCAGCCACGACCCCGCCATCCTCGAGCGGGTCGCCACGCGCGTGTACCAGATCGAGGGCGGCGAGTGCCGCGAGCTCGAGGAGTACCGCCGCGAGCCGGGCGAGAAGCGCAAGAAGGCCCGCGTCCAGTAGCCCCGGCCGTCGGCCCTCGACCGTCGAGGTGCGCGGAGACTCGTTCACGCTCGCACCGAGGCACCGTATCGGACGACCGAAGTCTGACAGCGCTGGCGCGTGCTTCGCGACGACGTGAGGGCGAGCGGGTGCCGCGAACGCACCGGAATCGATGACTCGGGAGCGCGAAAGGCGGAGCCCTAGCATCCCAACCCTCCCGCGCCGGGAGGGGCAGGAGGGCTACTCGACGACCTCGATGGTCGCGTAGCCGCCGGGGGCGATCGTCTTCCACCACGTGAACGCTTCGTCGCTGGTCGCGAACCAGATATCGCGATGCTCCGCGCCCACACCGCCGCCGGTGTCCATACAGGTGAAGGTCGTCTCGCTGGGGTCGCCGATGACGCGGAACTTCTGCCCGAAGTTCACCCCCGCGCAGGACGCCGCGCCGCGGTGGACGATCTGTCCGTTGCGCATGGGGCCGCAGAACCCGCCGCCGTCGCCCGCGCCGCCGCCGGAGGTCTGCGTGCAGTAGTAATAGGTGAGCGGCACGGTCAGGGCGCGGGCTGGCTTCACCACCGGGTTCGCCGGGGCAGGTGCCGGATCCGGCGCGCTGATGCTGCGCCGGATGAAGACGATCGAGGTCGGGCGGAGCGTCGAACGGTTCAGCGTGTTCACCCACTCGGGCGCGCCCGGGATGTAGGTCAGCCAGCGCTGCGTGGACACGTCCAGAGCCATGACCACGTCCACGGCGAACGGCTGCGCCTTGATAAGTGTCGGCACGTCGTTCGTCCCGGCCACACCCAGAACGAGCCCATCGCGCGCCGGCGTCGCGAAGGCCCTCGCGGTGCCGGTCGCGTTCGGGACGGCGCCAGCCTGGACCAGCGGCGCGATGTCGGACGGCCCGAGAGTGCCCGCTCGACGAACCATGACCACCATGTCAGCACGGAGCGTCGTGTCGTCCAGCGTGTTCACGATCGAGGGCGCGCCCGGGATGTACGTGAGGTACTTCTGCGTCGCCGGGTCGATCGCGGAGATGCCGGCGACCGGGAACGTCTGGGCGGCGGCGACTGCCCGCGGCGACGAGGTATTGGCGACCCCGAAAGTGAGCCCGCCGGGCGGTGGAGCCTCGAACGGGCCGAGGGTCGTGGGCGCCGCCGGGGGTGGCGGGGGGGCTGGAGTGCTCGGCGTGGCGGGGATGGCGGGAGTGGCGGGGTCCGGGACTGAGGTCAGGAAGCGCGCCGCGACCCAGCCTGTGCCGGATGTCGTGCGGACCTGCTGCCAGTCGATGCCGTCCGCGTTCACGGTGCCCGGTACGAGGGTGACGACGATCCCGTCGCCGAGGCAGGTGATGAGGGCTCCGGAGAGGGCGGGAGCCTGCCGCATGTTCAGGCAATCGCCGTCGGCAGTGATCCTCGCGCTCGCCGCTTCTGCCGTGGAGGAGAAGGCGAGCGTTGCGAGGATGGCGAGCGCGGCAGCGACGGCAGGGAGAACCGGACGCGAACCAACGACCCGGAGGAGCGACGTATGTCGTCTCTTCGGCATGTGAAAACGGTAGCAAGCCCTTTGCGGGGCCTGTCAAACCTCCGGCGGGCTTGACGCAAGACCGGTTCACCGGGGCCGGATGCGCCTCTCCGCCCGTCTTGGCGAGCGCGACGCACGATTGTGCGCCTGCTGCTACAACCCGGTTCGGGCGGCCAGAAGACCCAGCGCGAGGGTCACAGCCGTCGCTGCGAGCCAGCGAAGGGGCTCCTCCCACGAGGCCAGCAGGAGGTCGGCCCGGTCGCCTCGCTCGTCAGCGTTCCGGTTCCGCCGGAGGGCGCGAGCGGCCGTGCTGAGCGATCGTTGGGCGAGGCTCAGGCAGGTCATCGACAGCGCGAGGAGCACGCATGCGAGGCCGATGCGCTCCGCCTGCGCCCAGTAGCCGACGACGACGGGGAACGCTCCCCAGGAGAGCGCGAAGCCCACGTCGCTGTGCACCCACCTCGGCCGCTCCGTCGCGTAGCCGACTACGAGGGCGATCGCGAGGAGGGCCCACATGACCACCCAGCCGGAGATGACGGCCGCCCCGACCACTGCGAGCGCGAGGCTCCCCGCCAGCGCGGCGCTCGCCGTGCCGATGAGCCACCCACCCGCAATCGAGGTGCGCAGTGGCCGCCCGTTCCACTCGTCCAGCGCGTGCGCGGCGATCCCCGTCCCGAGGAAGAAGGCGAGCAGCGTCCCGGCGAGGCGGTCGACGGCCAGCGTCGGGGCGAGGGTCGCGCCGATCACCACGAACGAGAGATGCCAGGCCGTGTAGGGCAGGTGGAGCACGGCCAGGACATCTCGTCGGAGCCCGTCCTCGGCTCCGACGTAGAACGCGGGCTGCAATGGGAACGCACGGACGATGCGACGCGTCATCGTCGCCGCCCCCACATCAGCAGCCCCCCGCCGAGGGAGCGCCGCGCCACTCGGACGGCCTCGAACCCAGCGGCCTCCCACATCGTGACGAGTGCCGCCTCGGGGTGCCGCCGGTGAAACGCGTCGATGTTTGGGCCGAGGAAGCGACCCACGCGCGTCCAACCCAGCCCGGCGATCAGCCCCGAAGCGGGGAGCACGAGCCTTGTGTAGAGCACCCACAGCGGACCAGCGATCCCACGCGGGCGACCGAACTCGACCATCCCGACGACGCCGCCCGGCCGGACGACACGCGCAACCTCGCGCAGGGTCTCCAGCGGGTCGGGGACGTAGCGCAGGAGATAGCCGAACGTCGCGCCCTCGAACGATCCGTCCGCGAAGGGGAGCGTCTGGCCGACCCCCTGCACGGCGGAGGCGCGCGATGCGATGGCCCCGGCGAGCATCTCCGGATTGAGGTCCAGCGCCACGACCTGATGCCCGCGCCGCTGGAGCTCGCGCGTGATGAGCCCGGTGCCCGCGGCGATATCGAGCACGGCACCGCCTCGAGGCGCGGGGAGGCGCGCCACCATCTCGCGCCGCCAGTACGCGTCCTGCCCCATGCTGAGGATGGCCGCCCACCGCTCGTAGTTCCGGGCGATGCTCGGGAACAGACCAATGGCGTCCCGCGTTGGCTCTGGGAGGGTCTGCTTCAGGGGGCACCTCGTTTCAGCCTCTCCACCGTGGGAGACGGCCGCGGTGCCTGCGGTTACCGCGGCTGCGATCTCATCCCGACTCGGTAGCAACTTGGGCTGCGGCCGCCTGACTCCGGGATGTTGTTCACGAGATCAGAGCCGGGTACGATGCCCGGACTGTCGGACATCGCGATTCTTCCGAACGCGGTGGCCGACGAATCTGGGCTGCCGTTCCCGGCGTTCAGGTTCAGGTTCGGGCCGAGGTAGCTCAGTTGGTAGAGCACACGACTGAAAATCGTGGTGTCGCCGGTTCGATCCCGGCCCTCGGCACCAGCCACACCGCCCCTCTGCTGAGTCAGAGTATTCGTGACGGGGGAGCGCGATGACCCTCATCTTCGTGGCCGGATCGGCTCCCTCTGCGGGAGCGTCCACCGTGGCCGTGGGCATCGCTCATCGCCTCGCCTACGCCGGGCACCGCGTCACCATCGAGCGCCTCGCGGGCGACGCCCGTGCGTCCGAGGATGCCGCCGCGTTCGCTGCGTTGGAGTTCGCCACGAGCAGCGGCACCCCGCTGGATGCGCCGCCCGAGGATGCCGCGGGCACCATCACCATCCTCGAAGCTCCCGTCGGAGCCGACGCCGCCGCACTCGCGGCGAGCTCGGGCGCTCGGCTGGTCGTGGTCGGGCCTGCCAGTGCGGCTGTCCCTGCTGGCGCCACGCTCATCGTGAACCACGCCGACAGCACCGGCCTCCGCGCGCTGGGCGAGGATCGCCTGCTCGCCGCGCCGACGGTCCGCCAGCTCATCGCCGCCAGTGGCGCACAGGTGCTGACGCGCTCGCGGGATGGCGAGGCGGCCGTGTGCGAGCACCTGGTCATCGGCGCGATCTCGCACGACTCCGCCGACACCTACTTCAACCGCTTCCCCCGCCGCGCGGTCATCGCGCGCGCCGAGAAGGTCGACCTCGCCCTCGCGGCGATGCTGACGCGGTCCGAGTGCCTGATCCTCACCGGTGGGCACGAGCCCAGCCCCTACGTCCTCGACCGCGCGGCCTCCACCCGCGAGACGACCCTCCTGCTGGCTCCCGGCGGCACCGTGGAGACGATGCGTGACCTGGAAGGCACCTTCGGCACCGCGCCGTTCTCCGGCGAGGCGAAGGTGGAGCGCATCGGTGGCCTGATGCGCGTCGCGATCGACGAAGCGACGCTGGCGGCGCTCGCAGGCTAGTCCTGCTGCCTCGAACGGCGCGTTCGGAGACCCCCGAAACGGGCGGGCCCGCCGACCGGTATCATCGAATGATGGATCTCAACACCGGCTTCCTCATCGGGCGTGTCCGCGGTATCGCGATTCGAGTCCACTGGTCGTGGCTCGTGTCTTTGCGCTGGTCACGTGGAACCTGCAGGGCAGCGTGCTGCCGGATCTGGTGCCCGGATGGAGCCCCGCGGCGCGCTGGGCCGCCGGTGTCGTTTCGGCGCTCGTCTTCTTCATCTCGGTGCTGCTGCACGAGCTCTCGCACGCGTTCGTCGCACTCCACTACAAGATGAGCGTCCCCTCGATCACGCTCTTCATCTTCGGTGGGGTCTCGAACATCGAGGGTGAGATGCGGACGCCCGGGCAGGAGTTCCGCATCGCGGTGGTGGGACCGTTGACCTCGCTGGCGCTCGGCCTGCTGCTTGGCGGGGTCTGGCTCGCGATGCCCGGCGACATCGGGCGCATCATCATGTACCTCGCAGCGGTCAACATCATCCTCGGCGTCTTCAACCTCGTGCCGGGCTTCCCGCTGGACGGCGGACGCGTGCTGCGGGCGATCATCTGGGCATCCTCGGGGGACATCACGAAGTCCACCCGCGTAGCGTCGCGCGTGGGTACGGCGGTGGCGTGGGGCATGATCGCGCTGGGCGTGTACAGCGCGCTGATGGGGAACCTCGGCGGGCTCTGGTACGTGCTGATCGGCCTCTTCCTCAAGACCGCCTCCGACAACGCCTACGGCCAGATGGTGCTGGAGCGCGCCCTTGAGGGCGTCTTCGTGCGCGACGTCATGCGCGAGGCGCCCGCGCCCGTGGAGCCGCAGAGCAACCTGAAGCGCGTCGTCGAGGATCGCGTGATCGGCCGCGGTGAGCGCTCGATCTTCGTGGGCGGCGAGGGACGCGTGCTCGGCCTGTTCACGATCGCCGATCTGGCGGCGATTCCCGTCGATCAACTGCCCTCGATGACGGCGGGCGAGATCATGATTCCCGCGGAGCGGGTGGTGACGGTGCAGCCGGGTACGCCGCTGCTGGAAGCCACCCGCGCGATGACGGAGCGCGACATTCACCAGGTGCCAGTGGTCGAGGATGGCCGGATGGTCGGTGTCCTGAGCCGCGGCGATGTGCTGCAGCAGCTCGAGGTGCGACAGCGCTTCGGGCGCTCGGACGGGTAGTCCCGGCTAGGCGGACGGCTCGGAGGCGGGCTCCAGCCGTGCGAACGACTGCAGCATCTTCTTCACGCCCTGTCCCTGGAACGCGACCGTGACCTGCATGTCACCGGGCACCACCTGGCAGCCGATGACGGTGCCGACCCCGAACGTGTTGTGGCGCACGCGCTCGCCGGGAGCGAAGGCACGCACCTCGGTCTGATCGTCGTCGCGGCGCGCGGCCGCGGCAGCGCGCAGTCCTCGACTGTCCGAGGTACCCCAGGTGTCCGCCTCGCGCTTGGGGCTGGCACCAACAGGTGACACGACATCCTCGTCCGGAAGGTCGCGCAGGAAGCGCGACGCGGGATTGCCGCGCACCTGTCCGAACATGAAGCGACGGCGCGCGCGGGTGAGGTAGAGGCGCTCCCGGGCGCGGGTGATGCCCACGTAGCAGAGCCGGCGCTCCTCCTCCATCTGCGCGGGGTCGTCCAGCGCGCGGATGTGGGGCAGCAGGCCCTCCTCCATCCCCGGCATGAACACCACGTCGTATTCGAGGCCCTTAGCGGAGTGCAGGGTGATCAGCGTGACGGCGTCCGGCTGGTCCGACTCCGGGTCGTCCACGTCCGAGACGAGCGCGACCTCCTCGAGGAACGCCGCGAGCGAGGACTCTTCCTCGACCTCCTCGTACTGGGCGGCGACGGAGCGGAGCTCCTGCACGTTCTCCCAGCGGACGTCGGCGTGCTCGCGGTCGGTCTTCGTCAGGTGCGCGCGATAGTCGACCTGCCCGAGCAGGCGGTCGAGGAGCTGCGCCACGGTCATGTTGTCGCGCTGCGCGCTCAGGCTCTCGACGATCTCGAGGAAGCCCTGCAGCGCGCCTCGTGTGCGGGTGGCCAGCTCGGGCACACCGTTGCCCAGCGGGCCATACGCGGCGCGATGCGCCACAGCGAGGACCGAGATGCCCATCTCCGCGGACGCCGCGATCAGGTCGTTCACGGTCTTCTCGCCGATGCCTCGCGTCGGCACGTTCACGATCCGGTCGAAGGCCACCGTGTCGTACTCGTTGTGCACGATGCGCAGGTACGCGATCAGGTCGCGCACCTCGCGGCGGTCGTAGAAGCGCGTTCCGCCGACGATGCGGTACTTCACGCCCTGTGCGATGAACGCCTCTTCAATCGCGCGCGACTGGGCGTTCGTTCGGTACATCACTGCGATGTCCGAGGTCTGGTAGCGGTCGCCGCGGAGCAGTCGCTTCACCTCGCCGGCGATGAAGAGCGCTTCCTCCTCGCCGTAGGTCGCCTCGTACTCGACCACGCGCTCGCCGTCGGGGTTCGAGGTCCACAGGTTCTTCTCGGGGCGTCCCTCGGCCTTCGCGATGATCGAGTGGGCCACGCGCAGAATGTGCCCGGTCGAGCGGTAGTTCTGTTCGAGGAGCACGACCGTCGCGCCCGGGAAGTCGTGCTCGAAGTCGAGCAGGTTGCGGATATCCGCCGCTCGCCAGGAGTAGATCGACTGGTCGGGGTCGCCCACGACGGTGAGGTTCTGGTGTACCGACGAGAACGCGCGCGCCAGTTGGTACTGGACGAGGTTGGTGTCCTGGAACTCGTCCACCAGCGTGTGCAGGTAGCGCTCCGCATAGCGCTGCTGGATCTCCGGGTGCGCCTCGAACATCTCGAGCGTGCGCCCGAGGAGGTCATCGAAGTCGACGGCACCGGAGCGGCGCAGGGCGGCCTCGTACCGCTCGTAGACGCGCCCGACGATCTCCTCGAAGTAGTTGTCTACGGATCGCCCGAACGAGGCGGCGTTGCGGCGCTCGTTCTTCGCCGACGAGATCGCGGACAGCACCGCGCGAGGCGTGAAGCGCTTCTGGTCGATGTCGAGTTCCGCCTCGATCGAGCGGATCAGCGCCATCTGGTCGTCGGTGTCGTAGATCACGAAGTCGCGCGACAGGCCGATCGCCTCGCCCTCGCGGCGGAGCAGGCGCGCGCAGATCGAGTGGAAGGTACCCATCGACAGCGAGGCTGCCCCCGCACCGAGCAGCACGTCGATGCGCTCCCGCATCTCCTTCGCGGCCTTGTTCGTGAACGTCACGGCCAGGATCCGCCACGCCGGCACGCCGCGTTCCTGGACGAGGTGCGCGATCCGGTGCGTGATGACGCGTGTCTTCCCGGAACCGGGGCCCGCGAGGATCATCAGCGGCCCGGTTTCCACCTGGACGGCGCGTGCCTGGGCCTCGTTCAACGTGTCGGTCAGGGATGTCATGGCTCGATTGTATGGGGGCATCGCGGCAAGGGGCCGGGCGCGAGGCGCGGGTCGTGAGTGGCTGATCAACGCACCTATCCACAATCGTGCGATTGAACTGCCTCGACTCCCGCGGGCGTCGAGGGCGACCCGAGGGAGCGCGCGTGCTAGCGTGATGCCGGTACGGGAGGGTCACCAATGGACGTGCTGTTGGGCTGGCCGGGTGGCAGCTGGCAAGCGACCGCCCGCCTCTTCGGCGGGTTGATGTCGGCGTATCTGCTCATCATCTGGCTTGCCTCGATCTTCTGGGTCTACCGGGACATCCGCTCCCGCACCACGGATCCGATCTCGCACCTGATCAGCGTCGCGATCGCTGTCGTGTTTCCGATCGTCGGGCTGCCGATCTATTTGATCCTGCGCCCCGCGGACACGCTGACCGCGGCGTATGACCGCCAGCTCGAGCAGGAAGCGCTGCTCTCCGAGCTCCAGAATGTCAGCGCCTGCCCGAACTGCCGTCGCCCGGTGCAGGACGAGTTCACCGTCTGCGCGTTCTGCGCGACGCCGGTGAAGCAGGGCTGCTCCCGTTGCGGGCGTCAGCTCCGGCTCTCGTGGCGCTACTGCCCGTACTGCTCCACGCCGCGCGCGCAGCATCAGCCGTCCGCCGAAACCCGCTACGCCGCCGAGGATCCCTCGCCGCCGCTCGCGCAGCGGGTGTCCGCCTCGCGCGACGCCGCCGTCGAGGCGATTCGACGCGCAGCCGGGGGCAGCACGCCGCCGGACGTCGACGACCAGGGGGCACCGCGCCCGCGCCGCGCCCCGCGGCCGGACCAGGGTGGCCAGCCGCCCCGCCCGCGTCCTCGCACTGACGACCGCTAGGCAGCGCCGGCCACACCACAGCGCGGCACGACGCGCTGAGAGAACGCAGACATGCAGAAGGGCCGCCCACTGGGCGGCCCTTCTGGTGCACGCGATGCGCGCGACGGTTACGCGAGGGCTTCCTCGATGAGGGCGCGGAACTCGCTGAGCTCGGCGTCGCGCCAGTCCTCAGCGTGGTCCCACGTGAGGAGCTGGTACTTGGCGCGGGCCTCTTCGTAGGCGGGGGTGTCGCGCTCGACGCCCTCCATCACCTTGCGGAGGGCCGGCATCTCGGCGTTGGCGCGGTCGGCGCGCTCGATCCAGTGGCCGAGGTAGTTGTGGTTGCCGTCGTAGAAGACCACGGTCGGGACGGACTCGAACTCACCGTCCTTCAGGAACTCGGCCATGATGTCCTTGTTGAGGTCGCGCAGGAAGAAGCGCGTCTCCATGCCGGTCAGCTCGCCGATGCGCGCGACGACGGGCAGCCCGCGCCAGACGTCCGGGCACCAGTCCTCGCCGATGACCAGCACCTTGACGCCCTTGGAGGCGACGAGGGCCTTCACGGCCTCGATGTCGGCCATGTCCGGCACCCACTCGTCGTAGTGGCGCTGGAAGGTTTCCTTGTTCTTCTCGATCGCGGCCATCCAGGCGGCGAAGGAGGGCATGCCCTCCTTGAAGCGCTCGGGGGTGACGACGGAGTTCGCCGGCGGCGGCGTCAACTTCGCGAGGATCGTGGAGGCAGCGGTCATATCGGTCTCACCTGTTTCCAGCATTGCGGGCGGTCTTATCTCACGCCCCGGCGCCGCGGGGTGCGGCGCGTGCCCGGAGGGCATCGGCGGGGTGGTGGTGTGGTGACACAGTACCACGCGACCGCGAGGCACAGGATTTTCTATCGCGCCTCGGAAGTCGGAGCATCTGACGCGGCCGGAACGTCGAGGGCACCCCATGTCGCGCGGTGCGCCCCCTGTGGAAGCGCGTCGATCTCGACGCCCGTGTTGCGGGCGCTCGCCTCGAGGTCCGCGAAGGCGGCGGTGAAGCGCTGGGCAGCTTCGCGCAGCGCTTCCTCCGCGTTCAGGTCGGCTGCTTCCGCCACGCGCACGGCTGCGACGAGCAGCGCCAGCGGGTCGCCCGCTTCGATTGCCGCATGGGCCGCATCGAGGGGGCGCGCGGGGGCGTCCGCGAGGCCGGCACGCCGGGCGCGCGAGAGCAGCGACTGGACGCGCTGGAGCGCCGGCGCTGCCTTCGGTACGGAGTCGAGGGCGCCCGGGGGCGGGGCGTCGGCGGCGGCACCATCGGCCTCCCGTTCGGCGCGCTTGATCGCCTCCCAGCGGTCCAGGAGCTCCTCGTTCGAGCCGGCCTCTTCGTCGCCGAAGACGTGCGGGTGGCGGCGGACGAACTTCGCGTGGGCGTAGGCGGCCACGTCCTCCGCGGTGAAGCGCCCCGCCTGCTGGGCGAGCGCGGTCTGCATGAAGAGGTGCGCCATCAGGTCGCCCAGCTCCTCGCGCATCCCGGCGGCATCGTCGCGGTCGATCGCGTCGACGAGCTCGTAGGCCTCTTCGAGGAGGTAGCGGCGCAGGGTCTGCGGCGTCTGATCGCGATCCCACGGGCAGCCGTCCGGCGCGAACAGCCGCTCCATCACACCGCGCAGTCCGGCGATTGAGGCGCGGTCATCCTCCGGTGCCAGGCAGGGCAGATGCCACGCGTCGGCATCGAGGGGCAGCGCCGCGACCGGCGTTACCTCGACGTTGCCCTGACGCAGGATGCGAGCCGCCGTCGCGGGCGCGTACCGCAGGCGCACGAGGGGCCGCGCCGCCTCGAACTGCGGCGCGAGCACCAGCAGGCCACGAGCGGCGTCGAAGCGCGGGTGCGCGGGGTCGAAGGCCTGCACCTCGTGGGGGGCGAGGCCGAGCGCGGCGGTCACGGCGTCGAGCGAGGGGGTGGGCATGGCCCGAGTATACCGGCCCGCCCGGACGCACCTACACTGGCGGCATGTACGCAGCTCGCTGGCTCGCCTCCGCCGCTTTCCTCGTGTGCATCCCCGTGTTCCTGCTGCTCAGCAACGTGCGGATCGCGGCGACCGAGGAGGCCGTCTTCCACTACGGCTTCTCTGCGTACAACGTTCCGGCGGTCACCGGGCTGGAGCGCTCGCAACTGGATCGCGCAGCGCACGAGATCGTCCTCTATTTCACCTCGGGCGACCCCACGTCGCTCCTCGACATCCGCGTGACCACGCCGGGTGGTGACTCGCAGCCGCTCTACAACGAGCGCGAGATCATCCACATGCGCGACGTGAAGCAGATGTTCCAGTTCTTCTTCCGCATGCACGAGGTCGCGTTCGCCTACATCGTGGTCTACGTCGCGGGCGTGTACCTGTGGAGCCGCGAGCAGTCGCTGCGCCGCCTCGCGCGGCAGGGGGTGACCGCCGGGATCGTCACGGCCGTCGCGCTGGGCCTCGGCGCGGTCGCGATGCTGATCGGCTTCGACCAGCTGTTTGTCGCGTTCCACGTCCTGTCGTTCTCGAACGACTTCTGGCAGCTCGACCCGGCGACGGACCGCCTCGTGCAGATGTTCCCGCTGAATTTCTGGTTCGACGTCTCCATCGGCGTCGGCGTGCTCACGATCGTCGAGGGCGGCCTGATCGCGCTCGCGGGCTACGCCTACCTCGAGTGGAGCGAGCGGCGCGCCGAGCGCCGTCGTCGCGCCCGCCAGCGCGCGCGCGCCGAGGCCGAGGGCATCATCGTCACTCCGGAGGCGCCGAGCACGCCGTAGCGGGCGGCGCTAGAACCCGTCCCAGCCCGGCATCGCCGCCGCCTGCCGCACCCAGTCCGCGAACTGAGCCTCGTCGAGCGCGCCCTCGCGGACGTCGAGGTAGCGGGTGCCCTCGACCTTCGATGCGCCGGGAGGCGACGGGTCGAGATCAGTGCCGCGGAAGAACGCGACCCGGATGAACTGCGCGTAGCAGTGGAGGCTCAGGAACCAGCCCTTCCCCTCGACGCCGTAGAACGGCGAGTTCCAGCGCACGGCCTTCCGCACCCGCGGCACGTGGACCTCGATCAGCGCGTCGAGGCGACGACCGGTGTCGTGCTTCCACTCGAGCATCGCGGCGAGGTACGCCTGCGCCGGCGCGTCACCGTCGCCCTTGGGGATCTGCGGGTTGCCGCCGGAGAGGAGCGGCGGCTCGGCCGATCGCAGCGTTGCGGGCTTGCGCGCGCTCCTGGGCCCTTGCGGTCGAGGGGGTTCGCCGGTCATGGGTCTCCCCGATCCGGTTCTCGTGGCCCGCAGGTCTGCCGCGGGCGGCGCGGATATCCCGCCTCGAGCCTGCTACAGATCGTCGTCCCAGTTGTTGACGCCGCCGTGGTCGCCCGCGTGGCTGTGACCGCCCGGGCCGTGACTGTGGCCGTGGTCGCCCATGCCGTCATCGAAGTGATCCTCGGCGCCGTCGAGGAAGTCCTCGGCCTCGCCTTCGCCCAGCTCGGCGATCGGGCGCACGCCACGGATGACGTTCAGGCGGTTGATGGTCTTGCGGGCGGTGCTCTTCGACTTGCAAGAGGGGCACGGGGCCACGTCGTCGCGCGTCGCGATCGAGCGGCGCAGCTCGAAGCGGTGGCCGCACTTCTTGCAGTTGTAGTCGTAGCTCGGCATCGGTCGTGTCCTCGTCGGAATCGCTGAAACGGGCCTCCCGAGGTTTGCTCGAGAGGCCCGCAGGTCTGGCATCGGCGGCGCGGCTATCCCGCGCGTGAGCCGATTAGTCGAGGTAGTCCTTGAGCTTCTTGGAGCGCGTGGGGTGGCGCAGCTTGCGGAGCGCCTTCGCCTCGATCTGACGGATGCGCTCGCGCGTCACGTTGAACTCGCGGCCGACCTCCTCGAGGGTGCGCGAGCGGCCGTCTTCCAGGCCGAAGCGCAGCTCCAGCACCTTCCGCTCGCGCGGGGTGAGGCTGGAGAGCACGTCCATCACCTGCTCCTTGAGCAGCTGGTGGGACGCGGCATCCGAGGGCGCCAGCGCGGACGGGTCCTCCAGGAAGTCACCGAGGTGGGAGTCCTCCTCTTCACCGATCGGCGTCTCCAGCGACACCGGCTCCTGCGAGACCTTCATGATCTCGCGGACGCGGTCGGCCGGAAGCTCCAGCTCCTTGCCGATCTCCTCGGGGGTCGGCTCGCGGCCGAACTCCTGGACGAGGCGGCGCTGGATGCGGACGAGCTTGTTGATCGTCTCCACCATGTGCACGGGGATACGGATCGTTCGAGCCTGATCCGCGATTGCTCGCGTGATCGCCTGCCGGATCCACCACGTGGCGTAGGTGGAGAACTTGAAGCCCTTGCGGTAGTCGAACTTCTCCACCGCACGGATCAGGCCGATGTTGCCTTCCTGGATCAGGTCCAGGAGCGACATGCCACGGCCGATGTACTTCTTGGCGACCGATACCACGAGGCGCAGGTTCGCCTCCGTCAGCTGTCGCTCGGAACGGCGTCCGTCGTAGATGAGCTTCTCGAAGTAGTACTGGAGGCCGCCGCCGTGCTGCTCCTGCAGCTTCTCGGCGAGGTTGCGCGCGGGCGGGAAGACCTTGCCCTCGGTGCCCGCGATGTCAGCGGCCCAGCGGACGTGCTCCGGCCGCATGATGTGGGTGATGATCGAGTGACGGATCAGCGCAGCGTGCGCGCGCTCCTCGTCCCACTTCATCTCCTTCATCAGCGCCTTGTGCATCGCCTCGTCCAGGTCGCCGTCCAGCGTGCGGCGGAACATCGCGTCCGCGATGCGCTCCGACACCGACTGGCGCGGCAGGTCGAGGTGGCGCGAGACGGCCTGGTAGACGGGCCGGTCGTGGTGGAACTGCCGCAGCAGCTCTACGAACACCTCGCCCCAGGTCGGCTCCTCGCCGTTCTCCTCGCGGTAGTCCTCGAGGATCTGCTCGACGTGCAGCCATTCCTCGATGGCGCGGGAGAGGCGCTTCTCGTCGTCTGCGGTCAGCAGCGAGACCTTGCCGATCTCGCGCAGGTACATGCGCACCGGGTCGTCGATGCCGGCGACCTCGTCCACGATGCGGCGGGCGGCGTCCACGACGCCCCCGGCCTCGCGGCCCGCGATCGGGTCGATGCGGACGGTGATGCCGTTCTCGGACAGCTGCGAGATGACCGAGGAGAGCTTCTCAGCGCTGACCTCCGCGTCCGGGATCGCCTCCAGCACGTCCTCCGCGCTCACCGAGCCGGAGCGACGCCCCTTGTTCAGCAGCGCTTCAAGGCCGGCATCCGCGATGCTGGTGTCTTCAAAGGCCTGTGTCATGCGATTCCCCTCTCACCCGGGTCGCCGTCGTCTGCCGATCGGCGCCCGGTCGCTATCTGATACGCGCGCGTCAGCTCTCGCTGCCGCTGGATCGTTTGCGTGAACTCATCGGTCGCGCTGTCGAGGTCCTCGACCGCGCCGTCCTCCTCGAAAGCCCCGCCAGGCGTGACCGGCACGCCGAGGCGTGCCGCCCGCAGGGACTGTGCCTGCTCCACGGCGGTCAAGCGCAGCCGCGCCGCCGCCCGACCCAGCCGCAGGCGCTGGGCCATGTCATCCACCATCGGCCCGATGTGCTTCGGGTCGTAGTCCGGAAGGGCGCTCGCCATGAGGAACGTGTAGCGCTCGCGGATGGACTCATCGAACTCGTCGAGGCGTTCCTCGAAGTCGACGCTTTCCGCCCATGCGGCGAAGAGCGCCCGGTTCACTGAGTCCTCGAACGTGTCGTGGTCCAGCGCGACACCGGCACCGCGCGCCTCGCGGCGCTGCACGAGGAGGCGCAGCAACTGCGTCTCGCCGTCGGGCGGGGCGGCTGGCTGCTTCTTCGCCGCAGCCACCTCGCGCGGTGTCGCCACGGGGCGAGGTCGCCCTGCGGCACGCTGCGCGAGGAGGTTGAGCACCGTGCGCTCGTCGACCTGTCCAATGCGAGCGAGCCGCTGGACATAATGTGACTTCACGACCGGGTCGGCCATCGCCGCGATCGTCGGCAGCAGAGCCTCGACGGCGCGGGAGCGGGAGCGCGGGTCGGCGGCGTCCGTGGCGCGCGTGACCGCGACGAACAGGTGGTCGGCTACCGGCAGCGCCTCGCGGATCAGCGCGCGCAGCGCCTCCGGGTCGCGCCGCACGAGGCTGTCGGGGTCGTCGCCAGCGGGGAGCGTGGTCACGCGGATGTCCGCCTGCAGCACGTCCTGGTAGGTCACCAGCCCGCGCCAGTCGATCGTCGCGACCGTCGCGTGATCCGCGACCCCGGCGGCCACCTCGACGCCGCGCAGCGCGGCCTCGGAGCCGGCATTGTCGGCGTCCAGCGCGAGCACGACGTTCTGCGTGTACCGCTTGAGCAGCGTCATCTGCTTCTCGGTGATTGAGGTGCCGTTCGAGGCGACCACGTTCTCGATGCCGAACTGGTGCGCCGCGATCACGTCCATGTAGCCCTCGACGACGACCGCCTGGTCGAGGCGACGGCAGGCGTCGGCGGCGCGGTCGAGGCCGTAGAGGTTCGCGCTCTTGTCGAAGAGCGGCGTCTGCGGCGTGTTCAGGTACTTCGGCTCGTCGTCGGGGCGCATCGCGCGCGCGCCGAAACCGATCAGGCGGCGTCGGGCGTCCCGTGTCGGGAAGATCAGCCGGTCGCGGAAGCGGTCGTACAGCCCCCGGTCGCCCTCCAGCGCGAGTCCCGCCTCGACGAGGTCGGCGGCGGTGAACCCGCGCGCTACGAGGTGGTCGACGAGCCCGTTCCACCCGGCGGGGGCATAGCCGAGCTGCCAGGTGGAGATCGTCGCCTCGTCCAGTCCGCGGCGGGCGGCGTATTCGCGCGCATCGGCGCCGTCCGGGCCCGCGAGGGCAGCCTGGAAGAACACCGCGGCAGCCTCGTTCGCGGCGAGGAGACGGGCGTGCTGCTCGCGCTCCTCGGCCTCGCGAGGGCTGGGCGGACGCAGCTCCACGCCGGCGCGCTCCGCGCAAAGGCGCAGCGCCTCCTTGAAGTCGAGACCTTCCTTGCGGCGGACGAACTCGATCACGTCGCCGCCCGTGGAGCATGCGCCGAAGCAGTGCCAGGTCCCGCGCTCGGGGTCGACGTTGAAGGACGGCGTCTTCTCGGAATGGAACGGGCAGCGAGCCTTCCACGTCCGGCCCGCCTTCTTCAGGTCGGGAGCGTACGCGCGTACGGTCTCGACGATGTCGAGCCGGGCCTTCACGTCGTCAATGGTGCTCATCTACTGAGTTAGACACCGAAATCCACGAATGGTTACGGGCTGATGCGCCGGATCGCGACTTTCTTCGCTCCGGAGGGCGAAATCCGCCCCCTAGGGCTGCGCCATCGGGAAGACGGGCGGCGGCGGCGTCGGGGGACGCTGGCGGATGCGCTCGGCGAGGCTCGCCTCCCGCTCGACGATGCCATCCACGAGCGCCTTCGCCGAGGAGACGTCGGCGTCGTCGGCCTCGAGGTAGCGACGGCTGCGGTAGCTGGCTCCGGCAAGGGCGTGCACGACCTGCGGCGGCAGCGGACGGCCGGCTGCCGGAGCGGTAGCCGCCTCCGTGCGCACCTCGGCGTTCTCGCGCTGCTCGATCTCGGCGAGGGCGGCGAGCGCCTGCACGATCGTCTGTCCCCCGCCGAGGTCCGCGCCGAAGTCGTGCTCCGTCAGACCCTCGAGGGCGCCGAGCAGCGCGCGGCGGGACTCGTCGAGGCGGGCGCGGAGGGCGTCGCGAAGCGCGGCGTCGAGCATCAGGCCTCCTCGGCCTAGCGGGGGTAAACGTCGTCGGCGAGGACGTCGTCGTGGATGGCGTCGCTGGAGAGTCGCACGGTGATCCGCGTGAGGTCGACCTGTTTCAGGTCGGGGAACGGGACGTCCAGCGCCTTGCCCGGCTCGATGATCGCCTCGCGCGCCTCGCGACCGAGGAGCGTGGTGCTCGGGAGCGGCTCGCGCACGGTCAGGTTGAACGTGCCACGGACGGGGATCGGGCTGTCGTTCTGCACGGTCACCACGAGGTGTCGGTCGTCCCCGGCGGCGACCGCCTTCGTGATCCCGAGGTTGTTCGGACGATCCGGCTCGATGATCCCGGTCCACGTGTTGTTGTCGATCTTCGCCTCGCGGTTCGCGGGCTCGGTCTGCACCGTCAGCGTGAGGCGCGCACGCAGCTGGACGTACTCGCCGGGCACGGTCACCTCGACGCGCTCCCTGGCGCGTAGCGGCTCGCCGGCCTTCGTCTCGATGACCACCGGCGCGCCGTCGTTGACTGCGACCAGCAGCGGCGTCGGCAGGTCGCCCGGCCCGTCGTTCACGATCACGGCGACCAGTCGGTTGTTGCGGCTCGACGCGGCTTCGATGCGCAGGTCGGGCAGATCCACGGGCCGCTGTGCGCTCACCGGCGGTGGTGGCGCTGCGTTCTTCGCGTCCATGATCACGGCGAGGCGGCCCGCATCCCGCACGCCCTCGACGGCGTCGGCGGGCACCCATCCCACGACGTCCGGCGCGCTGGCGAGGCTGATCACGAGCCACGAGCTGTCCACCGACCGGCCGAGGACGAGCACGCTGCCGCCCGCTGGCAGCCGCGACACGATGCCCGTGTCCGGCGCGGGGCCCTCGCGCAGCTCGATGGCGCGGCGGAGTGACAGCGGGACCGGCGTCGCGGTCGCGGAGGTACTGGAGGGGAGCGAGATGTTGATGCCGCTGCGCCGGGCCAACAGCGCGGCGGCCGTCGCCGTCAGCGTCGCGATCACGACGACTGCGATCACGATGCCCATGATTCGGAAGGTGCGCCGATCGCCTGCAGGGGATGGCTCTAGCATCGCCCGAACCTCGAGGTAGCGCGTGGCCTGCCAGTCGTGCGAAAGCCCGCGGTGATCCTCATGCGGGCATTCTGCGCGAAGCGGGCCATCTCGTCTCGCACGGGGCCGGTCATCGGGTGGGTCCGGCGACCAGCCCGAGGGTGTGCGCGCGCTTCGCCGCGTAGCCATCGGTCATGCCCGAGACGTAGTCGGCTGCGCGACGCCACGGCGGGTCGTCCGCGAGCGCGAAGCCGGGGATGCGATCGGGGTGCGCCACGT
Source organism: Chloroflexota bacterium (assembly GCA_947479915.1). Classification (GTDB taxonomy): domain Bacteria; phylum Chloroflexota; class Dehalococcoidia; order UBA2979; family UBA2979; genus SHYQ01. Next base: position 48,182 of record CANKAU010000001.1, read on the forward strand.
AGTAGTGGAACAGCGCCTCGACGACCTCCTGCCCGCGGCGCGCCTCGCGCAGCGTGGACTCGTCGAGGTAGACGCGCTGGAACATGAACTCGCGCAGGGTGTCCGTCGCCTCCAGCACGCGCTCGCCGAGCTGGATCGTCGGGTGATCGGTCTCGAACGTCTCGGCCGAGGCGAGCACGCAGTCCATGACCAGCGTCTCGATGCGCCGGGAGTGCGAGTCACCCAGGATCTCGTGCACCTGCTTCGGCAGCACGGCCTCGGAGACGAGTCCGGCGCGGATCGCGTCCTGGATGTCGTGGTTGAGGTAGGCGATGGAGTCGGCCAGCTTCACGATCTGGCCCTCGAGGGTGCTGGAGAAGCCCCAGGCCTCCGCTGCGACGGACTCGCGCGTCTTCGAGTGCTTCAGGATGCCCTCGCGCGTCTCGGCCGTGAGGTTCAGGCCCCGCCCGCCGTTTTCGAGGAACTCCACGATGCGCAAGGACTGCTCGTTGTGGCGAAAGCCGTCGGGCAGCAGGCTCGCGAGGGTCTCCTCGCCGGCGTGGCCGAACGGCGTGTGGCCGAGGTCATGGCCCCACGCGACCGCCTCCGTCAGGTCCTCGTTCAGGTTCAGGGCGCGCGCGATCGTGCGGGCGACCTGCTGGACCTCGATCGTGTGGGTCATCCGGGTCACCACGTGATCGGAGTCCGGGTGCACGAAGACCTGGGTCTTGTGTTTCAGCCGCCGGAAGGCGCGGGTGTGGATGATGCGGTCGCGGTCGACCTGGAAGGCCAGTCTTAGCGGATCCGGCTCCTCCGGGCGGTCGCGACCGGCCGAGGTGGCCTCGCGGGCGGCGAGGGGCGAGAGGGCGGCCTCGTGCGCCTCGACGGGGGCACGGAAGCGGGCGAACGTGTCTCGCAGGGCCATGAGGCCAAGTGTGCGCCCTCGACTCACCGGAGGCCACCTCCCTGAGATGCGGTCGATAGGCGGGATGGGTGGGGCGGAAGCGAAATCGCTCGTATACTTTCGCGGTTGGCGCACTCGTGGGCGGGGGTCCCCTGCGAGGAGCGCGCGCGAGTTCCCCACAGCCGGCCACCTGACCGATCGGCGTTGCAGGACGCGGACGGCTGCGGCTTTGGCTCCCGGAATGGAAGGTGCCCGATGACCACAGCCTCGAAGCCCGCCGCCGAGCCCCAGTTCACCGACGGCATGGTGCATTTCTTCGGTGACGGCGGTGGTCACGACTCCCGCGCGCTGCGCGACCTTCTCGGTGGGAAGGGCGCCGGCCTCGCGGAGATGAGCAGCCTCGGCATCCCGGTCCCGCCCGGATTCACGATTACGACCGAGGTATGCAACGCGTTCTACGCGCTCGGACGGAAGTTCCCCGAGGGCCTGCGCTCGCTCGTGGAGACGAACCTGAAGCTCATCGAGGAGCGCGTCGGCACGAAGTTCGGCGACCCGTCGAACCCGTTGCTGGTGTCCGTACGCTCGGGCGCACGCGTGTCGATGCCCGGCATGATGGACACGATCCTCAACCTCGGCCTCAACGACGCCACAGCCGAGGGGCTTGCGACCCGCTCCGGCAACGCGCGCTTCGCCTACGACTCGTACCGCCGCTTCGTGCAGATGTACGGCGACGTCGTCCTCGGCGTGGCGAAGCAGTCCGAGACCGACCACGACCCGTTCGAGGTGATCCTCAACGCGAAGAAGCGCGACCGTGGCGTCCAGGTGGACACCGAGCTCGACGCGACCGCCCTCAAGGAGCTGGTCGCGGAGTTCAAGGCGCTCGTGCTGGAGCGCACCGGCAGCCCCTTCCCGGACGACCCGACCGAGCAGCTGTGGGGGGCCATCGGCGCGGTGTTCAACTCGTGGGAGACGCCGCGTGCGGCGATCTACCGCCAGATGCACGGCTACCCCGACACGTGGGGCACGGCCGTCAACGTGCAGGCGATGGTCTTCGGCAACCTGGGCGACCACTGCGCCACCGGCGTGCTCTTCACGCGCGACCCTTCCGCGGGCGACCGCTACATCTTCGGTGAGTTCCTGGTGAACGCTCAGGGCGAGGACGTCGTGGCGGGCACGCGCACGCCCCAGCCGATCACGAAGGCCGCGCGCCGCGCGGATGGCCCGCCGTCCCTCGAAGAGTCGATGCCCGCCGCGTACGCGGATCTCGCGAAGGCGTGCGACACGCTGGAGCGGCACTTCCGCGACATGCAGGACATCGAGTTCACGATCCAGCAGGGGCGCCTGTGGGTGCTCCAGACACGCAACGGTCAGCGCGGTGGCCGCGCGATGGTGAAGATCGCCGTCGACATGGTCGACGAGGGTCTGCTCACCTCGAACGAGGCGATCTTGCGCGTCGACCCGGAGCAGCTGAACGAGCTGCTGCACCCCGTCTTCAAGCCCGGCGCCGCGCGCGAGGTGATCGCGACCGGTCTCGCCGCCTCGCCGGGTGCCGCCGTCGGTAAGGTTGTCTTCACCCCCGGTGATGCAGTGCAGTGGGCCGCGCGCGGCGAGGACGTGATCCTCGTGCGCGACGAGACCAGCCCCGAGGACATCGAGGGCATGAAGGACGCGCGGGCGATCGTCACGGCGCGCGGAGGCATGACCTCGCACGCCGCGGTCGTGGCGCGCGGCATGGGCAAGTGCTGCATCACCGGCTGCAGCACGCTGCAGCTCGACTACGCGCACCGCGAGTTCACGGTCACTGTGCCAGGACGCGGCGACGTCGTGGTCCGTGAGGGTGACGTGCTGAGCGTGGACGGGACCACCGGCGAGGTGATGATCGGCGCGCTCCCGCTCGCGGAGGCCGTCTTCCCGCCGGAGTACGACCGCCTGATGGAGTGGGTGGACGCCGCGCGCACCCTCAAGGTACGCGCCAACGCCGACACGCCCGAAGACGCCGAGCGCGCCCGATCGTTCGGCGCGGAGGGCATCGGCCTGTGCCGCACGGAGCACATGTTCTTCGGCGCTGATCGCATCCTCGCGGTGCGGGAGATGATCCTCTCTCAGACCGAGACGGAGCGACGCGCGGCGCTGGAGAAGATCCTGCCGTTCCAGCGCACCGACTTCCACGGCATCCTGAAGGCGATGGCCGGTCTGCCCGTGACCATCCGCCTCCTCGACCCGCCGCTGCACGAGTTCCTGCCGCACACCGCGCAGGAGATCTCCGAGCTCGCCCACGCGCTGGGCCTGCGCAGTGCCGACGTGGAGCGCCGCGTCGAGGGCCTGCGGGAGTTCAACCCGATGCTGGGCCACCGCGGCGTGCGCCTCGCGATCACGTACCCCGAAATCTACGAGGTACAGGTGCGCGCGATCATGGAGGCCGCCTGCGACCTCCGCAACGAGGGCATCAACGTTGAGCCCGAGATCATGATCCCGCTGGTCGGCATCGAGGCCGAGCTCATGGAGCTCCGCCAGTTGACCGAGGAGACCGCGGAGCAGGTGCTCAAGGAGCGGGACTGCAAGATCCCGTACACCGTGGGCACGATGATCGAGTTGCCTCGCGCGTGCGTGGTGGCGGACCGCATCGCCCAGCACGCGGACTTCTTCTCGTTCGGCACGAACGACCTGACGCAGACGACCTTCGGTCTCTCGCGCGATGACGCCGGGCGCTTCCTGCCCGCGTACATCAAGCAGCACGTGCTGGAGCGCGACCCGTTCGTCGAGCTCGACCGCGAGGGCGTCGGCGGGCTGATCAAGATGGCGATCGCCAAGGGGCGTGGCGTGAAGCCCGACCTGAAGGTCGGCATCTGCGGCGAGCACGGCGGCAACCCGCCGTCCGTCGCGTTCTGCCACGAGGCCGGCCTGAACTACGTCTCCTGCAGCCCCTACCGGGTGCCGATTGCCCGCCTCGCAGCGGCGCAGGCGGCGCTCGCGCAGACGCGGTAGGCCGGACGCGATCATCGAGGTGAGTCGCACCGCCGTGGCTTCGCTGTTGCGTGCCGCGTGGGTGGTGGCGCTGATCTTCGGGGCGCTCGCTGTGGGCGCCCTTGGGGCACGTGGTGCCTCGGCCCAGCCTCAGCAGGTGGCGATCACAGCGGTGGACCTGGGCGGGCGGGTCATGCCGTTCGAGCAGTTCCGCGCCGAGGCTCACGCGGGCTGTCCCGGCGATGCCAGCTCGCCGCCCGTGCCCCACCTCCACACGAAGAGCGGCGGCCCCGCGGTCGCCATCGACCTGACCGAGGTCGCCGATCCGGCGCCTGGGGGATGTGGCTTCGGCATCGTGGTGCAGGGTGCGCCGAACAGCGCGCCGATCGGCCTGGTGAACGTCGATGCCGCAGCCCTCGCGCGGTGGACCGCCCGCACGGGCATCGAGGTGGTGAGCGTGTCGGCGGCGGTACCGGCGAACGCCCCGGCCACCCCCACACGGCCCGCAGCCACCGCGCCCACGACGCTGCTCTCCAGTCCGGAACGGCCGCCCGAGGACACCTCGAGGCTGTCGACGCGAGCACGCGTGCTGATCGTGGTGCCGCTGACGCTGCTCCTCGGCGCGGGGCTGGCGTACTACATGACACGCCACACGGAGCCGGTGCGCGCAAGTACCTGGACGCCATCGACGCGCGTTGAGATGGTCGAGCCGACCGCTGACGGCGGGCTGTTGAGCGCCCGTCTTTCGCGGGGCCACGCGGGTCTGCTCGCCGCCCCCGATCCGCAGGCGGTTGAGGTCGAGCCGGACGCGGTAGACGAGCCCGATGCCGAAGGCGCGCCGGCGGTCGCAGTCCTCGATCGGACCGATGACGCCGGCGCACACGCGCCCGAGGACGACGGCGTCGGGCCTGGCTCGCCGCGCGACGCGGACTAGCCGCTATTCGACGGTGACGGTCTTCGCGAGGTTGCGCGGCTGGTCGACGTCCGCGCCGCGGCTCGTCGCGATGTAGTACGCGAGCAGTTGGAGCGGCACCACCGTCACGATCGGCGCGAGCAGCGGATCGACCTCGGGCAGTTCGATGATGTCGTTGGCGATGCCGACGAGGCTGTGGTCACCGCGCGAGACAACGGCGATCACCTGCCCACGGCGTGCGCGCACCTGCTCGATGTTCGAGCGCATCTTGTCGAAGACCTCGTCGCGCGGGGCAATCGCCAGCGTCGGCATGTTCTCGTCGATCAGCGCGATCGGGCCGTGCTTCATCTCGCCGGCGGCATAGCCCTCGGCGTGGATGTAGGAGACTTCCTTCAGCTTGAGCGCCCCCTCGAGGGCAATCGGATAGCCGAGGCCGCGACCGAGGAACAGGAAGTCCTCGTGATTCGCGTAGCGGCCCGCGAGCTCCTCGATCTGCGGCGCCAGCTCCAGCACCTCGCCGATCGCTGCCGGCAGATGCAGTGCGGCCTCGATCTGCTGCGCCTCGACGGCCGGGTCGAGCGTGCCACGCAGCCGTCCGAGGTGCAGCGCGAGGCCGTGGAGCAGGAGCATGGAAGCGAGCATCGTCTTCGTGCTCGCAACGGCGATCTCCGGGCCCACGCGCAGCAGGATCGTGCCGTCGGCGACGCGCGTGGTCTGCGCGCCGGGCGTGTTGCAGAGCGTGATCTGCAGACAGCCCGCGCGTCGCGCCTCGTCCATGGCGGCCAGCGTGTCGACCGTTTCCCCGGACTGCGCGATCGAGACGACGAGCGTGTTCTCATCGAGAACCGGCTGCCGGTAGCGGAACTCCGCGGAGTTATCGACCTCGGCGGGGAGCCGTGCGAAGCGCTCGAAGTAGTGCCGTCCGACCATCGCCGAGTGCATCGAGGTGCCCATGCCGATCAGGACGACTCGCGTGAACGACCGGGCGCGGGCCTCGTCGATCGGCAGGCCCTCGAACTCCACGCGCGCGGGGCGGGTGAGGTAGCGACCACGGATCGCATCGAGCGCTGCGTCGGGCTGCTCGAAGATCTCCTTCAGCATGAAGTGCTTGTACGGCCCCTTCACGGCGGCGACCGGGTCGTAGGGCAGCACCTCGACGCGCTTGGTGATCGCGGCGCCCTCGGCGTCGGTGTACGCGACGCTGTCGGCGCGCACGTCGGCGAACTCGCCCGGCTCGAGGAACGTGACGCGGCGCGTGTGTGGCAGCAGGGCGCTGAGATCTGATGCGAGCAGGTGCTCGCCGTCGCCCACGCCGATCACGATGCCCCCGGCGTTCCCAACACGCGCGGCGACCAGGCGTCCCGGCTCGTTCCGCGAGATCGCGACGATCGAGTAGGCGCCCTGCGCCTCGCGCACCACGGCCCGCAGCGCCACGATGAGATCGTCGCCGGCCTCCAGGCGGGTCGCGATCATGTGCGCGAGCACCTCGGTGTCAGTGTCGGAGAGAAACGGGCCACGCCCGTAGCGCAGCCGAAGATCCTCGAAGTTCTCGACGATGCCGTTGTGGACCACGGCGACGGTGCCGTCCGGATCGAGGTGCGGATGTGCGTTGCGGTCGCTCGGCTCGCCGTGGGTGGCCCACCGCGTGTGGCCGATGCCCGCGACGGCCGGGGGCAGGGTGCCCTCGACTCGCTGGAGCAGGGCGTCGAGCTTGCCCGTCGCTCGGGCAACGAAGAGTTGCTGGTGATCGTCGAAGAGGGCGACGCCGGCGGAGTCATATCCGCGGTACTCGAGGCGACGCAGGCCTTCAAGGACGATCGGTCCAGCCGGACGCTGTCCGGTGTAACCGACGATGCCACACATAGGGTGCTCCTGCCGCGCCCGCCTGCGTCCAGTGTACGCGGGGTGCGGCGAACGGCGCCATGCGCTGGGGGCTACGCGGTCGGAGGCTCCTCGGTCGGCGCGTCGTCGTCCTCGTGGCGCGGCGCGCGCGAGGGGCGCTCGCGCGCCTCGCGCAGGACGACCACGGTGTCCTCGGTGTCGGCACCGTAAGCGCCGCGGTGGCTCTCCGGGAGCATCGAGGCGATGCGGCGCATCAGTCGGTCGGTCTCCACCTCGGGCGAACCGCCACCCTCGGAGGGTGCGGGGATCGTGAACGGCTCGCCGAATTCCACGCGGATCGCGGGACGTCTGCGGAACAGCCACGCCCAGAACACGCCGGGAAGCGGCACGTTGGTCCCGGTGATCGCGATCGGCACGACGAGCGCCTTCGACATCTGGGCCACCACCGCCGCGCCGGGCAATGCGGGCCGAAGCTGCGTCGCCGCACCGCTGCGCTTGCCTCGCGTGCCCTCGGGGAATATGAGGACGGCCTCGTCGTTGCGGAGCAGGTTGCGCGCGACGCGGAGCGCGCCCATGTCGGCGGAGAAGCGGCGCACCGGGAACGCACCGTAGGCGTGGAAGAACCAGCCGATCAGCGGGATTTCGAACAACTCGCGCTTGGCCATGGGATGCACGCGGCGAGTGACGCACGCCGCGACCAGCGGCGGGTCGAGCAGGTGCACGTGATTCGCCACGAGGATCAGCGGGCCGCCGGTCGGGACGCGCTCAAGCCCGACGACCTCGAGGCGCGAAAGCGACCGCACCACCAGCCGGGTGAAGGCGGTGCAGATGGCGTAGACGATCGCAGAGAGGCGGGCGCGCATGGTCTCAGCCTACCTCGACTCGTCGGTCGTGCGGCGGCTAGGCCCCGGGATTGACGCGCCGGTACAGCTCGGCGCACTGCGCGACGACCTCGTCGATGCCGATCGCGTCGGTGTCGATGACCAGCGCGCCTTCGGCGGCCTGTTCGCGCTTCACGGCGCGGTGGCCGGTGTTGTCCAGCTCGTCGCGGCGACGAGTCGCGGCCAGCACCGTCTCGAACGTGGAGTCGCGGCCCTCGACCTGCTCTTCGCCGAGACGGCGCCGCGCGCGGATCTCGGTCGACGCGTCGAGGAACACCTTCGTCCGCGCCTCGACGAGGACGCGCGTGCCGATGTCGCGTCCCGCCATGACCACGGGCTCGCGGCCGGCGATCGCGCGCTGACGGCGCACGAGCTCGTGCCGCACGTCCTCGATGCGCGAGATGAGCGACACGGTCTGCTCGATGACCGCGGTGCGGAGGTTCGGCGTGACATCGACGGCGGAGAGCAGGATGCGCGGGTCGTTCGGCTCGGGCCAGCGGACGTCGAGGTCGAGGTGGTTCACCAGTTCGGTGACGGCTGCCTCGTCCTCGGGGTTCACGCCGGCGTCCAGCACCGAGAGCGTGCAGGCGCGGTACATGAGGCCGGTGTCGAAGAAGCCAAGGTGCAGGAGGTCCGCCAGCGCGCGTCCGACGACGCTCTTGCCGGAGGCCGTCGGGCCGTCAATCGCGATGCAGCGTTGCAGTGCGTCGTCGATGATCGTGATCCTCCACCCACCCGGACGTCGCCGGGGTTCGGAGGATCATAGGCAGCACAGATCGCTGACGCTAGGCCTCGTTCTGGGGGCCGAGCCCGACCAGCGCCCGCAGCGCTGCGAGTTCTTGCGGCGTGACCACGCGCGAGGCGCCCGGCGCGAGGTCATCGAGGCTCACCGGACCGAAGGCGGTGCGGCGGAGCCGCGCGACGTGGTGCCCGACCGCCTCGAACATGCGGCGCACCTGGCGGTTGCGCCCTTCGTGAATCACGACGCGGAGGTTCGTGGGCGGAGTGTCACCGGGCAGCTGCTCGACGACCGCAGGGGCGGTCATGCCGTCCTCCAGCATCACGCCCTGTCGCAGCCGCTGCAGTGCGCCGTCGGCGACCTGGCCGTCCACGCTCGCCTCGTAGGTCTTCATCACCTCGTAGCGCGGGTGGGTGAGGCGGTGCGCCAGTTCGCCCTCGGTGGTGAGCAGCAGCAGCCCCGAGGTATCGCGATCCAGGCGGCCGACGTAGCGGAGGTGCGGCGGCGGGTCGTGCAGGATGTCGAAGACGGTCTGCCGCCCGCGATCGTCGACCGCGGTGACCACGATGCCCGTCGGCTTGTTGAGGACGATCGTCACATCGTCCGGCTCGAGGCGGATGCGTTCACCGTCGACCTCGATGCGCTGGGTGTCGGGGTCTGCGCGCGTGCCGAGGATCGCGACGATTCCGTCCACTGTGACGCGGCCCGCCGCGATGACGAGCTCAGCGCTACGGCGGCTGCCGTAGCCGGATCGAGCGAGGAGTTTCTGGAGACGTTCTGCTGGCACGGTGGGCTCGCGCTACGCTCGGCGACGGATCCGCTCGACCACAGTGACCTCGGTCACCACGGTGCGGATGATGGCCTCCGGGCCACGGGGGTTCGAGGTTGCGCCCATGTGTTCGGCGGCGCTCATCGCGATCTCGCGCACCGCGCGCTCCGCGGCGAGCGTGGCGACGAGGGCGGCTGCGGAGCCCGCGATGATCGGCAGGGCACGGCGCACCATGGCGTCGCGGATCTGCTCGACGCGAGTCGCGGGGAGCGGCGAGCCAACGCGTACAGGGTGCAGAACGGTCATCGGGATCACTCCGGGTGCGGGACAGTCGCGTCAGCGTACAGGAAGCGCGCGGCGGCGCGCCACCGTGCGCGCACGCGCGTGTTCGCGATGTCACACGCCCGTGATGTCACTCGCCGCGCGCCCGCCGCGTTTCCACGTCGCTCGTGAGGTCGAGAGGCTGCGCATCCTGACCGTGGGCGTCCACGATGCGGCCGGGCAGCGCGTGCATGCGGCCGTCGGCGAACGCCTGCAGTGCCGAGACCAGCAGCGGCGCTTCGTAAGCCATCTGCGCCTCGCGGATGCGGGCGAACAGCGCGCTTGCCTCGATCGCCGTGCCGTCGAGGGTCGCCGGATCGCCGAGCGCGTTCCAGAGTGCGTCGTACTCGCCGCCCCGGATCGCGTAGCGACAGAACGCCGCGACCGGGCCCGCGTCAACCTCCGGGATCGCGAGGTGGATCATCGCGCCGCTCTCGCTCGCGCCCGTGCGGATCAGATGACGGATGACCTCGCGCCACGTGCCGGCCGGGCCGCCGGGGAGCGCGGGGTGCAGGTTGAGGATCGGGTGCTGGGACACGAAGGGCGGCGTGAAGATCAGCATGTAGCCGGCGAGGACGCCGATCTCCGCAGCGTGATGATCGACGAGCCGCGCCACCTCGTGATCGAAGTCGTCGCGCCACTCCGGCAGCGGCTCGTTGGGCTTCGAGCGCGCACCGCCATGCTCGCGGCGGAAGCGCACCGACGACAGCGTCACAAGCGGCGCGCCCGTGTCACGCACGAGGTCGAAGAACTGATCGGTGGCGATGTCCTCGCCCTGCTCGCGGTTGCAGAAGACGTGCGCGAATCGCGCGTCCAGCGTGCCGGTGTCGATCGCGTTCCGCACGGCGAGGAACATGCCGCGCGACCCGGCGCCACGCGCCGTCGTGTACCAGCCGACCCCCAGCGTCATCGGGAGGCCTGCGTCACGCGTTGCCGCCCGCGCCCTGGCGTAGCGTCTCGATGCGCTGCTCGACCGCGCCGAGGAGCGCCTGGCAGCGCTGCGCGAGCGCCATGCCTTCCTCGTATAGCGCGAGCGACTGCTCCAGCGTCAGCCCACCGCTCTCCAACTGCTGCGAGACCGCCTCGAGGCGTGCATAGAGCGTCTCGAAGCCCTCGTCTGGGAGGTCGAGCATCGGCTGGGCGGCGTCGGGTGCAGGGCGATTGGTCATGGGTTCGACTCTACACGCGCGGCGTGGCTACCGTCGCTCCAGCGCACCTCGATCGCGTCGCCCGGAGCGACCTCGGACGCGCGCGAGGCGGGGGTGCCGTCCGCCCGCGACACGAGCGCGTAGCCGCGATCCAGCGTCGCGCTCGGCGAGAGCGCTTGCAGGCGGTGGGCCGTGCCCGCGATGCGCTCGCGAGCCTCGGATGTGGTGCGCAGCAGGTAATGGCGCAGCGCATCGGCGTGCAGCGCCACGCGGCGGTGCAGCGGCGCGGTGTCGGGGAGCCGCCGCGCCATCACCTGCGTCGTGCGATCGACGGACTCGCGTGCCGAGGCGACCGCGCGCGCGATGCGCACGTCGTGCCTCGCACGTACGGCGTCGACGCGTCGCAGGATGTCGAGGCGATCCGGCGCGACCATCTCGGCGGCCGCAGACGGCGTAGGCGCGCGCACGTCCGCGACGAGGTCCGCGAGCGTGACGTCGGTCTCGTGACCGACCGCGGAGACCACGGGCACCGGACAGCCGAAGATCGCCCGGACCACGGGCTCCTCGTTGAAGGCGGAGAGGTCATCGTTCGCCCCGCCGCCGCGACCGACGATCAGCACGTCCGGCCAGCGATCCGCACGGCCTCGCAGCGGGGCGATGTCGCGCACCGCCTCCGCGACCGACACAGCGGCCTCATCGCCCTGCACGACGGCCGGACGGAACACGATCGTCGCGAGGGGCCAGCGGCGTTCGAGCACCGTCTGGATGTCGTGGAAGGCTGCACCTCGAGCGCTGGTGACAACGCCGATGCGCCGAGGGAAGCGCGGCAGCGCGCGCTTGCGAGCGACCTCGAACAGGCCTTCGGCCTCGAAGCGGGCCTTGCGCCGCTCGAACTCGGCCTGCTGCGCGCCCACACCGGCGGGCTGCACGAAGTCGATCATCAGCTGCACGTCGCCGCGCGCCTCGTAGATCGTGATCGCGCCGTGCGCGATCAGGGACGCGCCGTTCTTCACGAGGCCGCGCTGGCTGACGTTCTGGCTGCGAAAGAACACGCACCGGAGCTGGCCGCCCGCGTCCTTCAGCGTGAAGTAGAGATGGCCCGAGGATGCCGCCGTGAGGTTCGAGACCTCGCCGCCGACCCACAGGTCGGACAGCACCTGGTCGTGCGCGACCAGTTCACGCAGGTAGCGAACCACCTGCCAGACGGGACGGACCTCGGTCGCCATGCGTGGGGCTCCCCGGGGGGCGATCGAAGCGGCCGCCGCGATCGCGTGTCGCGGCCCCGCCGGGGAGGGGCGGGGCCGCGGTGCTGTGCGTGCTTACGCGGTCTTGGTGCGCTCCAGGTAGCGGCCGTCGGAGGTCGACACCTTGATCGTGTCGCCGGGGTTCATGAACAGCGGCACGTTCACAACCAGGCCGGTCTCCATCGTCGCCGGCTTCGTCGCGCCGGTCGCGGTGTCGCCCTTCACGCCCGGGTCGGACGAGGCGATCACGAGCTCCACAGCGGCCGGGAGCTCGACACCGAGCGCCTCGTCACCGAAGAGCATCACCTGCACCTCGTCGCTCTCCTTCATGTAGGGGAGGGCGTCTTCGATGATGCGGGTCGGGACCATGATCTGCTCGAAGGTCTCGGTGTTCATCATGGTGTGGTTGTCCGCGTCGCCGTACAGGTACTGCATGCGGCGGCGCTCGACGCGCGCGACCGGTAGCTTCTCCCCGGCGTTGAACGAGCGCTCCGTGATGTGCCCCGCGCGCAGGTCGCGCAGCTTCACGTGGTACACGGCAGACTTCTTCGTCTTGACGTGCTGGACTTCCTCGATGCGGTACAGTCCGCCATCGATCTCGACCGAGGCGCCCTTCTTCATTTCCGAGGTTGAGATCACAGGCGGCTCCTTAGCGAACGAACTGCAAATCGAGCTTCGGCGCGGTGGAGATCGATCGCAGCCGACCGTTCTCCATCACGCACTGGTCTTCAATACGCACCCCGCCCCACCCGGGGACGTAGATGCCGGGCTCCACGGTCACCACGTGCCCGTCTGCGAGCACGTGATCCGAGGCAGGCGCCAGTCGAGGATCCTCGTGGATCTCGAGGCCGACGCCGTGGCCAAGGCCGTGGCCGAAGTGCTCGGCGTGCCCGGCACGGGCGATCACCTCGGCGGCGATCGCGTGTGCCTGCGCGCCGGTCATCCCGGCCTCGATGCGTTCCTCGGCCATGGTCTGCGCGGTCAGTACGATGTCATAGACCCGCGCAAAGCGCTCGTCCGCCTCGCCGAGGAAGATGGTACGCGTCAGGTCGGAACAATAGCCATCCACGACCACGCCCAGGTCCATGACCACGCCGGTGCCCGCCTCGAGCGGCGCGTCGGCAGCACGCCAGTGCGGCAGCGACCCGTGCGTGCCTCCCGCGATGATCGTGCTGAACGACAGTTCTTCGGCGCCGTGCGTCAGCGCGTACTCCTGCACCAGCCACGCCAGTTGGCGTTCCGTCATGCCGGGCTCGGCGCGCTCCGCGGCGTGGAGGAACGCCGCGTCGCCGAGGTGCACCGCGCGCGTCAGCGCATCCAGTTCGCCCGGCTCCTTCACCATCCGCAGATCCTCGATCGCGCGGGGGGCGGGGACGAGCGTGGGACGTGAGACGGCGGGCAGCTCCGCGATCGCGCGTGTCCAGCCCTCCAGCGCGGCGACCGTGACATGCGCCGGCTCGAAGCCCAGCCGCACGCCAAAGAGGCCTTCGAGGATCGCCGGGGTGACGCCGGTATTCGCGCCGGCGACCCGCACGAGGTCATAGCCGGGGCATTCGCGCCCGACCTGCTCCCAGTAGCGTGAGTCTGTCGCGAACCGTGCCTCGGTGCGGGTGACGAGCGCGACGCCGGCGCTGCCCGTAAAGCCGCTGATCCACCGCCGGTTCGCCGGGGTCGTGACGAGCAGCGCGTCGATGCCACCCGGCGCGAGTGCCTCGAAGCGCGCGCGGAGGCGGTCGAGGCGTGCCGCGGTCGGCGGTGTTGCCGAGGGCGCGGACGTTGAGGTCACGCGCCGTTGCTCTCGGTCAGGCGGCCGTACAGCAGGTCGATCGCCGCGAGGTACCCGCGCCAGCCGAAGCCGACGATGCAGCCCCACGCGACCGGGGAGATGTACGAGTGGTGCCGGAACTCCTCGCGCTTGAAGACGTTGGAGAGGTGCACCTCGACGGTGGGGATCTGGACGCCGCTGATTGCATCCGGAATGGCGACGGAGGTGTGGGTGTAGCCACCGGCGTTGAGGATCAGGCCATCCCAGCCTCGGTGGGCCTGGATGATGTCCACCAGCTCGCCCTCGTGGTTGCTCTGGGCGAACTCCACCTCGATGCCGAGCGACTCCGCGCGATTGCGCACGAGCAACTCGATGTCGGCCAGCGTCTCGCGCCCGTACACCTCGGGCTCGCGCAGGCCGAGCAGATTCAGGTTCGGTCCGTTGAGGACGAGCACGCGCATCACGCATCTCCTTCGTCGGGCGAAGCGCAGGATACCTGCGCCGCCCGATCCCGACCTCCGGGCAGCAGGTTCTGCGTGCGATGGTACCGGACGCGCTGGTTCCGGGCGCGGCTACCCCGCGTGCCCACGGCGGTGCTCCACGCTTCGCGCGCGATCGAGGGCATCGCCCACGAACTCCGCCTTCCGGCGGTGTGCGACGGTCGTGTAGATCTGCGTCGTGTCGGGCGAGGAGTGCCCGAGCAGGTGCTGGACCACGCGCAGGTCGGCGCCGCCCTCGATCATGTGCGTCGCGAACGAGTGGCGGAGCAGGTGCGGGTGCACGCCCTGTCGCAGCGCCGCCTGCAGCCCCGCGTTGCGCACGATCGTCTGGATGGAACGCGCGGTCAGGCGTCCACCGGCGCGGTTGAGGAACAGCGCCGTCTCCGCGCCCGTCGCGAGGTGCGGCCGGGCATCCTCGAGGTAGGTGCGGATCGCGGCGCGCGCCGGCTCGCCATAGAGGCAGATGCGGGTCTTGTCGCCCTTGCCGGTGACGCGCACCTGCAGGTTCGTCAGGTCCAGGTCGCGCGTGTCCAGGTTGCTGACCTCGCTGACGCGCAGCCCTGCACCCCACAGCAGTTCGAGGATCGCGTGGTCGCGCAGTCCCCCGACGGTGTCGAGGTCCGGCGCGCCGACCAGCCGCTGTGCCTCCTCGACGTCGAGGAAGTGGGGCAGGCGGCGGCCCTTCTTCGGGTAGCGCAGCCGCAGCATCGAGTCGCCGGGCCGAGCGCGAAGCTTCACGTCGTTCGCGTCGAGCCACGCGTAGAACCCGCGGATCGTGGTCGCGCGGCGCCTGATTGACCCCTCGGCGAGGTGGATGTCCGCGAGCCGCGAGAGGTAGGAGCGCCCGTCCGACCGCCCCGCCGCGAGGAAGTCGACCCCCTTGGGCGCGAGAAAGCGCAGGTAGTCCTCGAGGTCCGTCCGGTAGTTGCGGATCGTGTACTCGGAGCGCCGCCGGACGTCGTTGAGCTGCGTCAGGTACGCGGCGAGCGCCTCGGCCGCCTCGGGCGCGATCTCGGGCAGCGGCTCGGGCTCAGCCTTCGCGCGGCGCGGCTTCGCGGCGGCGCGTGGCTTCTCGGCGGTGGTCATCGGCGTGCCTCAGGTGTCCCCGCCCGAGTACGACATAATCAGGATAGCAGATGTGCGATCGGGGTCTACCATGCGCGGCGTGAAAGACAAGTTGCTGGTCTTCCTCGCGCTCTTGCTCGTCGGTTGCGGTCGCGGCGGCGATTCCGTTTCCTCAAGCGCTGGATCGCCGACGGCGATGCTTACCGCCGTCGGTGCTACGACGGACACCGGTGGGCGGACCTCGACGGCGACGGCCGTCTCGACGCCTCCCGCACCCGCGTCCGCGACGCCCACGCCCGCCGCTTCGGCCACGGCCGTTCGTCCGCGTCAACCGTCGAACCAGGTGCTGGATTCGGGTGTGCCGTCACCCGTCACGGCGACGCGGAGGCGAGGTGACCCTCTGCCTCCGTGGACCGTCAATCCCACGCAGTCGAGATTCACCTGGGACGCGGGCTCGGTCCTCGCTTATCGGGCTCCGACGACCGCGGATTTCCCCGCAGGGCACCAACCGGACTGGTTGGATCCGCTCTCGGTCCCATGCGCCTCAGAGTCGGACGGCCGCGCCTTGATGCCCGCCCCTCGAAATGTCACGTGCTTCGATGAGTTCCTGAAGAGGCAGCGCGCGAGCGACTCGGCGTTGGCATACTTCCGCGCGACCTCGGAGACCCTGCAACGGTTCGAGGAGCGAGGGCGCGTAGACACCGGGACGTCGTTCAACCCGTGGTGCTGCCTGGCGGATATGCCCGGCGGGATCGCGCAGGCGGTGTTTCTGAACGTCGCTGACGCACCTGACGGCTTGCGGTTCGTGTCGGACTACCTGCTTGGGGCAGAACTGCGCCGATGGCTGGCGCATCCCGCATATCTCGCCGTGCGTACACCCGGCGTTGATGAGGAATTGCCCTTCGGGCTCGAGACAGCGATCGAGCCCAGCACCGCCGGGCCGGGTGCCGAACAACGCTTCATCGTGAGTGACACCCTGCAGGGATGCCGCGCTTGCCCGCGGCCCGCGCGGCTCCGCGTGATGCTGACGTTCGACGCGACGGGGCGCTATGTGCGCTGGGAACTGCTGCCGCCGGAGCTGCTGCGCTAGCTCGCGCGCCTCGTCCGGGGGGTGGTGCCGCGTGTGGACTTCGTGGCGCGGCGCGCGGGGGCACGCTTCGCGCTCGCGGGCTTGGGAGCGCGCGGGTCCTTGCCTTCGGCGCGCAGCTTCTCCTCGCGGCCCGCGATGAGGTCGAGGGCGTCCTGCAGCGTCAGCGTCTTCGGGTCGCGGCCCTTCGGCAGCGATGCGTTGACCACGCCGTCCGTGACGTAGGGGCCGAACTTGCCGCTGCGCACGGTGATGCTCGCCTTGCTGTCGGGATGCTCGCCGATCTCGACCGCGGTGCTCTGCGCGGTGCGACGGCCGAACTGCCTCGGCTGGGCGAGGACCTTCAGCGCCTCCTCCAGCGTGAGCGTCTTCATCGCGAAGTGACCGCCCTCGAGGCTGCGGCTGTCCTTGCCCGCGCGCACGTAGGGGCCGTTGGGGCCGTCCTGCACCGTGACGTCCTCGCCGCTCTCCGGGTGCTTGCCCAGCACCTTCGGGAACGACAGCAGCAGCAGCGCGTCGTCGAGGGTCACAGACTCCATCGACATCTCGTCCTCCCAGAGGGAGGCGCGACGCGGCTTGTCCTTGCTCTTCGGCGCGGGATCCTCGCCGAGCTGGACGTAGGGGCCGTAGCGGCCGGTCTTCAGGTACACGGGGCTGTTCGTCTGCGGGTCGATGCCGAGCACGCGGTCACCAAGGCGCTCCTCGTGGAGCAGACGCATCGCGTCCTCCACGGTCACCTCGTCCGGGGCGACGCTCTCCGGCAGCGACGCGCGCTCCTCGCCGTCCCCGATCTGCAGGTAGGGGCCGTAGCGCCCGACGCGCACCGCGATGTCATGGCCCTCGGCGTCCTGCCCGATCGTGACCGAGGACACGGCGCGCGCGTCGATGTCTTCCCAGCCGTTGTCGATCGTCTTGTGCAGGCCGTTGTGAGCCAGGGGCTCGGTGGGCGGCGCGCCCGGGTCGCCGAAGTACAGCGCCCGCAGCCACGGCTTCGGGTCGCGCTCGCCGTCCGCGATCTCGTCGAGGCGCTCCTCCATGCGAGCGGTGAAGCCGAGGTCGACGAGGTCGGGGAAGTGCTGCTCCAGCAGGTTCACCACCGCGAAGGCGACGAACGTGGGCACCAGCGCGCTGCCGCGCTTCCACACGTAGCCGCGGTCCTGGATCGTCTGGAGGATCGAGGCATAGGTGGACGGGCGGCCGATGCCGCGCTCCTCCAGCTCACGGATCAGGCTCGCCTCGGTCCAGCGGGCGGGCGGCTGCGTCTCGTGGCCCTTGGCCTCGAGGCTGCGCGGGGCGAGCTCCTGGCCCACGCGCAGCGGCGGCAGCACGCGCTCCTGATCCTCGATCTCCGCGTCCGGGTCGTCCGAGCCCTCGACGTAGGCGCGCAGGAAGCCGGGGAAGGTGATGACCTTGCCGGCGGTCTGGAACGTCGCCTGACCGTCGGGGCCGGCGTCCGCGGTGAGGCGCACCTGTGTCCTCAACCCGGCGGCGTCCTTCATCTGCGACGCGACGGTGCGCTTCCACACCAGCTCGTACAGGCGCAGGGCGTCGGCATCGAGTTCGCCGCGCAGGCTCTCCGGTGTGCGGAAGATGTCGCCAGCGGGGCGGATCGCCTCGTGCGCTTCCTGAGCGGCCTTGCCGCTCGCGTAGCGTCGAGGCTGCTCCGGGACGTACTCGTCGCCGTACAGCGAGGCGGCCTGCCGGCGCGCGGCGTCCAGCGCCTGCTGCGACAGATTGGTGCTGTCGGTTCGCATGTAGGTGATGTAGCCGTTCTCGTAGAGACGCTGGGCCACCTGCATGGTGCGCTGCGCGGTGTAGCGGAGCTGGCGCGCCGCCTCCTGCTGGATCGTCGAAGTGATGAAGGGCGCGGGCGGGCGCTGCGTGAACGGGCGCTCGTTGACCTCAGACACCACGAACGTCGATGACTGGAGGCGATCAGCGACGGCGCGCGCGGCGGCCTCGTCCAGCAGGCGCACGTTGTCGCCCGCGAGCTTGCCGGTCTCCGGATCGAAGTCCCGGCCGCTGGCCACTCGACGCCCGCCGAGGTCGGCGAGGCGCGCGCCTACGGTCGCTGCCTCGGCACCGGGCTCTCGCGTGGCAAGCGTCGCGTCGACGTCCCAGAAGGAGGCGGAAGTGAAGCGCATGCGGGCGCGCTCGCGGTCGACGATGACGCGGACGGCGACGGACTGCACGCGGCCGGCGGACAGCCTCGGCGCGACCTTCTTCCAGAGGACGGGCGAGACCTCGTAGCCGAACAGCCGGTCGAGGATGCGCCGCGCCTCCTGCGCCTTCACGAGGTCGAAGTCCACGTCGCGCGGGTGCGAGATGGCCTCTTCGATGGCGGCGCGGGTGATCTCGTGGAACACCATGCGGCGGACGGGGACGCGCGGCTTCAGCACCTGCAGCAGGTGCCACGCGATCGCCTCGCCCTCGCGGTCCTCATCTGTTGCGAGGTAGAGCTCGTCGGCGTCCTTCAAGAGGGCCCGGAGCTTGGTCACCTGCGCGGTCTTGTCGGGAGGAATGACGTACAGCGGCTCGAAGTCGGCATCGATGTTCACGCCGAGGCGCGCCCAGGCCTGCTTCTTGTATTCCTTCGGGATCTGCGCCGCGGAGGAAGGCAGGTCGCGGATATGCCCGATGGACGATTCCACCATGTAGTCGGGGCCGAGGTACTGCGAGATCGTGCGGGCCTTTGCGGGGGACTCCACGATCACGAGACGCTTCAGCCCGTCTCCGGTGGAGCGGGCCGCTCGACGGCGAGGGGTGCTGGCCGCGTCTGTCGTCATCTTGTCGTCCCGTGGGCGCCCGTCGCGCTGGTCCCGGTGGCTTCGTCAGTGCCGTAGTCGGCGGCGTCTTCACGCACCCGGACGAACTGCATCCCGCCCAGATCGCGGACGAGACCCTTCAATTCAAGAAGAGCGAGCGTACCGGACGCAACCGAGGGTGCCAAACCGCTCCTACGTGCGACAACGTCGATGTGCTGCGGCTCGCGGCTCAGAGCGCGCATCAGGGCTTGCTCGTCCGGGGTGTCCGGCGGGGCGGCGCGCCCGAAGTCCATCTGCGCCCCGAGCTGCGTCAGGTTGAGTGCCTCGAGGATGTCGTTCGCCGACATGACGGGCGTTGCGCCGTCCTTGATCAGCCCGAGGGGGCCGCGCGACTGCGGCGAGAAGATAGAACCGGGTACCGCGAACAGCTCCCGGTTCTGCTCCGTGGCGAACTTCGCGGTGATCATCGCGCCGGACTGGAAGTCACCCTCGACGACGAGCGTGCCCAGCGAGACGCCGGTCAGGATGCGGTTTCGTCGAGGGAAGAAGTCGGCGCGGGGCTTCGTGCCGAGGGGGTAGTCGGTGACGACCGCGCCGCGCTCGGCGATCTCATCCGCGAGGCGGCGGTTCTCGGGCGGGTACGTGGTGTCGAGGCCGTTCGCGACGGCGGCGACCGTGCGGCCGTTGCTGTCCAGCGCCGTCCGGTGCGCGATGGTGTCGACGCCACGTGCGAGGCCGGAGACCACGGTCACCCCGGTGCCCGCGAGGCCCCTCGACAGCTCGGCGGTCGCCTGGCGGCCGTACGCGGTGGCGCGGCGGGTGCCGACCACGGCAACGCTCCACTCGTCCTCGGGCCGCCATTCGCCACGGACGTAAAGCACCGGCGGCGCGTCATCGATCTCGCCGAGGCGGCTCGGGTAGCCCGGGGCACCCAGCGCGAGCGCCGTCACGCCAGCCTGCGCGAGGCGCTCCATCTCCGCGTCCGGGTCGATCTCCTGCTGCGCGCGGACCACCTCGGTCGCTGTTCGGGCATCTAGGCCGGCGGCGGCGAGGTCGGCGTGGCTGGCGCGCCACGCGTGCTCCATGTCCGGGAAGTAGGCGTCGAGGATGCCGAAGCGCATGCTCCCCAGCCGGTGAACTCGGTGGAGCGCGACGCGATAGCGCAGGTCGGCGGGAGTCTGGTCAATCACGGGCGGTAGGTTAGGCTCCGCGCGCAACCCCGGCCACCGCCCGACCGCACGGGGCCGCGGTCGAGGTCCCTACGGGGCCTCGACCGCGGTGCTGTTCACAGCGGTGCCGGGAGGCAGTCGGAGCACCCGGACACGCTTGATGCGCCGGCCCAGGATGCTGAGGACGCGGAACTCCAGGTGCGGGACGTCATCCTCCTCACCATCCACGTCCAGCGCGCGCGCCACGACCTCGTCGCCCGGAACGGCGAGGCGGCCGAGCGAGGTGACGATGAGCCCTCCGACGGTGTCGAAGTCCTCCGCGACGATCTCTGACTCAAAGAGGTGATTCAGCTCGTCGATGGTGAGGCTGGCGTCGACGATCGCCTCGGCGGGGGAGACCTGCTCCACCTCGGTCGCCGGGGCGTCGTATTCGTCCGTGATCTCGCCGACGATCTCCTCGATCAGATCTTCCACGGTGATGACACCGGCCGTCCCGCCGTACTCGTCGACCACGATCGCGAGGTGTACCTGCGCTCGTCGCAGATCGGTCAGCAGTTCATCGGCACGGCGCGTCTCGGGCACGAGATAGGGCGGACGGGCCACCTCGACCAACCGGGGCGCGATGTTTCCACTAGAGACATAACCAAGCAGGTCTTTGGCGTAGACGACGCCGACGACCGTATCCAGCGTCTCCTCGTACAGCGGGATGCGGCTGTAGCCGCTGCTCGCCACGACCTTCATCGCCTCGCCGAAAGTCGCAGCGACGGGGAGCGCGGTCACGTCCGTGCGGGGTGTCATCAGCTCACGGGCGGTGTGGTTGGACAGTTCGAGGGCGGCACGCATCATGCGGCGCTCCTCGAGCATGGCGTCGTCTTCCTCGTCCGTGGCTTCGAGGAGGCCGATGAGTTCCTCGGCGGGGTCGATCTCATCGCCGACGTTGCGTCGATTCAGCGCCCGCAGCGTGATGACCACCGGCAGTGCGACCGCGACCGCGATCGGCGTGAAGAGCACCTGGAGCACGCGGGAGGGGCCGTCGAGGCGCGCAGCCGCCACGTCGGCATCGGAGCGCGCGGTGCGTCGGGCAGCCGCCCGCAGCGCGCCCAGCCCCGCGACCACCCCAACTGCGGCGATGACCTCGTTCAGTCCGAGGCTGCCGCTTACCAGCGCGAAGACGCCGAGGGTGGCACCAACGGTCGAGATCGTCACGCCGGTGCGCAGCGCACGCGAGGCGCGCTGGCGGACCGAGACGTATTCGCGCAGAAGGCTGCTGAGGCCGGCGTCGGCGTCACGGGTGACGCGACGCCTCGCGAGCTGGATCACCACCGCCTCGGCGGCAGTCAGCAGCACGAGCAGCACGATGCTGCCCGCGAGGATCATGATCGGGAGAACGAGGGTGGTATCCAAAATCACGCGGCATGTCGGCGCGATCGCCTAGGCCGGGTGACCTCCTTCGCCTGCGCCGCCCGTGCCGCGTTCGCGCGCCGGCACGCCGATGACTGTCGCTCCCGCGGGCACGTCGTGCGTGACGACCGCGCCGGCGCCCGTCCGCGCACCGGCGCCGAGCGTGACCGGCGCGACCATCACCGTGTCGCTGCCGAGGTGCACACCATCACCGATCACGGTGCGGTGCTTCTCGACGCCGTCGTAGTTTGCGGTGATCGAGCCGGCGCCCACGTTGACGTCACTGCCGACCTCCGCGTCGCCGAGGTACGAAAAGTGTCCGACGGCCGTGCGCTCGCCGACCCGCGAGGCCTTCACCTCGGCGTAGTTGCCGAGATGGACGTCGCGCTCAAGCGTGGAGCCGGGGCGAACGTGGCAGTAGGGGCCAACGGTGACGCCCTCGGCGAGTCTCGAGCCCTCGAGCGTCGAGCCGCCGATCTCGCAGCGGTCGCCGACGACCATGTCGCGCAGGATCGCGTTGGGCCCGATACGACAGCCGCTGCCGATCACCGTGGTGCCGAGGAGGTGTGTGCCGGGCAGGATCACCGTGTCGCCCGCGACCTGCACGCGCGCGTCGATGTAGATCGTCGCGGGATCCATCAGCGTCACGCCATCGCGCATCAACCGGTCGCGCACGCGGTCGCGAAGGATGCGATCGGCCTGTGCGAGCTGCAGCCGGTCGCCGACTTGCGCTACCTCGATTGCCTCGGTGACCTGGTATGCCTCGACGCCGCCGCGGTCGACCGCGTGCGCGACGAGGTCACCGAGCGAGTCGGTGTTCGCGTTCGGTTCGAGGCCCGCGAGCGTCTCCCAGAGCCACGTGGCGTCCGCGGCGTACAGGCCGGCGTTCACCTCGGGCTGACCGCGCATCGCGGCGGACAGGTCGCGTTCGCGGATGATCCCCTGCACGAGCCCGTTGCGGCGGAGGATGCGCCCGAAGCCGTGCGGGTCGGTGAGGTAGGCGGTCAGGAACGTCAACACGCGCGACTCGCCGAGGTGGCGGCCCGCGAGCTCGCGGAGCGTACGCGTACTGATCAGCGGCATGTCCGCGCGCAGGATGAGCACGTTGCGATGCGCGCCCGTCGCCTCGCGTGCGCGGAGTGCGGCGTTCGCGGAGCCCTCGGCGTCCTGCGCGTCGACGATTTCGACGCCGTCGCCGACCGCCGCAGCAAGCGCGTCTCGCGGTGCACCCGCGACGACGACGATGTGGTCACAGCCAGCCTCGCGGAGCAGATCGCACACCAGCCGTACCATCGGCACGCCGGCGACCTCGTGCAGCACGGTGGGAGTGGCGGACTGCATGCGTGAAGCGTCGCCCGGCGCGAGCACGAGGGCGGTCCACCCAGCAAGTGAAGTGACGGCGTTGGTCTTGGGGGATGAGAGGGGCGGTGCGCCGGGGCTGCGGGTGGTCATCGCGTTGAGCGCCGTCCCACGCCCTGTGCTCCCGGGGAGCGTACTCTCGATCGAGTCTCTGATTGAGGCGGGGTCTCAAATTGACCCCCTCTGGAGGCCATTCTACACTCGCCCCACAGCCGACCTCCAGCATACGGATCCCCGGAAAGAGCGCGCCCCCGTGACGATCGACGAGCTCCGGCGAGCGTTCCTCGCATACTTCGAGGCACGCGGCCACCGTCGCATCCCCTCGTCCTCCCTCGTTCCGCACGGCGACCCCACGCTGCTGTTCACGACGGCCGGCATGGTGCAGTTCAAGCCCTACTTCATGGGCCTGGAAGAGCCGCCGGCACGCCGGCTCACCTCGATCCAGCGCTGCTTCCGCACCACGGACGTCGAGGTGGTCGGCGACGAGAACCACCTCACGCTGTTCGAGATGCTGGGCAACTTCTCGGTCGGCGACTACTTCAAGCCCGAGGTGATCCCGTGGGCGTGGGAGTTCCTGACCGGGATCCTCGAGATCCCGAAGGAGCGTCTCTGGGCGACCGTCTTCACCGACGACGACGAGTCCGCCGCGATCTGGGCGTCCCTTGGCGTCCCGCAGGAGCGCATCCTGCGCTACACCGCCGAGCAGGGGAACTGGTGGGGTCCGCCGGGCGACACCGGCCCGATGGGGCCGTGCTCGGAGATGCATTACGACTGGGGCAAGACCCCCGGCTGTGCCGACTGCGAGCGCGACACCTGTCACCCGGACGTGGGGTGCGGACGGTTCCTGGAGATCTGGAATCTCGTCTTCATGTCGTACTACCGCGAGGAGGACGGGTCGCAGACCAACCTCCCCGCCGCGAACATCGACACCGGCGCGGGCCTTGAGCGCCTCGCGTCAGTGGTGCAGAACGTGCGCGCTGTGTACGAGACCGACGAGCTGCGCGGCGTCCTCGGTGCGGCCGAGCGCGTCACTGGTCGCGTCTATGAGCCGGACGAGAACCCCGAGGTTGCCCGCGGCCTCCGCGCGATCACGGAGCACTCCCGCGCGCTCGCGTTCCTCGTGACGGACGGCGTGCTACCGAGCAACGAGGGGCGCGGCTACGTGCTGCGTCGCCTGCTCCGCCGTGCGGTCTATTTCGGCCATCGTCTTGGCGTGCGCGAGCCGTTCCTTGAGCGGGTCGTGGACGCTGCGATCGATCACTCGATGGCGGCACACCCGAGCCTCGGCGAGCAGCGCGACTTCATCTGCCGCATCGCCCGCATCGAGGAGGCGCGCTTCCAGGCGACCCTCGACCGTGGTCTCGCGCTCCTCGACGAGGTCGTGACGCGCGAGGCTTCCTCGAAGCGCATCCCCGGTCGCGACATGTTCACGCTGTACGACACGCACGGGCTCCCGCCGGAGCTGACCCTCGAGGTCGCGCAGGGACTCGGTTACGAGGTTGACCGTGCGGGCTTCGACGAGGAGATGGAGAAGCAGCGCGAGCGCTCCAAGGGCGAAGAGACCTTCGGCGGCGCTCAGGACGACCGTGCGCTGCGCTATGCCGCGATCGCCGCGCCGACCGAGTTCGTCGGCTACACCAATACCGAGGTCACCACGACGGTCACGCACCTCGTGCGCCATGTCGTCACGCACCTCACGACGCACGACGCCAGCGTCAGCGAGCTGAACGAGGGCGACGAGGGCGAGATCGTGATCGCGCAAACGCCGTTCTACCCGGAGGGCGGCGGCCAGGTCGGCGACCACGGGGAGATCGAGACGGAGACCGGTCGCTTCCAGGTCACGGACACGCACCGCTACGGCGAGACGATCGTCCAGATCGGCCGCGTCGTCGCCGGCAGCATTGCGATGGGTGCCTCGGCGACCGCGGTGATCGATGGTGTGCGGCGGCAGGACACGGCGCGCAACCACACCGGCACCCACCTGCTGCACGCCGCGCTGCGCAGCACGCTGGGCACCCACGTGCGACAGGCCGGTTCGTACGTCGGCCCCGACCGTCTGCGCTTCGACTACACGCACCCGGAGTCGCCCTCCGACGAGCAACTCACCGACATCCAGCGCATCGTGAACTCGAAGATCCGCGCGGACATCGAGAGCGCGACATTCGAGCTCGACTACGACGAGGCGATCGAGCGCGGCGCGATCGCGTTTTTCGAGGATCGCTACACCTCGCGCGTGCGCATGGTGGAGTACTGCGACTCGCGCGGCCACGCCCCCGGCGCGCACACCATGGAGTGCTACAGCCGCGAGCTCTGCGGCGGCACGCACCTCCACTCGACCGGGCAGGTCGGCATGCTCTTGATCGTCTCCGACAGCAGCATCGGGGCCGGCCTTCGCCGCATCGAGGCGCTGACGGGCGTTGAGGCCGAGCGCTACCTCGAGGAGCGCACCGGCATGGTGAACACGCTCGCGCGGCACTTCCGCACGCCGCCCGCGCAGGTGCTCGAACGCATCGCCACGCTCGAGGAGCAATTGGCGACGGACCGCCGTCGCCTGGAACAGGCCGAGCGTCGCGCCTCGGCGGGTGCGGCGGACAGCCTCGCCGACAACGCCGAGACGATCGGTGGGGTGCAGGTGCTGGTCGCCCGCGTGCAAGTGGAGTCTGCGGACGCGCTGCGCCCGATGGCCGAGCGTCTGCGCGACCGCCTCGGATCCGCGTTCATTGCGTTGGCAGCCGATATCGAAGGACGTCCCGCGTTCCTCGTCGCGGCCAGCGACGACGTGGTCGCGCGCGGCTTGAGCGCGGCGGACGTCGTGAAACTCGCCGCCGGGATCGCGGGCGGCGGCGGCGGTGGACGCCCCCAGATCGCTCAGGCCGGCGGCAAGGACGCCTCGAAGATCGACGAGGCGCTGGCGGCGGCGCTGCAGGCGGCGACGGACCGTCTGTCCTCGTAGTCCTCGCGATCACGATGATGCCGGTGTGCGCATGAGGTGGCTGGCGGTGGATGCCGGGCTCGCGCGCGTGGGCCTTGCGATCTGCGACCCTGACGAACGCCTCGCCGTGCCACTCGAAGTGATCCCCGCGGGCGTGGCGTTCCCTGCGATCCGCACGATCGTGTCGCGCGACGGCGTGCAGGGTGTTGTCCTCGGCCTGCCGCTGACACCGCGTGGCCTCGAGGAGGAATCGGCACGCATGGCGCGGAAGCTCGGCGACCGCATCGAACGCAGCCTCGGCTTACCGGTAGAGTACGAGGATGAACGATTCACCTCGGTGGAGGCGGAACGCCTGGATGCCCGCGCGCAGTCGCCGCGTGGATCCGGCTCCCGGCACTCATCGGATGACCTCGCCGCGGTGCTGATCCTCGAGCAGTTCCTCGCCCGTCGCCGCACCGAGGCGCGCGCGCACGCGGCCGACGCGGCCGAGGACGGCGGGCGCACCGATGCCTAAGCCGTCGCGCCTGTCCGCCGCGCTCGCGATCTACGCCGCGATCATCCTCGTCGGCCTCGCCGTCGCGCTGCGCGGCGTGCCGGGCGTGCTCGCGAGCGACGTGCGCGATCGCGTCCCGCCGAGGAGCGCGGTCCCGGCGAACGGTACGACCACGATCGAGTTGCCGCAGGGCTCGAACGCCGAGCAGATCGTCGAACAGCTGGAGAAGGCGGGCGTCGTCCGCGACGGCAAGGCGCTGCGCGCGCTCCTCGACTTCGCGGGGCTGTCCTCGAAGCTGCAGGCGGGGCGGTACCGCTTCACAGCGGATCTGCCGCCCGCCGAGATCGCGCGCCTCCTTGCAGGGGGACCGAACCGCCCGCAGGTAATCACCCTGCGCGAGGGCTTGCGCAACGAGGAGATCGGCGACGCGCTCCAGAAGGAGGGCGTCGTCAGTCCCGCCGACTGGGACGCCGCGCTCACCACACCTCGACAGGCCGTGTTCCTCGAGAGCCGCCCCACCGGGATGAGCTTGCTCGGCTACCTGCTGCCCGCGACCTACGCGTTCGATGAGAAGACGACCGGTAACAGCATGGTGCAGTCGATGCTCGATGCCTTCGGGAAGCAGGTCACACCCGAAATGATCGCCGCGGGCAAGAACCGAGGCATGACGCTCCACCAGGTCATCACGCTCGCCTCGATCGTTGAGCGCGAGGCGGCGAACGCCGGCGAACGCCCGCTGATCGCGGCGGTGTTCATCAACCGGCTCACGCAGAATGTGCCGCTTCAGGCGGATCCCACGGTGCAGTTCGCGGTCTCGCGGGTGCCGGGCAACGTGGAGAAGTTCGGCTATTGGAAGAAGAACCTGCAGGACGCAGACCTCGCGCTGAACTCGCCGTACAACACGTACCTCAACCGCGGGCTGCCGCCCGGTCCGATCGCCAACCCCGGCATCGACTCCATCAAGGCAGTAGTCAACCCGGCGCCGGTCAACTATCTGTACTTCGTCGCATCACCGGCATGCGACGGCACGCACCAGTTCGCCGCGACGCTGGCGCAGCACAACGCCAACGTGGCGCAGTTCAACGCATCGCAGTGCGCGAAGGGCAACTGACATGACCCGCACCCTCTGCCTCCTCGGCCACCCCGTCGCTCACTCGATCTCACCGCGGTTCCAGCAGGCCGCGCTCGACGCGCTCGGCATCGATGCGAAGTACGAGGCCTGGGACACGGCACCCGAGGATCTCCCCGCGACGATCGAGCGCATCCGCTCCGGCGACGTCATCGGCTGCAACGTCACGGTGCCGCACAAGGTCGCCGCGATGCGCCTCGTCGACCGTCCGGACGCGATGGTCGAGCGCGTTGGCGCACTCAACACGATCATCAACCGCGGCGGACTGCTCCACGCGACGAACACGGATGTCGCCGGCATCACCGGCGCGCTGCGCGAGGCGGGCATCGAGGCCGGTGGCAAGGACGTCGTGCTCCTCGGCGCCGGGGGTGCGGCGCGCGCCGTCGTCGTGGCGATGCGCACGGCCGGCGCCAAGCGCATCACCATCGCCAACCGCACCGAGGCCAAAGCGCACGCACTCGCGGAGGTCGGCGGTCCCGACCTCGACATGCGGTATGCGCCGCTGGACGCCGCTGACCCGACGTTCCGCCGCGCCGTCAGCGAAGCGCAGATCGTCATCCAGTCGACCTCGATGGGCATGCTCCACGGTCCGGACGAGACTGGCACTCCCGTCCCGACCGAGCTGTTCTCGCCGGGGCAGGTGGCCTTCGACCTCGTCTATGTGCCGGAGGAGACGCCCTTCCTGCGCGCGGCCGCCGCGGGCGGCGCGACTACGGTGGGCGGGCTGATGATGCTCATCCACCAGGGTGCCGAGGCGTTCCGGCTGTGGCTGGGCCAGGAGCCGCCGATCGACGTGATGGTGAAGGCCGCCCGGCAGGCGCTGGCCGAGCGGGGCTAACGCCTCGACCGCCCGCCCCTCGACGGGCGGGACGCGGCACCCGACACTGGGACGACGCGCCGCACCGGGCGGCGGATGACGCGAGGAGCGCGGATGGGCCTCGGCTTCGCCATCGTGATCTGCCTCGCGATCTTCCTGATCGTCGGGTTCATGGTGCTCCAGGCGCGCTTCGCGGCGCGCCAGTGGCGTCGCGTGATCGCGGCCGGCGACATGGGCGCGCTCGCCGAGCTCCTCGACCAGACATTCGAGGCGTGGCGGAACAGCCGTCCGCCCCGCGGCCTCGCGCCGGCCGACTGGCGCGCGATGCACACCGCCGCGCTGATCGCTGCCGACCGCGAGCGTGCTCGCGTGTCGCTCCTCGCGGAGCCGGACGTGCGCGTGGTGCAGGGGCAGCGCGTGGAGGTGGGCACCGCGCAGGACGTGGCTCGCCGCGCCGCCGTGCGCATGGTGGAGCGCCTGATGTATGAAGTACCGCACGTCTCCTTCACCGCGGTGCAGGTGGATGTGCACACGGAGTACCGTTCCGCGGACGGCACCGTGACGAACCCCTGTCTGCTCAGCACCCGGGCCACCCGCGAGGTCGCCTCGTGGTCGGACTGGAGCGCGGCCGGGGACGCGTCTGTGCTGCTGGCGGAATGGGACACGCGCGAGGCTGCCCCGGGCGCGCCGGTCGACCCCTCGGTCGACGCGCTGCTCGACAGTCCCGAGGTTGATCCGACTGAAGTGATCCGGGAGCGTCGTTCATGACCGATTTCCGTTGGCTGACCGCAGGCGAGTCGCACGGCAAGGGCCTCGCGGCGATCGTCGAGGGCGTCCCTGCCGGGCTCACCATGAGCGAGGCGGTCATCGCGTCCGACCTTCGGCGGCGTCAGGGCGGCTACGGTCGCGGCCGTCGCCAGCAGATCGAGACGGACCACGCTGAATTGCTGTCGGGCGTGCGCCATGGCAAGACCATGGGTTCGCCGATCGCGATGACGATCGTGAACAAGGACTTCGAGAACCAGGGCTGGCGCGTCCGCATGGCCACGGACCCCGTCGAGGAAGAAGTGGAGCGCGTCACGCTGCTCCGTCCCGGCCACGCGGACCTCGCCGGCACACAGAAGTACGGCTTTGATGACGTCCGTCCGATCCTCGAACGATCGAGCGCGCGCGAAACGACCGCGCGGGTCGCGGTGGGCGCGATCGCCCGCGCGCTGATCGGCGCGATCGGGATCAGCGTGCACTCGCACACGCTGTCCGTCGGGCCCGTACACGCCGAGGTGCCGGATCGCATCGACTGGGACGCGGTGGACGCCTCGCCCATGCGCGTCGCCGACAAGTCCGTCGAGCAAGCGATGATCGATGAGGTCGACAAGACCCGCGAAGCGCTGGACACCGTGGGTGGGGTGTTCGAGGTGCGCGCCTCCGGCGTGCCGTTCGGCCTCGGCAGCCACGTGCACTGGGATCGCAAGCTCGATGGTCGGCTGGCGCAGGCGATCATGTCGATCAACGCCGTGAAGGCGTGCGAGATCGGCGAGGGCGTCGCCGGTGCCGGGTCACGCGGGTCACAGGTGCAGGACATCATCCTGCCGTCGTCCGCATGGGAGCGCCGCCAGTGGGAGCGCGCCACCAACCGCGCCGGCGGCCTCGAGGGTGGCATGACGAACGGCGAAGACATCGTGGTGCGCGGCTTCCTCAAGCCGATCTCCACCGTCCCGCAGCGCCTGCCCACCGCCGACCTGCTGACGGGCGAGGAGACGCAGTCGTTCTACGAGCGCTCTGACGTCGCGGTCGTCCCGGCGGGCGGGGTCGTCGGTGAGGCGATGGTCGCCATCGTGCTCGCCGGCGCCGTCCTCGAGAAGTTCGGCGGCGACAGCATCGACGAGCTGCGCCGCAACTTCGAGGCGTTCCAGGCCACCGTGGGTCCGCGGGAGCCGCGCTCGTGAGTGACGCCGCGAAGTCCGCACCGCCGCAGCAGATCGTCCTCGTCGGGCTTTCCGGCGTGGGCAAGACGACCATCGGACAGGCGCTCGCGGAGCGCCTCGGCTGGCCGTTTCTCGACACCGACGACCTCGTCCTGAAGCGCGAGGGGCGTACTGCCGCTGCGCTGATCATCGAGCGCGGCGAGCCGGAGTTCCGGCGCGTCGAGGAGATGATCGTCGCCGAGGCGGCGAAGCAGACCCCGGCGGTCATTGCGACCGGCGGCGGCGTGATCCTCTCCCCGGGCAACCGCCGCGCGCTTGGTGAGCGCGGATTCATCGTGTACCTCGACGCCACGCCGAGCGAGATCGCGCGCCGCCTGCCGAAGGACGGTCAGCCCGTGCGCCCGCTGGTGGACGGTGACCTTGAACGACGCCTGCGCGACCTCGATGGCGACCGTCGCCAGTACTACAACCACGCCGACCTCTGGGTGCCGGTGATGGGCAGCGCCGCCGACCTCGACCAGACGCGCGATCGCGCCGTGGCGCGCATCCTGGGCGCGTGGGCGACGGACGCGGCCGAGCTGATGGCGAAGCCGCGCCGCCTCGAACGCCTCGGCAGCGCCGAGCCCGCCCGCGGTCCAGCCGCGCTCGTGGACACCGGCGTCGAGCGCTACCCGATCTGGGTCGCCCCCGGGGAGCTGCGACGCCTGCCCGACCGCCTGCAGCAGATCGGCCTCGGCGGGCGCCGCGTGTTCCTGGTCTCCGACACCAACGTCATGGAGGCCCACGGCCGTACCGTCGCCGAGGTCCTCGACACGGCGGGCATCGCCGGCGCGTCCTACGTCATCCCCGCGGGCGAGGCGTCGAAGACGCAGCGCATGGCGGCGGAGCTGTACCGCTGGCTCGCTGCCGAGCGCGCCGAGCGCCGTGACGTGATCCTGGCGCTGGGCGGCGGCGTGGTCGGCGACCTCGCGGGCTATGTCGCTGCGACCTACCTCCGAGGCATGCCGTTCGTGCAGCTGCCCACGTCCGTCCTCGCGATGAACGACGCCGCGATCGGCGGCAAGGTCGCCGTCGATCTGCCCGAGGGCAAGAACCTCGTCGGTGCGTTCCACCAGCCGGCGGCCGTGCTGTCGGACGTGAGCGTCCTGGGCACGCTCCCGCGTCGCATGCACATCGAGGGCTTCGCCGAGGTCATCAAGCACGCGTTCATCCTCGACCCCGGCCTCCTCGACACGCTCGAGGCGAACGCGCGCAGTCTTGCGTCAGGCACCGCGGACCCGGAGCTGATGGCGCATGTGATCGGGCGCTCGTCGCACCTCAAAGGCCTGATCGTCTCCAGCGACCCGCAGGAGCGCGGCATCCGTGCGATCCTCAACTACGGCCACACGATTGGCCACGCGATCGAGCAGTCGACCGGGTACACCGAGTACATGCACGGCGAGGCCGTCGCCATCGGCATGATGGGGGCGGGTCGTATCGCCGTTGAGCTCGGGCTCCTCGATGCCGCCGTCGTCGACCGACAGTCCGATCTGCTGCGCTCGTTTGGCCTGCCGCTGGTGGCGCCGGGCATGAACGTTCGCGCCGTCCTCGAAGCGATGATGCGCGACAAGAAGGTCGAGCAGGGCAAGCTGCGCTTCGTGCTGCTCGAGGATGTCGGCCGCGCGATCGTGCGTGGCGACGTGCCCGAGGATCTCGTCTCGCGCACCGTGCAACAGCTCGCGCGCGGCTAGCGAGGAACCTCGATGCCCCCGTCACGCCGTCGACAGGTCGTCGCGCTCGCGAAGGGCCGCGTGCAGGGCGTGGGCTATCGCGCGTTCTGCGCGCACGAGGCCACACGCATGGGCATCACCGGCTACGCGAAGAACCTGCCCGACGGTCGCGTCGAGGTGGTCGCCGAGGGCGACGAGTCCACGCTGCGCCAGTTCGTCGAGCGCCTCCGGGAGGGCCCGTCGACTGGTCGCGTGACCGACGTCGCCTTCCGCTGGGAGACGCCAACGGATGCTTTCCAAGGCTTCGAGGCTGTGATCTAGCGGGCTAGATGCGCGGGATACCCGCGCTGCCTGTGCCAGACCTAGGGGCTTGGACGGCTTAGCGACCGAACAGCCGCCCCCACCATCCTCGTCGCGGCTCCACCACCGGCGTCAGCGCGGCCGGAGCGGGTGTGCGCTCGATCCCCAGCACGGCTCGCTCCACGAGGTCCACGAGGCCGCTCGTTTCCCCGGGGCCGAGGCGCGCGAACGTCGACTCGATGTCCTCGGACGCGACGGTGGCGAAGACGTCCGTTCGAGGTGCCTCGCCGCGCGGCGCCAGGGCGATCGCGGGGTAGGCGGCGTCCTCGGGGGCGTCGAAGTCTTCGGCGAGGATGATGCCGACGCTCGGGTCGATCGAGGGGATCACGGACTGCAGGCGCGCGAGCGACGGGGCGCCCTCGACGCCGGGGGGAAGCGTGACGCGGCCGCCGTTCGAGAGCACCGCGACGGTGGCGTCGCCGCGTCGAGGTGCCACGGTGGCGACGCGATGCCCGCGCGAGCGGAGCGCCTCGCCGAGCGAGACGATGAGCAGCGTCTTCCCCGATCCGGGCGCGCCGACGATGCGCAGCACCGGCACCATCGAGGGCGCTACGACTGGCCGGGCTGGCGTGGCGGCGACTCGCGGTCGACCAGGAGCACCTCGCACGTCTCGCCGGGGGCGATGACGTCCTGATCCTCGGGGCAGATCGCGTAGGCGTTCGCGAGGGACATGCTGGTCAGCACGCCAGAGCCCTGCGGGCCGGTGAGTCGCACCGTCCAGCGGCCCTCGGCGTCCTGCGCGGCGTGGCAGCGCGCGTAGAAGCGGCGGCCGTCCGTGTTGCGGATCGGGTCGAGGGCGACCGCCTGCACGGTGGGGCGTCGCCACGCCTCGGCGTCGTGTTCGAGGCGGCCGAGCATCTTGTAGATCGCGGCGCGGCCGAACAGCTCGAACGTCATCATCGCGCTCACGGGGTTGCCCGGCAGGCCGAGGTGCGGGACGCGCCGACCGTTCGGGGCGTTGAAGCGACCGAAGGCGAGCGGCTTGCCCGGCTTCATGAGCACCGTCCAGAAGCCGACTTCGCCCTCTGCGGCGAGCACCGTCTTCACGACGTCGAAGTCGCCGCGCGAGACGCCCGCGCTGGTGACCAGCAGGTCCGCGTCCGCGAGTCCCTCGTGGATGCGCGCGGTCAGCGCCTCGACGGTGTCGAGTGCGACGTCGAGGATGCGCGGGACGCCGCCGAAGGCGCGCACCTGCGCGGCCAGCGAGAAGGCGTTGGCGTCGTAGATCTTGCCGGGCACCAGCGGCTGGCCGGGGCGCAGCAGCTCGTCGCCCGTGGACAGCACGGCGACGATCGGACGGCGGTGCGCCATCACGCGGTCGACGCCGATCGAGGCGAGCACGCCGATCTGCGCCGGGCCGATCACCGTGCCCGCGCGCAGCACTACCTCGCCCGCGCGGACGTCCTCGCCCGCCGCGCGCACGTTCGCGCCGACCGAGGCCTGCACGTCGATGCGCACGAGGTCACGCGGGGCGTTCTGCCAGTCGCCCTGCTGGTACTTGGCGTCGGCCTTCGTCCAGTCGTACTCGTCGGTCTCCTCGAACGGGACGACGGCGTCCGTGCCGGGGGGCATGGGCGCGCCGGTCATGATGCGCACGGTCTCGCCGGGCGCGACCTCGCGGTCGAAGACGGCGCCCGCGGGGAGGTAGCCGATGACCTTCAGTTCGAGGGGGGAGTCGTAGGTGGCGCCGGTTGTGTCGCTGGCATGCAGCGCGTAGCCGTCCATGCCGGTGTTCGCGAGCGGCGGGATGTTGAACGTGGCGCTCACGTCCTGCGCCAGCACGAGGCCCTGCGCGTCGCCCAGCAGCGTCTCCACCGCCGGCAGCACGGAGAACACCTCGAGGATCCGCGCGCGGGCTTCCTCGACGGAGATCATGTTGTCGGGCAGGATGCTGCGCGTGCCGGTCTTCGTGGCGGAGTAGGTGTGCTCTTCGTTCGTCATGCGCGTGATCTTACCGCGCGCCGCGCCGGAGTCGCCTGCGCGTGCAGGACGGTGACGCCGAGGACGGTCAAGGCGTTTGCGGGGGCGGCCCACCCCTGCCCCTCCCGGCGCGGGAGGGGATGAGAAGCGAGGGCTTCGCCCTCGCGCTCCCCCGGGACAGCGCGGCGCCCTGCGCGCGCCTGGGGAAGATCCTCACCCTGCCCTCTCCCCAAGCGGGGAGAGGGTTCTGAATCGCGTTCCGGTGCCCTCTCCCGGTTTTGGGAGAGGGCAGGGGTGAGGGCCTCTGCGTCGCGTTCCTACGCCAGGTTCACCGACAGGCACGTCGTCGTGCGCTGCACGCCCTCGACCGTCGCCACCTCGCTGGTGATCGCCTTGCCGAGGTGGTCGAGGTCTTCCGCTTCGAGCTGGACGATGACGTCGTAGGGGCCCGTGACGGTGTCCACGGCGGTGATCTTGCCGAAGGCGGACTTGATGTGGCGCACCGCGTCGCCGACCATCTTCGTCGCGCCGACCTCGGTCTCGATCAGTACGTAGCCTCGAATCATCGCCCTGCCTCCTTCGATGCGTCCCGCCCTGTCGAGGCGGATCGTATCCCCGGCGGGCGCCGCCGCACCGGGACGTTCGGCCCGGATCCTGTGGGAGAATGGCCCGCCAGCCAGTACGCACGACCGCCGATGCGCGTGACCCCGGGACGGCCCCGGTGCGCGGACGGGAGCGCCCGTGGACAGCCTGCTCGCCGCGTGGGAGCCCGCCGCCGACCCGGCGCCGGGCCAGCGCACGTTCGAGGTGGTGCGGGACGCGCTGCTCGCCTCGCCGGCGCTGTCCGCGCGCAACGTCCGCGTCTACCTGCACGGCGCCCACGCCGGTGACACCGTGACCCGCGCCGATGAGCCCGTGGACGTGGTCATCGAGAGCGGGACGTCCTACCTCGCCGGGTTCACGCCGCACGTCAGCGACCTCGCCCGACAGAGCATCGAGGGCTCGCTGGGCGCGGGCTCGTGGGACTACTGGGAGTACCGCGGCGAGGTGCAGTCGGCGCTGCGCGAGGCGTTCCCCGGCGCGGTGCGCGACGGCGAGCACGCGCTGCGCGTGATGCACACCTCGCTGTCGGTGTCGCATCCCACCCCGCCCGCGCAGGTGATCGTGGCGCTGCCGTACCGGCACTACAGCGGGCTGGGCGGCTGGACCGCCGGCATCACCTACTTCACGCGCAGCTTCGACCAGGTGGTGCAGTACCCGCGGCTGCATCGCGACAACGGCGCGCTGAAGGACCGCGAGACGGAGGGCCGCTACAAGGCGACGGTGCGCATGGCGAAGCAGATGCGCGACTACCTGCAGGACGTGCTCGCGCTGGAGCGCGGCCGCGTGCCGTCGTACTTCCTCGAATGCCTGCTGTGGAACGTCCCGGCGAGGAAGTACGCGGATCCGGATCCCGGCCCCCGCATGCACGAGGTGGTGGGCTACCTGGAGGGCGCGTACCTCCCGGCCTTCGAGCAGCAGCACATGATCGAAGCGCTCTTCGGCGGCTCCGCCTCCCAGTGGACCACCTCGGACGCCCGCCTGTTCATCGACGCGGCGTCGCGGTGGTTGGGGTAGGGGCTACCGACCGCGCTGGCGGTACAAGAAGGCAGACAGCGAGAGAATCCCCCCAACACCCGGAAGGGCGACGACACCGAGGTAGCCGCAGCCGATCAAAATGACGACCACGACGGCGGTGCCCGACAGCAAGTCGGGCATCACGGTCTCGCTCGTCGCCTTCCAGGTAGGAAGCATCAGGTCGTTAGTCCGCCGCCGAGACCATGCGGATCGCACCGAGTTGGATCAGTTCACGGAGCAGTTGCATCGCCGTCGCATCAAGGTGGTCGCGATCGAACTCGATCCAACCGAGGTCGCTAAAGTCGCTCGGGAAGCTCACGCCTCGTTCCTTGAAGATCACAACCTTGCGCCCATAGAGCAGAGAAGCCGCCCCCAGTTCGTAGATCACATTCTGGCTGGGGCGGTACACGGTCTGCCCGCTCTCGTCCTTGAACTCTTCGTCAGCGGTGAAGATGAAGATGCCGGCCGAGCAGGCCTGCATCACATCGGCCACCTTCTGTGAAATCGGACGGCCCGCGTTCGGTTCTTGCACGGCAACGATGAACGGAACGCGCCACTCGTTGAGGATCTTCTGCAACTGGTCGAGAGGCTCGTGCCGCTTCCCGTGCGCCACGAACATCTGCACCGGCGGGGCGCTGGTGCGCTTCGGGCTCGGAGTTGCGTCAGCATCCGGACGCCTCTCCACGCCTCCCCCTGCAAACAGCGATGCAAGATCGACCGGTACGGCTTCCTCGGTGGTTCCCTCGCCTCCCTGCTCAGCGGGTTCTTCCGCCGGCTGGGTCGCCCCCCCGGTCGTGATGATGTAGTTCGACCCACGGATCTCCTGGAGGTACCCGACGTCCCTCGCGGTGGACGTGAAGAGGGTCGCGACCTCTGCGGACCACGACGGGTCGATGTTGAAGGGCGCGCGCTCGATCGTGTTCTTGAGGAACTGCGGCTCGGGAAGCTTGCTGTTCGCGAAGTGGTTCAGCAACTGCTCGAAGATCGGTACGTTCCGCATCGAGCGCCGGCGCGCCTCGATCGCCTCCACCTCGTTTCGGGGGGCCGTCAGCGACCGACCGAGTTCCGTGAGGGAAATCTCCTCGGAGTTGTAGTTCCCCTCGGTGAGACCGTAGCGGTACGAGGACATGATGCTGTCGCGGAAACCGCTGCTGTTCGGACTCCAACCCGTCGCGTTCGCGAGCAACAGGCGATTCATGGGCCGTCCAGCGTTGGTGTCGCGAATCGCCTGAGCGATCGTGGAAGCCTCTGCCAGGGTCTTCGGGGGATGCGGGCGTGCCGGCCCGCGCGCCGGCCTCGAAGGTTCGTTGGTCACTGAATACACTCCTTACATCTGACTGTACGTATCCCTCTACAGACCGTAGCGAGTCAAATCACGTGATGTTCGGAACCGAATGACCTTCTGACCTCTAACCCCATCTCCCGCTAAACTCCCCGCATGACCTCGACGACTCTCGACACGGTGGCGGCGGTGGAGGCGGAGGCGCGCGCGCGGCTCGCCGAGGCGGCTGACGAGGCCGCGCTGGAGGCGTGGCGGCTCGGCGTCCTCGGACGGTCGGGGTCGCTGACCGGCGTGCTGCGAGGCCTGGGCGCACTGCCCGAGGACGAGCGCCGCGCCGTGGGCGCTGCCGCGAACATCGCGAAGCAGGCGCTGGAGGCGGCCCTGGACGCCCGGCGCGAGGAGCTGCGTCGCGCGGCCCTCGGCAGCATGGAGGCGCTGGACGTCACGCTGCCCGGCCGCCCGGTGCGCCGCGGCGGGCTGCACCCCGTCACGCAGGTGCGCCGCGAGATCCTCGACATCTTCGCGCGCCTCGGCTTCGCGACGGTCGAGGGCCCCGAGGTGGAGCTGGACGAGTACAACTTCGGCCGGCTGCGCATCCCGGAGCACCACCCCGCGCGCGACATGTGGGACACGTTCTGGTTCGAGCGCGAGCAGGCCACCGACCCGGCCATGCTCCTGCGAACGCACACCAGCCCCATGCAGATCCGGTTCATCGAGCAGCACGAGCCGCCGATCCGCATCGCCGTGCCGGGCCGCTGCTACCGCTACGAGGCCACGGACGCCACGCACGAGTGGATGATGCAGCAGATCGAGCTCCTCGCCGTGGACGAGGGCCTGAGCATGGCGAACCTGAAGGGCACCCTGCAGGAGTTCGCGCGCCAGATGTTCGGCCCGGAGCGGCGCGTGCTCATGCGCAACAGCTACTTCCCGTTCGTGGAGCCGGGCGTGGAGCTGTCCGTGGACTGCTTCGCCTGCCCCGGCAACAACCCCGCATGCCCGGTCTGTCGCGGCTCCGGCTGGATTGAGATCATGGGCGCGGGCATGGTCCACCCCGAGATCATCGAGGCGGCGGGCTTCGACCCCACGCGCTACACCGGCTTCGCCGCCGGCATGGGCGTGGAGCGCGTGACGATGCTGAAGTACGGCATCACCGACATCCGCGCCTTCTACAGCAACGACCCGCGCTTCCTCGCGCAGTTCTAGCGAGGACGAACCGGGGGAGGGTGCCAGAGCCCTCACCCCAACCCTCTCCCACTGCGTGGGCGAGGGGGCCAGAGGCAGAATTCAGAACCTTCTCCTGCGCAGCGGGAGAGGGCAGGGTGAGGGCCCTTCCCCATGCTCGTCTCACTGAAGTGGCTCCGTGACTACGTAGACCTGCCCGCCGACCTCGACGTCGACGACCTCGCGCACCGCCTGACGATGGCGAGCGCCGAGGTGGACGGCATCCACCGCATCGGCACGTGGGACCGCGACCTGGTGCGAGTCGGCCACGTGCTGCAGGTCGAGCCGCACCCCGATGCCGACCGTCTGCGCCTCGTCACCGTCGACTTCGGCGGCGACGCGCCCATGCGCGTGGTCTGCGGCGCCCCGAACGTCGCCGAGGGCCAGCGCATCGCCTTCGCCCGCGAGGGCGTGGATCTCATCGACGGCCACACGGGCAAGGCGTCGCGCCTGAAGAAGGGCGTCATCCGCGGCATCGAGTCCGCCGGCATGGTGCTGTCCGAGGCCGAGCTGGGCCTCTCCACCAGCCACGACGGGATCATCGTGCTGCCCGCAGACACGCCCGTCGGCACGCCGGTCGCCGACGTCCTCGGCGACGTCATCCTGGACGTCCACGTCTGGCCGAACCGCGCCGACACTATGAACCTCGTCGGCATCGCGCGCGAGGCTGCCGCGATCCTCGGCGACACCGCCATCCACGAGCCCGACGAGGCGTACGAGGAGGCCGGCGCCCCGATCGCGGGCACCCTCGACGTCGCGATCGAGGACGCCGCGCTCTGCGCGCGCTACATCGCCACGATCGTCGAAGGCGTCACGGTCGCGCCCTCGCCGGAGTGGCTGCAGGAACGCCTGCGCGCCGCCGGCCAGCGCCCGATCAACAACGTGGTCGACATCACCAACTACGTCATGCTCGAACTCGGCCAGCCGCTGCACGCGTTCGACGCGGACAAGGTGCGCGGCAACGTCACGGTCCGCCTCGCGCGTCCCGGCGAGTCGCTCCGCACGCTGGACGGCGTTGACCGCGCGCTCACGCCCGACACGCTGCTCATCACCGACGACAGCGGCCCGATCGCCCTCGCCGGCGTCATGGGCGGCGAGGCGACCGAGGTCACCGCGTCCACGACGCGCGTCCTGCTGGAGGCCGCGCGGTTCGACCCGGTGAGCATCCGCCGCACCTCGTTCCGCCTCGCGCTCCGCTCGGAGGCCTCATCGCGCTTCGAGCGCGGGCTGTCGGCCGAACTGCCGGAACACGCCTCCCGCCGCGCCACGGGGCTCCTGGTCGCGCTCGGTGGCGGCACCGCACGCCAGGGGCGCATCGACACGTACCCCGCGCCGCAGCCCGCAGCGGAGGTCTCCCTGACGCGCGTGCGCCTCGACACGCTGATCGGCGTCCACGTCCCCACCGTCGAGGTCGAGGCGATCCTCGGCACGCTGGGCTTCGAGATCCTCGAGTCGGACGGCTCGAAGGCTGACGGCACGTTCCGCGTGCGCGCCCCGTGGTGGCGCACCGACATCGCGATCGACGACGACATTGCAGAGGAAGTCGTGCGCCTCGCGGGCTACGACCGCCTGCCCGCCGCCGCGATCGAGGGCGCGATCCCGGAGTGGGAGCCCAACGCGCTCCTCGACCTGCGCGAGCGCCTGCGAGACGCGCTCGCGGGCGCGGGCCTGCAGGAGATCATCACGTACTCGCTCACGACCAACGAGGTGCTGGCGCGTGTGATCGCGCCGGACGACCTCGCGTCGCTGCGCCCGATTCGTCTGCGCAACACGCTCTCCGCCGACCGCGAGGTCATGCGTCCGACGCTCCGTCACGCCGTCCTCGAGACCATGGCACGCAGCCTGCGCGCCGAGACGCCGGCCGTCGCGATCTTCGAGGCCGCGCGCGTCTTCCTCCCGAACCACGCGACCGGAGACTCCGCCGCCGCGCTGCCCGAGGAGCGCGAGCACGTGACGGGTGCCGTGGCGGGCGTGGAGATCGACCGCTGGGGCCGCGCAGGCGACCGCGAGCTCGACTTCTTCGACGCGAAGGGCATGCTGGACGCCGCCTTCGGCGCTCTGCGCGTCCGTGTGGCCTACGAAGCCGGAAGCGAGTTCGGCTTCCTGCCGAACCGCGTCGCCCGCCTGAAGGTCGGCGACACCGAGGTCGGCATCCTCGGCGAGGTGCACCCGGACACGCTGGCCGCGTTCGACGTGGACCGCCCGACGGTGCTCTTCGACCTCGACGTCGCGAGCCTGCTCGCCGTGCTGCCGGAGCGCGTCGCCGTCAGCGGCGTGTCGCGCTTCCCGGCGGTCGAGCAGGATCTGGCGCTGGTCATCGACGAGTCGGTGTCCGCGGGCGCGATCGTCGCCGTCCTCGAGGGCTCGCCACTCGTCGGCGCCGCGCGCGTGTTCGACGTCTTCCGCGGCGGCCGTCTGCCCGAGGGGAAGAAGTCGGTGGCGTTCTCCATCCGATACCAGGCCCCCAACCGCACGCTCACCTCGGAGGACGCAGCGAAGGAGCAGGCGAAACTCCTGAAGCGCCTCGAACGCGAATTCGGCGCGGAGCAGCGGACTTAGGGCGTAGGCGCTATTCGCGCTTCTCGAGCCAAGCGCTGAATACCCTTTCGGACAGCAACTGGTCTAACCGGTTGGTTGTCATTTCGAAGACCTTCAGCCCGAAACACCCCTTGCCGACGGCTCTCGCGGGCACAAGGAATGTCAGCCGCGACGAGCCATCCACCGCGGTGCTCTGCGCCCAGCCCAGGTCGATCGCTATCTCGGAGCCTGGCCGGAAGAGAAAGGCGGAGAACTGGCTCCGCGGCGGAAAACCGACTATCTGCAGCGATATCTCGTCTCCTGCCGCGAATTGCACCGGCGAGAGTAGCCGGACTTCGCGGCCTGCTTCTAATGTTGGAGACTCGTTCGGGAGGCCGTTACAGCTTCCGGGCACCAGCGAGATCGGGCCGCTCGTCGAGACAGCCTCGGTCGTGGGCGATGGGATCGGGGCGACGGCTAGCGGTGTCGAACGGTGCGGTTCCGTCGGCGCGGTACGCGGTGTTGAGCCGCAGCCGGCGACCAGTGCCGACAGGATCGCCGCGACAATGGGCGCCGGTAGTCGATTTCTCACCCGGCGAGCATAACGAAGAAGCCGCCCTCGGGCGGCTTCTTCGTGTTGTGGGAGCGGAAGGTCTGTTAAGCGGCGAGGGCGGCTGCGCGCGCGGCCTTCGCCTGGGCGGCCACCACCCCGAACGACTCAGGGTCGCGGATGGCGAGCTCGGCGAGCGCCTTGCGGTTGAGCTCGATGCCGGCCTTCTTGAGGCCGTCGATGAGCTGGCCGTAGGTCATGTCGTGCATGCGCGCGGCGGCGTTGATGCGGATGATCCACAGGCGGCGGAAGTCGCCCTTGCGGTCCTTGCGGTGCACGGTGGCGTACCGCAGCGCGTGGATCATCGACTGGTGCGCGACCTTGTAGTTCGAGGTCTTCTTGCCGTGGTGACCCGCGTTGGACGCGAATACCTTGCGGTGACGGTTGCGGGTCTGAACTCGGGCGCGTGCGCGGGCCATCTTCTTACCTCGGACTCAACGGGTTACAGCTGGGGTGTTAGGAGCGGAGCCGAGGCTACGCGCCGGTCGGCAGGTTGGCCTTGATCATCGCGGCCTGACCGCCCGTGGCGACCACGTTCCGGCCGAGGCCGGTCATCTTGGTGCGGCTGCGCTTGGCGCGCTTCGGGTTGACGTTGCGAATCATCACCTTGCCGGTACCGGTCAGGTGCACGCGCTTCGCGGTCCCCTTGTGGGTCTTCATCTTCGGCACAGTAGGGAACCCCTCTTCGCCCCGTCACGCGGGGCCTTCGTTTGCGAATTCGCGCGTCGCCTACTCGGTGGCTGCGGTCTCCGCCTGTCGCGCCTCACGGGCGCGCTGCTGGACGGCGGCGGCAGCCTTCTTGCCCGGGTCGAGGGTCATGGTCATGAACCGTCCCTCGAGGCCCGGCGAGCGCTCCAGGTCCGCGACATC
Organism: Chloroflexota bacterium; assembly: GCA_947479915.1. GTDB lineage: Bacteria > Chloroflexota > Dehalococcoidia > UBA2979 > UBA2979 > SHYQ01. The sequence continues at coordinate 90,399 of CANKAU010000001.1, forward strand.
CTTCAGCTGGTCATAGAAGCCGACGAGGAGTTCCTGCGCCACTTCCGGGTGCGTGATCTCACGCGCACGGAACATGACGGAAACCTTGACCTTGTCGCCTTCGAGCAGCAGCTTGCGGGCGGTGCGAATCTTGAAGTCGCGATCGTGCTTGTCGATCTTGACCCGCATCCGGACTTCACGCAACTCGACCTGCTTGGAGCCGCGGCGGGAGTCACGCTCGCGCTTGGACTGCTCGTACTTGAACTTGCCGTAGTCCATGATCTTGCACACAGGCGGGCTGGCCGTCGGCGCAATCTCGACGAGGTCGAGGTGCGCCTCTTCGGCGAGTCGTTGTGCGTCCATGATCGGTACGATGCCGAGCTGTTCGTCACCCCGGAGCAGGCGAACCTGCGGGACACGAATCTGCTCGTTGATGCGCAGTTCCTTGGCGATCGGAAACTCCTCAACCCTTGCTCCGCTGTCACCGGAGTCCGACAGGCTTCAATCCTAGCAGAATCGTGATTCTAGCGGGGGGACGGGCTTGGCGGCTCCCGCGGGAGGGCTAGGCCTCGTCCGGGGCGTACTCGACCAGGAGTTCGCCCTTCTCCACGCGGACGCCGTGCTGGGCGTGCACGACCGTCACCACGCCGCCGTGCGGCGCCTGGACCTCGTTCTGCATCTTCATCGCCTCGACGACGACGACGGCCTGTCGAGGCTCGATGCGGTCGCCCACGGCCACCCGGATCTCGACGGCCACGCCGGCGAGCGGGGCGGTGATCTTGCCCAGCGGGTCGGACGCCCCGCCGCTGGCCCCGCGCTCGCGGCCGCCTCCGGCGGTGGCGAGCAGGAACGTGCGACCGTCGACGACGACGCGGAGGTTGCGTCCTTCACGCGCGACATAAGCGCGACTCGGGACGCCGTTCCGAATGATCGAGAACAGCCCGGGAATGCCGGACGTGGTCACGTCCACCTCGACGGGCGGAGCGTCATCAACGGTGACCGCGAGGCGGTCGCCGGACTCGTCCACCATGACGGTGTGAGGCTGGCCGTCTACCTGGAAGCGGTGCCGCGTCGCCAACCGGACGTGCCTCCTTCGATCCGCAGCCCGCGCCGCGCGATGCCTCGGGCGCTCTGCACCCAGCGCGTCATGCCGCCGCTGCCGCCACTGGAGGCGGGATCCTTGGCGTTCGTCGCGATGATCTGCGCCGCGAGTGCGCCCGCGATCAGCGCGACGTCCAGCCGAGGGTCGTCCTCGGACGCTGCCGGCATGGTGAACGTCGACTCCAGCCAGCCGGTCGAGACGTCGCCCGACAGGAAGTCGGGGTGCTCGAACAGTGCGAGGTGGAACGGGACGTTCGTCTGCACGCCCGAGATGACGAGGTCACGCAGGGCACGGCGCATGCGCTCGATGGCGCGGTCGCGCGTCTCCGCCCACACGATGAGCTTGCCGAGCAGCGAGTCGTAGAAGACCGGCACATCAAGCCCGCTGTAGAGCATGGTGTCGAAGCGCACCCCCGGCCCCGTGGGGTAGTCGACGAAGTCGATGAGACCGACCGAAGGCGCGAAGTTCGCGTAGGGGTCCTCGCCGTTGATGCGGCACTCGATCGCCCAGCCGGTCGGCGTGACGGTTGAGGGGCCCTCAGGGAGCATCTCGCCGTTCGCGACCGCGATCTGCAGCGCGACGAGGTCGACGCCGCCGCAGACCAGCTCGGTGACGGGGTGCTCCACCTGCAGGCGTGCGTTCACCTCGAGGAAGTAGAACTCGCCGTTGCGGTCGAGGAGGAACTCCACGGTGCCTGCGTTGCGGTAGCCGCAGGACTTGGCGGCTGCGATCGCCGCCGCGCAGAGGCGTTCGCGGATCTCCGGCGTGACGGCGACGGACGGCGCCTCCTCGAGGAGCTTCTGGTTGCGCCGCTGGATCGAGCACTCGCGCTCGCCGAAGGCACGGACGTTGCCGTGCGCGTCCGCGACGATCTGCACCTCGATGTGCCGCGCGGGTGAGACGTATCGTTCGAGGAAGATCGTGGCGTCGCCGAAGGAGGATGCGGCCTCGTTGCCCGAGGCGCGCATAGCGGCCTGGAGATCCTCGGGCCGCTCCACGAGGCGGATGCCGCGCCCGCCGCCGCCTGCCGAAGCCTTCACCATCAGCGGGAAGCCGATGCGGGCGGCCTCGCGTTCCGCGGTCGCGAAGTCGTCCGCGCTGATGTCGTTCGCGCCGGGGACGATCGGGACGCCGGCGGCTTCCATCAGGCGCCGCGCGGATACCTTGCCGCCGAGGGCGCGCATGGCGTCGGCGGTGGGGCCGATGAACGTGATGCCGGCTTCCTCGCACGCATCGACGAACCGGGCGTTCTCCGACAGGAAGCCGTAACCCGGGTGGATGGCGTCGGCACCCGTTTGGCGCGCCGCCTCGATGATCCTGTCGATGACGAGGTAGGACTCCAGCGCGGGGCCGGGGCCGATGCGCACGGCGAAGTCGGCGTTGCGGACGTGCAAGGCGTTGCGGTCGGGGTCGGAGTAGACGGCGACGGTCTCGATGCCGAGTTCGCGGCACGTCCGCTGGATGCGTAGCGCGATCTCACCACGATTGGCGATGAGCACCCGCTTGATCATGTTGCTCCAGGATCCGAGGGAACCGCGCGGTTTCGATGCACGTCAGACTGACATGCAGCGCCGCATGCGGCAACCGCCTACGCAGGAGGCCTCGATGGTGAATGTGCGCTTCGGGTTGGTCCTGTCCCTGGCGGCGGCGGCCATCGCAACGATCGGATGCTCCGGCGCACCGTCAGCCTCGCCCGGCGCGACCCCGACCCCGGCGGCGGGGAGTCCGACCGCGACGCCCCCGAGGCCCACGACGACCGTCGTCTCGACGCCAGCCTCACCGACGCCCAGCCCGTCCGCCGCGCCGACGTCCCCGGCGGGGCGCATCGCGCCAGCTGGGTACGCCCAGTCCTGCGCCAGGGATATTCCGTGGGGCGTGCAGGTGACCAAGCCGTTCATCTGCCTCGAAGGGCCGGTGGCAGGAACCCACGTCACCGGCGGTGCGTCGATCATTGTCAGCGGGTACGCGGGCGGGTCGTTCGAGAGCAACGTGGTGACTGAGGTACGCGCATTGATCGACCGCGAGCCGGGCGTACGCCTTGCCAGCGTCGCTTCGACCTACAGCGCGCCCGACGTCGGCATGCCGGGCGCGTGGCGGGTCACCTTGAGCATCCCGGCGAGCGCACCGGTCGGCGCCGCCCGAGTCATCGCGCACTTTGACAACCCCCGCGACGGCAGCGTCGTTGCGCAGGCGATGGTCGACATCGTGATCGACTAGCGCGGGCGGTAGCGCAGGAGCACGACGCCATCCGAGAACCGGCGCTCCTCGATCAGATCGAGATCGAGCCGGACATCGTCAGGGAGGGCGCGGAGCCCGCCGCCGACCACAACCGGAGCGACGGCGAGGAGGTACTCGTCGACCAGGCCCGCGCGGATCGCCTCGGCGGCGATCGTCGGCCCACCGATGAGGAGATCGCGCGACGCGGCGGCCTTCATCGAGCGGACAGCCTCGGGATCGAATGCCCGCTCGATGCGCGTCCGGGCAGTGGGCGTCGCAGCGAGCGAGGTCGAGTAGACGACCTTGTCGGAGTCCTGCCACAGGCGACCGAACTCCTGCTCGATCCGCGATGAACCCTCCGGGGGCGCCTCCCAGGACGACATCACTTCGTACATCCGCCGCCCGTAGAGGTGCGTGCCCGTGGCGCCAATCAGGTCGTTGAAGACGGCGTGCAACTCGTCCGTCGGAACGCTCCAGTCGAAGCGCCCCTCCGCGTCGGCGACGTAGCCGTCCACCGACAGGTTGATCCCGTAGACAAGCTTCGCCAACGCCGCCTCCCTCGCGCTCCGCTACGCCTCCGGTTTACCCGCGTAGATTGCGCGGCTGTCCCGCTCATCCACCATGCGGTCGATGATCTGGAACACCGGCATCGCACCGAGGTCAGCGCCGGTCCCATCGCGGACCGCGGCCGCCTCGGCCTCCTCTTCGCGATCACCAACGACCAGCATGTACGGCACGCGCTGCAGCTGAGCGCGGCGGATCTTGGCGCCCATGCGCTCGTTCGACTCATCTACCTCGACGCGCAGGCCCTTCTCGCGCAGCATCGAGCGCACGCGGTGGGCGTAGTCGACGTGGCGGTCGGCGATCGGCACGACGACGGCCTGCACCGGTGCAAGCCACAGCGGGAAGTGCCCGGCAGTGTGCTCCACGTAGACGCCGATGAAGCGTTCGAGCGATCCGAGGATCGCGCGGTGCAGCATCATCGGCGTGTGGTCCTCGCCGTCAGCGCCGACGTACTGCAGGCCGAAGCTGGTGGGCATCGCCTGGTCGATCTGGATCGTGGAGAGCTGCCACGATCGGCCGATCGCGTCGCGGACGTGGAACTCGACTTTCGGGCCGTAGAACGCGCCCTCGCCGGGGGCGATCTCGTACTCATAGCCCGCGCTGGTGAGCGCCTCGCCGAGGAGCTTCTCGGACGCATCCCATGCGGGGATCTCGCCGACGAACTTCTCCGGCCGCGTCGCGAGCTTCACGCGTGGCTCGCCGAGACCGAGGTCTGCGTAGACGCGGCGGCTCATCTCGAAGAACAGGTGCACCTCGCGCTCGAACTGCTCCGGGGTGCAGTAGATGTGCGCGTCGTCCTGCGAGAACGAGCGCACGCGAGTCATGCCATGCAGCACGCCGGATCGCTCGAAGCGGTGCAGGCGCGTGAACTCTGCGAGGCGCAGCGGGAGGTCGCGGTACGAGTAGTGACCGCTCTTGAAGAACCAGCAGTGGCCCGGGCAGTTCATGGGCTTGATTCCCATCTCGGACTCGTCCGCCTCGAACATGAACATGTCATCGCGGAAGTTCTGGTAGTGGCCGGAGATCTTCCACAGGTCGGCGGAGAACAGCTGCGGGGTGATCACCTCGTCGTAGCCGTACTCGCGGTAGAGCTCGCGCATGTAGTCGATCAGCGCGTGGTAGAGGATCGCGCCCTTCGGGTGGTAGAAGGGCGATCCCGGCGCGATCGAGTCGAGGTGGAACAGGTCCAGCTCCCGCCCGAGCCGGCGGTGGTCGCGCCTCTCGGCTTCCTCGCGCGTGACCTTGAACGCCTCAAGTTCCTCGTCGGTCGGGAACAGCAGGCCGTACACGCGCTGGAGCATCGCGTTCTTCTCGTCGCCTCGCCAGTACGCACCGGCGACGCGATCAAGGGTGAACGCGCCGAGCTGGCCGGTGGTCTCGGTGTGGCCGCCGCGGCACAGGTCCTGGAACTCGCCGTGGCGGAAGTAGCCCACGGTCTCGTCCTGGATGCCGTCAATCAGCTCGAGCTTGTACGGCTGATCCTTGAAGATTTCGCGCGCTTGCGCCTTCGGGATCTGTTCGCCGCGGATCGGCAGGTTGCGCTCCACCGAGACGCGCATCCGCGCCTCGAGCGCGCCGAGGTCGTCCGGCGTGAGCGGGCGCGGCAGGTCGAAGTCGTAGTAGAAGCCGTTCTCGACCGGTGGGCCGATGGCGTACTTCGCCTCCGGGAACATCTCCAGGATCGCCTCGGCCAGCACGTGGGCGGCCGAGTGCCGCTGGCGGAACAGGCGTTCCTCGGCGGGGAGCTGGTCGAACGGGGTCTCGTCGCTCATCGTCATCAGTCCTCTCGCGGCGAAGGATTCGGTGTCCCGCGCCGGTATCACAAACACAAGCAAACGCGCCGTTCGGCCATGCGGTGACAGTCCCGCAGGGACGAACGGCGCGTTCGTGGTTCCACCCGGCTTCCCTCGGCGCTCGCGGTTCCCTCATTGAGGACGCGCGCTGCCGAGGCTCCTGCACCCGTAACGAGGGTGTCGTCGCCGCGGGTTCGCTCGCGGGCTCGGGGGTGGTGTCGGTCGCGTGCGCGGCGCGGGGCTTGCAGCCTGGCCCCCCGAAGGTGGCCGCGACCCCGCTCTCTTGGTGCCGCGCGGGCGCGGGACGTGTCCCCGTCAGCGCTCATATGGACGTGCCCGCAGGCACGGCAAATCGGTCTGTGTGCAGTGTACGCGCGGAGCGGGGTGTGGTGAACGGACGCCCTCGCGCGGCGCGGCACCCTCATGACGAAGTCACGAGACGGGCGGTGCAGCCGAGGACGGAGGAAGTGGTGGGCGGTACTGGATTCGAACCAGTGACCTCAGCGATGTCAACGCTGCGCTCTAACCAACTGAGCTAACCACCCGCGACGCCACCGGTGAACGGTGCGATGTAGGGAAGGCTATGCGACCACCGGGTCATCGTCAAAGGGCAGACCTCGGCGATGTCGGACGCATGCATTTGTAGCGTGCGAGAGAACGGATCACTTCGCTGTTCGCTTTTCGTTGACACGCGATCGGGCCGCTGCTACCTTCCTGCCGCGGGCCTCTAGCTCAATGGCAGAGCAGCTGACTCTTAATCAGCCGGTTCCCGGTTCAAGTCCGGGGGGGCTCACCAAAACGAACGCGAACCCGTGACAGCGGGAGTTCGTCGTACCTCGGGGAAGGTACGACGAACGGCCAATCCGATGGGGAAGTGTCGGAACTGGCAGACGAGCGTGACTTAGGATCACGTGCCGCAAGGCGTAGGAGTTCGAGTCTCCTCTTCCCCACCAGTGACCGGTTCGTCGAATTTCGGCGGAACGGCTACCGGTGACGCATCGAGGTTTCGGGGTCGCGTCTGACGACGCGAGGGGGATCCATGGCGAAGCTGCTCGAAGTCAAAGACCTCCGCACGTACTTCTTCACGGACGAGGGCGTGGTTCGCGCCGTCGACGGCGTGACGTGGGACCTCGATGAAGGCGAAACACTCGCCCTCGTCGGTGAGTCCGGGTGCGGCAAGTCCGTGACGGCAATGTCTATCCTGCGACTGATTCCGAACCCGCCGGGACGCATCGTCTCCGGCGAGATCCTCTACGAGGGTCGAGACCTGCTGAAGATCTCCGACGCGGAAATGCGCTCCATCCGGGGCAACCGCATCGCCATGATCTTCCAGGAGCCGATGACCTCGCTGAACCCGGTGCTCACCATCGGCCAGCAGATCAAGGAAGCGATCGTCCTGCACCTCGGCCTCGGCGACGAGGAATCCGACGCGCGTGCGATCGAGCTCCTCGAGATGGTCGGCATCCCGGAAGCCGGTCAGCGGCTCAAGGACTACCCGCACCAGTTCTCCGGCGGTATGCGCCAGCGCGTCATGATCGCCATGGCGCTGGCCTGCAACCCGAAGCTCCTCATCGCTGACGAGCCGACGACCGCGCTGGACGTCACCATCCAGGCGCAGATCCTTGAGATCATGGCGCGCCTGTCGAAGGAACTCGGCACGGCCGTTCTGGTCATCACGCACAACCTCGGCATCGTCGCCCGATACGCCGACCGCGTGAACGTCATGTACGCCGGCGAGATCGTGGAGAGCGGCACTGCGACCGACATCTTCAAGCGCCCGGCGCACCCGTACACCGTCGGCCTGATGGCCTCCGTCCCGCGTCTGGACGCGACCGAGAAGGTCCGCCTGATGACGATCGAGGGTCAGCCGCCGCTGCTCATCCAGCCTATCCAGGGCTGCCCGTTCCGGCCGCGCTGCGACTGGGCGATCGACAAGTGTGCGACCGACCACCCCGTGCTCGAGACCAAGCAGCCGAACCACACGGCTCGCTGCTGGCGTGACCCGCAGGTGGACGCTCGCACGCGCGAGACCACCAGCGCGGCTGCGGCGAACTAAGGCGAGGGAGACATCATGACGACTTCGGCTCCCATGGACACCAAGCGCCAGATCCCCCACGGCGAGACCCTCGTCGACGTCAAGGGTCTGCGGATGTACTTCCCGGTCACGGCCGGCCTGCTCATCCAGCGCAAGATCGCTGACGTCCGCGCGGTGGACGGCCTGGACTTCCAGGTGAAGTCCGGCGAGACGCTGGGCCTGGTCGGTGAGTCCGGTTGTGGCAAGTCCACCACCGGTCGCGCCGTCCTGCAGCTCTACCGCCCGACCGCGGGCACGGTGAACTTCGCCGGCACTGAGCTGACCCAGCTCAAGGGCGGCGACCTGCGCCGCTTCCGCCGCCGCATGCAGATGATCTTCCAGGACCCGTTCTCCAGCCTGAACCCGCGCATGAGCGTGGCGCAGATCATCGGCGAGCCCCTCGCGATCCACGGCCTCTACAAGGGTGCCGAGCGTCGCGACCGCATCCAGTACATCATGCAGGCCGTCGGTCTGAACCCCGTGTTCGCCCGCCGCTTCCCGCACGAGTTCTCGGGCGGTCAGCGCCAGCGTATCGGCATCGGCCGCGCGCTGGCGGTTGAGCCGGACTTCATCGTCTGCGACGAGCCGGTCTCCGCGCTCGACGTGTCCATCCAGGCGCAGGTCATCAACCTGCTGGAGGACCTGCAGGGCGAGTTCGGCCTGACGTACCTGTTCATCGCGCACGACCTCGCGGTCGTTCGCCACATCTCGGACCGCGTCGCGGTCATGTACCTCGGCAAGATGATGGAACTCGCGGACTCCAACGAGCTCTACGAGAACCCGCTGCACCCTTACACCAAGGCTCTCCTGTCGGCAGTGCCGATCACGGACCCCGAGGTGGAGCGACAGCGCGAGCGCATCATCCTGACCGGCGACGTGCCCTCGCCGCTGCGGCCGCCCTCGGGCTGCGTGTTCAACACGCGCTGCCCGATCGCGGTGGACGAGTGCCGGGAGCGCGTGCCGGACTGGCGCGAGCACATCCCCGGTCACTGGGTGGCCTGCCACCGCGTCTAGTCTGTCGGGCCTCGGCCCGCCTCGACTGCACTTCAGCGAAGCCCCGCCACACGGCGGGGCTTCGTCTTGTCGAGGCTCGTGGCCGAAGCGAAGCTCCCGTGTCCCGCGCGTAGCCCCCGCTCCGGGTAGGATGGTCTCGTGGAACAGTCGCGCATTCGCAATTTCTCGATCATCGCCCACATCGACCATGGCAAGTCGACGTTGGCTGACCGCATGCTCGAGGTCACCGGGGCCATCGAGCTTCGTGACATGCGCGAGCAGGTGCTCGACTCCATGGACCTGGAGCGCGAGAAGGGCATCACGATCAAGGCGCAGGCCGTGCGCATGCCCTTCACCGCAGCCGACGGCAACCAGTACGAGATCAACATGGTCGACACGCCCGGCCACGTGGACTTCACCTACGAGGTCTCACGCGCGCTGGCCGCCTGCGAGGGCGCGATCCTCGTGGTGGACGCGACGCAGGGCATCCAGGCGCAGACGCTCGCGAACGTCTACCTCGCCATGGACCTCAACCTGAAGCTCATCCCGGTCGTGAACAAGATCGACCTCCCGTCCGCGGAGCCCGAGCGTGTTGCGCAGGAGTTGATCGACGTCATCGGCTTCGACCCGGACGAGGTCGTCTTCGCCTCGGCCAAGACGGGTGTCGGCGTCACGGACATCCTGCAGGCGGTCGTGGAGCGCATCCCACCGCCGCAGGGCGACCGCAACGCACCCCTGCGGGCCATGGTGTTCGACGCGAAGTACGACGCCTTCAAGGGCGTCTTGGTCTACATCCGCGTGCTGGAAGGCCGCGCGCGGATGGGCGAGCGCATGCGCCTCATGCAGCAGTCAGCGCGCTTCGAGCCGGTCGAGGTCGGCTACTTCCGCCCGGCACTCCAGAAGAGCGATCTGCTGGAGGCCGGAGAGGTCGGCTATATCGCGACGGGCCTGAAGGGCGTCTCGCAGAGCCGCGTCGGCGACACGCTCACCATCGACGGCCCCGGCGGCGCGACCGAACCGCTGCCGGGCTACCAGCCCGCGAAGGCGATGGTGTTCGCGGGTATCTACCCGACGGACTCCGACTCGTACGCCGCCCTCCGCGACGCCCTCGAACGGCTGACGCTCAACGATGCGGCGCTCCAGTGGGAGCCCGAGAGCAGCGCGGCGCTCGGCTTCGGCTTCCGCTGCGGTTTCCTCGGGCTGCTGCACATGGAGATCGTGCAGGAGCGCCTCGAGCGCGAGTTCGACCTCGACCTCGTCGCCACGGCACCGTCCGTGGAGTACGAACTGACGACGACGGGCGGCGAGGAGATCCGGATCGACTCGCCCGCGGAGCTGCTCTCCCCGGACAAGATCGCCGAGATCCGAGAGCCGTGGGTGCGCGTCACCATTTCCATGCCCGCGCGGTACATCGGCACGCTGATGCAGCTGGTGACGGAGCGCCGCGGCGAATTCGACCGGGTCGAGTACCTCGACCACGCGGAGGACGAGAGCGAATCGCGCGTCCTGGGCACGTACCACCTGCCCCTGTCCGAGATCCTGGTGGAGTTCTACGACCAGCTGAAGTCGCGCACCTCGGGCTACGCGGCGATGGACTACGCGATCGAGGGATACCGGCGCGCGCACGTCTCGCGCCTCGACATCCTCGTCAACGGCGAGTCAGTGGACGCGTTGTCGGCGATCGTGCCGACGGGGGACGCCGGCCCTTCGGGACGCAAGCTCGCACTCAAGCTCAAGGAACTGATTCCTCGGCAGATGTTCGATGTGCCGATCCAGGCCGCGATCGGCGGCAAGGTCGTCGCGCGCGAGACCGTGAAGGCGCTGCGCAAGAACGTCCTGGCGAAGTGCTACGGCGGCGACATCACGCGTAAGCGGAAGTTGCTGGAGAAGCAGAAGAAGGGCAAGAAGCGCATGAAGATGATCGGCTCCGTGGAGGTGCCGCAGGAGGCCTTCATGGCCGTCCTGAAGATGCGCGACTAGCCCCGGCGCGACGCCGCGCCCGCGGCGCTACTTCCGCGCGAGCCCCTCGAGGTGGTGCGCGAAGCGACCAAGCACCTCCGCGGTCTCCAGCGGGATCACCGAGTTCGGCGAGTGGTCGATACCGTGGAACACGTGCAGGTGCCGGATGTCCGAGGGCAGCATCAGGTAGCCCTCTGCCGACAGCCCCGGCGACACGGTGTGGTCGTCATCACCGAACATCACCAGCGTCGGGACCTGCATCGCACGCAGCGTCGGCTCCAGGTCGGGCGCGCCGGGCACCTCGGCGCGGGCGCCGCGCTGCCGCTGCTTCGAGACGTGCTGCCAGTCCAGCCACAGCCGGTCGCGGATCTCCTGCGACAGCCCGACGTGTTCGCGCTCCCAGTACGGGCGGTCGATGTTGCCAGGGTAGGCATCGATTTGCGCGAGCCACTCGGCGCGTTCCGCCTCGGTGCGGGACTGGCGCGGACGCATGATCCCGCCGGACATGAACACGAGGCCTGAGACGCGATCCGGGTGCTCACGCGTGTAGTGACCGACCGTGGTCGCACCGAGCGAGTGCCCGACGAGGTAGAAGCGGTCAGCGAGCCCCAGTGCCTCGACCGCCGCGTGGATGTCGCGCGCAAAGCTCGGCGGGGCATAGTCCTCGTCGTTCGGGGTGCCGTCGGAGCCGCCCGCACCGCGCATGGAGAGCGCGATGGTGCGATCGCCCGTTGCGGCGAGGTGCGACTGCATCGCGTCCCAGATCAGGGCGGATGAGCGGAAGCCGTGAATGAGCAGCCACGTGCGTGGCCCCGCTCCCTGCTCGAAGTACTCCAGCTTGACGGGGCCGGCCTGCACAAACGCCATGCTGCGCTCCTGACGTACGTTATCGAGCGAGCCGATTGTACCCCCGGCGACGCCTCCCGCTACCTGCGATAGAGTGGCGCGAGGCAACGGTCAGACGGGGAGGGTGCATGTCGCTGCAGGTGATCGAACCGCGGATCCGTGGGTTTATCTCGCTCACGGCGCACCCTGAGGGCTGCGCAGTCAATGTCCGCGAGCAGCGCGAGGTCGTCCGGCAGGCCGGCATCACGGGCCACATCGGCACCGCACTCGTGATCGGCTCGTCCACGGGCTACGGGCTCGCCAGCGCGCTCGTCTCGTGCTTCGGCTACGGGGCGGAGACGCTGGGCGTCTGCTTCGAGAAGGAGCCCGAGGAGTCCAAGCCCGGCACCGCCGGCTGGTACAACCTCGCCGAGGCGCACCGCCTCGCCCGCGAGGAGGGCCGCGTCTTCGAGACGATCAACGGCGACGCCTTCTCCACCGAGGTGAAGCAGCAGGTCGTCGATGCCCTGCGCCGCCTCGGCCCCGTCGACCTCGTCATCTACTCGCTCGCCGCGCCGCGCCGTCGGGACGCGACGGGGACGATCTGGAACAGCACCCTGAAGCCGATCGGCCGCCCGTACACCGGGAAGGCGTTCGACCTGCGCGGCGAAGCGGTGACGGAAGCCTCGATCGAGGCGGCGAACGACGAGGAAATCGCCAGCACCGTGAAGGTGATGGGCGGCGAGGACTGGTCCGACTGGCTCGAGCTGCTCCTCGCCGAGGGCCTGCTCGCGCCCGGTGCCCGCAGCGTCGCCTACTCCTACATCGGCCCCGAACTGACCGCAGCGATCTACCGCGACGGCACGATCGGTCACGCCAAGGAGCACCTTGAAGAGACGGGGCACACGCTGGACGCGCGGCTGAAGGCGGCCGTCGGCGGGGACGCGTGGGTCAGCGTGAACAAGGCCGTCGTGACGCAGGCCTCGGCCGCGATCCCTGCCGTGCCGCTGTACCTGAGCGTGCTGATGAAGCTCATGAAGGAGCGGGGCACGCACGAGGGCCCGATCGAGCAGATCGTGCGGATGTTCCGTGACCACACCGGCCCGGGCGCGATGCCCACGCTCGACGCGAAGGGGCGCATCCGCCTCGACGACCTCGAGATGCAACCCGACATCCAGGCGGAGATCGCGGGGATCTGGGAAGACCTGACGACCGAGAACTTCCGTGCGCAGTCCGACTACGCCGGCTACCAGTCCGACTTCCACCGGCTCTTCGGCTTCGACGTCCCCGGCGTGGACTACACCGCCGCGACCGAGGTCAACCGACCGCTGGTGTAGCCCCGCTCGCCGGCTACACCGTCGGCGTCTCGTCCTCGGCGGCAGTCTCGGTAGGCTCCGCGAGTGATGGCACAAGGTCGCCGAGCGTAACGACGCCCTCAGTGCCCAGAATGCGTGCCCGGATCGCCGCGAGGCTCTCGTCCGAGGCGCCTTCCAGCGCCGTCACTGCGGCCGCGAAGAGCGCGCGCGCCGGGAGCACCGCATAGCGGGTGGCCTCGGCGGCGACGCGGAGCGAGTCTTCGATCTCGCGCTGGCGCTCGGCGGGGCTCGACATGGACTGGCCGTTCACGATGAGCAGTCCACGCGGTGCGACTGCTCGCTGCGCGATCACCCCGTCCAACCGCTGCCGCAGCCGATAGTGCGCCGACATGCCGACTGCCTCGGTCGAGGCGGCCGCGACGAGGTGCACCTGCGTCTCGCCGTCGAGCAGCACGGCATGGCCCTCCGGTGTTAGTCCGCGCTCGAAGCCGATCGCCTCCGCGCACGTGAGCGCCGCCGCGAGCAGGGTGGCGTCACCCTGCGCCCAGACGACGTCGCGCACGGCCGCCCGCTCGGTCAGCGCCGCCTGAGCCTCGTCGAGGGCCGTCTCCGCCTGCTCGACGGCGCTGCGTGCCCGCTCAACCGCGTCCTGGCGCTCTTCGAGGCCCGGGACGGCGAGGTCGCTCGCCCAGTACGGCGCGCTCGCGGATGACGTGCCCAGCAGCGCCTCGACGGCGCGGCCGATGGCGGCGCCCTCGTCCGAGGCGAACCAGTCCTCACCGGCGTGGCGCGGGGGCGGCATGAAGACCACCCGGCCGTTCAGTACCGGGAACTCAACACCGATCGGCGCGCCGCCGGCGGAGCGGAGGAACACCTTCGCGTGGCGGGCGAAGCCCGGTGCACGGTCATCGAAGTACAGCCGGTACAGCAGGTCGCGCTGGTAGGTCTCGTAGACCGCGACGAACGGATGGTCGTGGTCCACGACCGCCGCCTGCACGCCCTCGCCGGCGGGCATCGTCGCCGCGTCCCATGCGAGGCCCGCCGGGGCCGGGATCGCCCAGTACGAGTCTAGGCCCGTGAACCCGGCGACGCCCGAGAAGTGCGTGGGCGGAAACGCGTAGACGACGAGCGTGGCGCCGCGCTCCAGCGCACGCTGCACCTCGTCGCGGCGACGCTGGAGGAGCGCTGCGAGGCCCGCCGCACCCTCGACGTTGGCGCCGTTGACGACCGAGCGGTCGGCGAAGGTCAGGAACTCGCCCTCGCCCCGCGCGGCCTGTCGGATCGTGGCCATCACGCCGCCGACGTCCCAGACGATGGTGTCGTAGTCGAACAGCGCAGGGGCGTTGAGGATGGTGTGGTTGTCGATCAGGATGCCGGGCAGGCGGTGGCTCAGGGACAGGACGCGCACGCGGGCCTCCTCGTGGGCGATTCGTCGGCGATGGGACGCGGTGGGTCCGGGTTTGCGGGATTGTATCGCCGCGCCCCCGCTGGCGGGATGCGGCAGGCTCTTCGCACGCCACTACCCGGTGCCGGGGGCCGCTGCTACGCTGATTGTGGTCGTGCTAGGCGGGGAGTTAGCGGTGCCCTGAACCCGCAATCCGCTTTAGCGGGGTTGAATGCCCGTCCGAGATCGATGTCTGAAGGGACTGCAAACGCCAGGCGGTGTTGAGAGCCTGGTCCTGTGCGGCAACGCCCGGCCAACCCCGTCAGGGCCGGAAGGCAGCAGCGGTACGTCGAACGCGTTGGGTGCCACGGGATCGCCGGGTTTGAGCAGGCCAGCGGGCGCAAGCCGGCAGCGTCGAACAATGGCGGGGCACGACCACCTTCGCCACACACTCGGGCGATGGCCGGGACCACCGGCCCGCCCGAGCAGATCACCCGTCATGCCGAGGATGTCCTCCGCCGGGAAGCTAGGGGAACCATGAGCCCCAGGCGAACCAATCCTCGGCCCGCGCGGCGGCAGACCTCGCGCGCCCGGAGGCTCGGCCTGTCCTCCAAGCCCAAGGCGCCGATCGCGCGCCCGGAGGACATGCCGGACTACCTCCGCCGCCTCGGCGTGGTGCCGAGGAAGGCGCTGGGCCAGCACTGGCTCGTCGACCAGATCATTCTCGACGACATCGCGGTCGCCGCTGCGCTGACGCCGGACGACGTCGTGCTTGAGATCGGTGCAGGCCCCGGCGGGCTGACCGAGGAGCTCGCCAAGCGCGGCGCGACCGTGGTCGCCGTCGAGATCGACGAAGAACTCGCTGGCTCCACCCGCGCCCGACTCTCGCAGTACGCGCGGCTGCACGTGCTGGCGGCGGACGTCCTCGACTTCGCGCCCGGCGAACTGCTGGCCGAGGCGGGCGTCGAGCCGCCCTACGTCGCCGTGGGCAATCTGCCGTACTACATCACCCAGCCGATCGTCCGACGCCTGCTGGAGTCCGACCCCGCCCCGACGCGCATCGTCGTCCTCGTTCAGCGCGAGGTGGCGCAGCGCATGGTCGGCGGCCCGGGACGCGAGTCGTTGCTGTCGCTGTCGGTGAAGGTGTACGGCGTCCCGCGCATGCTCTTCGACGTGCCCGCGACGGCGTTCTGGCCGCCGCCGCGCGTGCAGTCCGCCGTAGTGGAGATCACGCGCCTCGATCGGCCTGCGGTCGACCTGACGCCCGAAGATCTCGTTGTGTTCTTCCACCTGCTGCGCGCGGGCTTCGCCCAGCCGCGCAAGCAGATCCACAACGTCTTCGGTGAAGAGCTGGGGCTGGAGCCGATCCGGCTCCGCCGCGTGCTGGACGCGGCTGGAGTTGATCCGGCTGCCCGCGCACAGCACCTCGACCTCGCGGCGTGGGAGCGGCTGTACCACGCCTTCGTCACGCACTACCCCGAGGCGATCGAGATGGACGAGGCCGCGATCGCCGCGGCCCTCGGCGGCGACGACGAAGACGAGGACGGCGACGGGCCCGAGGTGTGGGACGACGACGACGCCCCGGAAGTGCACGATGACGACGAGTAGCCCTGCCACGGGCGCCGGCGTGCGCCTGATCGCGCCCGCGAAGATCAACCTCGCGTTGGAGGTTCTGCACCGGCGCCCGGACGGGTACCACGAGGTCGACACCGTCATGACGACGCTCGACCTCGCCGACCGCGTGACGATCACCCAACGCGCAGCGGGCGCGGGCCTCGAGGTCGTGCTGACAGGCCCCTACGCCGCAGGCATCGACGCGGCGGACGATCTCGCTGGGCGTGCGGCACGGCTGCTGGCCGAGCGACACGACCGCGCGCCGGACGTGCGCATCGAGGTGGAGAAGCGCATCCCGTCGCCCGCGGGCCTCGGCGGGGGATCCTCCGACGCCGCCGCCGTGCTGCGCGGGCTGAACGAGCTCTGGTCCCTCGGCCTCGACGCCGACGCTCTCGCGGCAATGGGCGCGCAGATTGGATCGGACGTCGCGTTCTTCGCGCACGGCGGCACAGCGCGCTGCACGGGTCGGGGTGACCGCGTGGAGCCACTGCGCGACATGCGCCCGCTCCGGATGCTGATCCTCGTGCCCCCGGTGCCTGCAGGCGAGGCGAAGACCGCGCGCCGCTACGCCGCGCTCACGCCGCACGACTTCGGACACGGGCACATCTCGCAGCGGCTCGCGCATCGCATCGCGCGCAACGCGCCGCCGCCGACGAACGACCTGGTCAACACCTTTGAGCGTGTCATCGAGCGGACGCAGCCGGAGCTGGTGGCGCACTACGCGTCGTACAGCGCCGCGGGCGCGCCGAGGCTGCATCTCTGCGGCGCCGGGCCGGCCGTCTTCCTGCTGGTGACCGAGGGGGCCAAGATCGCCGAACTGCGGCGCGACTTCGGCATGACCGGCGCCACGGTGATCGAGGCGCACACGCTGCCTCGACCGGCCGCGCTCAAGATCGAGCGGATCGCTGCCCCCGTGGCCATCGAGGAGCAGGCGTGAATGGCTTTGGACTGTTCGACCCTGCGATCGCACAGCCGTTGCTTGCGGGCTGGATCATCGGCGCGGTCGTCGGACTCATCGACACGGCGGTCGTGGTGATCGCGGTCGCGCGCGCGCCGCGCTGGCCGGAGCAGTTCAGCCAGTTCCATGTCAGCCTTCCGGCCCTCGCGATCGCGGCCGCGAACGGGATGGTGATCGGCTGGACACTGATCGGGCTCGTGATCGGCGCGCTATCGATCATCGTGCCGATGCCGAAGTTCGCGATCGGCACGGCCGCGGTGGTGCTCGGCATCCTCGGCCTGTACGTGTACATCCGTGGGCTCTCCCATCGCGGCGAGGCGCAGGTCGTTGTGGGCACCGGGCTGGTCGCCGGCATCGGGTTTGCAGTGGTGCTGCCGCTGCTGGCGGCGTGGCGTTAGTGGGCGGCAGCGTGCTGAACCCGGGGCTGTGCACCTCGATCGTGGACATGCACGTCCACACGAGTCCCACGTCCTCCGACAGCATGCTCGACCCGCACGACCTCGTCCGTGTCGCGGCTGAGAACGGCCTGACCGGCGTCAATATCAGCGACCACGACCAGATGCTGGAGCGCCACGCGATCGCCGCGTTCCGTGATCAGTACCCGGACGCGTTCATCAACTTCGGCATGGAGGTCTCCACCGACCTCGGCCACATGATCGCGGTCGGGCTGCGCGAATATCTGCCCGGCATCCGACGCGCCGCGCAGCTGCGACTGGAGCTCGAGCGCGTGGGCGGCTTCCTGATCGTGGCGCACCCGTTCCGCCACCTGTTCGAGCCGGTGACCGCCATGCGTACCGGCAAGACCTTCGACATGACGCCGTCGGAGGCCGCCGAGACGATGCCCGTCTTCCAGGTGGTGCACGGCATCGAGGTCGCGAATGGCGCGAACACGTCGCGCGAGAACGAGTTCGCCGCCGAGGTGGCGCGGATGCGCGGGCTGGTCGCGACCGGCGGCAGCGACGCGCACTCGACCAGCGGTGTCGGCGCGTTCTCGACGGGCTTCGAGCGTGCGGTCGCCTCGGAGGCTGCGCTGCTCGAAGAACTGCACGCCGGCCGCTGCGAGGCGGTCCACCGCACGCGCGCGGGTCGCTGGGTGCGCTTCGGAGCCGGATCTACGGCCGCTGCCGCCCTCGACGCCGCGGAGGCGTAACCTTCGCCCTACCGTGCGCGCGCGCACCCACGCCGGAAGGGCGGATCGCTTGCTGGATGCCTTCGTCTCGCTGGACCTCGAAACGACCGGTCTCAACATGGAGACCGATCAGATCATCGAGATCGGGGCCACGCGCTTCGACCGCTCCGGCGCGTTCGAGAACTTCTCCACGTTCGTCGACCCCGGGCGCGGCATCCCGCGCGAGGTGCGGGAGCTCACGGGCATCGCGGACGCCGACCTGAAGGGCGCCCCCCGGTTCATCGAGGTTCGCGAGGCGCTCGCGGAGTTCATCGGTGACCGTGCGATCGTCGGGCAGAACATCGCGTTCGACCTGGCGTTCCTGCGCGCGGAGCAGGTGATCCCTGTCGGCCCTTCCTTCGACACGTGGGAGCTCGCGTCGGTGCTGCTGCCCACGGCGACGCGCCTCAACCTCGCCTCGCTCGCCGCCGCGGTGGGCGTGCACATGCCCGTCGCGCATCGTGCGCTCGCCGACGCCGAGGCGACGCGCGACATCTTCCTTGCACTGCTCGACAAGCTCGAGGCGCTGCCGCGCACGCTGCTGCTGGAACTTCGCGCGTTCGCCTCGCGCGCCGACTGGGCGTTCGCCTCGCTGATCGACGACGCGCTCGCGCGCACCGGAGGACACGAGAACCTCGACGTCGCGGGAGCGCGCTCGATCTTCTCGGCGCTGCCGCTCCCGCCGGTGCGAATCCAGTACGCGCCGCTGATCCCCCGCGATCCGATCCTGCCGACGCTGCCCGCCGAGGTCGACGGCCTGTTCACGGCCGCCGCCGCGCGCACTGACCTCCTGCCGCACTACGAGCGCCGCCCGGGGCAGGAGACGATGGCGCACGCCGTCGCACGCCTCCTCGACGAGGGCGGTACCACGGCGATCGAGGCGGGGACGGGCACCGGCAAGTCGCTGGCCTACCTGCTGCCCGCGCTGCTGCACGCGCTGCGCAACGACGACCGTGTCGTGGTGTCCACGCACACGCTCAACCTGCAGGAACAGCTCGCGAACAAAGATCTCCCGGTCGCCTCTGCCCTGGTCGAGGAACTCGCGGGCGTGGAGCCGGGGACGTTGCGGGCGACCGTGCTCAAGGGCCGCAGCAACTACCTCTGCCTGGAGCGCTGGGCGGGCGTCCGCATGGATCCTTCGCCGCGCACCGAGCCCGAGGTGCGCCTGTTCGGACGCGTGGCGGCGTGGCTGCCGGAGACGGAGACAGGCGACCTCGCCGAGCTCTACATGACCTCGCAGGAGCGCCCCGCCTGGGAACAGCTCAACGCCGAGGGCACCGACTGCCTCCAGCGCCGCTGTGCCTACGTCCGCGACGGATCGTGCTTCCTGCTGCGAGCGAGGACGCGTGCGGCCTCGGCGCACGTCGTCGTCGTGAACCACTCGCTGCTGCTGGCGAACGCCGCCCGCGCGGATCAGGTGCTGCCGCCGTATCGCCACCTCGTCATCGACGAGGCGCACCGCCTGGAGGACGTCGCGACGCAGCACTACGGCGCGTCCTTCTCCGCGCGTGATGTGCGCGATCTGATCGACCGCCTCGGCCAGACCGACCGCCATGGCGAGGCCGGGTTCGTGCGCCGTCTCCAGGGCATCGGGAGCGGCGAGGCGCTCGCACTGTCACCGCTCGCCGGCCTCGCGCCGCTCGCGGACCGGCTGGAGATCGCGGTGACGGCGGCGCGCGAGCACGTGCGCCCGCTGGCGGACGCGCTCCGTGCGTTCGCCGACGAGCACGCGGAGGAGAACGGCGGGCCACGCCGCGAAATCTCGCTGACGGCCGCGCGCCGCGCGCAGCCCGCGTGGGAGGAGGCGGCCGAGGCCGCCCTCAACCTCGACATGGCGCTGCAGGTCGTCGGTGAGCGCGTGACGCAGGTGCGGGATGCCGCCGGCGCGCTGCCCGAGGGCATCAGCGAACTCGCCGAGGCCATGCGCGTGGAGGCCGCGCAGGCCGCGGACGCGCTTGCGGCGGCCCGCGAGACGCTCCGTCGCACCGCGCTTCAGCCTCGGCGCGAGGACATCGCGTGGCTCGCGGTGGGGGAGGGGGATCAGCGGCTGCACCTCGCGCCGCTGGACGTCTCCGAGCGGCTCGACCACGACCTGTACCGCGATCGCACCTCGATCCTGCTGACGAGCGCCACGCTCTCCGCCGCCGGCTCGTTCGACTTCACGCTGGACCGCCTCGGGCTGCGCGAGGCCGACACCCTGGAGGTGCCGTCACCGTTCGACTACCGCAAGGCGGTCCTGTCGGTGCTGGTCGACGACCTGCCTGAGCCCGGCATGCCCGGCCATGAGCGCGCGCTGCACGAGACGATCGCGGGCGCGGCACGCGCTGCCGGGGGACGCACGCTGGCGCTATTCACCTCGCACGCCGCGGTGCGCGCCGCCTCCAACGCGCTGCGCGATCTGCTGTCGCGCGACGACATCGTCGTGCTGGCGCAGGGCATCGATGGCTCACCGGGGCGGCTGCTGCGCCTGCTGGTCGAGCGCCCTCGGACGATCCTCCTGGGTACGGCGGCGTTCTGGGAGGGGATCGACGTGCAGGGCGACGCGCTGTCGCAGATCCTCGTCACGCGGCTACCGTTCCCCGTGCCGAACGACCCGATTTACGCCGGCCGCGCCGAGCAGTTCAACGACCCCTTCGGCGAGTTCGCCGTGCCGCAGTCGGTGCTGCGCTTCCGCCAGGGCTTCGGTCGGCTGATCCGTGGGACCACCGACCGCGGTGTGTTCGTGGTCCTCGACAGTCGCATCGTGCGACGCAGTTACGGCGAGGTCTTCGTGGACTCGCTGCCCGACTGTGAGGTGCGTCGCCTCCGCGCGGACAACGTGCCGCGTGCAGTGGAGGACTGGCTGGCGTGAGCCTGCGTCTGATCGAGGATGCCGGCGCATGAGCACGTGGGCGCGTGGCCTCGGCATCTCGCTCGTCGCCTCGGATCCATCGAGCGTCCTCGCGGACGCCTCGCTGCACCGTGCGCTTGCGGACGGCATCGAGCACGCGCACGAGGGCCCACTGCACGAGTTCCCGACAGGCGCCGAGTGGTACGTGATCCGCGAAGGCGGCGCGGACGTCGGCGTGGCGATCCTCGAGCGGGACGCGCCGAAGACCGGCGAGGCCTCGTTGTGGGCGGTCGCGATCGCGCCGGAGCATCGCGGTCGCGCGACCGCGACGAAGGCGATTCTCGTGATCGAGCGGCGGCTGAAACGCGACGGCATCAGGCCCGTGATCGCGCGCGTGCCAAGGACGAACGGGCGCGGTCTCTACTTCATGCTGCGCGTCGGCTACACCCCGCTACCGACCGAGGAGACACCCGTCAACGAGACCGGCGACGTGACGTGGTTCGCGCGGGGCGGCCGAACCTAGGTCGTGAGGGTGTCGTCCCCGACGTCCTCGGTCTCTTCGACGCCGCGCCGTTGGCGCGCGCGGAGGCGCCGACGATCCTCGACCGTGCGGCGCACGAAGCGCCGGTACGCAATCGCGACCGAGATCGCGATCCCCGCGTAGATGACGAGGTCGAAGGCACTCGTGAAGAACGGCGGCAGCGCCCCGGCGACCAGCTTCATTGCCAGCGCGCCGATGCAGAAGAAGAACAGCCCGCCGAATGCGCCGCGCGCCGTCATCGGCTGCACGAGCGTTGGCGCCTCGACCCGTGGAGTGGTCGAGGCGCGCCTCCGGCGACGCGTGGGCCGGGGTTCGCTAGTCAATGCGGCGGAAGCGGCGTCGGGCGGGAGCGCCAGCGGGGCGCGGCGGCCTCGGGGCGTCGCTCGTGGCGGCGGGTGCGGGCGCTGCGGGCGACATCGGCGGGGTCGCGGTCCAGCCGGGGGTCCGCTGGACCTCCAGCGCCTGCGACTCCTGCAGCACCAGCGCGTTGATCTCGTCGTTGATCGCGACGAGGCAAGGCGAGCAGTAGTAGTAGACGCCCAGCTCTGGCCCGATGATCGCGTCGCCGCAGTCGATCCCCTCTCGGTTGGAGTAGGGGTTCAGGTGGTACTGCACGTCGCAGCGAAAGCACATCTGGAGCAGGACCGGCTCGGCATCCAGTCCGCAGATCCCGCAGTTCTCCAGGTCGTCAGCCATCTCGCCTCACCATCCGGCGTCGCCGCCCGCGGCGATCACTCGCCGCACTTCACGTTCTGCCTCGGCGCGCGTCACCAGCGTGCCGAGATACCGCGCGCGGCGCAAGCCATCGAGCGCAGCCCCCAGCGGCGGCCCCTGCGGTACGCCCAGCCGCATGAGCGCGGCGGCGTCCAGTATCGGTCGCGTGCGCTCCCAGCGCGCCAGGTCGCGTTGCAGCGCCGGTTGCGACTCGGGGCCGAGCCAGCGCGCCGCCGTGCGCGCCGCCTCGGACGTGCCGGCGAGGGTGGCGAGGACGCCCGGTGAGGTCGCCCCGCCGACCGCTGACGCAAGCAGCCGTGCGGTCTGCTCGACGGTCGTGGCGATGACACGCGACACGGCCAACCGCTGGAGGATCCCGGCACGCTCCGGGAGTGGGGCGAGGAGGACGGCCATGAACACCTCGACGGGCAGGGGGCCGGGGCGGTGGCGGAGGGCGCGCACGGTGGCGGCGTCGAGGCGGAGCGCCGGGTGGGTGCCCCGAAGCACGCCCCACGTCTCAGCGAGCGCCAGGGTGCGGCCGGCTCGACCACGGCGGGCGGTGAAGCTCATCTCCGCGCTGATGCGCTCGCCGGAGATGGTGTCGAGGTATCCCGTCCCGTCGGCGATCAGCCGAGCGGTCGCCGCGTCTGGCGCGAGGTCGAAGACGGCGGCGGTGCGGGCGCCGCGCCAGAGTCGCGTGGCGTCGTCCTCGAAGGAGCGGGCGTGGAGCACGCGCAGGCGCTGGGCGCCGAGGTCCACGAGCCCCTCGAACGGGTCGACGAGAACGTCCGCAACACCCCCCGCGAGGCCCAGCGCCATGGCGTTCACCGAGAAGTCACGGCGCGCGAGGTCGGCGCCGAGGTCGTTCGTGAACTCGACGGTCGGGAGGGCTCCCGGTGCGACATAACGTTCGCTTCGGAGTCGGGCAAGGTCGAGCCGGACGAGCGCGCTGCCCACGGAGAGCCGGACAGAGGCGGTGCCGAACCGTGGTTCCACGTCGGCCTCGACGTCTCCGTACCCGACACCGCGCAGTCGTGCGACGACGCGGGCGGCGAACCGAGCGGTGTCCTCCGCGAGCGCGAGATCCAGGTCGTGAGCGGTGCGACCGAGGGCGAGGTCGCGGACGGCGCCGCCGACGAGCCAGAGCGGAACGGCGGCCTCGTCAGATTCGTTGGAGGCAGCGTCGAGGAGTGCGCGTGCGGGGGCCGTCAACAGCTCTCGGAGTTGTGGAAGGCTAGGCCGCATAGGCGCATGAGCCATTCTTGACACTGTGGAAGGCGCTCCCTACGATCGCTCGACCCGGCTGACTCTCCCCAAGTGTCATGCCGTCGGGCTGGGCGTTGCACATCGTACGCGCGCGGGGCGCGGGCGGTGGGAAAGGCTCAGGCGTGGTCGTTGTGTCCGCACACCCCGCCGCTGCTTCGCCGGGATCAAGCGAACTCGCCGCGCTCGAGGCGCAGGTGGGTGTGACCTTCCATAACGTCGCGCTGCTCCGCGAGGCCCTGACCCACCCGTCCTACGCCAACGAGCATCAGGACGACCCCACACCCACGAACGAGCGCCTCGAGTTCCTCGGCGACGCCACGCTCGGCCTCGTCGTCGCGCAGGCGCTCTACGCCCGCTTCCCCGAGGTCCAAGAGGGGCGTCTCACCGAGTGGCGCTCGCAGCTCGTCTGCGGTCCGACGCTCTCCCGCATCGCCGTCGATGAACTCGACCTCGGGCCGTGGCTCCGCCTCGGGCGGGGCGAGGAGCAGACCGGCGGCCGAGAGCGCGAGGGCAACCTGGAACGCGCCTACGAGGCGATCGTGGGGGCGGTGTACCTCGACCAGGGGCTGGAGGTGGTGCGCGACTTCGTGACGCGCACGCTGGCCGACGACCTGGAGGCGCTGACCCGCGACCCGGACATCCTCAACCCGAAGGGGGCGCTGCAGCAGATCGCGCAGGACCGCTTCGGACGCCCCGAGTACGTGCTGGTGACGGCCGACGGGCCGGAGCACGAGCGCCACTTCAACGTCGAGGTTCGCATCGGCGGCGAGACGCTGGGCCACGGCAGCGGGACCAGCAAGCAGGAAGCGGAGAAGGAGGCGGCGCGCGAGGCGCTGCCCACTCTTCGTGCACGCCTGGTCGCAGACGCGGCCGGCGGGCAAGCCCCACCGGGCGCACAGGCTAACGACAACCGACCCGATGGCGGGCACCGACCTGAAAGCGGGGCATAGGTGTACCTGAGGCGACTCGAGGTTCACGGCTTCAAGGCGTTCGCGGACCGTCAGCGGTTCGAGTTCGGGCCGGGCATGACCGTCATCGCGGGGCCGAACGGCTCCGGCAAGTCGAACGTCGCCGATGCGCTCCGCTGGGCGCTCGGTGAGCAGTCGGCGAAGCAGATCCGCGCCCGCAAGACCGAGGACGTGATCTTCTCGGGCTCGGACAAGCGCCGTCAGATGGGCCTCGCGGAGGTCACGCTCTACCTCGACAACTCGGACGGCTGGATGCCGATCGACTTCGCCGAGGTTGCCGTGACGCGCCGGGCGCACCGCTCGGGCGAGAACGAATACCTGATCAACAACCAGCACGTTCGCCTGTCGGACGTGCTGGATCTGTTCCGACGCGCGCAGGTCGGCCAGAACTCCTACGCGCACATGTCGCAGGGCCTCGTCGACGAGGTCCTGGCGCTGCGCCCGCAGGATCGCCGTGAGTTGATCGAGGAAGCCGCGGACGTCCGCCGCCACCGCCACCAACTCACGCTCTCGGAACGCCGCCTCGTGGAGACGCGCGACAATCTGGGCCACGTCCGCATGCTGATCCGCGAGGTGGAGCCGCGCCTGCGCGCCCTCGCACGACAGTCGCGCCGTGCCGCTCGCTACCAGGAGCTCGCCGCCGACCTCTCGGACGCGCTGCAGGTGGTGCTCGAAGCCGAGCTGCGCGAAGCGCTCGAGGTGCGGACGGCGTCACAGGCTACGCACGACCAGCAGGCGCAGGCGTTCAACGCCGCCCGCGCTGAGCTCCAGAAGACTGAGGCCCGTCTGAAGACGGTCGAAGAGAGCCTCCTCGCCCGTCGCACGGCCCTCGAGGCGGCGCAGGCGCGCGAGCGCGAGCTGGCCGAAGAAGGCCTGCGACTCGAGCAGGCCGTCGCGCTGGCCGCACAGCGACTCGAGCTGCTCGCGGTGCGCCGCGCGGAACTCGAGGCGGCGATCGCCGTTGAGGACGTCCCGGCCGACGACGCGAGCAGCATCGACGCTGTGATCGCGGAGCTGGAAGGCGCGCTGACCGCCGCTCAGACGGAGCTCGCCCGCACCCGAGAGGCGCTGACGTCCGCCGACGAGGCGACGCGCACGGTGCTGCGTGACCTGAACGAGGCCGAGGCGCGCCGCGCCCGCCTTGAGATGGAGATCGAGGACGGCGAGCGCCGCATCCGCGAGGCGCAGGAACGTGCCGATGCCGACGCGAAGGCGCGCGAGCAGGCCGCTGCGCAGCGGATCGACCTGCTCCGGCTGATCGAGGAGCAGAACGCGCTCGCCGAGGAGCACGCCCGCGCCGGCGCTGCGTTTGCGGAGGCCTCGCGCCTCGCCCGCGAGCGTCGCGAGTCGGCCGAGCGCCGGCTCGAAGAGGAAGTGCGCGCGGAGCAGGCGGCCGTCGAGGCACTGCGCGCCGCGCAGCAGCAGGTGAAGCAGCTCGAAGAGCGCCAGCAGTTGATCGCCATGCTGCGCGACTCCGTGCCGAGCGGGAACGCCGGTGCGCAGGCCCTGGTCGAGGCGAGCAAGCAGCCGGCGACAGAGGAGACCGAGCCGCTCACCGGCATCGTGGACGCTGTGAGCCGTCTCATTCACGTCCCGGACGGCCTCGAGATCGCGATCGAGGCGGCGCTGGCGGAGCACCTCTCCGCGGTGGTCGTGGAGCACCGCGAGGAGGCGCTTGCCGCGCTCGCGTACCTGCGCGACCACGCTTCAGGCACCGTTACGGTGTACCCGCTCGATGCGATCGAGCACCGCTACCCGCTGAACCTCTTCAACGAGCGCGGCGTCGTCGGCATCGCATCGAAGCTTGTGCGTTGCGACCAGAAGTACCGCCCGCTCGTGGACACGCTGCTCGGCCGCGTGATCATCGTCGAAGACCTGAAGGTCGCCGAGCAGATGGTGACGCGCGGCCTCGGCTCCGTGGTCACGCGTGACGGCACGCTGCTGCGACCGGGCGGATCCATGTACGGCGGTCGCACCGGTGGCGCGGCGGAGCAGTTCTCGCTCGCCCGCGAACTTGAGGGTCTGCCCGAGCAGATCGAGGCGGCACAGGCGGCGATCGCCCCCGCGCAGGCACGGGTGGAGCAGACGCGCGCCGTGGTGCTCGACGCACGCGAGGCGGTCACCGCCGCGCGCAAGGGCGTGGACGAGGCCGAGGAGAAGCGCCGGACCCACGAGGGCACGCGCAACGCGATCGAACGGCGTCACGCGCAGCTCGAGTCCGAGCTGAAGGCGATCGACCGCCGCCTGGAGCAGGCGCAGGCGGACGGCGCCGCGGCCGGTGCCGAGTGGCGGCAGCGCGTCGAGACGGCGCGCACGAACCTCGACGAGGTCACCCAGCGCATCGGTGCGCTCCGCGATCGCTCGGCCGCTGTCGGCGGCGAGCGCGACGCGGCGGCGGAGCAGGTGACGCTCGCCACGCAGAAGCACGCCTCGGTCGAGGCGGAGCGGCGGTCGCTGATCGCGCAGCGCGATGAGCGTGTGGCGACGCGGAAGGCCGCGCTCGAACGGCTCGAGGGGCAGCGCGCTCAGCTCGAGGCGCTCGTCCGCGAGCAGGAGGATCTCGACCTCACGCTCCGCGACCGACGCGAGCACCTCGCGAACAACCGCACGGCGCGCGCCGAGGCGCAGGCCGCGGTCGGCCCGGCCCACGCGGCCACCGCCGACCTCGCCTCCGAGGAGCGCGAACTGGCGGCCGCACGCGGCGACGTGCAGCGCGCGCTGCTGTCTGCGGAGCGCGAGATGCTGGAGAGCGAGAACCGCCTCCGACAGGCCGCCGAGCGTGTGCAGCGCCTCCACGCAGAGATCGTCGAAGAGAACATGGTCATCCAGGAGGACGGCACGATCGTCCCCGAGAAGCCGATCGTGCGCCCGCTCGCGGGCCTCGGTGACGACGGCGATGCCGAGGGCGACGAGGACGGCGAGTTCGCCGCCGCGGGTGCGATGCCCGTACGCGGTGGCGCCGAGGTCGACGTGCCGGAGCTGCGCGGACGGATCACGGAGCTGCGCGCACAGATCCGCTCGCTCGGTCCCGTGAACGTCGAGGCGATGGAAGACCTCACCGCGGAGCAGGAGCGCCACGACTTCCTCGTCGCGCAGGTCGGTGACCTTGAGGCCGCCGAGGTGGAGCTGCGAGACGCGATCCGCGACCTCAAGAAGCTGATCCGCACGAAGTTCGTGGAGACGTTCCACGTGGTGAACGAGCGCTTCGGCGAGTACTTCACGCGCTTCTTCGGTGGCGGCCAGGCGGAGCTGCGGCTCGTCGAATCCGACGCGGACGACGAGGACTCGGAGGCGGGCGTCGACATCTTCGCCCAGCCGCCGGGCAAGCGGATCAGCAACCTCACGGTGCTCTCCGGCGGCGAACGCTCGATGACCTCGGTCGCGCTGCTGTTCGCGCTGCTGTCGGTCAACCCGGCCCCGGTCGTGGTGCTGGACGAGGTCGACGCGGCGCTGGACGAGGCGAACGTCACGCGATTCGTGGGCACGCTCCTGGAGTTGCGCGAGCGGACCCAGTTCGTCGTCATCTCGCACAACCGCCGCACGATCGAGGCGGCCGACGCGATCTACGGCGTGTCGATGGGCGACGACTCCGCCAGCCGTGTGCTGTCGCTCAAGCTGGCCGACCTGCCTCGCACCGCCTAGCCACACGAAACGGGGCGTTCCGTTAGGATCGAACGAGGGCGTCCACCCGGGCGCCCTCGCTGTGTCAGGCCAGTGCCCAGCACGGCGGGCACGATGTCAGCGCCGAGGGAGATCTTGTGAGGCTGTTCGGACGCGGGAAGCAGGCCGAGGAGGAACGCGACCAGGCGACCGAGCAGGCGCTTGAGCGCACGCGGCGCTCGTTCTTCGGGCGCGTGGCCGGCCTCTTCACCAGCAGCGACATCACTGACGAGACGTGGGAGTCGCTCGAAGAGGTGCTGATCGGCGCCGACGCTGGCGTGCAGACCGCAATCGAGGTGCTGGACGCTGTCCGCGCCCGCAAGCCGCGTCGCACCGAAGAGCTCCGCGCGATGCTCGCTGAAGAGCTGACCCGCATCCTCGAGTCCGCGGCCGAGCCGCGCGGCCGCCTCTGGGGGCTGCCCGAAGGCACCGAGGAGCCGTCGAAGCCCTTCGTGGTGCTCGTCGTCGGCGTGAACGGCAGCGGCAAGACGACCGCGATCGGCCGCCTCGCGTACGCCTACCAGCAGGAGGGTCGTCGTGTGATGGCCGCGGCCGGTGACACGTTCCGCGCCGCCGCGATCGAACAATTGCAGGAGTGGGGCCGGCGACTCGACTTCGATGTCGTCG
This sequence comes from Chloroflexota bacterium, assembly GCA_947479915.1. Taxonomy (GTDB): domain Bacteria; phylum Chloroflexota; class Dehalococcoidia; order UBA2979; family UBA2979; genus SHYQ01. Next base: position 118,951 of record CANKAU010000001.1, read on the forward strand.
CACAGGGGACGGGCGCCGACCCGGCCGCCGTCGCCTACGACGCGATTGAGGCAGCGCGGGCCCGTGGCCACGACGTGGTGCTGATCGACACGGCGGGCCGCCTGCAAAACAAGCAGAACCTCATGGATGAGCTCTCGAAGGTGCGCCGCGTCATCGAACGACACGTCGAGCGCGGCCCCGACGAGGTGCTGCTGGTCCTCGACGCATCGACCGGCCAGAACGGGCTGTCGCAGGCTCGGGCCTTCGCCGACTCTGCGCAGGTCACCAGCGTGATGCTCACCAAGCTCGACGGCACGGCGAAGGGCGGCATCGTGTTCGCGATCGCGCGCGAGTTCGGGCTGCCGGTTCGCTTCGTGGGCACCGGCCAGCGCGAGGGCGACCTCGCGCCGTTCGACCCGCGCTCCTTCGTGCAGTCACTCCTCGGCGACCCCGCCGCCACCGAGGCCTGAGTCCGGCGGCGCGATGACCGACGCCGCGATCCACCTCCTCGCCTGGTACGCGATCCTCGCGCTGGTCGGCCTGTGCGCGCTGCTGCCAGCGGCGGTGCTGTGCGACCGACTCGCGACGCGCGGCGTGCTGCTCGCCCGGCCGCTCGGCCTCGCCGTCATCGCGGTGGCGTGCTGGGTGGTCGCATGGTTCGGCTGGCTACCGTACGGCACGCCACTTGCCGCGGGCGCGCTGGTGGCGCTGGGCGCGTGGAGCGTTGTCATTGCGCGACGCCGGCCCGAGGTCCTCGCCGCAGTCCGCGCCGGCCGCTCCACGATCCTCGCCGGCGAGGTGCTGTGCGCGGTCGTGTTTGCGCTCGTGCTGATCGCGCGCGTGCAGGCGCCCGACGCGGTCGGCACCGAGAAGCCCATGGATCTGATGATGATCACCGCGGTGCACGAGGCGCGACGGATGCCGCCGCCCGATCCGTGGCTCTCTGGTCATACGCTCTCCTACTACTACCTCGGGCATCTCGGGGCGGACGTCCTCGGACGGCTCTCCGGCAATGCTCCCGATGTCGCATTCAACCTCGCGACGGCAACGGCGGGCGCACTCGCCGCGGTCGCGATGGCGGGACTCGCCATCGATGTGCTCGCGCTCGGCCGCAGCGGGGCGCGTGTGGCGCCTCGGGCGAAGCTCGTCGCGTCGGGCGTGGCGATCGGCACGCTGCTGCTTGTGACGCCGCTGGTCGGGCTCGTGAACCTCGCGGCGGCGAACGGGATCGGGGATCCTGCGTGGTGGGCGGCGCTCGGTGTGCAGGACGTGCCGGTGGCCCCGGGCGCGCTGAGCGGCGTGCCGACCACATTCTGGTGGTGGTGGACAAACACCCGCGTGCTGCCCGAGACGATCAACGAGTTCCCCGCGTTCACGCTGATCCTCGGCGACCCGCACGCGCACCTGCTCGCGTTGCCGATCGACCTCGTCGCAGTCGCTCTCGCAGTCGGGACGTTCGAGGGCGGCACACCGCTGACGTGGCGTCGCTGGACGCGCGACCCCGAGCGCCTCGCGCTCACCGGCGTGGTCTTCGCCGCGATCGTCATGACGAACGCGTGGGACATCTTCATCTACGGCGCCCTGTGGGGCGCCGCCGGGACGATCGCGTTCCTGCGTACCGGCTGGTCGGCGCTCCCGGCGGTGATGGGCGTCGTACGGTGGGCGATGGCCCCGGTCGGCGTCGCCGCGGTGCTGGCGCTCGGCTTCCTCGAGTCCCTCGACGCGCCGCGACTCGGGCTGGCGCCGGTGATCGGCGAGCACTCCGATCCGCTGCGCTGGCTGCTCGTCTGGCTGCCGCCGCTGCTGCCGGTCCTCGCCGCGCTTGCGCTGCTCCGTCCACGCATCGAACGGGGTGCCGCGGTGCGCGTGCTCTCGCTGGTTCTCGCGCCGATCGCCGGGTGGATCGGGCTGGTGCTGAACGCGACAGGCCCCGCCGAGTTCATGGCGCGCGGCACCGGGTGGGCGGTCATGCTTGGGCTCGTCGCGGCGATCACGCTGGTTGCGAGCGCCGCGATCACGGCGGACGGGCGGCTCGACCGGGCGCTCGCGACGGCGCTCGCGCTGCTGGGTGCGGCGCTGGTCGTGTTGCTGGCGACGGAGTTGTTCCGCGTCGCGGACGCCTTCCCCGGGCGGTTCAACACCGTGTTCAAGTTCTGGTTCAACACCTGGGCGCTGGTCGCGCTGGCCGCGGGAGCACTCGCCGGCCTCGCCGCGGAGCGCGCGAGGCTCCCCGTGCACGCGCTTGGACAGGAGGCGGTGCGCCTCGGCGTGCCGGTCGCGGGGGCGGTGGCGCTGCTGACCGCGCTGTACCTGCCGGCGATGGCGGTCAGCCGGGCGCGCGAGGGTCAGTCGCCCAGCATGAGCGGTGTGGCACATCTGCAACGCAGCGATCCCGGACTCTATGCGACGATCGCCTGGGCGCGCGGGCGTCTCGACCCGACGCATGATGTGGTGGCACAGGCCGTCTCGGAAAGTTACACCACGGGCAATATGCTGGCGGTCGCGACGGGCGTGCCGACGCTGCTGGGCTGGCCGAACCACGAGCGCCAGTGGCGGCGCGCGATCCCTGAGGCGGAGCGGCGCGAGGCGGTGCAGGCGATCTACGCTGGTGGCCCCGGGGCCGCCTCGACGGCGCGGCGCTTCGGCGTGACGTACGTGTACGTCGGACGCGAGGAGCGGGCGGCGTTCGGTCGCGAGGTGGCCGACCGCTTTGTGGGCTGGCCGGTGGTAGTGAATGAGCAGGGGGCGCTGCTGCTGCAGGTGCCCGCCGTGGAGGCCCGATGAGCGAAGCGATCGCCGACGCACCGCCCGACGAGGATCAGCGGTTCACGCTCATCGACCGCCTGCGCGCGATCGACGCTGTCGAATGGGGCGTGATCGCGTTGTTCGCGATCTCGCTGGTGCTGCACCTGTGGAACGTGGGGCCGCGCGCGTATCACCACGACGAGTCGCAGCACGCCGCCTTCTCGTACTACTTCTTCTCGGGCGCAGGGTACCGGCACGATCCGCTACTGCACGGACCGCTGCAGTTCCACGTGCTCGCGCTGATCTTCAAGATCTTCGGTGATACCGACTTCACCGCGCGCGTCTTCCACGGGCTGATGGGCTCGCTGCTGGTGCTGACGCCACTGTGGTTCCGCCGCACGCTGAGCGGGCCGGGCGTCGTGCTGGCCGCGCTCTTCTTCGTGATCTCGCCGTCGATCCTCTACTACTCGAGGTTCGCGCGAAACGACGTCCCGGTGATCCTGTTCACGACGATGATGATCGCCGGGACGTGGCGCTATCGGACCGATCAGCGCCTCCGCTGGCTGCTGCTGGTCGCCGCGGGCCTCGCGTTGTCATTCGCCTCGAAGGAGACGACCTACATCGCGGCCGTGGTCCTGCTGCTGTACCTCAACGGTGCGCTGGCCCACAGCCTGTTCCAGCAGCAGCGTCGAGGCACCCGGGCCACGCTCCTCGACCGCGTCGCCGACGGCGTGTGGCTGTTCCCCACCGCGTGGCTGTTCGCGGCGCTGTGGCGTCCGCTGGCGCCGCTCCGCGCCCGACTCCGCCTCGAGGAACGACCGCCCGAGGCTGACGTGCTGGTGGTGGTGGGCACGCTCGTCCTCGGCGAGCTGTCCGCGCTGTCGCGGCTGCCACTCCATGTCGTGGGCGTCGAGGCAAGCGGCCCCCAGCACACGATGATCGCGACGGCCGTGGTGCTCGTCCTGCTCGCGGCCGCCGCGGGTGTCGGAGCGCTGTGGCGCTGGGACTGGTGGGTCGCCTGCGCCGCGGTGTTCTTCGCGATCACGGTGCCGCTGTACATGTCGATGGGCACGAACCTGCCCGGCGTCGGCGGGCTGTTCTGGAACTCACTGAGCTACTGGCTCGATCAGCAGGAGGTCCGCCGCGGCACGCAGCCGTGGTTCTACTACCTGATGATGGTGCCGCTCTACGAAATGCTGATCCTCATCCCTGGTGCGATCGGCGGCGCATGGCTGGCGATCCGCCGAGGCGACCACTTCGCCGCGATGCTGCTGTGGTGGATGGCGGGCACGCTGCTCGCACTGTCCGTGGCCGGCGAGAAGATGCCGTGGCTCACCGTGCATATCGCACTGCCGCTGGTGCTACTCGCCGCGTACGTCCTCGGCCGCGTCTGGCCACGTGTCGCGAGCCGGATGCGCGAGGGCAGCGGGTCGCTGATGGCGTGGGCGGCGGGCGGCCTCGTGCTGGCGGTGCTCGCGCTGGCGCTGCTCATCACCGTGCGGACGGACATCGGCCTGAACATCGGGCATCCGGACACGCCCGTGGAGCCGCTGATCTACGTGCAGACGACGCCGGAACTCCCGCGCCGCGCCACCGAGATCCAGCGCTGGATCGCCGAGGGCCGTGCGAGCTCGGTGGTGCTGGACGACTCGGACGGCACGGGCATCACCTGGCCGTGGGCGTGGTACCTGCGGCACGAGGGCATCACGTACCTCGGGGCAGACCAGGTCCAGCAGGGCGTCGACCCGCGGGCGATCGTGATCCGGGCGCGCGGGGATCGCCCGGCACCGAGGTCGCTCATCGATCGTTCGAGTGACGTGGTCGTCTATCGTCACCGGTGGTGGTTCCCCGAGGAGGGGTACCGCGGCGTGACGTGGACCGACCTGCGCGAAGGCGTCCTGGACGGCTCGATGCTGCGGACGTGGGCGGCGTTCGCGTGGAACCGCGGCGACCCGGCGGCAATCGCGTCGCTGGACGGGGAGATCTACTTCCCGCGCTGAACGGCGCGCTGGGGACCACGGCGGCAGCCGTGACGCAGCACACGAGGATCGCAGACACTGGACGGGCCGTCCGGAAGCAGCGCGGCAGGGAGTCCCGATGCGCCAACTCCGGATCTGGCTGGGCAGCGCGATCAGCCTGGCGTTTCTCGTACTCCTGCTCTGGCGCGTGGATCGCGTGGAGCTGTGGGCGGCGCTGCGTCAGGTGAATGCGTGGTGGCTGCTGCCGGCGCTGGGCGCCTTCGCCCTCTCGATCGCGGTGCGGGTGGTGCGCTGGCGGATCATCCTCGACCGCGTGCAGCCGGTTCCGACGAGCGATGCGGCGGAGCTGCTGCTGATCGGCGCGGCGGCGAACAACATCCTCCCCGCGCGCACCGGCGAGATCGTGCGCGCCGTGCTGCTGCAACGACGACACGGTGGCTCGATGGTCACAGCGCTCGGCACCATCGTCGTCGAGCGGATCTTCGACGGACTGATCCTCGCGCTGATGCTCGCAGCGACGCTCGCGGTCCTCGGCAGCAACACCGTGCTGCGCAACGTCGCGCTCGTCGCGGGCGCGGCGTTCACCGCGATCGCGCTCGTTCTCGTCGCCCTCGCCCTGCTGCCGGTGCTGACGCGGCGGCTCATCGATGCGGTGCTCACGGTCCCACCGGCCGCGATCGGCGGCCCGCTGCGCGCGCTGGCGAACCGCTTCCTCGACGGACTGACCTCGCTGGGCGGACCGGGCACGTGGGCGCTCGTCGCCACCGCGTCGGCGGCGACGTGGATGCTCGAAGGTGCCTCGTACTGGCTGGTCGGCATCGGCTTTGGGCTGCCGCTCTCCCCGATCGTCTACCTCGCGGTCTGCGGCGCAGCGAACCTCACGGTGGCCGTCCCCAGCACCTCTGGCGCGATCGGGCCGTACGAGTTCCTCGCCCGCGAGGTCGTGGTGTACTTCGGTGCGAGCGCGGCAGCGGGCACGGCCTACGCGATCGGCGTGCACGCGTTCGTGCTGCTGCCGGTGACGCTGGTCGGGCTGCTGCTGCTCTGGCGGCGCGACCTCGGCCTCGGCGACCTCGCGCGTGCCGAGGGCATCGAGGCGGGGAGCGATCGAGCGGAGGTGCCGCGGTGAAGGTGATCGTGATCGGTGCGGGCGTCGCCGGGCTCGCCGCCGCTTACGACCTGGCCAAGCGCGGCCACGAGGTCGCGGTGTACGAAGCGAGCGACCGTCCCGGCGGGCAGGTGCGCACGTTCCTCGTCGGCGGTGGCCGCGTGGAGATCTTCTACCACCACCTGTTCCGCTCCGACACGGACATCGTCGCGCTGATCGATGAACTGGGGCTGGGCGACGACCTCCAGTGGATCGACTCGAACGTGGGGCTGCACGCCGGGGGGAGGAACTACCCCTTCGTCGGCCCGATCGACCTGCTGCGCTTCGACCGCGTCTCGCTGCTCACGCGCGTGCGCCTCGGCCTGGGCGCGCTGTACCTGCGCCGCTACACGCAGTGGCACAACTTCGAGGGCAAGCGCGCTGCCGAGTGGATCCGCCGCTGGGTCGGGCGCGAGGGCTACGACGCCGTATGGGGGCCGCTGCTGCGCGCCAAGTTCCGCAGCCACGCGGAGGACGTGAGCCTGGTCTGGTTCTGGGGCAAGCTGCACCTCCGCTTCGCCTCGCGGCAGGCGAAGGGCGGCCTCGCGGGGCTCTTTGCGAAGGAGCAGCTCGGCTACCTGCGCGGATCCTTCGGTCGGCTGATCGACGCGCTCGTCGCAGCGACGGCGGTGCGCGGCGGCACGCTGCACCTCGGCGCGCCCGTGGAGCGCGTGCTGATCGAGACCACGCCGTCCGGGGAGAGCCGCGCCACCGGCGTCCGCCTCGCCGACGGCACCGAGGCGCGCGCGGACGCCGTCCTCGCGACCGTGCCGTCCGAGTGGTTCGCGCGGATGGTGCCGGACCTCGCGGAGCGGGATGCGCGCTACGCGGAGATGCTGCGGTCGGTGCAGTACCAGTGGGCCACCGTCCTCGCGATCACGCTCGATCGCCCGCTGTCGCCCATCTACTGGCTGACCATGACCGACCCGGACTGCCCGTTCGTGGTCGCCGTGGAGCAGACGAACTTCATGCCGCCCTCGGACTACGGCGGGGAGCACCTGCTGTACCTGTCGAACTACGTCGATCCCGGCGACCCGACCACCGAGCAGACGGCGGACGAAGTCTTCGATCGGCACGAGCCGTACCTGAAGCGCATCAACCCCGCGTTCGATCGGTCGTGGGTGCACGAGAAATGGCTGTTCACGGACCGCGCGGGGCAGCCGGTGGTGAATGCCCGCTACCACGAGACCATCCCGCCGCACCGGACGCCGGTGCCCGGCCTGTACCTCGCGAACACGACGCAGATCTACCCGGAGGACCGGGGCCAGAACTACTCGATCCGCATGGGCGTCCGCGTCGCGCGCCTCCTCGAGCAGGACATGACGTCGAGGCTGCCGGTTCCGGAGCCGGAGGCGCCTTCGGCGTAGGGCGGTGCCCGGGGCTGGGCCGCCTTGAGCGCCCTGTGGGGCGCCCGTATAGTGACCTGGTCGGACTGTGAATTCGCGCACGAGCCGCGCAGAACGGCCACTGGCCGTGGTGAGAGGCGCCCGATGCCGCTGGAAACCGAGTCCCGCGCGCAGATCCGCGCGCTGATCGCCGAATTCCGCCCGAACCACGGCGATCTCCTCGCCACGCTCCACCGGATCCAGCACGAGTACGGCTACCTCTCCCGCGAGGCCCTCGAGGTCGTCGCGGAGCAGTTGCACCTGTTCGCCGCGCAGGTCTACGGCGCGGCCTCGTATTACGAGGAGTTCCGCTTCGAGCCGCCCGCCGCGGTCGACATCCGCTGGTGTTCCGGCCCCGCGTGCCGCGCCCGCAACGGCGGCGGCATCCGCGACGCGCTCCTCGCGACGCTCGCCGTGCAGATGAACGGGCAGACCGAGGACGGGCGCGTCGGCGTGCGCCTCGGGCAGTGCATCGGCACCTGCGAGCTCGCGCCGCAGGTCTGGATCGAGGAGCGCGCGTCCCACACCAACGAGGTCGTCGGCAACCTGAACGCCGCGAAGGCCGTGCGCCTCGCGCGCGCGCTGCGTGATGGGGCAACGGCCCAGGAGGTGCTCCGTGGCTAGCCCCCTCGAGCGATACGCCGAGCTGAAGACCGCCGCGGACGCCACCTACGCCGGCTGGCGGACCCCGCAGCGCCCGCGCATCGACGTCGCCATCGACACCTCATCGCTCGCCAACGGCGCGCGCGCCACGCGGGACGCGATCGAGGCGAACATCTCCGAGCGCAACGCCGTCGTGGATCTCGGCCGCGTGCACGGCTACGGGATGCAGTGGCTGCACCCGCTCGTCACGATCACCTTCCCGGACGGCGCGTCCGTGGTGTACGGCCCCGTGCGCGCCGAGCACGCCGCGCTGATCGTCGATATCGCCACCGGCGCGAAGCCGGCCACCTCGACGCTCGCGATCGGCACCATCGCCGGGGAGCGCGCGGGGATCCCGAGCCTGCGCGAGCACCCGTTCTTCGCGCTGGAGCCGAAGACCGGTCGCCGCCTGATCCATCGCCTCGGCTTCACCGACCCTGAGAACCTGGACCACTACATCGCGACGGGTGGCTACCACGCAGCGGCGCGCATGTTGGATCGTCACCAGTCGCCTGCACAGGTGCGCCAGGAGTTGATCGACTCCGCCCTCGGCGGGCGCGGCGGCGGCAACTTCCCAGCGGGCACGAAGTGGAACTTCCTCGCGACCGCGCCGGGCGAGGAGCACTACGTCATCTGCAACGCCGATGAGGGCGACCCGGGCGCGTGGGTGAACCGCGTGATCATGGAGGGCGACCCCCACCTGCTGATCGAGGGCCTGATCATCGCCGCCTACGCGACGGGCTCGAAGGGCGGGTTCATCTACATCCGCGACGAGTACCCGCTGGCGATCGCGCGCATGGAGCAGGCCGTCCGCCAGGCGCAGGAGGCGGGCCTCCTCGGCGAAGGCGTCTTCGGCACCGAGATGAACTTCGAACTGCGCGTGATCCGCGGCGCGGGCGCGTACGTCTGCGGCGAGGAGACCGGGCTCATCTCCTCGATCCAGGACAGCCGTGGCATGCCGCGCGTGAAGCCGCCGTTCCCGGCGGGCGCGGGCGTCTTCATGAAGCCGTCCAACGTGAACAACGTGGAGACCTACGCCAACGCGCCCATGGTGATCGAGCACGGCGCGCAGTGGTACCTCGAGTACGGTACGGAGCGCATGCGCGGCACGCGCCTGTTCTCGTTCTCCGGCGACATCCAGCGCGTCGGGTTCATGGAGATCCCGTTCGGCGTGCCGCTGGGCGGGGTGATCGAGGCCTGCGGCGGGATGCTGCCCGGGCTCCAGCTGAAGGCGATTCAGTCGGGCGGCCCGCTGGGCTCGATGCTCCCGGCGCGCGAGGTGCCCAACCTGTCGATGGAGAACGCGCCGTTCTCCGCGCTCGACGCGCTGATGGGCGGCGGCGGCATCGTCTTCCTGTCGGATCGCATCTGCACGATCCACATGGCGGAGATGTTCACGCAGTTCGTCGAGGAGGAGTCCTGCGGCCGCTGCACGACCTGCCACGGCGGCAACCAGCGCCAGACGGAGATCATCCGCCGCACGATTGCCGGCGAAGGCCGCCACGAGGACCGCCACAACCTCGCGCTGATCGATCGCACGCTGCAGTTCTCGAACTGCGTGCACGGCCAGTTCAGCCCGAAGATCGTGCGCAACACGCTGCGCTTCTTCTCTGACGAGTACGAGCGCCACAGCGCCGGCCGCACCTGCGACGCGCTGGAGTGCGAAGGCCTGATCCGCTTCCGGATCACCAACCAGGGCGATCCACGGCTCGCCGAGGCGCAGGACATCTGTCCGGTCGCCGCGATCACCGGCACGCCCGGCCGCCGGACGCTGGACGAGGCCGCCTGCATCCGGTGCGGCGCCTGCACGGACGTCGCCCCGAACGCGATCGTGCGCGAGGCGAAGCCCGCGACGCCGCGCCTCGTCGCCCTCAGCTAGCGAGCAGACGCGACAGGATGCAGTTCCGGCGTCTCAGCCGGAACGGGTACGGCGATCCGGTCCAGGTGCCCTAGAAGTCGGAGATGTCCCGGCGCACGGGATACACGTAGCCGACGAACGGGTGCCACAGACGCTGGCGCACCTCGTCCCACGGCAGGAACGCGTGGCCGACCCGGCCCCACGCTGACGTGCGGAAGCGCGTTGACCAGGAGCACATCTGCTGGCTCCAGTTCATCTCGCTGACGTGGATGCCCTCGGCGGTCACATCCTCGATGTACGCGACGTGGCCCGCGCCGCCACTCCACACCACGACCGCACCGACGCGCGCGGCATAGAGGTCGCGGCCGACGACCCAGCCGGCGGCCTCCGCGTTGTCGTACCAGTACGCCGCGTTGTCGCGCCAGTTCACGCCTGGGTCTGGTGCCACCGTGTCAAAGCGTCGGGCGGCGTGCGTGGTGCACTGCCCCCCGCTGCCGGGACGGGTGCTCGCGAAGCCCTTGTGCGGGTCGAGGTCGCGGCCCTCCATCGAGCACTCATCAGCGGCCTCGGTCTCGCCCCGGAGGACGAGCGCGAGCGGCGCGGCCGCGGCCACGAGGGCCAGCGAGCCGAGGAAGCGACGGCGGGGCAGGGGATCGGTCCGGCGATCGGTCATGCGTCCTCCACGCGCCGCAGGGTATCGCACCATCAGGCGAGGCGTCTCCCCTCGTCGTGCCCGGGACCTGAGAGGTCCCGGCGCGGCTTCCTGCCTTGAGCGGGGTCCCGGGGGGCGCGTAGACTCAGGCATCGGCGATCCATCCCGCGTCTCCCCGCGGAAGTCGGCAGCACCTGGCCACGCCCGCCCGGCAGCAGTACCTCGACCTGAAGGCCCAGCATCCCGACGCGCTCATGCTCGTCCGGATGGGCGACTTCTACGAGACGTTCGACGAGGACGCCGAGGTCGCTGCGCGTGTCCTCGGAATCGTGCTGACCTCGCGCCCGATGGGCGGGGACGAGGGGCGCATCCCGCTCGCGGGCATCCCGTACCACCAGCTCGATCGCTACCTCGACCAGCTCGTCGCCGCGGGCTACCGCGTCGCGATCGCCGACCAGACCAGCCTGCCGCCGTCGAGGGGTGGCGCGGCGGGCCTCGTGGAGCGCCGGATCACACGTGTCGTCACGCCGGGCACGGTGGACCGCGGCGAGCTGCTGACGGAACGCGGCAACAATTGGCTTGCGGCTGTCGTGCGCGCGCCGTCCGGGGCAATCCCCGAGACCGGCGGCGAACGCTGGGGCCTCGCGGCCTGCGACGTCACCACGGGCGAGATCGAGCTGCAGATCGTTCCGGCCGACGCACTGCCCGGTGAGTGGGCGCGTCTCCAGCCGCGCGAGGTGCTCACGGCGGAGGGTGTGCCGCCGCCCGCGCTCCCCGAGGGCACGCTCCGCACCGAGCGACCCGCGCGCGACTTCCGCCCCGAACGCGCGCGCGAGGTGCTCGCGGAGCGGCTGGGCGTCGCGAGCCTCGACGGCTACGGCCTCGAGGGGTTCGAGGCGGCCGTGGGCGCCGCGGGCGCGATCGTCGGCTACCTCGCCAGCACGTGGCCTGCCGCGCTCGGCCACCTGCGCGCGCCCCGTGCGGTGCGCGGCGCGGAGGTCGTATACCTCGACCCGCAGACGCGCCGCAGCCTGGAGATCTTCGCGGGCGGACGCACGGCGGGCGCGGGCGGCGAAGGATCGCTGATCGAGACGCTGGACCGCACGCAGACGGCGATGGGCGCGCGGCTGCTCCGGCACCGCCTCGGGCAGCCGCTGCGGCAGGCGGCGGCAGCAGACGCGCGACTGGACGAGGTGCAGGCGTTCGCAGACGCCCCGCGGCCACGTGAGGCGCTCCGGAACGCGCTGCGCGGACTCCCTGACCTCGAGCGACTCCTGGGACGGGTGCGGGCCGGCACGGCGGGTGCGCGCCACCTGGTGCAGCTGCGCGGCGGGATCGAGGCGCTGCCGGTGCTGCGCGCGCGTGCGGCGGAGGCCGGCGAGGTCGCCGAGCGCATCGCGACGGGGCTGGCGGGCGCCGAGGAGGCTGCGGCGGCGATCGCGGCGGCGCTGACCGACGACCCGCCCGCCGAGGTCGGCGGTGACGGTGAGACGGTGCGCGGCGGCTTCGACGCCGAGGTCGACCGGCTGCGCGCGCTCGCGACCGGCGCACGCAGCGCCCTTGCCGACCTCGAGTCACGCGAGCGCGAACGGACCGGGATCGCCTCGCTGAAGGTGGGGTACCACCGCGTCTTTGGCTACTACCTGGAGTGCACGCGGGCACAGGCGGATCGGGCGCCCGCTGACTACGAGCCGCGCCAGACGCTCGCCAACCAGCAGCGCTTCCGCTTCGCACCGCTTGCTGAGCTGGAGACCGAGATCCTCGGCGCGAAGGACGCGCTGCTCGACGCGGAGCGAGGGATCGTGGACCGCGTCCGCGCGCAGACGGCCGCCGCGGGCGTGGCGATCGAGCGGGCCGCCGAGGCGGTCGCGCGGCTCGACGTCGCCGCGGCGCTGGCCTCGGTTGCCGCGGATCACGGCTACGTGCGGCCCGAGCTGGCGGAGTCGGGGGCGCTGGAGATCGAGGACGGCCGTCACCCGGTGGTGGAGCGCCGGCTGCCGTCCGGGGAGTTCGTCCCGAACGACGTCCACCTGGGCGGGGGGCACGCCGACGTCATCGTGCTGACGGGCCCGAACATGGCCGGCAAGTCGACGTACCTGCGCCAGACCGCACTGATCGTGCTGCTCGCGCAATGCGGCTCGTTCGTCCCGGCGAAACGCGCGCGCATCGCCGTCGCTGACCGGATCTTTTCCCGGGTGGGCGCGCAGGATGACATCGCGGCGGGGCAGTCGACGTTCATGGTCGAGATGCTCGAGACGGCGACGATCCTACATAACGCTACAGCGCGGTCGCTCGTGATCCTCGACGAGGTCGGGCGGGGCACTTCGACCTACGACGGACTCGCGATCGCGCGGGCGATCGTCGAGCACCTCCACCACCGGCCGGGGGGCGCACCTCGGACGCTGTTCGCCACGCACTACCACGAGCTCACCGCGCTCGCCGGGACGCTGCCGCGCGTCGCCAACCGCAGCGTCGCCGTGCGCGAGGAGGGGCACGAGGTGGTCTTCCTCCACCGCATCGTCGACGGCGGTGCGGATCGCTCGTACGGCGTGCACGTCGCCGCGCTCGCGGGGCTGCCCGCCGCCGTCGTGGCGCGCGCCCGCGAGCTCCTCGTCGAGCTCGAGGGACAGCCGACGACCTCGATCGCAGGGGCGATCGCCGCGACGACACGCGACGTGGGGGCGCAGCTGCCGCTGCTCGGCGCTCCCGAGGAGGCCCTACTGCGCGAGCTCGCGGAGATCGATCCGGACGGGCTGACACCGCTCGCCGCGCTCCAGCGGCTGTACGAGCTGCGCAGTGCCGCGCGCCGCCGCCTCGCGATCGAGGGCTAGCGTGTCGCCGCGCATGACCTCGACGGGGCTAGTCGACGGGCGCGCTCTTTGCGTCGCCCGCGCTCGCGCGGCTGACGCCGGGCGCGGGCTCGCGGTAGACGGGCCGCTCTGCGGCTGCGCCGACGTCAATGATGCCGGGGTCGTTGGGACCGCTGCCGGGCTGGCGCGTGTCGAAGATCAGCGCGCGGATCATCGCGGCCGACAGGTCGGGGTGAAGCGACTGGAGCAACGCGACCGCGCCGGCGACGATCGGCGTGGCGAACGAGGAGCCGCTGGCGGACGCGTAGGGGCCATCGAGGCAGACCCAGCCACGATTGCCGCAGGCGGCCTGCGGGATGGTGCTGAGCACGTTCACGCCCGGGGCCATGACGTCCACGCCACCGAAGTTCGTGAATGTCGCGAGCGCTCGGTAGTCGATGCCCTGCGCGGTGAGGCGGCCACTCGCAGCGACCGAGATCACACCGGGGTACGCGGCCGGGTACGTAATGGCGCGCTGCGACTCGTTCCCCGCGGAGGCCACGATGATCGAGCCGCGCGCCTGGGCCTCCTCGACCGCCTCGCGCAGCACGAGCGAGTCCGTGGTGGCGCCGAAGGACACGTTGATGACCTGCGCGCCCATCCGCGCGGCGTAGCGGATGCCCGCGGCGGCGTCGGCGATGCGTCCCGTCGCGGTGCAGTCGAGCACCTTCACCGGGAGGATGCGCGCGTTCCACGCGACGCCGGTCACGCCGATCGCGTTGTTCCCCGCGGCGGCAGCGAGGCCGGCGACGAAGGTGCCGTGGCCCTCGTCGTCGTTCGTCAGCCAGTTGGGCGGCGCGAGCGTGTACCCGCACGAGGGATCGGCGGTGGTCAGGCTCACGAAGTTGCAGCCGACGATGTCGCCGACGCAGCCGTTGCCATCGGCGTCCACGCTGCTCAGCGGCGTCTCGCGCGTGTTGTAGAAGATGCGGCCTTCCAGGTCCGGATGGTCCCACGCGATGCCGCTGTCGATCACCGCGATCAGCACCTCGCCGCCGGTGGCGCGCTCCCAGGCGCGTGGCGCGCCGATCAGTTCGAGGTAGCGCGCCTGCCCGCTCGCATACAGCGCGTCATCCGGTGTGCGCATCGCACGGACAATGCCATCGCCTTCGATGCTGCGCACCGCGACGGAGCCTGCGATCTTCCGCGCGAGGTCATCGACGCGCACGCCGACGGGCACGCGCACCACGGCGAAGGCGTCGTCGCCGGTCTGTGGGACGACGTCGAAGTGGTGCGCGGCGAGCGCCCCGCGCAGCGCATCGCCATCCATGCCGGGGACAGGCGCGACGAGGACGCGGTCGGCCTGCGAGGCGATCGAGGTCGCCGCGAGTGGGGCGGCGTGAGGCGGCGGCCGGACGGCCCATGCGAGCGCGAGCGCACAGAGTGCGAGCGTTGCGGCGGCCCGGGTCCAGATGTGTGCCAGAGAGACATCCCCGTTTCGCCCCGCAGCCAAATCATGCTAGCCAGCGCCGGATCGCGGGGCAACCGCGGCGACAGTGCGACATGACCAATTCTGACCGACCACGCATCACCGTGCTGTCACCGGAGGTTGCCGCGCGGATCGCCGCCGGAGAGGTGATCGAGCGTCCCGCGAGCGTGGTGAAGGAGCTCGTCGAGAACGCCCTCGACGCGGGGGCCTCGCACATCGAGGTCGAAGTCGACGGCGGCGGGATCGACCGCATCCGCGTGCGGGACGACGGGCACGGCATCCCGCCCGAGCAGGTCGCTGACGCGTTCGAGCGCCACGCGACCTCGAAGCTGCGCAGCGAGCACGACCTGTTCGCCGTGCGCACGCTCGGCTTCCGCGGCGAGGCGCTCGCCTCGATCGCGGCCGCCGCGGACGTCGACCTCACGTCGCGCACGGACGGACAGCAAGCGGCCGCGGTGGCACGGCTGCGCGACGGCCGCCTCGATCGGCTCGGGAGCGCCGCGGCCGCCCCCGGGACCACCGTGGAGGCGCGTGACCTGTTCGCGGCGCTGCCGGCACGGCGCCGTTTCCTCCGCACGCCGCGCGCCGAGGCGCGCGCCGTCACGGATTCGATCGCCGCGCTCGCGCTGGCGTACCCGGAAGTGGCATTCCGCGTGGTGACGGACGGGCGCGTCGCGCTCGCCTCGCCCGGTACCGGCGACCCGGGTGACGCGATCGCGGCTGTGCACGGCGCGGACGTCGCGGCGGCGCTCGTGCCGGTGTCGGCCACTCGGCGCGACGAGGAGACCGGCGCGGCGGCCGAGGTCGCCGGTCTCGCAGGCCCGCCCTCGCTGCACCGCGGCAGCCGCGCGTACCTCCACCTCGTCGCGAACGGCCGCACGATCTCCTCGCGCACGATCGCCTACGCGATCGAGCAGGCCTACGCGGGGCTGATCCCGGCGGGCCGGCACCCGGTCGCACTGGTGCGGATCACGGTGCCGCCCGACCAGATCGACGTCAACGTGCACCCAACGAAGGCGGAGGTGCGCTTCCGCCACGAGCGCCTCGTATACGCGACGGTGGCCGACGCCGTACGGCAGGCGCTGGCTGGATCCGGTGTCCCCCTCGCGCCCACGCCGCTCGCGCTCCCCGGTTCACTCGACGGCTGGCGCGGCGCGGACGAGGCACCTCGTGCACTCGATGGGCGAGGCGTGATCGCAGGGGCACGACCGGCGCCGATGATCGTCGTGCCGTCGGAGGCCGCTCACGAACCCTCTTCGACCGTCGGCTCGGAGGCCACCTCGGGCGAGCAGCCGGAGATGTCGATCGGCGCGCGCCTGCCGATGCTGCGCACCCTCGGGCAGGTCGACCGCGCATACCTCGTCGCCGAGGCGCCCGACGGGCTGTACCTCGTCGATCAGCACGCCGCGCACGAGCGCGTCCTGTACGAGCAGGTGCTCGCTGCGAAGCGGTCCGGGACACCCGCGTCCCAGCCGCTTCTGGAGGCGGTCGTGACGCCGCTCTCGGCGGCACAGGCCTCGCTCGCGCTCGCGGAGTCGGCGGTGCTCGTCGACCTCGGCTGGGGCATCGACCCGACGGACGGCGCGGCGGTGATCCTGCGCGCGGTCCCCGCCGCACTCGCCGGCCGCGACGCCCCCGCCGCGCTGCGCGACCACCTCGACCGCATGGACGCCGAAGAGCGCCTCACCGGCCCCGACCGCGCAGCCGCGTCGCTCGCCTGCCGGGCCGCGGTGATGGCAGGCGACCGCCTCGACGAAGAGCAACAGCGCGCGCTCCTCCGGGCGCTCGAAGGCTGCGAGACGCCGCACACGTGCCCTCACGGCCGCCCGACGATGCTGCACCTGAGCCGGGACGCCCTCGATCGGTCGTTCGGGCGGCGCTAGCCGCCGAAGACGAGGCGCGCGGCCTCCTCGTAGCCCTCAGGGGCGCCCGCCGGACGCTGGTGGAGGCGCGCCGCGAGGGCGACCTCCGCGAACCAGAGATCTTCGTCTGTCGCCGGCTCCAGCTCGGCCGAGGCGATGCGCACGGCCCGGAGCGTCGTCGCCTCCTCGACCGGGAGGATCAGCGCCCGGGCGCCGGCCCCCGTGGCCGCAGCGGCGTAGACCGCGCGCAGCGCCGCAGCGAGCGGCCGCGCCGCGCCGTAGCCGACGTTCCCGACCGCCACCAGTGCCTCCGCGTCCTCGACGGTGCGCCACGCCCGCAGCACGGCGAGCGAGCGAGCACAGCGGACCGCATCGGACAGCGGCGGGAACGCGAGCGCGTCGAGGTACCACGGACCGCCGACACCGGCGTCGCGCGCCCCCTGCAGCGCCCGCAGCCCGGCCGCGGCGATGACCGCGGCGCTGGCGGCGTCGCCTGCGCCGCGGTGGTCCGCACCGTGCGGCGACAGCACGACGCCCGCACCCGCGAGGATCGCCGCATCGACCGCCGTCCGCGTGTCCGCGTCGAAGCGGCCGGCCGCATCAGCGACAAACGAGTTCGCGACGAGGGGGCCGATGATCCCGGTACGACGACAGGCCTCGAGCGTCTGCGCGATCAGCAGGGGCGAGGCGGTGTCCATGAACAGCGGCACGCCGGGGAGCGCGTCCCAGATCACGCGCGCGCACCAGGCGAGGTCGTCGGCGTCCGCGTGCACGCCGCCATTGAGGTCGATCACGCCCGCGCCGGCCTCGACCTGCCGTCGTACCGCATCCACGACCGGGCCCGGCTCGCGACGTCGCATCGGGCGGAGGACGCGCGCGCGGCTCAACTCCAGCGACTGGCCGATGAGGATCACAGGATGTCGGGCAGGCCTTCCCGACGGGACCGCCACTGGCGGATCCGTGAGACGGCCCGCGCCGCGCGTGCCACGCTGGGGTACACCGCGACGCCGCGCTCGTAGCACTGCTGGAGGAACACCTCGGTGCCCGGCGGGGGCGCGCCGCGGTCACGGGTGATGACGGCGAACGCCGTGCCGGTCTGCCGTTGGAGGCGTTCCAGCATCTGCGCGTTCTCGGCGGCCGCCTCGTTCGCACGGCGCTCCAGCTCATCGAGCGTGGTCCCGGGATCGGCGGGGCGCGTGCCCATGGGGCCGTTGAAGATCGGATTCACGAAGACGGCGTCGATGACGTCGGCCTGCGCGACGATCTTCAACAGACGCTCCATCTCGTCCGCCTTGCGGGTCATCGTATCGATCGGGTTGTTCACGCTGGTGCCGGCGACCGGGATGAACTCGTGCATCTCGTCCTGCGACGCCTGCGGCATCTGCGGCACGTCGAGGCCCTCGAGCGCGATCGCGTCCGACGCGAGGACGCCATAGCCGCCGCCGATGCTCACCAGCGCGATCCCGGTGCCGCGGACGCGCCGAACGGAGGTGTTGCACGCGACGATCAGGTCGTGCAGCTCGTCCATGTCAGCGGCACGGACGGCACCCGCCTGCCGCGCCATCGCGTCGAAGATCTGGATGTCGCCAGCCAGCGAGCCGGTGTGTGAGTGCGCTGCGCGGGCACCCGCGCTGGTGAGGCCGCCCTTCAGCAGGATCACCGGCTTCACCGCAGCGCAGCGCTTCACGGCCTCGAAGAACTTGCGCCCGTCCTGGACACCCTCGATGTACGCGGTGACCACCTCGGTCTGCTCGTCGTGCATCGCGTAGTCGAAGAAGTCGTAAGAGCGGAGGTCGGCTCCGTTGCCGAAGGAGATCACCTTCGAGAAACGCACCCCACGCCGCGCGAGGCTCTGCACGACGTCGCCCGCATTCGCGCCGGACTGCGAGATCAGCATGACGTTCCCCGCCTCGCGCGGGAACCCGTTCATGAACGCGAGGCCGTTGTCGGGGACGTACAGCCCCATGCAGTTCGGGCCGATGGTGCGGACGCCCGCGGCACGCAGCCGGGCGATCATCTCCGCCTCCACGTTCGCCATCTCAGAATCGCCGGTCTCCGAGAAGCCCGCTGTGAAGAAGTGCAGCGACCGCACCTTCTTCTGGATGACCTGGTCCACCAGCCCCGGAGCCGCGCGCGCAGGCACCAGCGAGATGACGTGGTCGACGGGATCCGGCGTGTCGAGGAGCGTCGGATAGCACTTCAGCCCCTCGACCTCGTCCATCTTCGGGTTGACGGGGTAGAGGTCGTGACGTTCGTGGAACTTCTGCTCCAGGAGGGACGTCAGGAAGCCCCACCCACCGCCTCCCGCGGCTCCCGTGGACGGCACGCCGACGAGGGCGACCGCGCGAGGGTGGAAGATCGGGTCGAGCGGATGGTCGGTCATGGGCAGCCTCGTGCGGTCGGGACGGTGATGGGGCGATTGTAGCCGCCCCATCACACCTGTCGTTAGCCCTCGACCGGCCCGGCGGCGACGCGGTACTGCTCCGGGACGTTGCCGTCCTTCGCGACCTTCGCGATCAGCTCCGCGACGGTCTCGACCTCCGCCTCCGTGTTGTAGACGTGCATCGAGAGCCGCACGGAGCCGGCCTGCTTCACGGAGCGGCACACGACGTGCGCCTCCCCCTGCAGGTAGCCGGTGATGAAGGCGGGGTCGACACCCGGCACCGAGAAGAAGAACAGCCCGCTGCGCGTCGAGTCCGTGCGCCCACCGGTCAGCTCGACGCCCGCAATGCCGCCGATGCGATCCTCGCCGTAGTGAGTGAGCTCGCGCACGCGATCCCAGACGGCGTCCGGCCCGGACTCCAGGTACTGCTCAACGGCCTGGAGCGTGCCCGCGACCACCGGCGTCGAGTTCGTCGACACCTCGAACTTCGTGACGTCGCCCTGCTTCGCCTCGAAGTGGCCGGCGAAGTCGTACGAGGCCGCCGCGCGCCCGCTGACCTTCACGGGGTCGAGGTCGGCGATGCGGTCGCGGCGCACGTAGAGCATGCCGAGGCCCTCCGGCCCGCAGAGCCACTTGTGCGCGGGGATGGCGTAGACATCCACGCCCAGCGCGTGCGCATCGATCGGGATGTGCCCGCCGGTCTGCGCGCCGTCCACGACCACGGTGGCGCCGCGAGCGTGCGCGAGGCGCACGATCTCCGCGAGGGGCAGCGTCTGCCCGGTGGCGTAGGAGATCTCGGACAGGATGACGAGCTTCGTCTTGTCGTCGATCGCCTGGTCGAAGCGCTCCACCATCTCGCCCGAGCCGTTGCCGTGCTCGATCGGGACGATCGTGACCTCGGTGCCGTACTTGCGGCGCGTCCAGTAGGCGGGGATCATGCCGCCGCCGTGCTCGATGTTCGTCGTGACGACACGATCGCCCGCCTGCAGCGCGACGCCGTTGACGCCGATGTTCACGCCCTCGGTCGTGTTGCCGGTGATCGCGATCTCGTCGACGTCTGCGCCCATCATCTGCGCGGTCGCGATGCGCAGACGCTTCGTGAGGTCGGCGCGATCGTCCATCGACTCCTTGGTCGTGGGGCCGATCTCCATCTCCAGGTCAATGCGCCGCTTCATCGCGTCGGAGACCTCGATGGTGCGCGCGCCGCAGAAGCCAGCGTTCAGGTAAACGTAGCGCTTGGTCGCGGGCGTGTGCTCACGCATCCATGCCCAGCGCGCCGCGTGATCCGTTGCCATGCCCGGCCTCCCACTCGTCCTCGGTCGCCCGATCATTCTGTCGCTGCGGAGCATCCTATACCTGCCCTGTGACCGCGCGATGTCGAGGCGGCTTCGGCCGGATGGCCCGCCCTCGCGCGCTGACGTACCCTGTCCCGGCCGCGCCCCCTTCCGGCGCGGCGCCGGCCCACGGATCGCAGACGAGGAGCGCGCAGCATGGTCGAGCAGTCGGTGAGCCGCGGGACGGGCTGGCAGCCCGGGCAGTACGCCCGCTACAGCGACGAGCGCAGCATGCCTTTCTATGACCTCGCGGGGATGGTGCAGCCGGCCCCCGGCATGCGCATCGCTGATCTGGGCTGCGGCACGGGCGAACTGACGAAGTGGCTGCACACCGAGCTGGAGGCCAGCGAGACGGTCGGCTTCGACTCGTCTCCCACGATGCTTGCCGAGAGCCAGAAGCACACGCTCCCCGGCATGCGCTACGAGCAGATCGACATCCTGGATGCGGCCGAGCAGTACAGAGAGCAGTTCGACCTCGTCTTCTCGAACGCGGCGCTCCAGTGGATCCTGGGCCACGACACGCTGTTCCCGAAGATCGCGGGGATGGTGAAGCCGGGCGGCCAACTCGCCGTGCAGATCCCGCACAACGGTTGGCACATCGGCCACCAGCTCCCGGCGATCATCGCGCGGGAGGAGCCGTTCGCGAGCGCCCTCGGCGGGTGGACGCGCGCCGACCCGGTGCGCGAGCCGGAGTTCTACATGGACATGCTGTACACGCAGCTGGGCTTCCGCCCGCAGCGCGTGCGCACCGAGTGGTACACGTTCGAGATGGAGTCCCCGCGCGGGATCGTGGAGTGGGTGAAGGGCTCCGTGCTCTCGTCCTACCGCGAGCACCTGCCGGCCGATCTCTACCCGAAGTATGTCGAGGCGTACGAGCAGCGGCTGCTGCAGGAGATGGGCGACACCGGCCCGTTCCTGTACCCGTTCAAGCGCATCCTGTTCTGGGGCCGCAAGCCCGAGTAGGCAGCGGCATCGCCGCTACTCGAAGAGCCAGCGGCGACGGGCGGGACGGCGGTGGCCGTAGGTGAGCCCGAACTTGTCGAGGGCCGCGGCGCGGATCAGCGTCACGGCCTCCTCGGTCGAGTCGGTCAGCGTGAGCCGGTCGAGATCCTCCTGCCGGATCTTGCCCTCGGCGAGCATGCTGCGCTTCAGGAAGTCCACCAGCGGCGCCCAGAACTCCGTGCCCATCAGCACGATCGGGAAGTCGCGGATCTTGCCGGTCTGGATCAGCGTCGCCGTCTCGAACACCTCGTCGAGGGTACCGAAGCCGCCCGGCAGGACGACGAATGCGTACGAGTACTTTACGAGCATGACCTTGCGCACGAAGAAGTAGTGGAACTGCACGAAGGTGTCCAGGTAGCGGTTCGGCTCCTGTTCGTCCGGCAGGTCGATATTGCAGCCGACTGACAGTCCGCCTGCCTCGCGCGCGCCGCGGTTCGCAGCCTCCATCACCCCGGGGCCGCCACCCGTCATCACGGTGAACCCCGCGCGAGCGAGGGCGGCGCCGATGCGCCGGCCCAGCGCGTAGTGCGGGTCATCCTCGACCACCCGCGCTGAGCCGAAGACCGTGACACAGGGTCCGAGGAAGTGCAGACGACGGAAGCCGCGCAGAAACTCCCAGCCGATGCGAAGGACGCGGATCAGCTCCCACCAGCGTTCCTGCGGCCCCTCGAGGAACAGCCGCTCGCCGTCGTCCGGCTCAACGGCCTGCGGTTGCCAGTCCGGTCCCTGCGTCACTGTCGCCGCCCTCCCGCGCCTCGCTCAGCCTGTAGCGTGACGCGCGACCGGGGCAGCGACAACCGAGTGTGCCCTGTGTGCCGACTGCTGCGTTGTTTGAGCTGCGCGAAGCTAGACGACGGGCGAGAGGCGCGCGGCGGTGCGGATCACCTGCCGCAGGTCGGCCTCGTTCGCCTCTACGGTGATAGCCTCGTCGACGACGGCGAGCGCGCGTTCGTCGAGGGCCGCAGCGGACTGCGCGGCGGCGAGGGCACTCGCCGTGCGGCGGAGCATCAGCGCGGCCATGACGACAGGCACCAGGTCGGCCTCCTGCTCGGTGAGCGGCGGCTTCGCATGCGCGGAATAGCCAGCAACCCAGCGGATGATCCGCCAGCCGATGCTCCTCGAGTCGGCCAGCAGGCTCTGCGCGATGTCCACGGCGCGCGCATCCGCACGTGACTCGTCGAAGTCGATGAGCCCGGTGACGTCGTTGCCATCGAACAGCACATGCTCCGAGGTGCACGCGCCCCACAGCGGAAGCGGTGACAGGTCGGCGTAGCCGTAGGCCTCCAGTTGCTCCTCGACGCGCATGCGCAGCACCGCGAGCATGTTCGCGCGCATCGGGTCGACCGCGTGGACGCGGGCGAGCAGCGCTTCAAACGAGGCGAGGCCGTGCGGACGCACCGCCGCGTCGAAGTCGTCCACGCGGCCGCGGCGCAGGGTGCCGCCCCAGTCTGCGAGGTCGGCATGCACCAGCGCGAGCAGCGCGCCTCGCCGCTGGAGGAAGATCGATTCATCGGGCGGCGGCTCGCCGGGGAGCAGCGGAAACACCGCCCAGCGACCGTCCTGTGCCTCGACGGAAGTGGCCCCCTCGGCGGTCGCGACGGGCACCGCCACGGGCCACGAGCGGTCCGCGAGGAACGCGAGCAGATCATGCTCGTAGGCGATTGAGTCCGCCGTGCGCGCCGCCTCGTAGCGCCGCAGCAACAGCGGCTCGCCGTCGCGGTCGAGGGCCTCGACCCGCCAGCGGTCGGATGCACCCTCGAGCGGCGTGACACGCGCGGCGCCAAGGCCCCATGCATTGAGGACGACGTTCAGATCAGGGGACGGGCCCGTTGGGGCGGTCATCGCGGCTCCTCGATCGCGTCCCGCAGTCACCGGCACGCGCACCTACGAGGGTACCCCGACGCGCCGGGACGCGCGTCCCTGGAGCGCGCCCCACATGCGAGGGATGCGGGGGTCTAGCGAATCCCGCTGTCGTACATGACGTTCGCGACCACCCAGTCACCCGCCGAGACGTCGATGTCACGCGGCGCGCCGCGCGGCAGCGTGGCTCCGCCCGGCGTGAACGGGACGACCGTGTAGTGGCCGGGCGGCAGCGCCACGGAGTAGAAGCCGGTTGCGTCGGAGAGCGCACGGGCGACCTCGACGCCGGCGGCGTTGCGGAAGAGCAGTGTCGCGGCGAGCGGGCGGTCGGGACACGGAACGCCTTCGCGCTGGACGGGACACGAGGGACCGACGGTGACGCCACCCAGCGCGCCGGACGACGCCGTGCCTGGATCGAGGACCACCGTCACCACGTAGTCGGCAGCGGTCAGCGTGCGCCCGCTCGTGGGTGTCGGAGTCAGCTCGAGGGCGCGGAGCGTGACGCCGCCGGGCAGCTCGGTCGATCCTCGCGTGGGCGAGACCACCACCGGGACGCGCTGCGTGGTGCCCGGGCGCGTCCACTCGAACACGAGGTTCGCCTCGCCGGCCCAGATGCATTGCACATCAGTGGGGCAGCGGGAGTCCGCGGTCACGTCGACCAGCGCGAGCGTCCGGCCGCCCGGTAGATCCGCCACGACCCCCTGTGCGAGCCGGACCGCCACGCCCGTCAGCACCGTGACATGCGCGACCACCGGCGGGGGCGCCGTCGGCGGCGGCGTGGCCGATGGGACGGGGGTGGCGGCGGGCGTACCGGTCGGGCGAGGCGTGTCGGGCGGCGGCGCGGGGGTCGAAACGGGGGGACGGGGGGGGCGTGCCACTCGCTGCGGGGGTGCCGGAGGCAGACGGCGCCGCCGAGGGCGTGCCGCCGGATGGCACGAGCGTTGCGGTGGGGGCGGCTGGGCTGCTCGACGGGTTCGCCGCCGACGCAGTCGCAGCGGGCGTCGCCGTCGATGCGCGCGGCGCGCTACGGTCGCACGCCGCGAGGAGCACGGTGAGCGCCAACAGTGCAAGGATGAACCCGGTCGTGCGTCGCCTCATGCCACTGTGACGTTACACGAGACGGGATGGTTCCCCCCTCACGCGCGTGCGCTATCGTTCCCGCCGAGGGCAGGCGCCACAGCAGGGAGCGAACCATGCGCGCGTATCGAATCACCACAGGCGGCGGAGTCGAGGGCCTCGCGCGGGTCGAGTTGCCCGACCCCCAGCCCGCGGACGACGAGGTGCTGATCCGCGTGCGGGCGACCTCGCTGAACTACCGCGACCTGATGATGGCGCGCGCATCCCGCGACGAGATCATCCCGCTGTCGGACGGGGCGGGAGAGGTGGTCGCGGTCGGGGCGGGCGCGTCCCGCTTCGCGGTCGGCGACCGGGTCACCAGTTGCTTCTTCCCGAACTGGATCGATGGCGGCGTTGCCCCGGAGTACATCGCGGAAGCCCTCGGTGGCGCACAGCGCGATGGGATGCTCGCCGAGCTCGTCGCGCTGCCGGAGCGCGCCGTCGTCGCCACGCCCGTGCACATGAGCGACGAGGAGGCCGCCACGCTGCCGTGCGCCGCCCTGACCGCGTGGCAAGCGATCTTCGAACAGGCGTGGCTGCGGCCGGGCCAGACGGTCGTCTTCCTCGGAACCGGCGGCGTCTCGATCGCCGGGCTGCAGCTCGCGCACCTCGCGGGGCTGCGCACGATCATCACATCGAGCAGCGACGAGAAGCTGCGGCGCGCACGCGCGCTGGGCGCGGACGAGACCATCAACTACCGCACGCAGCCGGACTGGGACCGCGCGGTGTTGGATCTCACAGGTGGGCGCGGCGCCGACCTGGTGTTGGAGGTCGGCGGCGAGGGCACGTTCGCGAAGTCGAACGCGTGCGTGCGTCCCGGCGGTGCGGTGGTGATCATCGGCGGCCTCGCGCGGGACGGCGCGGGAGCGGGCGTGCCGCTGGTGGCGCGCAACGTGCACGCGACGCGCATCTACGTCGGCAGCCGACGGATGTTCGAGGACATGAACCGCGCGCTCACGCTGCACCAGGTGCACCCCGTCGTCGATCGCACCTTCGCTTTCGACGACGCGATCGAGGCGTACCAGTGCCTCGCGTCGCAGTCGCACTTCGGCAAGGTCGTGATCCGGGTCTAGCGCGCCGCGAGCGCTACTGCGTCGGGAGCGGGGCGGGCG
Organism: Chloroflexota bacterium; assembly: GCA_947479915.1. Classification (GTDB taxonomy): domain Bacteria; phylum Chloroflexota; class Dehalococcoidia; order UBA2979; family UBA2979; genus SHYQ01. The sequence goes on from CANKAU010000001.1 coordinate 144,285, forward strand.
ACTTGAGCGTGCGCAAGTAGTTCACCAGGTTCCACATCTGCTCCTCGGTCAGCGTGCCGCGGAACGCGGGCATCGCCGTGCCGGGGAAGCCACCTTCGATGAACGCGAAGATGTCGCCGTCGCCGTGCAGCGGGACGTGGAGCGGCAACTTCGCGGGCGGAGGGTTCAGCGTCGCCGCATCCGGCCCGTCGCCGAGGCCGCCGATGCCGTGACAGCCGACACAGCGCTGCTGGTAGAGCTCGCGCCCAAGGGCGATCGACTCGCCCGTGCTCAGCACCGGGTTCGCACGTCCGCCGACCGCAGGGGCTACGGCGCCCTGGTGGAAGTGGCCCACGCCGTACACCATCATGATCCCGACCACGACCAGCGCGGTGCCGCCCCAGTTGGCCGTGCGCGCCGTGCGCGTTCCCTTCCAGTACGCCTCGGAGACCACGAGGACGGCAAGCGCGAGCAGCACCACCTGCCAGCCCGCTGCAAGCAGCGCGGTCACCTGTGCGGGCGGTGTGATGCCTTCGGTCCCGGCCGGGGTGACGGGTAGGCGCACCGACACCGTGGTGTCGAACGCGCCGGGGCTGGTCACCGCGACATCCATCTGCCAGTCGCCCACCAGGCTCAGCACCACGTGCTCGGCGACGTACACACCGGAAGCGTCGCGCTGCAGTGGGACGTCGCGCACGCCCAGGTCCGCGCCCGCGTACTTCAACTGCAACGTCACGCTGCTGGTGGCCTCCGGGAGCGGGCGCCCCCGGGCGTCAACGTGCACCTCGATGCGATTCGCGCCGATGCTGCCGGGCGCGACCGCGACGCGCGCCGTGATCGGGCCGGAGGCAGCGGTGGCCGTCTTCGCGCCACGCCCGGCGGCCTCGCGCGCGGGCTCGAGGCTCGTGAGCACGCCTGCAGCGAGCAGCGCCGCCAGCACCAGCACGACCTCGACGCCGACGGTCACCGCAAGCAGCCGGGGTGCGCGCGCATCGCCGGTGAGCCGGCGCGTCACCCACAGCAGATTGACCGCCGCGACCAGGATCAGCGCGCCGTAGGCGACCACCTTCGCGATCACGGCGTATCCGTACGAGGTATCGAACGCGGCCCACGCGGCGACCTGCAGCCAGGTTGCGTAGACGCCCGTGATCAGCAGCGCCGCCGTGACCAGCAGCGCCAGCGGTGAGAACCGTGCCGTCACATCGCGGAGCAGCACGCCGCGGCGTGCGCTCGGCAGACCTCGCGATGCGCGGATGACCGCAAGCAGTCCGATCAACCCGCCGACCCAGAGCCCCGACGCCAGCGTGTGCACGATGTCGTTCGCGACCGCCGTCACCTCGAGATCGCGCGTGGCAGCGGCGTGGCTCGCGAACGCGAGCGTGGTCGCGGCGCCCGCGAGGAGACCGACGACGACCAGGTGTGCACGACGCGCCTCGGCCGCTCGCAGCCACACGAGCGCGGCAAGCGCGACGAGTACGAGGCGGAGCAGCCACATCTGGCCCCAGCGTGTGCCGGTCACGACCTCGACCAGCCCGCCATCGCCCTGCGGCTGCACGAGCAGGTGCGCCAGCGCACCGACGAGGAACACGGCGAGCGCGATGCCCACGATGCGTGGGTCGACGCGGAGCGACGCCCCACGCACCTCGCGCGCTGCGAGCGCCGGAGCGAGCACCATGAGCGCGAACCACTCGACGCCGAGCGCCACGAGGAGTCCGCCAAAGACCAGCCAGCGCGCGAACGGGTCGAGGCGGGACACCTCGCTGGTGGCAGATGCGGCCGCGCTCGCGGGTGCCGGGGTCGAGACGCCGACGCTGAACGCGTACGTGCCGCGCAGCGGGTGCCCGTCCACCGCGGAGGTGTTGTGCCACGCCACGGTGTAGGTGCCGGTGGGGATCGTGCCGAGCGTGACGCTCATCAGGGACGCATTGCCGGGATCCACGCGGCTCGTGCCCGCGTCGACCCGGCGGCCCGCGGTGTCGAGGACCTCGATGCCGGAGGCATTCGGCGCGACCGGCTCCGTGAACCAGATGCGGATCGCCGTCGGCGCTGTCGCGAGCGTGCTGTCAGGTGCCGGCTCAGCGCGGTCGATGTTGGCGTGCGCCGTGGCCCGCCCCGCGGCAATCAGGAGTGCCAGGCACGCGATCGCGCACGCCGCCGCCAGCAGGGCGGCGAGATGCCGCAGGGGCGAGTGGGGCAGCGGATGACGGTGCGCGGGCAGCATCAATCGAGTATCCGCCGGGTCGGCAACGCGGGACACCACACCCGTGGCGCCCGCGTTGCCGCCCTGCGAGTCAACTAGGCGCGAGGCCGCCGCGCGGCGAGCAGGCCCGCCAGCCCGACGACCAGCCCGGCGGCGCCGACGCCGAGCCCGGCCATCGCCATCGTGCGGGCCGACTTCGCCGCGTCCACGGCCGCCCGCGCCTCATCGGCAGCACCGCGCACGGCGCCCTCGAGCTCGCGTGGCTGCGCCGGCTCCACAGGGAACAGGAGTTCCTTGACCGGCTCCACATTGTTGAAGGTCCCCGGGCCGGACTCGAAGGTCGCGTCGATCGTCGCGCCGTTGATGGTCCCGGTGAACCGGAAGCGGTACTGGCCGGACAGCGTGGGGATCACGTCCGAGGTGTAGCTGCCCGGCGTGTTGAAGACGGCCCGGATCGGGTACGACTTCGACGCCTTGCTCTGGATGTGGGTGATCTCCCACTTCAGCGTCTTCTCGACGCCTTCCACGGGCTTCCCATCCTTCGAGACCCGCAGCGATAGCCCGTTCTTCTCACCCTCCAGCGCAGGCTCAGCGGCGAATCCGACGACGAAGTCGTAGCCGGCGACGGTACGACGCTCGTGTGCGAGCGCACGCGACGGGATGACGATCGACAGTGCCACGAGGGCGAGCACGGCGGCAGCCGCGAAGCGGCGCGCGCTGACAATAAGAGACATAAGTAGTCCTCCAGCGGTCACAGGTTGCAGTAGGCGGGCGCGCGTGGCGCGCTGCGCTACGCCTGCGGCGGGGGGACGAGCGGTTGGAAGTCGGTGGCGGTGAAGGTGGCTCGTGCGGCGTGAATCACTAGAGAGCGCCAGCTGATCGCGACCATCAGCGCGAAGGCGGGCAGCGCGATCATCGCGAGGGCGCTTGCCACGTCGAGGTCGCCGAACGTGAACAGGACATCGGCCGCGGCGTCTGCGGTGGGGGCGTGGCGATCGCCGGCCGCGCCGGCCTCGGCATCCCAGGGGTGGCGATGGGGGTGGCTCGCCGCCTCGGCGGTGAGGAAGATGTGGCCGTGGCCGGGGAACCACGCCGGACCGTCCGGCCCCGCGACGCGCGCCACGGACGGCGCGAGCAGCGCGAACGCGGCAAGCAGCGCCAGCGCGCGGGGGCCGACCCGCGGAGCGATCCGTGCACGCGGCACGGCGAACCATCGCGCTGGTGTAGGCGCCATGCAGCGATGGTACGCGGCGCCGATATGGTGTGCACGCCCCACGGTCACGACCGCTCCGGGACGATTGACCTCCTCCGGCCCGCCCCGACGATCAAGCGCCCGGACGTGCAGAGGCCCCGCTTCGCAGCGGGGCCTCGCGATCAGACCAGAACGCCGGCGCGACTATTTCGCGGGGCGGAACTGCGGCAGCGTCACGGTCTCGTTGACGTCCTCGAACACGACCTCGACGTCCATGCCGATCTTCACGTCCTCAAGCGCGCACTCGCGCATGTTCGTGGTGATGCGGACGGTGTCGCTCTTCGCCTCCACCGGGTTCACCTGCAGCACGGCGTACGGCTCGTCGAACCCCGGCGTCATGAGCCGACGGTCGATGATGAACGAGTAGATCTTGCCCTTACCGCTGACGTCCCGCCACTCCAGGCTCGTACCGCCGCACTTGCGGCAGGTCGCGAACGGGGGGTGCTGGAAGTCGCTGCACGCGGTGCAGAACTGCAACGTGAGCTTGTGCTGCTTCGTCCCGGCCCAGTACGGGCCGGTGACCTCGTCCGGTACGGGGACGGGCTTGATGCCCATCGCCTTGAGCTGGGCCTGGCCCTCGGTCGTCTGGATGTTCGGGACGCTGTTTCCTGACGTCATGTGATGTGCTCCAGAGTCTCGTCGGCTACTCGACGCTCAGGATGCCCGCGGCGCCCGTGTGCGGGAACACCGAGGAGATGATGGCGGTGTTGTTGTACTTCGACTGCCGAGGCCCGGCGTTGCCGCGCAGCTGCTGGATCGCCTCCAGCACGTGGCCGTGGCCGTGCAGTCGCCCTTCGGACAGCTGTCCACCGTGGGTGTTCACGGGGTGACGGCCGTCGAAGCGAATGTTCGTGCCGCCCTGGACGTAGTTGCCCGCCTCACCGCGCGGCACCAGACCCAGGTTCTCCATCCACATCGGCACGAAGTAGGAGAAACCGTCGTACATGAACCAGAGGTCCATCTCCTCCGGCTTCATCCCGGCGTCGCGGTAGATCTCCTCGGCGATCGGGGAGACACCGGCCAGCGGCTCCGCCCAGAGGTGATCCTGCAGGCCGATGTTCTGCTTGTTGCCAGCCCACGACTTCAGGTAGACGGGCTTCCACTTGAGGTCCTTCGCAATGTCCTCGCGCGCGAGGAGGAAGGCGAAGGCGCCGTTCACCGGCATGTCGCAGTCGAAGAGGTTCACCGGCTCGGCGATCCAGCGGGCGTTCATGTAGTCCTCCATGGTGAGAGGGTTCTTCATGACGGCCCACGGGTTCATCAGCGCGTGCTGGCGCTCCGTGATCGGCACCCACGCGAGCTGCTCGCGCGTGATGCCGTAGCGGTGCATGTACGCGCGTGCCTGCAGACCGACGCGCTGCATCGAGTAGCCGAGGCCGTACGGGACCTCGAACTGCGTCGGGCCAGCGACGCCGCCGGAGGTCGGGTCGATCTGCGGCGTGGAGACCGGGGCGATCGTGTTCATCACCTTGATGACGAGGATGCAGTTCGCTTCGCCGTTGTCGATCGCGTCCGCGGCGATGCCGGCGGGCAGGATGCCGAGGCCGCCGTCACGGTTCCAGCGGACGTTCGTCATGCCGGCGCCCGCAGCGATCGTGGGAGTGTCGGGGGGCGGGTAGTGGTGCACCTGCACGTTGATGCCGTCCACGAGCGCGGGGTCGATGCCCGCATCGGCGATCGCCATTCGAGCGGCCTCGATCGCGATCTCGGTCTCGGGGCGCTCCAACTTGCGCGTGGCATTCGTGTAGCCCGCGCCTACAAAGGCGACCTTCGTCTTGCTGGTTTTGGCCACAGCAACCCTCCCGGTTTCAATCGTGACTCGCGGCACATGCGCGCGCGGTGTCAGGCGTTTGGAGTATAGGAACGCCGCCCAATCACCATTTTGGTCGGAGGCTGCTGGACCGCGAGCCGCAGGCCCTACATCAGCATGTACGGACGCGCGAGCAGCTCCGCGACACGGCCGAGGAAGCGCGCGGCGGGAGCGCCGTCCAGCAGGCGATGATCGAACGTGAGGCTGAGCACGGCGACGCGTCCTGCGCGCACCGCGCCGTCCTCGATCACCGCGACCTCACGCACGCGGCCGACGCCGAGGATCGCGGCCTGCGGCGGGTTGATCACGGGCGTGAAGGCGTCCAAAACCGTGCCGTCCAGCGCGGTCACGGTGAACGTGCCGCCGCTCAACTCGTCCGGCGTGACGCGGTGCTCCTTCGTGCGTTCCACGAGGTCCGCGACGGTGCCCGCGACCTCCTGCAGCGACAGCCGATCAGCGTGGCGGACGACCGGGACAACGAGCCCCGCCTCGTCGTCGACGGCCAGGCCGATGTGCACCTCGTCCGCGACGACGATCTCCGCACCGCTCGCGGACACCTCGAGGCGCGCGTTCAGGCGCGGGTGCTCGCGCAGCGCCAGCGCGCAGGCACGCACCACAAGCGCCGGGAGCGTGACGACGATGCGCTGGGCGCGCCACTCACGGTTCAGGCCGTGCAGCATCTCCATCGCGGCGTCCACGCGCGTTTCCGAGGACAGCGTGAGCTGCGCCATGGACGACAGGCTCTCGTGCATGCGTTCGCCGATGATCTTGCGACGCCCCGCGTACGCCTCGCGCATCCCGTCCGCGGACGGCGTCGCAGGAGCAGCGATCGGTGCCGCGACGGCAGCAGCCGGCGCGACGGCCGCCGCGCGGATGTCGGCCTCGACGATGCGGCCGCCGGGGCCGCTGCCTGCGAGGCGATCGAGGTCGACGCCCAGTTCGCGCGCGAGACGGCGTGCGGCGGGGCTGGCGACGGCGCGACCGCTCGGGTCACCGGCCACGGGCGCGCTCACCGTAGGCGCCTCGACGGGAGCCGGGGCGACAGCAGCGGACGCACCCGGCACTTGCGCGAGGATCTCCGCGGGCACCTCGGACTCACCGGCAGCGAGCAGCGCGCCGATCACCCGACCGGGCTCGAGCGTGGTCCCGGCGGGGACGAGCTGCCGCAGGGTGCCGGCACCGTCCGCCTCGACCTCGACGATCGCCTTCGCGGTCTCAAGCTCGAAGATCGGCTGGCCCGAGGTGACCGGCGCGCCCTCCGGCAGCAGCCAGCGGGCGATCGTGCCCTCTTCCATCGTCATGCCGATCTTCGGCAAGTGGATCGGACGGGCCATGTGCTACCCCTCGACCAGCGACACCACGGCATCGTGGATCTTGTCGGCGTTGATCAGCCACTCGCGCTCCAGCACCGGGCTGTAGGGCACCGGGCTGAACGGTGCCCCCAGGCGCATCGGCGGCGCGTCGAGGTAGTCGAACGCCTTCGCGGCAATCTGCGCCGTGATCTCGCCGCCGAAGCCGCCGAACTCCACGGCCTCGTGCACGGTCAGCACGCGATGCGTCTTCTGGACGGAGGCGACCAGCGTGTCGGTGTCCAACGGGGACAGGGTGCGGGGATCGACGACCTCGATCTCGATGCCGCGCTCCGCGAGGCGTTCCGCGGCGCGCATCGCCTCGTGCACCATGTACGCCGTTGCGATGACGGTGGCGTCGCGTCCCTCACGCACGACGCGTGCCTTGCCGAGCGGCACGATGTACTCGCCCTCGGGGACAAGGGTGGTGAGACGCGCGCAGCGCTTGTGCAGCACCACGAACACCGGGTTGTTGTCGCGCATGGCCGCGGTCATCAGGCCCTTCGCGTCGTCCGCGCTGCTGGGCATGACGACCTTCAGGCCGGGGATGTGGCACAACAGCGCCTCGAGGGATTGGGAGTGCTGGGCGGCCATGCTCGACCCGGCGCCCGCGTTCACCAGCACCGTGAGCGGCAGCGTGACCTTGCCGCCGAACATGTACTTCATCTTCGCCATCTGGTTCATGATCTGGTCGAAGCACACGCCGATGAAGTCCATGAACATCAGCGACACCACGGGACGGAGTCCTCGGGACGCCGCGCCGATCGCGAGGCCCGCGATCGCGTTCTCCGAGATCGGCGTGTCGATGATCCGCTCCGGGCCGAACTTCGGCAGGATGCCCGCCGTGGTGCCGAAGACGTCCCCGCGAGCGGCGAGGTCGATGCCGGCGACGAAGACGGAGGAGTCGCGCTCCATCTCCAGCATGATCGCCTCGTTGATCGCGCGGAGGTAACTCAGTTCACGGGTGCCGGTGGGGGCAGTGGTGGTCATGTCGATGTCCTTCGGGTGAGCCGGGATGCGGGGCGCTAGACGGTGTAGACGTCGGTCAGCAGATCCGCGGGATCCGGCTCGGGCGAGGCCTCGGCGAACCGCACGGCCTCCTCGATCTCCTTGCGCACGTCGTCGACGACGCGGTCTGCGCCGGTGCCCGAGAGGATCGCGCGCTGCTCCAGCACGCCGCGCAGGATCGTCAGCGGGTCACGCGCGCGCCAGTGCTCTCGCTCCTCACGCGGGCGGGCGTCGCCCTCGGACATGCCGGTGTGGTTGTAGAAGCGGTACGTGTCGCACTCGATGAGAGACGGGCCCTCGCCACGGCGCGCGCGGTCGATCGCCTCGCGCGCGGCGGCGTTCACCGCGACCACGTCCTGGCCGTCGACCGTGATGCCGGGCATGCCGTACGAGGCCGCGCGCAGCGATAGCTGCGGGATCGCGCCCTGCGCTTCCTGGCGCGTATACTCGCCCCAGTGGTTGTTCTCCACAATGAAGATCGCCGGCAGCTTCATCAGCGCCGCCATGTTCATCGCCTCGTGCCAGGTGCCCTCGTTGGTAGAGCCGTCGCCGGAGAAGCAGACGGCGACGCCGCCGTTCTTCTGGTACTTCGCCGCGAACGCCGCGCCGATCGCGATCGGCGGACCGCCGCCCACGATCCCGTTCGCACCGAGGATGCCGATGTCGACATCGGCGATGTGCATCGAGCCGCCCTTGCCGTGGTTGTAGCCCGTGGCCTTGCCCAGCAGCTCCGCGAACATGAGCTTCACGTCACCGCCCTTGGCGATGCAGTGCCCGTGACCGCGGTGGGTGCTGGTGATCGCGTCGGTCGGGTCGAGGGCGGCGCAGACGCCGACGGCGACGGCTTCCTCGCCGGCGTACAGGTGAACGGCACCGGGGATACGCGCCTGCTCGGCGAGGCGGCCGGCGGCCTCCTCGAACTCACGGATCGTGACCATCTTCCGGTACATGTAGAGCAGTTGCTCGCTGTCGAGCTGCTCGGCCTGGTCGACCATGACGCCACCTTCCCGCGACCTCACAGGGTCGGTCGCCCCCGCATGATAGTCGCGAGCGCCGGAGAGGGCGTGGTGCGGAAGACGGGGGCTAGCCGAAGACGCCGAGCTGCTTCAGCAACAGGAACGTGCCCATGAAGAGCCCCCACGCGACGATGATCCCGCGCAGCAGGTTCGCGTTCAGGCGACGGGCAATAGAGACGCCGCCGTAGCCCCCGCCGATAGAGCAGACGGCCATGACGCCGGCCGGCAGCAACTCGACCTGCCCCGAGACGAAGAAGACGACCACCGCCGTGAAGTTGATCAGCATCCCGAGCACGCCCTTCACGGCGTTCGAATGCTGCAAGTCGTCCGGCGCGAGGATGCTGATGCCAGCGAGCATCAGGATCCCGACGCCCGCGCCGAAGTAACCGCCGTAGATGCCGATGAAGAACATCGTCACGAACATGCCCACGGGGATGTGAGCCTCGTGCTCCGCCGCGATGCCTGCACGCGCGGCCAGCTTCGACAGGCGGGCGTTCGACGCGAGGATCAGCGCCGCGAAGATGATGAGGAACGGCACGACCCAGGAGAACACGGCATCCGATGACACCCGGAGCAGAACGGCGCCCGCGAGCCCGCCGGCAATGCTCGGCACCGCGAGGAGCTTCAGGCGCGTCGAGCGCTCGCCGATCTCCTTCCGGTACGCCAGCGATCCGCCGACGGTGCCGGGCCAGATCGCGACCGTGCTGGTCATGTTGGCGATCTTCGCGGGGTAGAAGGCGTAGAGCGACGGGAAGGTGATGAGCGTGCCACCACCGGCCACCGCGTTGACGGCGCCCGCCAGGAATGCGGCCAGCCCAAGTCCCAGCAGGTTCAGGAGATCCACGGTGCGCCTCGCCAGGCTGCCCAGCGGGGGCGCCGGCGCTCATTCAACCACACGAAGGGCTTGGAGGCCTCCCGGCGGTCAGCACTTCCTTAACACACTCGATAGGATCCCGACGGCTAATGGAACGTGGCTACGACCGAGCGCCTGACCAGTCGATCAGGTATCGTGTCGCCATTCCGATGAACCGTCCGGCCCGCGCGCCGGCACGATGGAGGCAGGCCGGGTGAACGTCATGAGCAGTCGTCCGTTCAGGCTCGTTCTCGCCCTCGCCGCAATCGTTGGCGTCGTAGTCGTGGGAGTCGTGATCTACCGCCGCTCTGCGAGCACCCAGCAGGCCGCCGCTCCCGCCGGCGCCCCGGTGCCGGTGCAGGTGACTGCCGCCCGCACCGGCGCGATCCGATCCGTCCTCACGTACTCCGGCGCGATTCAGTCGTCGCAGCAGGTCAGCCTCGCCCCGCGCCTCGCCGGGCAGTTGGCCTCGGTCAAGGTCGACGTCGGCACCGCGGTGAAGCCCGGTGATGTGCTCGCCACGCTCGACCCCGGCACGCTGCCCGCGCAGCTGCAGCAGGCGCAGGCCGCGCTCGCGTCGGCGCAGGCGCGCCTCCAGCTGATGCTCGACGGCCCGCGCTCCGCGGACGTTGCCGCCGCGGAGGCGGCCCTGGCGGCTGCCGAGGCGAAGCTCCGCCAGATGCTGAACCCGACGGCCTCGGATCTCTCCGCGGCGGAGTCGACCCTCCGCACGGCGGAGGTCACGCTGAACAACGCGAAGGTGACGGTCGGCACCACGAGGAACGCGCTGAGCGCCGCCCTCAGCTCCTACTGCAACGTCTTCAATGCGGTGATCGTGAAGTGCGAGAGCCCAATCCCGATCCCGCCCGCGGATCTCGACGCGCTCCAGCGCCACATCGCCAGCAACTCCACGTACGCCCTCAGCATCGGCGGTACGAGCGGCACGTCGCTCATCACCGCGAACAACGCTTACCTCACCGCGCTCAACAACCAGAACAGTGCAGAGGTCGCCTACGTCGCAGCGCAGGATCGCTACGGCCTCGTCCGCACGCCGTCCGCGACGGACGTCGCGGCGCAGCGCTCGATCGTCGAGACAGCCCGAGCCGCCCTGGATAACCGCAAGCTGCCGTACACCGACGCCGACATCGCCGGCGCGCGCGCCACGGTCGCAGCGGCGCAGGCCGGTGTCGCGACCGCGCGCACGAGCCTTGACCAGACCTCGGTCGTCTCGCCGTTCGAGGGCATCGTGGCTCAGAAGTTGCTGGACGTCGGAGCTACCGTCTCACCGCAGACGCCCGTCTTCGTCCTGGTGGCGAAGGCCGTCGAGAGCCACCTGACCGTGGACGAGGCGCGCATCGGCCAGATCAAACCCGACATGGAGGCCGAGGTCACCGTTCCCGCCTTCCCCGGCCGCACGTTCAAGGGCAAGGTCGCGACGATCGCGCCGCTCGGTGACGCGCGTGCCCACACGTTCGACGTGAAGGTGTTCGCCGAGGATCCGGGCAGCCTGCTCAAGCCGGGCATGTTCGCGCAGGTCAACGTCATCGTGGCCACGAAGCCGAACGCGATCCTCGTGCCGACCGCCTCGATCGTGCAGCAGGGCAACAACTCGCGCGTCTTCGTCATCGCGAACGGCAAGGCCGCCGCGAAGACGGTGAAGCTCGGCATCGCCGACGCGACCAGCACCGAGATCACCGAGGGCGTGGCCGCCGGCGACCAGGTGGTGACCGTGGGCCAGAACGTCCTCCGTGATGGCCAGGCCGTCGCCATCGCCACCCCCGCTCCCGGCGGCGCCGGTGGCGGGGCCCGGCCGGCCGGCGCATCCGGTGCCAGCGGCGCCTCGGGCGCGTCTGGAGCCTCAGGTGGTTCGGGAGCTCCGGGTGCCAGCGGGGGATCGGGCGCGCAGGGTGCTCCCACCGGCGGCAGCGGAGCGACGGGCGGAAGCGGTACCGGCCAGGCACGTCCAACGGGGACCGTCGCGCCGTAGCGTCTGAGCGGGAGGTACGTCCATGGGTCTGACCCGGCTCTCCATTCAGCGACCGCTCACCATCCTGATGGTGATCCTCGGCATCGTGCTCATGGGCGCGATCTCGTACACGCACCTCCGCGTCGACCGCCTGCCTCCGATCGACATCCCATTCCTGGGCATCAACGTCTCCTACCCGCAGGCGTCCGCCCAGGACGTCGAACTCCTCGTCACGCAGCCGATCGAGAACGCCGTCGCCGGCCTGTCCGGCGTCACCTCGGTCTCCTCGAACTCGAGCGAGGGCCGCGCCTCGGTCACGATCCGCTTCGCCAACGGCACGAACATCGACGCCGCCGCACTCGAGGTGGGCCGCCGCGTGGCCGCGGTGCGCCGCCAGCTCCCGGCGGACGCCACCGACCCCACGATCTTCAAGGCCGACCCGAACGCCAGCCCGATCCTCAACATCGCGCTCACCGGCGCGCCGGTGGCCCAGCTCTTCGACCTCGCCAACACCTCGTTGCAGCCGGCGCTCCAGTCGGTGCCCGGCGTCGCCAGCGTCTCGATCTCGGGCGGTCTGCAGAGCGAGATCCAGGTACAGGTCGACTACACGAAGCTCGCCGCGTACGGCGTGACCATCCAGCAGATCTCAACGGCGCTGACCGCGGCGAACGTCACGGCGCCAGTCGGCTCACTGGACCAGGGGACGAAGACCCTGAATATGCGCTCCGTGGGCGCCGTGCAGGAGTTCCCGGCCCTCGAACAGCTCGTGGTGCAGCAGACGACGACGGGCGGCCCGGTGCTGCTCCGCGACGTCGCGACGGTGACCGAGGGCTACAAGCAGCAGACGCAGTTCCAGCGCATGAACGGCGCCGAGGCCGTAGGCCTCACCGTGGTGAAGCAGTCCGACGCGAACGAGCTGCAGGTCTCCACGGACGTGAAGGACAAGCTCGAGCAGCTGAAGGCGCTGCTGCCCGAGGGCACTCAGCTCAAGATTACGAACGACAACTCGATCTTCACGCGCTCCTCGCTCGATGCGATCCAGCGCGACCTGGTGCTGGCGATCCTGCTCGTCGGCATCGTGATGCTGTTGTTCCTGCACCAGTGGCGCAACACCGTGATCGTCCTGCTCGCGATCCCCACGGTGCTCATCAGCACGTTCCTGTTCATGTTCGCGCTGGGCTTCACGCTGAACATCATGACGCTCATGGCGCTGGCGCTGATGATCGGCATCCTCGTCGACGACTCGATCGTCGTGCTGGAGAACATCCATCGGCACCTCGAACTGGGCGAGAGTCCGATTCGAGCGGCACTGAACGGCCGCAGCGAGATCGGCCTCGCCGCGATCGCGATCACGCTCGCGGACGTCATCGTCTACGCGCCGATCGCGTTCGTGTCGGGCACCGTCGGACAGTTGTTCCGCCAGTACGGCCTGACGATCGTGATCGCGACGCTGCTGTCGCTGCTCGTATCGTTCACGCTCACCCCGATGGTCGCCTCACGCTGGATGAAGCACGAAGAGTCCGAGGGCCACGGCCCGTGGGCGCGCTTCGGCCGCTGGTGGGACGACCAGTTCGGCCGCCTCGGCTCGCTGACCGCGCGCACTGTCCCGTTCTTCGTGCGCACGCGCTGGCTGGTCACGATCGTCGCCATCGCCATGCTCGGTGTATGCGCTGCGCTGCTCCAGTTGGGCGCGCTTGGCACCGAGTACGCGCCGCAGGAAGACGACGGTAACCTCCGCGTCTCGCTGAACATGCCCTCGGGCACCTCGCTCTCCGCGATCGATGACGCCGGGCGGCAGCTCGAGGCCGCGCTCACGACGATCCCGGAGGTGAAGAACGTCTTCACCTCGATCAGCACCGGCGGTGCCAACCTCGCCGTGGAGATCGGATCGAAACACGACCGCACGCGGTCGGCCTCGGTCATCGCGGACGACATCCGCGCGATCGGCCGCACGATCCCGGGCGCCCAGGTGTCCGCCTCGATCAACAGCCCGCTGGGCGGTGGTGGCGGCACCAACGCCGTGCAGGTTCAGATCAGCGGCCCGGAGCTCGACACGCTGACGCAGATCGCGTCGCAGGTGCAGTCGATCGGGACGAACGTTCAGGCCTTGAGCGCGCTTCAGAGCAACGGCCTGCAGGCCTCGCCGGAACTGCACATCCAGCTTGACCGCGCGCGCATGGCGCAGCTCGGCGTCACCTCGCAGTCGGTCGCAACGATCCTGCGCACGAGCCTCACCGGCAGCACCGTCAGCGCGCTGCGCCGTCCGGGGCAGCCGCAGGTCGACATCACGATCATCGGGACGGCGCGGAACCGCGCGAGCCTGAACGACCTCATGGCGGTGCCGGTCGCCAGCGGCTTCAACGCGGGCGGGGCGGTGAACGCGACGGGCCCCGTCACCCTGGGGCAGATTGCCACAGTCGTACCCGGCAGCGGCCCTGTGCAGATCCAGCGCACCGACCGCAACCGCACCCTGACCCTTCGAGGTGTCGCGAGCGGCCGGCCGCTCGGCCCCGTGGCCGCTGACCTCCGCGCCGAGATCGCCAAGCTCGAGCTGCCGCCCGGCTACGCGGTCACCCTGGGCGGGCAGGTGCAGCAGCTGGACGAGGCGCTCGCGTCGCTGTCGCAGGCGCTGATCCTCGCCGTGGTGCTGGAATACATGCTGCTCGTCGCCCTGTACCAGTCGTGGTTCTACCCGCTGGTTCGCATGATGGCCGTCCCGCTGGGCCTCGTCGGCGCGCTGATCGGGCTGATCGTCACGGGCAACACACTGAACATCTTCTCGATCATCGGCCTGGTGATGGCGGAGGGTCTCGTCGCGAAGACGAGCATCCTGCTCATCGACTACACCAACACGCTGCGAGAGGAAGGCATGGAGCGCACCGCAGCGCTCGCCGAGGCCGCCCGCACCCGTCTGCGCCCGATCCTCATGACCTCCGCAACCATGGTGTTCGGCATGTTCCCGCTGGCCCTGAAACTGGAGGCCGGCGCCGAGTCACGCGCGCCCATCGCCGTGGTCGTCATCGGCGCGCTGGTGTCCTCCACGTTCCTCACGCTGATCGTCGTGCCCGCGCTTTACACGCTCTTCGACGACCTGTCGGTATGGGTCGCGAACCTCGGCGGGGCGAAGTCCGGCCCGGGCGATGGACACCACATGGAGCGCACGGCGCCCCTGATCCACGACGACCCGGAGAACGAGTTCAACCCCGCCCTCGGCGGCGCGATCCTCGCCGACCCGCTGTCGAGCGCCGGCCCGTCGAGTAGCGGCTCGTAGCCGCGGCATCCCTGCGCGGGCCGAGGCGCGCTCCTAAGCCTCGACGTGCCTACGCTGTCGGGCGCACCCGACGATCGAGGTCCGCGTGAACGCTGCCGCCGAGCCCGAGGCCCCCGCGATGCCGACGGCCTCGTCGTACCGCTGGGTCATGCTTGCGCTCATCTGCGTCGCCTACGCGGCCTTCGGGATGGTGCAGACCTCGATCGCCCCGCTGATTACGCCGATCCTGCGCGACACGGGGATGACCCGCAGCCAGATGGGCCTCGCGCTGGGTTCCTGGCAGTTCGTCTACCTGTTCGTCGCGATTCCCGCGGGTGCCATGATCGACCGCTTCGGGCTACGTCGCGCGATCTTCGCCGGCGTGCTCTTCGTCGCCGCGTCGCAGGCGCTCCGTGCCAGCGCGGTCAGCGAGGTGACGATGCTCGCCGGCGTCATGGTCTTCGGCCTCGGCGGGCCGTTCATCTCGATCGGCGCGCCTAAGCTCACCTCGACGTGGTTCGGTGAGCACGAGGTCGGCATGGCGCTCGGCATCTACACCGTCTCGCAGTCGATCGGGGCGCTGATCGCGACGTCCTCCGCCAACGCCATCGTCATGCCGCTCGTCGGCCAGTCGTGGCGCGCGACCCTGCTCGTCTACGGCGCGATCGCGCTCCTCGCCGGTCTTGCGTGGGTGGTGCTCGCCCGCGAGCCCGAGGGCGTCGAGCGGACCGCAGCGACCGGCCCCCGCGCGATGCTGGCGGGCTTCGCGAGGCTGCTGCGCGTGCCCCTCGTGCAGATCGTGCTGGTGATGGCAGTCGGCGTGTTCGTCTTCAACCACTCGTTCACGAACTGGCTGCCGGAGATGCTGCGCAGCCGAGGCATGGATGGAACCACCGCGGGCGTGTGGGCCTCGGTGCCCACGATCGTCGCGATCCCCGCCGCGCTCGTCATTCCGAGGTTTACGACGCGGCGTTGGCTGATCCCAGTGCTGGTGCTGGTGTTCGGCGTGTGGTCGTTGTCCGCGCTCGCCCTGCCGGCCGCCCAGAGCGGGTGGTCGTACTGGCTGATCATGATCGGCCTCGGCATCGGTCGAGGTGCGGCGACGCCGCTGCTGATGCTGATGCTGCTCCGCTCCAAGTCGGTGGGCGCGGCACTGATGGGCGCGGCCGGAGGCCTCTACTTCACGGCCGGCGAGGTCGGCGGCGTGCTCGGCCCGTACCTCACCGGCATGCTCGCGGACGCAACCGGGGGCTTCGGCACGGGCCTCGTGGTCCTCGCGGGGGCCGCTGCGACGCTCGCCGGGCTCACGCTGATCCTGCGAGCCGTCGCCGACCGCCCCGCGCCCGCCCGCTAACTTCTGGGCTCCTCGTCGGCCCGCTTGAGGTGATCTGCAGGCGGGCACTCCAACAAGGAACACATCGCCGCGGGGCGCAGAGAGGGGCCGGCAATGCCGGCCCCTTTCGTGTGATCGATGCCTGCCGCCGGGGCTAGGCCCCGAGCACCTCGGCGTTGTGCTCACCGAGGCGAGGCGCCGGGAGGCGGATCTCCGCGGGCGTCTCGGAGAAGTCCCACGGCGGGATCAACTGGCCCACCGGGCCGAGGCCCGGCTGTTCCACGGTGGTGACCATGCCCACGTGCTTCACCTGGGGGTGCTCCACCATCTGGGCGTAGTTGTTCTTCTCGAAGGTCGTCGCGCCGTGGCGACGGCCGATCTCCAGCACCTCGGCGGTGCTGAACTTCGAGAACGCCTTCTCCCAGACGGGCTTCACCTTCCAGCCGTAACGGCTGCCGGATCCGGCCGGGTCGGTGTCCACCAGCTGGAACATCGGGTCGTCCTTGACCCACTCCATCTGGAAGTCCTTGTACAGCTCGTCACGCTGCTCGCGCGTCATGCGACCGAGCGTGAACGACACCGCGCCGTCCTTCGTGTGGTAGCCCATGTCCGGCGGCTTCATGTAGGAGTCGAGGTGGAAGCCCCACCACTCGTCCGGGTTCGAGAGCGCCGCCCACAGCGTGGAGCGCATCGCGATGAGCGTGCCGAACGGGGAGACGTCCACCCGCTGCCCGCCGACGCGGTCCCGCGCGATGAGCGCTGCGCACGTGGCCGACAGCCCGTAGATGCCCGAATACATCGTGCCGAGGTCGACGCCGATGCGAACCGGCGGCTGGCCGGGGACACCAAGCGACATAATCGCCTCGGAGGCCATCTGCGCGCCGAGCTCGCCGTAGGGCGGGTACTCGGCGAGGGGGCCCTCGGGGCCGAACTCGGAGATGTTCAGGACGACGGCCTGCGGGTTGCGGGCCATGATCGCGTCTACGGACAGGTCGGGGTGGTCGCTCCAGCCCTCGTCGTGGATGACCACGTCGGCGCTGTCGGTGAGCTTCTTCACCGCGTCCACGCCAGCCTGCGTGCTCAGGTCGACCGAGACGCCGCGCTTGTTGCGGTTCAGGACGAGGAATGTGATGCCGTAGTCGCCGGCGGTCTTGGAGCCCCACCCGCGGGCGCGGTCGCCCTCGGCTCGTTCCACCTTCACCACATCAGCGCCGGCGTCGCCCATCTGCATCGCCGCGTATGGTCCGCCGACGCCCTCAGCGAGCTCGACGACCTTGTAGCCAAAGAGCGGTCCGGTCACTTACGCCTCCTGCTTCGCGGGAGCGGGAGTCGCAGCGCCGCGGCCGGCGGCCAGCTCGCGGAGGATGTCCTCGTTGTGCTCGCCGATCTCAGGGGTGGTGAACCACGTCGTCGGGGTCTTCGAGAAGTGGTACGGCGCACCGCCGGTCCACACCTCGCCCCAGAAGGCGTTCGACGGAACAAGGTTGATGTAGCCGTTCGCGCGCACCTGCTCGTGGTATCGCAGCTCGTCCCAACGCATGGGCCAGCCGTACGGCAGCTTGTTGCGGCGGAACTGGAGCACCCAGTAGTCGAGCGGGAACTCCTTGAAGCGCGGCTCGAGGATCGCGTGCAATTCGGAGCGGTGGTCGACGCGGTCCGCGTTCGTGGCGAAGCGCGGGTCGGTCTTCAGCTCCGGCATGCCGACGACGTCGCAAAACGTGGCCCACTCGGCTTCGCTCGTCGCAGCGACGGCGACCTGGCGGGTGTCGCCGGTCTCGAACGCACGGTCCGGAGCGACGACCTGCGCCGCGCTGCCGAGGCCCGGGTTGATCGTCTTGCGAGCGAGGTACTCGCCGATGCGCGCGCTCTGCAGGTGGGTCGTCGCGCGCAGCATCGAGATGTCGATGCGCTGGCCCTTGCCGGTGCGCTTGCGGCCCACGAGCGCAAGCAGGATGGCCTGCGTCGCGTAGTTGCCGGTGCTGGCGTCCATCTGCGTGGAGTGGCGGTACAGCTCACCCTCGGTCGCGCCTTCGACGCCGTTCGTCGTGGACATGCCGGTGAAGTGGTTGATCTGGCCGTCGGCGCCGGGCAGTTCGCGCATCGGGCCGTCCTGGCCCCAGCCCGTGACCGTGCAATAGACGATGCCGGGGTTGATCTTCGACAGCGTCTCGTAGTCGACGCCGAGGCGGCCGGCGACGTCCGGCCGCATGTTCATGAGGAAGACGTCGCAGGTCTTCAGGAGCTCGTACGCGTTGGCGCGATCCTCCTGCGACTTCATGTCCAGCGTGAGACCACGCTTGTTCATGTTCCAGGAGATGTAGCCGATGGATGTACCGTTGATGGACGGGGGTACGCCGCCACCGGGGCGATCAGCACCCGGCATGGTGCGCGGCTGGGGCGGCTCGATGTGGATGACGTCAGCGCCCATCGCGCCGAGGTTCATCGCGCACCAGGGGCCGACCATCGCGAGCGTCATATCGAAGACGCGAATCCCCGCGAGCGGACCTTCAGACATGGATTGTTCCTCCACCCTCCAGCACGGCTCCCCCTCCGCAAGCGCAGAGCGCCGGGCGCCCGCAGCATAAACCTGCTCATACGGTCCTACCAGAGCGCCGTGGAGAGGGATCCGCGGGGAGGTTTGGTGCGTATTCCGTGCAGGCGCCACCGGAGAATCCGGCGGCAAGGACCCCACGGAGCGTACGGCACTCATGACCGAAACCCTGCCCCAGGCCCCCGCCAGCCTCGACAAGTTCGAGCGCTACCTGATCGAAGAGTTCTACGACGACTACAAGGCGGGCGAACTGCCGCGCCGCACCTTCTTCCGTCGGATCGCGTACATCACCGGCGGCATGGCGACAGCCGCCGCGACGCTGGCCGCGATGGGCTGCACGGGCAAGGATCTGCCCGACCCGAAGGCGTCGATCCCGCCTGCCACGCCCTCGCCCACGGCCGCGCCCCCGAAGGCCAGCCCGACGCCCACCGGCACCACCGTTCCGGTCGCTGGCGCGAAGAGCCCGCTGTCCGTGCCCGAGTTCGACCCGGCGGTGAAGGATCGTGACGTCACCTTCCCGGTCGGCACGGCGCAGGGCGGTGGCTACCTCGCACTGCCCGCGGCGGCATCGACGACCAAGCGCGCGGCGATCCTCGTGTGCCACGAGAACGGCGGGCTGACCCCGCACATCCGCGACGTCGCACGCCGCTTCGCGAAGGAGGGCTACGCCGCGCTGGCGGTGGATCTGCTCGCGCGCGAAGGCGGGACCGCGAAGAACGAGCGCGACAAGATCCCCGGCCTGCTCACCGGCGCCGGGATCCCCCGCCACGTCGAGGACTTCGCCGCCGCGCACAAGTACCTGGGCACCGTTGAGGGCGTGGACAACACCCGCGTCGGGATGATCGGCTTCTGCTTCGGCGGCGGCATCACCTGGGCCGCAGGGACGAAGATCCCCGAGCTGAAGGCCATCGCCGCCTTCTACGGTCCCGCGCCGGACGCCGCCGCGGTTCCCGCGATCAAGGCGGCCGCCTTCGGCGTCTACGCCGAGAACGACGCCCGCATCACCGGCGGCAAGGACGCGCTGGACAAGCAGATGACCGACGCGAAGGTGAACCACCAGATGAAGGTGTACCCGGGCGTCGGCCACGCGTTCCACAACGACACGGGCGCTGCATACAACGAGGCACAGGCGACGCAGGCGTGGAAGGACACGCTCGCCTGGTTCGCCAAGAACGTGTAGCCCACGCGCTCAGTCCGGAGGGACGCCGAGGGCGGTCGCGGTTCGCTGCGGCCGCCCTCGCGCGTTTCAGCGCAGGCCGCGAAGGCTAGCCGGTGCGGAACGTCCTCGGCAGTTCACGCGTTGGGGCGCCCATGCCGCGGAGCAGGCGCCCACGGAACAGCAGCGCGATCGCCGCGCCGATGACGAACCCCGCGACGTGCGCCTCCCAGGCGACGCCCTCGGTCGCGACGCCGAACTGTCCGAGGAACCACAGACCGAGGAAGAGCACCGCCGGCACGGGCACGATGCCGAGGAACCACAGCGCCAGCACCCAGCCCCGCGGGAACAGGACGAGGTACGCGCCGAGCACCCCGGCGATCGCGCCCGACGCACCGATCAGCGGCTCAACGCTGTTCGCGTGCAGCAACGAGAACCCGAGCGTCGCTCCGACCCCGGCCACGAGGTACATCAGCAGGTAGCCGATGTGCCCGAAGGCTTCCTCGATGTTGTCGCCGAAGATCCACAGGAACCACATGTTGCCCAGCAGGTGCAGCAGGCCTCCGTGCAGGAACATGGAGACGAGGACGGACAGGCCGATCTGCTTCCCCGGGAACAGCGCGGGCGATCGGTCCGGCACACAGTGGCCCGCATCCAGGTCGACGACGGAGATCGGCGCGAGCCCGGTGACTTCACACGCCACGGCCGCGCGACGGTACAGGAATTCAGCCTCGGCCCTCGGGTTGCCGTGCGGCTGCCATGCGAAGAACGTGGCGACGTTGACGAGGATCAGCGCGATGGTGACCAGCGCGGTGCCTCGCGACGGGTTGAGGTCGCGGATCGGGAACATCGAGGCGGCGGGGGAGCGGCGCTAGGCCTCGGAGTTGCCGAGGTTGATGACATGCAGGCCGCACTCGCGCTTCGTCGCCTCTTCCCACCACCAGCGGCCCTCGCGCTCGTGCTCGCCGGGGTTCGTGGCGCGCGTGCACGGCTCGCAGCCGATCGAACGGAAGCCGACGTCGTGCAGCGGGTTGTAGGGCGTGTCGTGCTCGCGGATGTACTGCCACACCTTCGCGGATGACCAGTTCGCCAGCGGGTTGAACTTCACCAGGTCGCGGTCGGGCGTGGAGAACGCCGTGTCGTGCTGGACCACCGGAATGTCGGCACGGGTGCCGGGGCTCTGATCCTTGCGCTGGCCCGTCACGTACGCACGCACGCCGGACAGTGCGCGGCGCAATGGCTCCACCTTGCGGATGGAGCAGCATTCCTCGTGACCGTCCTGATAAAAGGAGAAGTACCCCTTCGTCGTGACCAGCCGCTGGAGCGCCTCGGGCTGCGGGGTGAACGCCTCGATGTCCACGTGGTAGCGGTCGCGCACCTGCTCCATGAACTTGTACGTCTGGGGGTGGAGGCGACCAGTGTCGAGGGTGAAGACCCGGAACGGGAGGCCCGTACGCGACGCCATGTCGATGAGCACGACATCCTCGGCGCCGCTGAACGAGATCGACAGATCCTCGCTGAATTCCTGCTGCGCACGCTTGATGATGTCCGCCGGGTGCAGCCCCGCCAGTTCCTGCGCCAGCTCGTCGATCTGTCGCACGTCGAGGACCATCTGACGCTCCATTCCTGAGAACACCATCATACCGGGCGCCGTGCGTGCCGCTGCGGAACGCGCGGGAAGGCCGCCGTAGGGTACGCTGTGAGTGCGCCGGGCTGGCCTTGCGCGCACCATGCACCGCTCGGTAGAGCGTGCCGACGATCAGGCGAGGCGGCAAATGGCCCGGAAGCAGAACTACTCCTACCTGAAGTTCCAGCGCGACTCCTCCAAGGCCGCCAAGCGCGAAGCCAAGAAGGAACAGCGCGCCGAGCGCGGCGAAGACGAGCCCGCGGGCGACGGCGAGTCCCCCGAGGACATCGACGCGATCCTCGACGCGCTCGTGCCCGGTGGCCGTGCCGACGACGACGAGCCGAAGAGCTAGTCGACGTTCCGCGCGGCCCACACGCGCCCATGACCACGCTCCCCACCGCTCCGCTCTCCCCAGACGACCGCCGCGCGCTGACCATCGGCGTGATCGGCGCGGGCCGCCTCGGCACCGCGCTCGCGGGCGCGCTCGCCACTGCCGGGTACACCGGCGTTCAACTCGCCTCACGTGACGAGGCGAGCGCACAGGCGGCGGCCGCCGCCCTCGGCGTCACAACCGCTCCGATCGACCGCGTCATCGAAACGTGCACGCTCGTGTTCCTCGCCGTCCCCGATCGGGTGATCGCGCTCCTCGCCGAGGCACTACCGTGGCGGGCCGGGCAGGGCGTCGTTCACGCGAGCGGCGCCCTGGGCCTCGACGTCCTCGCCGGCGCATCGGCACGCGACGCTGTCGCCGGCTGCCTGCACCCGCTGCAGACGGTCCCCGGCACCACGGAGGCGGCGGCGTGCGCCGCGCTGTTCCGTGGCGCCACCTGCGGCGTCGAGGGCGCGTCTCCGCTCGGCGAACTGCTGGAGGCGCTCGCGGGCGACCTCGACGCGCGGACGGTGCGGCTGGAGGGCGTGGACCGCGCGCAGTACCACGCAGCGGCGGTGCTCGTAAGCAACGACGTCGTCGCGCTGATGGCGGCGGCAACGCGCGCCTGGTCGGCGGGCGGGCTGCCGGAGTACGCCGCGCGGGAGGCGCTTGCGCCACTCCTGCTCGCGGCCGCCTCGAACGTCGCGCGGCTCCCGCTGGCGGAAGCACTCACCGGGCCGATCGCGCGCGGAGATGCAGATACGGTCGCGCGTCACCTCGCGGCGCTCGCGAACGACAACGACCTATCGAGGGCGTACCGGGTGCTGGGGCGGGAACTACTACGCCTCGACCTGGGCCACGCAGCGGAGACGCGCGCGGCCCTCGAGGCGCTGCTGCGGGACTAGCGAGCGTCCGTTACGGGTGACCACCCAGCGGAGCGCGCAGCCGCTCGTAGTCGTCCAGCGCCGTGCGGATGACGCTCAGCGCCTTCTCACGGCCCTCGAACGGCTCGACCAGCACTTCCTTCTCCTCGAGCACCTTGTAGTCGAGGAAGAAGCGACGGATCTCGGCGAGCAAGTGCGGCGGCACGTCATCGAGCTCGCGGATGTGCGCGAACACCGGGTCGTAGGTGCTGACGGCGAGGATCTTGTCGTCGGCCTTGCCCTGGTCGCGCATGTGCATGACGCCGACCGGGCGCACGTACATCAGCGTGAGCGGCGGCACCGCCTCCTGCCCGAGGACGACCGCATCCAGCGGGTCGCCGTCGTCGCAGAACGAGCGCGGGACCATGCCGTAGTTCGCCGGGTAGCGCACCGAGCTGAACAGCACGCGGTCGAGCTTCAGCAGGCCGCTCGCCTTGTCCAGCTCGTACTTGTTCTTGCTGCCTTCGGGGATCTCGATGACGACGGGCAAGGCCTCGCCGATCTTCGCCGGGTCCACTTCGATGTCGTGCCAGGGGTGTGCCATACATCCAATGTGCGACGGATCGTCCGAAAACGCCAGTCCGGGCCCTGGCACGCTCGAACGTCAGATGTACGACGTTCTCGAATCGTGAGCGTGTTGTTAGCACTCCCGCACGTCCTCGCGTCCGGCTGCGAGCGGCGAACACCCACACTCTCCACAGGAGTACGCGCATGCTGCAGGCGGCCACGACGTTGTGGAGCGAGGTCAGCGCCGACCAGGTCACCGACATGGCGGCCGGCCTCGCCTACCGCTTTCTCCTCGCCCTCTTTCCGTTCTTCATCTTCCTCGCGGCGATCGCCGGAGTCGGTGCACGCGCGCTGGGCATCGATGACCCCACGGGACGCCTGGTTGCCCAGCTTGCGGAGGCGCTCCCGGCGGATGCCCGCTCCGTGCTCACGGGGCAACTCAGCCAGATCCTGGAGGGCAGCCACCCCGGACTGCTCTCGATCGGCCTGATCGGAGCGCTCTACTCCGCGTCGTCCGGCATCGCCTCGGCGATGCGCGCGATGAACGTCGCTTACGACGTGGAGGAGGATCGCTCGTTCTGGCGGCGCACCGCGCTCTCGCTCGGCCTGACCGCGCTCGGCGGCGTATTCACCTTCGGCGCGTTTGGAGCGCTCGTCGGTGCGCGCATGATCGAGGCGCGCGCGGAGACGCTGCTGGGCGGCGGTGTGGCCGCGACCACGGTGCTGATGCTCGCGAGCTACGCGCTGGCGATCGTGTTGATGTCCGTCGCCGCCGCGGTGCTGTACTGGCTGCTCCCGAACGCGCACCTCCCGTTTCGCTGGGTGTCGCCCGGCGCCTCGCTGTTCGTCGTGGGCTGGATCGCCTCGACGGCCCTCTTTGGCTGGTACGTCTCGAACTTCGCGTCCTACAACGCGACCTACGGCGCGGTGGGCGGCGTCATTGTGCTGATGGTGTGGCTCTACCTGACGGCGCTGCTGATGCTGCTGGGCGCCGAGTTGAACGCCGTCCTCGCTGATCCCGAGCGTGGAGCCGCCGAGGCGACAGCACCGGGCCACGACCCTGCGCTCGGGCACAACCTCGCCCACGAGCAGCGCCGACCGACCGACAACGATTCATCTGCCGAGCGGAGCGCAGACGCCACACCATCGTGAAGGTTTGCGTTCGGAAGGGGTTTCTCATGACTGACGAGCGAGGCGCGACGGATCGCGGCGAGATGGCGGAGCGCGCAATGGACGAGGCCCTCGACCTGGCGGGCCAGGCGCGGGACACGGTCAGCGCGGCGGCGAACGAGGCTGTCGACCGCGCTTACGACGCGGTGGAGTCCGGCCGCGAGGGGGCCGCGAGCGGCCTCAAGCGGGCCGCCTCCAACCTGGCGCAGCGCGCCGGGGCAACGGGTATGACCGGCACGGCCGCCGAGGGCGCCATGGAGGGCATGCAATCAGCTGCCGGCTATCTCCGGCGCCACGACAGCGCGGAGATCTGGCATGACGTGGGGCACTACGTCCGTCACTACCCGGTGCGGTCGCTGCTCGGGGCAATCGCCATGGGATTCCTCGTCGGCCGCGTCCTCAAGTAGCAGGGCTCGCGTCACGATACGAGGGGGCCCGTCCCGCCTGGGCGGAGCGAGGCAGGCGCGCCGGGTCGCAGGCGATCGGCTATAAGGGGCGGGCCGCGCGAGCACATGGCGGACGCGGCGGAGGAGGCCCCATGTTCAGCCGCGTCGACCACCTGGTGATCGCCGTCCCCGATCTCACCGCGGCGATTGAGCGTTACACGGCGCTCGGGTTCCACATCTTTGATGCCGGCTCGAACGAGGACGCCGGGACGCGGAGCGCGGTCGTCTTCTACGACGACCAGTACCTCGAACTCCTCGCGATCGAGGATGCCGCGACGCAGCGGGATGCGGCGGCGCGGGACGCCTCGTGCGATCCGGGGCTGGCCGCGTTCATCCAGGCGGGCGGCGGCATCCGCGCGATCGCGCTGGCGACCGACGACCTCGCGGGCGAGGTCGCGGCGATCCGCGCTCGCGGCGTCCAGGTGTCCGATCCGACGCGTCAGGCGCGGACGACGCCAACTGGCGCTCGCATCGAGTGGCTCGCATCCGTTCCGCTGGGGGAGGGGGCGCTGCCGCTGCTCTTCGTCCAGCATCTCAGCGACCTCGACGCCCGGCGAGCGCAGGCGCCGCAGCGCGCCCCGCACCCGAACGGCGTGCTGGACATCGAGCGCATCTACGTCGCAGGAACAAGCCTCGAGGAGATGGTGGCGGCGTACAGCGGCGTGCTGGGCGG
The DNA here is from genome assembly GCA_947479915.1 of Chloroflexota bacterium. Classification (GTDB taxonomy): domain Bacteria; phylum Chloroflexota; class Dehalococcoidia; order UBA2979; family UBA2979; genus SHYQ01. The sequence goes on from CANKAU010000001.1 coordinate 169,724, forward strand.
ACCACCGCCGACGCCGCAGGACGGCATCATCATCAAGGCCAACATGGCGCGGTACGCCTTCGCCCAGAGCGACGTGGTGGCCGCGGAGGCGTATGGCCCCGGCCCCACGCAGGACGCGATGACCGCGCGCGGCCCCGGCCCGTTCCAGGCGATCCACCGCTCGAGCGACGTGACGGCGAGCGCCCGATGGCTCGAGGCCCACGACCTCGCCCCCGCCGCGACGGGGCGCCGCGCCAACGGCGAGCTGGTGCTGCTGGTCGGCCCGGAGCACGCCTTCGGCTACAACCTCGGCTTCGTCGGGCGCGACGACTAGCGAGGTCGCACAGACGGCGACTCGACGCCTGCCACGCGCAGGCGGTACAAGTCGAGGACGACGACCGCGATCCCACCGGGAGCCTGCATGACCTACCGACCGCCTCGCATGTCCTTCGGCGTCTTTCTCGCGCCGTTCCATCCCACCGGCGACAACCCGACGCTCGCGATTGAGCGCGACCTGCAATTGCTCGAGCACCTGGACGCGCTGGGCTTCGAGGAGGCCTGGATCGGTGAGCACCACAGCGCGGGCTGGGAGATCATCGCCGACCCCACGCTGATCATTGCCGCCGCCGCGCAGCGCACGAAGCGCATCCGCCTCGGCACCGGCGTCCTGAGCCTGCCGTACCACCATCCCCTGATGGTCGCCGACCGCATGGTGCAGCTCGACCACATGACGCGCGGCCGAGCGATGCTCGGCGTGGGGCCGGGCGCGCTGGCCTCGGACGCCTACATGCTCGGCATCGACCCCGTGACGCAACGTGGCCGCATGGCCGAGGCGCTCGAGGCGATCATCGCGCTACTGCGCGCTGAGGCGCCGGTCACGATGAAGACCGACTGGTTCGAGCTGAACGAGGCGCGCCTCCAGCTCGCCTCGTACACGCACCCGCACCTCCCGGTGTCCGTCGCGCACACCTTCTCGCCGGCCGGACCGGTGGCTGCGGGGCAGTTCGGCATCGGGATGCTCTCGGTCGCCTCGTTCGCCGCGGGCGGGCTCGTCGCGCTGCCCGAGGCATGGGCGTGGGCCGAGGAGGCCGCCGCGAAGCACGGCCAGACCGTCGACCGCAAGGACTGGCGCGTGGTCATCCCGTTCCACCTCGCGCCCACGCGCGAGCAGGCGATGGACGAGGTGCGTGCCGGCGTACTCGCCCACAACGTCGACTACTTCACGAAGACCCTCGGACGGCCCACGGCGCCGGGTGAGGACGAGGTGGAGGCGATGGTCGCCCGCGGCGGCGCGATCATCGGTACTCCGCAGGACGCCGTCGAGGCGATCGAGCGGATCATCGAGATCTCGGGGGGCTTCGGCGGCTTCCTCGGCCTCGCGCACGAGTGGGCTCCGCGCGAGGCGACCTGGCGATCGTTCGAGATGTGGGCGCGCTACGTCGCACCGCACTTCCAGGGCCAAATCGCCCCGATCGAGGCCAGCCGCGACTGGGTCGCGCAGGCCGGCGACCAGCTCGGCGCCCGCGGTGCGGCGACCCGCAAGGCGTTCGAGGACGCCGGGAAGGCGCTGCCGCAGGGCAAAGAGCACGAGATGGAGCGCGGCCGCACCTAGCCCGACGCCCCTCGAAGGCTCATCAACACGAACGAGGCCCCGCGATGCGGGGCCTCGTCGCGTCGTGCGGGGCTCTGCGCTAGCCGACCGCGTCGAGGCGCGTGCCGCCGATCTCGACGGGCTTCGCGTCCATCAGCACGAAGGCGAGGACGCAGGTCTCCGTGCCGCGGTTGAGCCAGTTGTGCACGGTGCCCCGCTGCACGATGACGTCGCCCTGCTTGCAGTGGACGATCACGCCGTCGTCCAGCTCCATGTCGATCTCGCCCTGCAGCACCACGGAGTAGTCCAGCGAGTCCGTGCGATGCATGCGAGGTGCGTTGCCCGGCTCCAGTGCGAGCAGCCGGAAGACCGTGCCGCCGGGGAGCGTGGTCGCGACGCCCTCGCGCTTGCCTTCATCCTCGGAGCCGTCGTTGTTGTTCGGCCAGCCGAGGCTCGTCCAGATGAGCGCGGCGTCGGCGCCGGGCCGTCGAGGCTCACCGTTCACCACGTCGTCGATCATCGCGATCGCCTTGCCGTCCGCGTCGTGACCGGTGACGACCCGTCGTACCTGGAATGCCATCTCGTGCTCCCTCGACCTGCGCGGCGATCGTGCCGACGACATGGCTGTACCAGCCCGCGCCGCGTCGCGTCTACCCGCCGCCCGCGGGCCGCCTACGTCGGCTCGCCGCGACGCTCGCGCGCCAGCCGATCGAGCGATTGCATCTGCGCCGTGATCAGCGCGAGGTACGGCGTGGCGACGCCGAGCGCCTGGGCGCGCCGCAGCGGCTCCACGAACATCGCGTCGACTTCCATCGGCAGCCCCTCGATGAAGTCGACCATGGTGCTCGGGCGATACGCGGCCATCACGTCGGTGCGGCCGATGAGGTCCGTCACGATCGCGCCCTCGTCGAGGCGATCGGCGAGGCCGTGGGCGGCGAGGTCGGCGTTGCCCGCCGCGACGACCTCGCGCATCACGGCGTGGGCCGCCTCGCGGAGGCCGGGCATCCCGAGCACACGGTCCGTGGTCACACCGCCTGCCGTGACGGTGAGCCCGTTGAACGGGATGTTCCACGCGAGCTTCATCCAGCGCGCGGCGAGGAGGCACGAGGCACTCAGCGTCTTCACCTTCGCGCCGGCCCAGAGCGCCATGCCGGCCGCGATCTCGCTCGCGTCATCCTCGAAGTGCGCGATGGTCACCGGGCCGTAGTCGATGTGATGCACGGTGCCCGGCTCGCCGCGGTTGATGCAGGTGAAGGCGAGGCCCCCGAACACGCGCCGCGCCCCGAACCACTCAGCGAAGCGCTCCTCCAGCCCGAGGCCGTTCATGATCAGCAGGATGCGCGTGGTGTCGCCTACGCACGGTGCCACCAACGCACGGGTCTCCTCGATCGCCGTCGCCTTCAGCGCGCAGATCACCCAGTCGACCGGGCCGATCTCCTCGCTGCTCCGCGCGATGTGCGGGTGCGGGAGGACGAGGTCGCCGTCGACGCTCTCGATGCGGAGTCCGCCCGCGGCGACGGCGTCGTAGTCGCGCCGCATGAGGAAGTGCACCTCGTGCCCCGCCTCGGCGAGCCGCGCGCCGTAGTAGCAGCCGACCGCACCGGCGCCGATCACCGCGACTCGACTCATCGTGACTCCTCGTGCGGCCCGGGCGCGCCTTCGTTGCGAATGTCGATTCTACCGGGCGAGCCACGCAGCGGAGGACACCGGGCGGCAGCCTCGCATGCGGGCGTCCTGTTCGCGCCCGGTCACTTCCTGTACGCTCAAACGACATGACCGCCCAGAGCGCCGACGCCAGCCCCGGCAGCCATAGGTGCGCACCGCGATGATCACGGTGCTCGCCGTCATCGCGGTGCTCCTTGTCCTCAACTCGCTGTACGTCGCTGCGGAGTTCGCCGGCGTGTCCGCGCGCCGTACGCGCATCCGCCAGTGGGCGGAGGACGGCAGCAGCGCCGCGCGCTGGGTGCTCCGCGTCGTCGAGTCTCCCGCCGACCTCGATCGCTACATCGCGGGCTGCCAGGTCGGCATCACCCTGTCGAGCCTCGTGCTGGGCGCGTACGGGCAGGCGCAGCTGACGCCGGCGCTCGTCGCCGCGCTGCGCGCGGCCGGCGTCGAGGGCGGCACCGTCATCGGGATCGCGGCGACCGCAACGCTGCTCGTCCTCACCTCGACACAGATGGTGGTCGGCGAGCTCGTGCCCAAGTCGCTCGCGCTCCAGTTCCCCACGCAGACCGTGGTCTACACCGCGATCCCCATGCGGATGTCGCTGTGGCTCTTCCGTCCGCTGATTGGGCTGCTGAACGGCAGCGGCACCGCGATCCTCCGCATCCTCGGCGCCCCCACGGTGGGGCACCGGCACATCCACTCGCCGCAGGAGATCTCGTTCCTCATCGCCGAGAGCCGCGACGGCGGTCTGCTCTCCGCCGACGAGCAGGACCGCTTCGACCGCGCGCTGCGCCTCAGCGTCCTGCCGGTGCGCCGCCTGATGGTGCCGCGCCAGGAGATCGTGGGGATCGAGGCGAGCGCGACGCTGCGCGAGGTGCAGGAGGCGCTGGTCGCCTCGAACTTCACGCGGCTGCCGGTGTTCGAGGGCAGCGCGGACCGCATCGTCGGCGTACTGCGCGCGAAGGAGGTCGCCAGCCGCATCGCCTCAGACCAGGGGGACATGCTGGCGCGCGCGGTGATGCGCCCGATCGCGCACGTCCCGGAATCGATCCGCGCGGAGCGCCTCGTCGCCGAACTGCGGCGGCAACACTCCGAGCAGGCCGTCGTCGTCGACGAGCACGGCGGCGTCTCCGGTCTCGTCACGCTCGAGGATCTCCTCGTCGAAGTCCTCGGCGTGCCTGATGAGGCGCATCCCGGCGAGGTCGCCCCTGAGCGGCTGGAGGACGGGCGCGTGCGCCTGCCCGGCCGGATGCGCGTGGACGAGGCGCACGAGTGGCTGGGCGTGCTTTGGGACGGCGAGAGCGACACGCTGGGAGGCATCGTCGCGGAGCACCTCGGCCACATCGCCGTGCCCGGCGACCGCGCGACCATCGACGGCGTCGAGGTCGAGGTCGAGAGCGTCGAGCACCTCACCGTGCACACGCTCCTTGCCACGCCCGCGTCGTCCGCTGTGCTGAACGAGGCCGACCGTGGATAGCCTCATCCCTGCCGCCATCGTGATCACGCTGGTGCTGCTGAACGCGCTGTTTGTTGCGGCCGAGTTCGCGATCGTCGGCGCGCCGCGCGCATCCCTCGAACGCCGCGCCGCAGGGGGGCATCGGGGTGCGGCAGTCGTCGCGAACATCCTGCGCGAGCCGCGCCATCAGGACCGCTACATCGCCACGGCACAACTCGGGGTGACCTTCGCATCTCTGGGCCTTGGCATGTACGGCGAGCACGCGCTGGCCGAGTGGGTCGAGGGCGAACTGCACGCATTCGCTGCGCTCCCGGCGTGGCTGGCCGCGCATACGATCGCCTCGCTCCTCGCGGTCGCCGTGCTGACGTACCTCCACATCGTGATCGGCGAGATGGTGCCGAAGTCGCTCGCGCTCCAGCACGCCGAAGGCACCGCGCTGCGCGTGACGCCGCCCATGCTCTGGACGCAGCGCATCTTCTTCCCGCTGGTCGTCGGCCTGAACGCGATGGGCAACGCGGTGCTGCGCGTGCTGGGGATCGATCGGTCGCAGGGCAGTCAGGAGCGCTACTACAGCGCGGAGGAGCTCGAGTTTGTCGTCGAGGAGAGCCTGCAGGGCGGCATGATCAACCGTGGCTCGGGCCGGGTCCTCCGCGAGCTCTTCGACCTCGGCGCGCTGACTGCTGAAGACGTGATGGTCCCGCGCGTCCAGGTGGACGGCGTTCGGCTGGACGCCACGCACGAGGAGATCGCGGCGCTGCTCCGCGCGACTCCGCACACCCGCTACCCGGTCTACCGCGAGGATCTCGACGACATCGTGGGCGTAGTGCACGTGCGCGACCTCGCAGCGCTCGTGCTCGCGCAGACGCCGCTGCGCGGGCGCATGGTGCACACCGCGCCGTTCGTGCCGTCCTCGACGGCGCTGGAGTCCGTGGTGAAGCGGATGCGTGACCAGCAGGTGCAGTTCGCCGTGGTGCTGGACGAGCACGGTGGCACCGCCGGCATCATCACTCCCGACGACGTCAGCACCGAAGTGCTCGGCCGCGTGGACGAGTCCGGATCACGCAGCGAACTGTTCGAGGACGCCGGCGGACGGCTGCATGTCGCGGGCACGGTGCGCCTCGACGAGCTCGGGGAGCGACTGCAGCGCGCCGTGGAGCATGCGGACGTGGAGACGGTGAGCGGCCTCGTGCTCGCGCTCCTCGAGCGTCCGCCACGCGTCGGCGACGTGGTGACGTTCGAGGGCATCAGCCTGCGCGTCGCGCGCGTCGATGGACGCGGCGTGGCCGAGGCGATCGTGATCGCGGCCCCGGCACCCGGTGAGGACGAGGAAGCGGACTAGCACGCGACTAAGACGCGTTGCCGATCAGCGTCACCGCGGTCGGCCCCGCGAAGCCCTGGAGCTTCGTGCGGAACGCGTCGAGGATGAACGACGGGCCACCGACGATCAGCAGCTGGAAGTCGGCGCGCGCGTCCTGCACCCACACGCCGGATGCCCTGGCGTCCGTCGCTGCCTCGATCATTTGATCCACGGTATTGCCGACGAAGACCGCTGCCGCCTGACCGCTGCTGCCGCCAAACACCGGCTTCGCGGCAAACGAGCCTCGGACGGGGGCGCTGACGACCACCGGAGCGGGGGCGAGGATCGGCGCCGCGACGGGGGCCGAGGGCGCCACGGCGGGCGCCGCGACGGGCGCGGAGGCGCTCGTGACGCCACCCGCAGGGCCCGCGCTCAGGTAGTCGGCCGCCGCCCATCCGGAGAGACCGTTGTAGGACACCTGCACCCAGCGGTAGCCGTCAGCGGACGGGCCGCTCTGCGTCACGGTCGCCGGTGCGCCCGTCGGCATGCAGCCGAGGACGCCGCCGTTCAGGCCGGGCGCGCTGCGGACGCGGAGGCAGTCACCATCCGCGGCCACGATCACGCGCTGGCCGACGCTCGGCAGGGTACCGGTGGTCGCGAAGCTCGGTGCCGGGGGGATCACCGGCGTGACGACGCCCGGCGCACCCTCGATGCGGTACGCGCGCACCACGAGGCCGGGCGTACGCGTGGAGAGCTCGGTGGGGCTGTAGTTCTCGCGGATCCGCACCACGCCGTCGTAGTTGCTGTTCGCGTCGATGACCCGGAACTTCCCGTTCCCCATATTGTCCAGAACGATCGCGGTGTGCAGACCAACGTAGTCGGCGTTCCACGCGGTGTTCGCGGGGTTGGTGACCTGGATGATGTCGCCGTTGCGCGCGCTCACCAGCGGCACCTCGATGCCACCGGCCTGTAGATAGCCCTGGTGGTAGTCGTTGCCCATCACGCGACCGAGGGCGGTCTGCACCACCGCACGCACCCACGGAAAGCACTCGCCCTTCGTCTGGTTGAGCATCGTGAGGGCAGTGCGCGCGATCGCGCCGTAGTTCTGCGTGTTCACGGGCGCCGTCTGCGCATAGGCCTCGTCAGGTCGCAGCAGCATCAACGCGACTGCGCCCATGATCAGCGGCACGGCCAACAGCTGAAAGCGCCATCGCGTGAATCGCGTCATACGACCGTCCTCAAAGCACCACTCGAGCGTACTGGTAAGAACGCATGAACGCACCCGCGCGTTACCTCGTGTCGCCGATGACGCTATCGACGACACGAGGTGTGCCGCACGATCACTTCGACGCTGCGCAAGATCGTTCGCGATTAGTTAGCGCGTCGATCGAGGGGCAGGTGATCGTACACACATCACTCGCGACATCCGCCGTACGCGTGGTGCCTGATCCGGATCTCGCACAGTCGAAGTTCGTCGCAACGTCGATCGCGAGCGCGGATCGCATGGCTGATTTCAATCGCCATCGATCGATCGAAACCTCATCGACACAACGGGGCAGGGTCGCGCGCACGTCGTGTGTCGGTGCAGTCACGAGTGCGCAGCTGTGTTGAATAGGTAGACCGGAATAGATCGCGGGGTCAGGCGGGGGTGCGGTCAGGGCGCGCGAGGTCATCGACGGCGACCTGGCCGAGCTCGGGGTCGAGCAACTCTCGGCGAAATGCCGGGATGAGTCCGACCACGACCGCGCAGGCGCATGCGCCACCGACGACGGCGAAGACCGGGCCGAACGCCGAGGCCACCGCCCCCGCGAGCAGGAAGCCCAGGGGAGGGCCACCGCCGGCGAGCATGCTCCGGAACGCCTCCACCCGGCCGCGGAGCGCGGAAGGTGAGGCCATGAGAATTGCCGTGTTCCGCGGCACGGTCTGGATTGAGTTCGTCGCCCCGAGCAGGACGCAGGCGACCTGCGCCAGCCAGTACCACGGCGAGAGGGGCAGCAGCGCCAGCGCGAAGCAGTAGCCGAGGATGCCGAAGACCGTATACAGGCCTTTGTACCGCATATTTCCGCGCGACATAATGAACATCGCGCCAAGGACGCTCCCGACGCCGGTGAGGGCGCTGAGCCAGCCCAGGCCGACCACGCCAACGCCCAGCCGGTCGGCGAAGATCGGCAGCAGCACGCGGTATCCGCCGAACACCATCGCGCTGAGGTCCATCAGCAACAGCGACACGATCACCGGCGTTCGGCCGACGAACGCGAGTCCCTCGACGAAGCTCCGCCAGGGGCGCTCGGTCACGCGGGGCAGGGTGACGGACGTCTGGATACGCATCATCGCGATGGTGGCGATGAAGTAGATCGCCGCGTTCGCGCCGTAGCTCGTGTGGATGCTCAATGCCCCGGTGAGGATGCCCGCCAGCGCCGGCCCGACGATCTGCGAGGACTGCTGGATCGTCGAGTTGAGCGCGAGCGCGGTGACCAGCTTGTCGGAGGGGATGAACATCGGGATCAGCGCGGTGCGGCCGGGCTGCGTCAGCGCGGTGAGCGCGGCGTTGATCGTCGTCACCGCGTAGAGGTGCCAGAGCTGCACATGACCCGTGTAGGTCACGATCGCGAGCGCGAGGACGCAGAGGCCGTTACCCACCTGGCCGATCTGGATCATCCGCACCCGGTTCGCGCGGTCGGCGATCACGCCTCCGGCGAGCGACAGAATGATGTGCGGCACGACGCGCGCGAAGCCTGTGAGGCCCAGCTGCAGCGCGCTGCCGGTGAGCACATATATCTGGTAGATGATCACGAACTGGACCAGCTGCGCGCCGATCGACGTCAGCAGCAGCGAGAGCGCGAAGCGGCGGAAGTCGGGGTAGGCGAGGGCACCGAAGGCGTCCCCCAGTCCTGTCCTGCCTCGAGCCATGCGTGCGCTTCTTCCCGGCCGCGGCACCCGCGGCGAGGGCACACTGTAGGACCGCGATCGGCTGTGCGCTCGGCGGCGGTCGCCGCGCCAGCACGACCGTGATTACGTATCCCCTCGTACCGTCCGTATAAATGCAGCGAATCCAACGGGGCGCGGCTGACGTTCCATGGGCAGGGTTTGACCAAATTCGCACCCGCGTTCTAATGTCGGGCCCGCACGGCCAGCCCGTGCACTACGTACCGGAGGGGAACGTAACCAATGTCGGACATGTCTCAGTACTGGGGACGACAGATGATCGGGCGCCGGGCCCTGCTGCGCGGCAGCGCGGTCGGCGCGGCCGGCCTCGCGGGCGCGGCGCTGATCGGCTGCGGCGGTGGTGGCTCCAGCACGCCCGCGGCCAGCACGCCGGGCGTCGCGAAGAGCGCGGAAACGCCGTCGGCTGAGCAGCCGCAGATGAGCGAGGCGTTCGTCCTCGTCCAGACCCGCGACGCCGTCAGCCTCGAGCCGCTCGACGCGAACGTCTACACGGTGCCGGAGCGGATCGGCCTGGTGTACCCGCGTCTGCTGTTCTCCACGCTGGAGAACCCGAACGACCCGGCCGCCGTGAAGTGGGTTCCGTCCTACGCGGTGCAGTCCTTCGAGAACGCCGACGGCGGCAAGACGATGACCTTCAAGCTCAAGCCGGGCGTGAAGTACCAGAACATCGCCCCGCTCAACGGTCGCGAGTTCACGTCCGCGGACGTGAAGTTCTCGATCGAGCGCTACATGAAGAACCCGAAGAGCTCCTTCTCGAACCGCTTCGATGACATCGCAAGCATCGAAACGCCGGACAAGCTCACGGTCGTCTTCAAGCTGAAGCAGCCGTCGCGCTACCTGGTGTCGTCGCTGGGCGCGGAGTCCGCGCTCATCACGCCGCCGGAGCTGGAGAACGATTACAAGACCAAGGCCATCGGCCCGGGCCCGTTCATCCACGAGCAGTACCTCCAGGGCGAGGGTTCGACCTACAAGAAGAACCCGGACTACATCGACGCGAAGAACATCTGGTTCAACAAGTACCTCATCAAGGTCATGACGGACGCGGCGACGCGTAACGCCGCTATCAAGACGAGCCAGATCGACTACGTGGACTCTGCCACGCTGACGCCCGCCGACGTGAAGACGATCGAGGGCCCCTCGGTGAAGGTATTCGAGAACATCTCCGCCTCCTCGGTCAACATCACGTGGAACATGAAGAACCCGAAGTGGGCGGACTACCGTCTGCGCCTCGCGATGTCGAAGGCGTTCGACCGCCAGGCCTACATCGACCAGACGCAGCAGGGCGCCGGCAAGTGGACGGGCATCGTCCCGGTCGACTTCGGCAAGATGGCCTTCAACGAGGACGAGGTGAAGGCGCAGAACGTCTTCAAGTACGACCCCGCTGAGGCGAAGAAGCTCTTCGAGGCGGCCGGCGGCAAGCCGGGCTTCGCGGTGGAGTACTGGTACTCCTCCAACGGCACCACGGACGGCGTCCAGCTCCAGTTCATCGCCAAGCAGTGGGAACAGAACCTGGGCATCAAGACCACGCTCAAGACCGAGGACTACAGCATCGGCCTGCCGAAGATGTACCTCGGCGCGGCGGGTCCGGGCGGCGGCTACCCGGACATGAACACCACGGGCTACACCATCCCGAACTGGCACGAACACCTGTTCGCGCCGTACCTCAAGGGTGGCAACCGCAACGGCTCCAACTTCGACGACGCGGAGTTCACGAAGATGGCGGCCGACCTCAAGGGGACCCTGGACGACAAGGAAGCCTTCGAGAAGTCGCGCAAGATGCAGGCCTACATCTGGGAGAAGCAGCTCCCCATGGCGTCCCGCCCGAACGCACGTCAGTTCAACGCGTACAACGCAAAGCTGCGCAACTTCCCCATGCCGGGCAACTACCCGCCGGGCATGGAGTGGGCGTACGGCGCCTGGAAGGGTAAGTAGCCTGGATGCGGCCCGGCTTCGGCCGGGCCGCGCGTCGCAGGCGAACGGTATGGCCCGCGCCCGCACCTTGCGGACGCAGGCCATATCGAGTATTCCCCTTCTCGACACATCCAGCCGCAGACCGACACCAGGCCACTAGGGGGCTCCGATGTTGATCTATGTGACCCGGCGACTTCTGCTGGCGATCCCGACTCTGTTTCTCGTGATCCTGATCGTGTTCACGGCAGTTCGCGTTGTCCCCACGGACATCGCCGATCTGCTGGTATCGGGCGGATCCACGAGCTCCACCGGCCAGTCGGATGCGGTGAAAGCCGCGATCCGGAAAGAGCTGCACCTGGATCAGCCGATCCCGGTTCAGCTGGGCTACTACACCGTGAACCTGCTGAAGGGTGACATCGGCCGGTCGGCCTACGACCAGAAGCCGGTCGCCAAGAAGATCTACGACGCGCTGCCCGTCACCGTAGAGGTGGCGCTGCTGTCGATCACGCTGTCCACGGTGCTCGCCATCGCCATCGGCGTGATGAGCGCGCTGCGGCAGGACACATTCTACGACTACGGCATCCGCCTCCTGACGATCTTCGCCTTTGCGGCGCCGGTCTTCTGGGTGGGGACGCTCGCGATCGTGCTCCCGGCGCGGTGGGGCTACTTCCCACCGCTGTTCTTCGTCCCGTTCCTGTCCGACCCGATCTCGAACCTTCAGCAGTTCATCGTGCCGGCCACTGTGCTCGCGATGAACCTGATGGGCTCGGTGTCACGCATGGTGCGCTCCTCGATGCTCGAGGTGCTTCGGCAGGACTACATCCGGACGGCATACGCGAAGGGCCTGCAGACCCGCGTGGTGATCACGCGGCACGCCCTGCGCAACGGCTTCATCCCGGTGCTGACATTCCTGGCGCTCCAGCTGTCCAACCTGCTCGGCGGCTCGGTCATCATCGAATCGATCTTCGCGCTGCCAGGTGTGGGCACGCTGACGGTCAGCGCGATTGCGACGAAGGACTACACGGTCATCCAGGGCTGTGTGCTGTTCTTCGGCTGCATCGTGGTCGTGATGAACCTGCTGGTTGACCTGAGCTACGGCTTCATCGACCCGCGCCTGCGACGCCGCTAGGCCCAGAGGAAGGTAGTCAACAATGGCCACTCAGAACCCGGCCGCTGACGCGATCTCCCGGCTCACGGCTCCGCCGCCGAGCCCGCTGGTCGCCCTGTTTCGCACCATCCTCACGTTCTCGCGGCGCAAGCCGATCGGCGCCATTTCCGCGGCGATCATCCTGCTGCTGATCCTGATGGCGGTCATCGGCCCGTCGATCGCGCCGTACGACCCGGACGCGGGCGATGCCGCGCGCGTCCTGAAGGGGCCGAACCTGGCCTACCCCATGGGGAACGACCAGGTCGGCCGCGACATCCTGAGCCGCGTCATGTACGGCGCCCGCGTCTCGCTGCAGGTCAGCCTGATGTCGGTGGTCTTCGGCTCGCTCGTGGGCGTCGTCATCGGGACGGTGTCCGCGTACTTCGAGGGCTGGTTCGACGCCGTTCTCCAGCGATTCGTAGACGCGCTGCTGGCGATCCCGCTGATCGTCATCGCGATCATGCTGGTCTCGCTCGTGTCGCCGACGCTGAACAACCTGATCGTCGCGCTCGCCATCTCCATCGCGCCTCGCGCCTCGCGCGTGGCTCGAGGTTCGGCGCTCGCCGTGAAGCACGAGCAGTACGTGGAAGCCGCGAAGGCCATCGGGGCGACGGACACGCGCATCATCGCGCGCTACATCTTCCCGAACATCTTCGCCCCGATCCTGGTGCTGTTCACGGTCACCATGGGTGCCGCGATCACCGCGGAAGCATCGCTTGCCTTCCTCGGCCTCGGCCCGTCGACCCTCATCTCGTGGGGCCGCATGTTGAGCGCGGAAGGCCGCCAGTACATGCAGGTCGCATGGTGGATGGCGGTGTACCCGGGCCTGACGATCATGCTCGCGGTGCTCGCGTTCAACATGTTCGGTGACGCACTCCGCGACGTGCTGGACCCGCGCCTCCGAGGCAGCCGCTAGCCTCGACGCGTTCGAGATCACACAAGGGGCCGGTGCGAGAGCACCGGCCCCTTGCCTTGTATCGCAGTCGCCGGAGCTACGAGGTGCGCTACGCCTCGTCGAAGGCGCGCGCCGCCGCCTCCAGCGCACGCTGATCCGCCTCCGGCATCGGCACGAAGCCCGCGAGCGTCTCGAGGTTCTCGCGCACCCGCGAGGGATGCCGCGCGCCGGGAATCGCGACCGAGACGCCCGGGTGCGAGAGCACATGACACAGCAACCGGGCCGGCGTGACGAGGCCGACCTCACCGCGTGCGATCTCGCCGCGCATGATGCTGGTGCGGCCGGAACCACCCATCGGACGCATCACGATGACGCCGACATCGCGTGCCGCCGCCTCCGCGATCAGCGCCGCGCTTTCCGGTACGAAGGCCGAGTAGTCCACCATCACGGTGTCGAACGCATCCGACTCGATGATCAACCGGAGCACGTCGAGGTTGTGCGTGGACACGCCGATGTGCCGCACGAGCCCGCGGAACTGCGCGATCCGCAGGCCGGTCAGCGCCCCGTGGTCCTCGTCCATCACGGCGGCCCAGGCCTCCAGTGATGACACGTCATGCAACTGGTACAGGTCGATCGCCTCAACGCCCAGCACGCTCAGCGAGCGGTCCACGTCGCGCTGGGCGCCGTCCGCGGTGTGACTGAACGTCTTCGTCGACACGTGGAAATCGAGGCACCCGCGCACGCGGATCACCTGTCCCAGCAGGTACTCGCTCCCGGCATACTCACGGGCGGTGTCGATGAAGTTCATCCCGAGGTCGATCGCCGCATGCACGGTGGCCGCGGCGTCGGGGGAGTGCGGCGTGTCCATCGCGCCCAGGCCGACGGCCACGACGTCCAGCCCGGTCCGCCCCAGTCGGCGCGTTGGCAGATCGGGCACGGGCACCTCCGGCGGGCTCACGCGCCCCTCGCCGCTCCATGATGCGGCACCGAGCTGCGAGCCGGGGGGTGCGGCGCGGATTGTTCCGGCGCGGTACCGTGATCGAGCACCACCCGCGGACGCTCCCAGCTCCCAGCGCGTCGCGCGACTCCCGTTCGGAGGGACTCGATGGGTCTATCGGTCACCACGCGCCCGACACCCTCACGGTGGGGTGTGCTGACCGTCCTCGCCGCGCTCGTCGTGGCCCTCAGCGGGCTGCTCGCTACCCCGCGCGCCGCCGAGGCGCAGACGCCGGCCACGGAGATCTTCGCGCGTATCGCTCCCGCCGTGCCGGTGGTCGAGACGCCGCGCGGCCACGGCACCGGATTCCTAATCGACGCGAACCACGTGATGACGGACGCCCACGTCGTCGAGGACTTCGACATCGTCAAGGTGCGTTTCCCCGACGGTGCGACGTTCGGCACTGCGAAGGTCGTCGTGCGCGATCGCATGGTCGATCTCGCAGTCATCGAGATCGCCGGCACGCGCGACTTCGTGCCGACGATCGCGGACGCACCGACGGTGGTCGGGTCTGAGCTCTACGTCCTCGGGTACCCCGGCCGCACGGCGAACTCGCCGCAGCCGGTGTTCAGTCGGGGACTTCTCTCCCAAGTGTCACGCTGGGACGCGATGGGCATCACGTACCTGCGCACGGACGCCAGCGGCGAGCCGGGCATCAGCGGCGGCCCCGTGCTCGACGCCGCCGGCAACGTCGTCGCGATCATCCAGTTCGGTTCGCCCGCCGGCTCGTACATGGTGGGCGCCTCCGCCGCCGCCTTGAAGGCGCGCGCGCTCCGCCACCTCGCAGGAGAGGACGTGGACGGCATCACCCGCCGCGCCCCGTTCGGCCCCTCGGCAACGTCGTTCGAGGCGCGCCTCGGCGGGCCAGCGCGGCCCGAGGCGTCGTACTTCGTCACCCCGACGGCTGCCGTCGCCGCGCAGATCACCCTCGATGCCAGCGGCCTCGGCGCCCCCGTCGCGGCGAGCCTGTACACCGGCCGTGGCGAGTGGGTCGCAGGCTCGGTGCTCAACGCCGCGCGCAAGACGGCCACCCTGAGCGCGGAACTCGCCGCGGGGCAGACGTATTGGCTCAGCGTGGCGAGCGACCGCGCGGTTCGCGTCGGCATCCGATCGACCGTCGCAATGACGCGGTTCGACGACCCCGACGACTCGCGGATGAACACGGGCCGCAACATCGCGATGTTCGATCACGCGAATGACACCGACTGCCGTCCGATCGCGCTGCGGGCCGGGCAGAAGATCACAGCGCGCGCGGAATCTGTCACCGCGGACCCCACGCTGTACATCGCTTCGCCCGGGGGCGCCGTCCTCGCTGGTGACTCCGATACCGGCGACGGCATCCGCGGGGGCGACGCCGAGGCGAGCACCACGGCGGCCTCGGACGGCGACTTCGTCGTCTGCGTGTCGTCCGAAGTGCCCGTCACGCAGGCGTCGGGCTACGCCCTCACGGTCACCACGACGCCCGTGCCGGTCCTCGGCGCGGAGGCGGGTCGGTTCTCGCTGAGCAGCGCGCGCCTCGCGGCGCCCCGCCGCTCCAACCCCACCGTCGCGCTGCTCGACGGACGAGTGATGACGATCGGCGGGATGGACGCGAACGACCGCCCCCTCGCAACCGCCGAGATCCTCGACCCCGCCACGAACACCGTGACAGTCGTCCCGACGCGCGACATCGTTGCACGGCGCGACGCGACCGCCGTGCTGCTGAAGGACGGTCGCGTCCTCGTGATCGGCGGCGCGACGGCCGAGGGCGTGACGAACGCCGCATCGGTGTTCAATCCCACCGACAGCACCTGGACGACCGTCGGGCCGATGAGCATGCCGCGCCTCGGGGCGGAGGCGATCGTGTTGGACGACGGGCGCGTGCTGATCGCGACCGGATCCGACCGCTTCGGACCGACCACCTCGGCTGAGATCTTCGATCCGATCACCGGCCGCTTCTCGATCACCGGGTCGATGACGGTCGCCCGCAGCGGCCTCGTCGGCTCGAAGCTGCTTGATGGGCGCGTGCTCTTCGCGGGCGGCGTGGACGCGGCGGAGAAGACCAACGCCACCGCCGAGTTCTACGACCCGAAGTCGGGTCGGTTCACCTCGACGGGCGGCCTAAACACCGCACGCTACAACCACAACTCCACGCTGCTCCCGAACGGTCGCGTGCTCATCACCGGCGGCACGACCCCGTGGGAGGAACTCACCAGCGCCGAGCTCTACGACCCCGACGCAGGCGTCTTCCGCATCACCGGGGATATGCAGTTCGCGCGGCAGGCGCACTCCGCGTTGCTGCTGCCCAACGGGCGCGTGCTGATCGCGAGCGGCGCGTACAGCACCGGCCTCAAGCGCGACTTCATTGTTGAGGTAGGCGCGGCGGAGCTCTACGACAACGCCTCGGGCACGTTCATCCCCGCGGGGTCGATGGCGGTCGCGCGCGCGCAGTTCGGGGCGGTGCTGCCTGGAGGCGGTGTCGTCTTCATGGGCGGCGCTACCGAGGCCGGCGCGCTCGACTCCATCGAGACCTACGCCCCGGGCAGCGCGACCCCGGTCGGCAGCGGCGGCTTTGTCGCACCGCCCGTGTTCGGCGGCAGCACCGCGCTTGCGGTGTTCAAGGGTGGGACGGTTGACCAGCTCGAGGCCACCGCGCAGGACGCCGGCGCGACCGGGGTGTGGGTGCAGGACGGCGGGGGCACGCCTCGACTGCTCGTCGTGGGCGGTCCGGGCTTCGTCTCCTCGGCGTTCCGCGCGGCGTTCTCGCGCGGCGTCCCGGCCTCCACGTCCGTCACGCTCACGCGCTAAGCGCGGCGCGCGAGGCAACGAGGGCAACCGCACGCCTCGCTATACTCGGGCCAGAACGCTCGAATCACCCACCGACCAGTCCACGGAGCGCCTGTGCTTCCCCTGTCCGGCATCACTGTCGTCGCCCTCGAACAGGCCGTCGCCGCACCTCTTGCGACGAGGCACCTCGCGGACTGGGGCGCGCGCGTCATCAAGGTGGAGCGGCCCGGCAGCGGCGATTTCGCGCGCGACTACGACCGCACGGTGAACGGCCTTGCGAGCCACTTCGTATGGCTCAACCGTGGCAAGGAGTCGCTGACGCTCGACCTCAAGCAGCCCGACGCGCGCGAGGTCCTCGCGCAGCTCGTGGCGCAGGCGGACGTGTTTCTGCAGAACCTCGGCCCCGGCGCCGTGGACCGGATGGGCTTCGGCGCGGACGTGCTGCGCGCGCGGCACCCCTCACTGATCACGTGCGGGATCTCCGGCTACGGCACCACCGGGTCCTACCGTGACCGCAAGGCGTACGACCTGCTCATCCAGGCCGAGTCCGGCATCATCTCCACGACCGGCACCGAGGATCACCCGTCGAAGATCGGCATCTCGATCGCGGACATCGCCTCCGGCATCTACGCGTACTCCGGCGTGCTCACGGCGCTCATCGGCCGCGGCCGTACCGGCGAGGGCGCCACCATCGAGGTGTCGATGCTCGAGGCGCTCGGGGAGTGGATGGGCTTCCCCGCGTACTACAGCGGCTACAGCGGCGTGCCGCTCCAGCGCAGCGGCGCGCACCACGCCTCGATCGTTCCGTATGGCCCGATCGAGGCGGGCGATGGCACGACAATGTTCATCGCGGTGCAGAACCAGCGCGAGTGGGTGCGCTTCTGCGAGGAGGTGCTGCGCGACGCCTCGCTGGCCGCGGACGCGCGCTTCGACTCCGGCGCTGCGCGGCAGACGAACCGCGACACGCTCTACGCGATCATCGAGGACGTCACGCACGGGCTGACCGGCGCCGAGCTGTCGGCGCGCCTCGAGGCCGGCGATATCGCGTTCGCGGAGATGCGCAGCATCCAGGGGTTCGTCGACCATCCGCAGCTCAAGGAGCGCGACCGCTTCCGCGAGGTGCAGTCGCCCGCCGGGCCGCTCTGGGCGATGCTGCCCCCCGCCACCTTCGAGGGCATGGAGGCATCCATGGGCGCAATTCCCGCTGTGGGCGCGCACACCGACGCGATCCTCGCCGAGCTCGGCCGCTCCACCGAGGAGATCGCACGCCTGCACGAGGCCGGCGCGGTCTAGCGCCAACCGCTGTATCGTCGCGCGAGACTCGAAGAGCGAGGGGAGACGCCTGTGCGCATCGCTGTGTTGCCCGGTGACGGCATCGGCCCCGAGATCATGGACGCGACGATCGCCGTCCTCGACGCGGCCGACGCGAAGCACGGCCTTGGCCTGACGTACGAGCGCCACGACATCGGCTTCGTCACGCTGAACACGATCGGCACCACGCTCACGGACGCCGTCGTCGAGGCGGCCCGCGCCGCAGACGGCATCGTCCTCGGGCCGGTGTCGCACCAGGACTACCCGCCGCGCGCGCAGGGCGGACGCAACCCCTCGGGCGATCTGCGCATCGCCCTCGACCTCTGGGCGAACATCCGCCCGGCCCGGTCGCGCGAGGGCATACCACATTACGGCCGCACCCCGATGGACCTGGTGATCGTGCGCGAGAACACCGAGGGCTTCTACGCGGACCGCAACATGTTCCAGGGCATCGGCGAGTTCATGCCGACCCCGGACGTTGCGCTGGCCGTGCGCAAGATCACTGCACAGGCGTCCTCGCGCATTGCGCGCGCGGCGTTCGAGCTCGCAGAGACGCGCAACAAACGGGTGACCGCCGTCCACAAGTCCAACGTGCTGCACGTCACCGAGGGCCTGTTCCTCGCCGAGGTGCGGAAGGTCGCCGCGCAGCACCCTGACGTGGCGTACGAGGAGCAACTGGTCGACTCGATGGCCGCGCTGCTGGTGCGTCAGGCGGATCACTACGACGTGGTCGTCACCACCAACATGTACGGCGACATCCTGTCCGACGAGGCGTCCGAGCTGTCGGGCAGCCTCGGCCTCGCGGCGTCGATCAACGCGAGCGACGAGCACTGCATGGCGCAGGCGCAGCACGGCTCCGCACCCGACATCGCCGGGCAGGATGTCGCCAACCCGACGTCGCTGATTCTCTCCGCCGCGATGATGCTCGGCTGGCTCGCGCGCAAGCACGGTAACCCCGCCTTCGCTGAGGCCGAGCGCACCATCGACACCGTCGTGAACGCGATGATCACGGACCCGGCCACGCGCACGCGCGACCTCGGCGGGCCGCTGGGCACGACGGCGTTTACCGCCGCGGTGTGCGACCGCATCCGGCAGGCCTGACGCGTGGAGGACTACACGCTCGCTGACGCCCGCTCCACGCTGATCGCGCTGCAGGACCTGGCGCCGGACGGCCTGCGCCTGCCGCTGTCCGAGGATGACCTTGCCGCGGTGCAGGCCGCCGGAGTCGAGGTGAAGAGCCACGTGCAGGGGCTCCTCGACTTCCCGACGGAGATCGACGGCGTGCCGGCGTACTGGTGCTGGCAGGTCGGCGAGGGCGACATCGCGTGGTGGCACCCGCGCGACACCGGCTTCGCGGGACGACGACCGATCGAGGCGTGGCGCCGCTAGGCACCTCGTCCGTGCAGCCTCTGTTCGGCAAGCCGCGGGTGTGCGAGGCTGCGGCGCACGGGACGGTACCCGTGACCTAGAGGAGACGACATGGCAACCATCCAGACGGCGCGCGGGCCCATCGACGCTTCCGAGCTCGGCTTCACGATCAGTCACGAGCACGTGCTGACCAGCCAGGGCCAGGACTGGAAGCACTACCCGTGGATGTTCGACCACGAGGCCACGCGCCGCGTTGCGGTTCAGTCGCTCCTCGAAGCGAAGGCCGCCGGGGTGAACGCGTTCATCGACCTGACCACGCCGGACCTCGGTCGCGACATCGAGTTCTTCAAGGCCGTGGCGATCGAGGCGGCGTATCACATCGTCTGCGCCACCGGCATCTGGCGTGACGTCCCGCGCTCCTTCGCCGTGCGCGACATCGACGCGAGCGCGGACATCTTCGTCCGCGAGATCGAGGTTGGGATCGAGGACTCCGGCGTGAAGGCCGGCGTGATCAAGGTCGCGAACGACGAGAACGAACTGACCCCGGCGCACCTCAACGTGCTGCGCGCCGCCGCGCGCGCCTCGAACCGCACCGGCTGCCCGATCAGCACGCACCACTGGGCCGTCGGTGAGCAGGGCCGCGAGCAGATCCGCATCTTCAAGGAAGAGGGCGTGCAGATGGACCGCGTGTGCATCGGTCACACGGCGGACACCACCGACCTCGGCTACATCGAGTGGCTCTTCAACCAGGGCGTGTACGTGTCCATGGACCGCTACACCCCGAACGCGCGCACGGTCTCGTGGCAGCAGCGCAACGAGTCCGTGAAGGAGCTCATCAAGCGCGGCTGGGCGAGCAAGATGATGCTGGGTCACGACGGCCACGCGACCTTCCCGTTCAAGAAGGTCGGCGAGGAGCGCGCGGTCAAGCCGGACGACTCGCTCGTCTTCGTGAAGAACGTCGCGGTACCGGCGCTGCTCGCCGATGGCGTCTCGCAGGACACGATCGACACGATGATGGTGGACGTGCCGCGGCGGTTCCTGACCGGCGAGGCGTAGCCTCGACGCTTCGAGGTACATCGACCGACGCGCACAACAGGCACAGACAGACGGGGACCAAGACATGACGACGATCGAGACGCTGCTGGGTGACCTCGCGGCCGGCCGCATCGAGGTGATCGACCTCACCGCGCCGCTCTCCGACAAGACGACGATCATCCAGCTTCCGCCGCCCTTCGCGAACACCGCCGGGTTCCAGCTGCACGAGATCAGCCGCTACGACGAGCGCGGACCGGCGTGGTACTGGAACAACATCTCGGCCGGTGAGCACGTGGGCACGCACTTCGACGCGCCCGTGCACTGGATCAGCGGCAAGGACGGCTACGACGTCTCGCAGGTGCCGCCGAAGCAGCTCGTCGGCCCCGTCGTTGTCATCGACAAGAGCGCGGAGTGCGCCGCCAACCCGGACTACCTCCTCGAGGTCGCGGACATCGAGGCGTGGACCGCCGCGAACGGCCCGCTGCCGGAGGGTGGCTGGCTGCTGTACCGCACCGGCTGGGACGCGCGGGCGCACGACCAGGCGGCATTCCTCAACGCCAACGAGACCGGCCCGCACACCCCCGGCATGTCCGTGGCGTGCGCGCAGTGGCTCGCGCAGCAGCCGATCCTCGGCGTGGGCGTGGAGACGGTCGGCACGGACGCCGGTGCGGCGCACTCGTTCGACCCGCCGTTCCCGTGCCACTCGTTCCTGCTCGGGGCGGGGAAGTACGGACTGACCCAGCTCGCCAACATCGCCAAGCTCCCGACGACGGGCGCGATGCTGGTCGCCGCGCCGCTGCCGATCGTCGGCGGCTCCGGCAGCCCGGCGCGCATCCTCGCCTTCGTCCCGCGCTAGCAGAAGAGACATAACAAGGAGCAAGGATCGATGAACGTCGCCGAGGCAGTAGGGCAGACGCTGGCACTCCTCGGCGTGCAGCACGTCTTCGGTCTGGTCGGCAGCGGCAACTTCCACGTGACCAACACGCTGGTCGCGCGTGGCGCACGCTTCGTCGCCGCCCGGCACGAGGGCGCGGCGGTGTCGATGGCAGACGGCTACGCGCGCGTCAGCGGGGACGTGGGCGTCGCGTCGGTCCATCAGGGCCCCGGCCTCACCAACACGCTCACAGCGCTCACCGAGGCGGCCAAGAGCCGCACGCCGCTGCTGCTGCTGGCCGCGGACACCGCGGCGTCAGCCCTCCGCTCCAACTTCCGCATCGAGCAGGACGCCCTCGTGCGGTCCGTGGGCGCCGTGGCGGAGCGCCTGCACGGGCCGGAGACGGCCGTCGCGGACACGATCCGCGCCTTCCGACGCGCACAGGTCGAGCGACGGACCGTCGTGCTGATGATGCCGCTGGACGTGCAGGCCGCCGAGTGCGCTCCGCCGCACCACCCAATCCCTGACGCGCCCTTCATCCGCCCGACGCGTCCCTCCGACGAGGCGATCGCTGAGGCGGCAGACGTGCTGGCCGGCGCTCAGCGGCCCGTCATCATCGCGGGACGGGGTGCGGTGGTCGCAGAGGCGGGGGAGGCGCTGGAGCGCCTGGGAGACCTCGTAGGGGCCGTCCTGGCGACCACGGCGAACGCGAATGGGCTCTTCCGCCACAACGAGTGGTCGGTGGGCATCTCCGGCGGGTTCGCCTCGCCCGGCGCTGCTGAGCTCATCGCGGAGGCGGACGTCATCGTGGGCGTCGGCGCGGCACTGAACATGTGGACCACGAGGCACGGCCGCCTCGTCGGCTCGCACGCGACCGTCATCCAGATCGACGATGCTTCGGACGCGATGGGCGCGCACCACCGCGTGGACGTCGCGGTGCTCGGCGACGCTGCCGAGGCCGCCCGCGCGCTCTGCGATGCCTTCCAACTGGAGCGACCTCGACCGATCGGGGGGCGCACGCCCGCGACGGCCCGGCGAATCCACGTCGGTGGCTGGCACACGACCGACTACGCGGACGCCGGCACTCCGACCCACATCGACCCTCGGACGCTCAGTCTGGTGCTGGACGAAATCCTGCCTAATGAACGCACCGTAGCGATCGATTCTGGTCACTTCATGGGCTACCCCGCGATGTACCTGCAGGTTCCGGACGAGCGCGGCTTCGTGTTCACACAGGCGTTCCAGGCGGTCGGCCTCGGACTCGGGAGCGCAATCGGAGCGGCGCTGGCTGAGCCTGATCGACTAACCGTCGCGGCGCTCGGCGACGGCGGAGCGATGCTCTCCCTGCAGGAGCTGGACACCGTGGCGCGCCTCGGGCTGCGCATGGCGATCGTCGTGTACAACGATTCCGCCTACGGGGCGGAGGTGCACCACTTCGGCCCGCACGGACACCCGGTGGATTTGGTGCAGTTCCCGGACGTCGACTTCGCCGCCTATGCACGCGCCGCCGGGTTGCAGGGGGTCACCGTGCGCCACACGGACGACCTTGCCGCGGTACGCGAGTGGGTCGCCAGCGGCATGTCGCCGGCGCTGCTCATCGACGCGCGCGTGGTGCCGACGGTCGTCGCCGAGTGGCTGGAAGAGGCGTTCCGAGGCCACTAGGCCGTCCGCGCGGGTAGTACGCTGGTTGCCTCGAACCTGGCTCCAGCACCGTCGATGTCCGGCGCAGCGGCATCCGGCTCACCGGGCACCCACCGATGAAGCGCTATCTCCTCGTCCCGTCCGCCCCCAGCACCGTACCGCCCCTCGTGGAGCGCGCGCGGCAACTGGCGTTCGAGGATCGCAACGTCACCTTCGTACTGCTGACCCCGCGCCCAACCGGGGTCGACGACCGACACGTCGCCGACCACCTCGCCGCGACCGAGGAAGTCCTGGCGCTGGCGCAGTTGCGCCGTCGCGGGCTGCGCGTGGAGCGCACCGCCATCGGGGACGCCTCGCCTATCTGGGCCGTCGAGGACGAGTTGCGGGTCCACCCCCACGCCTACGACGCCGTCGCGCTGGCCTCGAGGGTGCCGCGCGTGCGCTCGCGCCTGCTGGGGCGCGACGACCAATCACGCGCGCGGGCGCTGCCGCTGCCAGTCATCCCGGTCTTCGACGGCCCCGCTGACCACCTGCCGCGACCGCTCACCGAGCACGCGCACCGGGCCGCCAGGCTCCCCGGCGCGTTTCTCGGCCTGGTCGCTCGCGCGCTGAAGCGGCCGATCTTCGGGCTGTTCGTGCTGATGCTGCCCGCGCTGATCTACCTCAGCGCCGGGCTCGCGCTGGCGCTGCTGGTGAACCGCGCGTTCCTCATCACCGAGGGGATCGCACTCGTGCTGTACACCTCGATGATCGTCGGCCTCGTGGTCATCGAACGGACCGAAGCCGCCCCGGCGCGCGCTCCCGACGAGGACCGCGAGCGCGCCGACAGCCGGCACTAGCGACGCAACGACACTGGGGACACACGAACCGAGGCCCGCTTACGCGGGCCTCGGTCGTATCGATCGCAGCGGTTCGCCGCCGAACGGCGGGCTAGCTGGCGGCGTCGGCGCCCGCCTGCTTCGCCATGAGGTGCTCGAGGATCACGCGCGGCGAGGCGGGCAGCTCGTGCATGCGGACACCAATCGCGTCGTAGAGCGCGTTGGCGATCGCCGCCAGCGGCGGGACGATTGCGCACTCACCGACACCGCGGACGCCCAGCGGGTGGCCGGGGTGCGGCACCTCGACGACGATCGTCTCGATGTTCGGCGTGTCCAGAGTGGTGGGCATGCGGTAGTCCAGCAGGCTGCCGTTCCGCAGCACGCCGCTGGCGTCGTAGAAGTACTCCTCCGAGAGCGCCATGCCGATGCCCTGGACCGCGCCGCCCTGCATCTGCCCCTCGACGTAGGCAGGGTGCAGCGCCGTGCCGACGTCCTGCACGCAGGTGTAGCGCAGCACCGTCACCTTGCCAGTGTCCGGGTCGACCTCGACGTCAACGATGTGCCCACCGTACGTCGCCGCACCGGTGGCGCCGCCGAGGTCGACGTGGCCGCTGATGTAGCCGCCCGTCGCCTGCTGGCGTCCCGCAAGCTCCTTGAACGTCATCGAACGCGCCTCGCCGACGGTCGTGCTCATGACACCAGTCTTGGAGTCGTAGTTGACGTCCTTCGGCTCCACGCCCCAGATGCCTGCGGCGCGCGCCGTCATGCGGTCGCGGATCTGCTCCGCGGCGTGCAGGACGCTCGCGGAGATACCGGAGCCGGTGCCACTGCCGGCGGTGAGGCCGGAGAAGCCGATGCCGTCCGTGTCGCCGTAACGCGGCGTCACGTCCTCGTACGCGATGCCGAGCACCTCGGCCATGACCTGCGCCTCAACGGCGCGGAGGCCACCGATGTCGACGGCCCCCGTCGTAAGGATCACTCGACCGTCGTTGTTCACGGTGGCGTTGACGGCGTGGACGCCGCTATTCGCGCCCCAGAAGCCGAGGGCGACGCCGCGGCCGCGCCACGGGCCGCTCAGCTCGGAGCGGTAGTGCGGGCTCTCAATGACGGCGCGCATGACGGCCTGGTTGCCCGTGATGCCGACCTTCGTGCCGTTCGGGCGCTGCGTGCCTTCGACGGCGGCGTTGCGCTCGCGCAGCTCCATCGGCTCGATCTCGAGCTTCTCGGCGAGCTCGTCCATGAGCGACTCGATCGCGTAGTTCGGGCCAGGCGCGCCGGGGGCGCGGTAGGCCGCGTTGCGCGGTCGGTTCACCAGGATGTCGTAGCCGTCCATGCGAACGTTCGGGATGTTGTACGCGGCGAACGAAGTGTTCAGGCCGCCGCCAACGGGCGCGCCGGGGAAGCCGCCGGCCTCGTAGTACATGCGCGACTGCACGGCGGTGATGGTGCCGTCCTTCTTCGCGCCGATCTTGCCCCACGTGTAGACGCCGGCGGCGGGACCGGAAGCCTGGATGACCTCCTGGCGCGTCATGGTGAGCTGCACCGGGCGGCGCGCCTTCTTCGCGAGGAGCGCGGCGATCGGCTCGCAGTAGATGCGGTTCTTACCACCGAAGCCGCCGCCGATCTCCATCGGCGTCACGTTGATCAGGCTGGCCGGCATCTCGAGGATGATCGCCAGCGGGTCGCGCACGGCGGCGAAGATGCCCTGGCTGCTGCTCCAGATCTGCAGGCTGCCGTCAGCGCTCCAGTCGGCGGTCGCGGTGTGCGGCTCCAGGTAGCCCTGGTGCGCGGTGTCGTTGTGGAACTCGCCCTCGACGATCACGTCCGCCTCGGCGAACCCTGCGTTGATGTCGCCCAGCGTGGAGATGAGGTGGGAGGCCACATTGGACGGAGCATCGCTCGCGCCGATCAGCGTGACACCCTCGGCCATGCCGTTCTCGTCGGCCTCACCCGTGACGCTGCCCGTGGGCTCCTGCGTGCGGATCTGCGGGTGAATGATCGGGGCGCCCGGCTTGATCGCGTCGTACGCGGTCATCACCGGCGGCAGCACCTCGTACTCGACCTCGATCAGGTCGAGCGCATCCTCCGCGATGTGCCAGCTCGTCGCGGCGACGGCGGCGACGGGGTGGCCGAAGAAGACCGCCTTGTCGATCGCCATGAAGTTGCCGATGAGGTAGCGGCGCTCGATGCGGCCGGGGCCCGACGGCACCAGCGTGTCGTTCGCATTCGGGAAGTCCGCGCCCGTGACCACGCCGAGCACACCCGGCAGCGCGAGCGCCTTCGAGTAGTCGATCTTCTTGATGATCGCGTGGGCGTGGGGACTGGTCTTCAGGCGCGCGTAGCCCATGCCCGGGATCTTGATGTCCGCGCCGAAGGCGGCGTGCCCGGTCACCTTGTCGACACCATCGGGACGGATCGGGCTGAGGCCAATGACTCGGTAATCAGTCGTCGTCATGTGAGTGCTTTCTCCTGCGCGCGCTTGTGCAAACCGCTGGCAGCGTACCGCAAGCCGAGGCGATACGGAACGTTTCACCGTTCTCTCCAACACTGAGGTTGCAGGGTCGTTCGCACGCAACAACAATCAAGGACAACGTGCGCACGCCGCCTCGGGCCTGCCTCGTCGAATAGGAGCACCTGTGTCCCGACGTTCCTCTACATATGTGTTGGCCGCGACGTTCCTCGCGGCTCTCGCGGTCTTCTTCGCGGCGCGGGTTCCGGTGCGCGCCGCACCGGGTGGGACGTACATCGGCACGTCGATGGACATCACCACCGGGCTGGACGGGCGCTCGGTGAGCATCGGCTACACCATCCCCAGCCCGCGCGACGGCTGCGCCTCCACGATCCAGGCCTTCAACGTCCCGCTGACGGCGGACGCCAGCGGCTTCCGCGTGGATCGCAGCCGCAGCGGCGTGCTCGCCGGTCGGCCGACCCCGGACGAGGAAGTCAGCATCATCGGGATGTTCGACGGGTTCACGCAGTACGCAGCAGCCGGCGTGATCTTCACGACGCCGTTCAACGGCAGCACCTGCGCGCCATTGATGCGCGTCTTCCGAGCGGTGGGCGAAGGCGTCCCCGGCCTCGGTACGAACGTCTTCGCGGTGGATGGCACTGCAGCGCTGGTCACCGACCCGTCCGCCACCGGCACCGTGTCGATCAGCGTGAACGCCAAGGGTGACAGCATCGAGGCGTTCTCTGTGACGTTCCGTCGGGGCGAATGCGTCTACGACCGCAGCACCCGCATGTCGGACTATGGCGTTGGCACGGAGAGCCCGCTGCTGCTGAACGGACCGTCCTTCTCGGGTGCGACCGGCTTCGGCGCGATCGCCGGCGTGACCTACCTGGGCGGCGCGCGCGGCGCGCTGCTCATCAACGGCACGGGGAGCTGCCCGACCGTGGCGCTGACGTTCACCACCGGCGCGCCGGTCCCCGCCCCCACAGCCTCCGCGGCGCCCGCCGCCACGCCAACCGCGACGCCGACGCCCACGGCAACGCCCGCGCCGACGGCGACCCCGGTCGCGACGCCGACGCCCGCGCCGACGCCGGTGCCCACGGCCACCCCCACGCCGGTCGTCACGCCGACCGCACCGGCTGCGCCGACGACGCCGCGGTTCCTCGGCACGCCGGTCTTCGGCGCGGCCGGGCAGGCGCTCGCCGTGTTCTCGGGCGGCCCCGTCGCCGACCTCGAGGCTTCGGCGAAGGCTGCGGGTGCCTCAGGGGTGTGGGCGCAGGACAGCACCGGCGCGTTCAAGCTGCTGGTCGTGGGCGGCCCGTCGTTCATCAACGACGCGTTCCGCTCGGCCTTCAGCACCGGGTTCGGTGCGGCCACCCCGCTGACGCTGACGCGCTAGCGGCGTACCTCGCTGGCAACGATCGAAGACGGCGGAGCGCATGCTCCGCCGTCTTCGTGTCTTCGGGCTGATCCAGGCGCGCGGGCTGCTAGTGGTGCGGGACAGCCGCACCGAGATCGTTCTCGTCGGTGGGTGCGATCGGACGCAGGACGAGGTAGTAGAGCGGCAGCGAGACGAGGAACGGGATCAGGAAGTAGAGGAAGCGGAACAGCACAGACGCGAGCAGCGCCGGGCCGAACGGCACGCCGAAGAGCGCGAGCACGCCCGCCTGCGAGCCTTCCTGTACGCCCAGGCCACCGGGTACCAGCGAGACCACGCCCACGTTCATCCCCACCGCGAACCCGGCGATCAGCACGCGCACGGGCACCGGTTGTCCGACCGCCTCCAGGCACAGCCAGAACGACGCCAGCACCGCGATCCAGTCCAGGATCGTGAGGAGCACCGGGGCCAGCGCGGCCAGCGGACGCTCCCG
The DNA here is from genome assembly GCA_947479915.1 of Chloroflexota bacterium. GTDB lineage: Bacteria > Chloroflexota > Dehalococcoidia > UBA2979 > UBA2979 > SHYQ01. Next base: position 197,741 of record CANKAU010000001.1, read on the forward strand.
GATCGAACCACCCGTCGACGCGAGACCGATGTCGAGATCCTCGAGCGCTCCGACAAGGCCCGAGGCGATATGACCCGGGAGCATCGCGCCGAGCCGCGCGATCACGCGGAACACCGCGAGGCGGACCTTCCGCGACACCAGCGCGACCGTCATGCCGACCACGGCCAACGTGCTCGCTACGGTGGCGAGCTCGAGTGCGGCGGTCCCTGCGCTGTGCACCGTGGCGGACAGCGCGATCACGCCCAGCCCGACCGGGAGCAGGCTCACCATGATCAGCGTGGTCAGGTAGGAGTGCAGGAGCGAGGCGGCGAGCACCGTCCCGGGCGCCTCGCCGGCGCGCCGAAGCAGCAGCACGCGCGCGGAATAGCCGGCAACGCCCAGCGAAACGACGTGGTTCAGGGTCAGCGAGACGAAGGTGACCGTGAGGAAGAGCCACGCCGGTGCCTTGCGGAGGCCCAGGGCGCGCCCGATCAGCAGCAGGGCGAAGCAGATGAAGATGTACGAGGCAAACGAGCAGAGGGAGGCCAGCACGACCAAGCGCCAGCTGGCGTGGGCGGCAAGCTCCGCCACCTGCCTGTGGTCCAGCGAGAGGTAGACCCAGCCGCAGAGCAGGAACAGACCAACAAAGGGGACCAGGATGGCTCGACGAGCGCCGGAGGTCATCGCTTCCTTGTGGGGTGGCCAGTCACGCGTTCGCCTCGGCATCTTCGCACATCGGAACAGCGTCGCGAACGGTCGGCGAGGGAAGGAAGAGTGAAGGCTACTCCTCGCCAGCGGCTGCCGGGACGAGCGCTAGGACGCGCACTCCCATGGCGACCAGCCTCGGCGCTCGTACAGGGAGCGCGCCCGCGCGACCTGCTCGCCGACGGACGCCTCGCTGGGTAGTCCGGCGCCGCCTACTGAACGCCATGTCGCGAGGTCGAACTGCCACAGGCCGTAGTAGCCGTTTCCGGTGTTCGCGCGCGCGTTCCCGCTCGACTCGCACACCACGATGCGATAGGCCCGATCGGCCTGGTCGGGGAATGCCGCCGCCACCGCGTCGTACAGGCTCGCATGGCTGGCGATTACCATCGGCTCCGGCACGACGACCTCGACGGCAGGCGGCGGAGGGGCGACGGACGGCGTGGGCGGTCGGACGACCGCCGCGACCACCACGGCTGCCGCGACGGTAGCCTCGGGCGCGGGCTCGCCCTCGAACACCGCGCTCTCGTCGCCGCCGATCGGCGTCGCGGCGCTCATGGCCATCGCAGGGGCATCGACCTGACTGACGGGGGCCGAGGATGCAAGCGCCACGTCAGCGGTCGACCCAGCACCGTCCCGGTACGCGAACAGCGCGCCGGCGACGGCCATCAGCAGCGCGGAGAGCGCGACTGCGGCGCCGAATCGCACGCTGCGAGTGATGACCGTGGGTGTGTTGTGTGGCACCAGGAAAGTCTGGCAGCCGCTTTGGAAGGGCGGCCACCCGACTTCGGGCAGTTATGCCCGCTATGCCCCAGTCTACCGCGAAGGTATTGCGTCGTGCGGAACGATTCGCGCGTGCGAGCACTCGGTGCGTGCGAACTGCCGTGCGAGGGCACGCGCATGGCTGGTCCTGCTCGCGAGCCGCGATCGCAACACGCGGGCGGCGCGCCGCGCTTCGCGGCTACCCGCAAACACAGCGTGCGTCATACGACGTGGCAGCACCCTCGCGAGGGGGAGCGGGACGTGGCGAAGGCGTAGCGATGCGCCCAGCCGGGCTGCGTGGAGCGCCTCACGCAGGAAGCGCGCGGCGCGGCGCCTCACTCGTGAAGCGCTACCAGTAGTCGTTCGACAGGATGTAGCCGAAGTGCGGGATCGTGACGATGCTCCACATCGCCACCGACTCCAGGCGGTGCCGCAGGCGGCTTACCTGCGAGTTGAGCCGCAGGTTCCGCTCCGGCGTCGGCTCGCCCCACAGCTCTGTGCAGAGCTCTTCGCGCGAGACCGCCTTGTTGCGCTTGCGCACGAGAAGCCCGAGCGCACGGAACTGGAAATAGGTGAGGTGCATCCGCTGACCGTCGACGCGAACCAGGAGCCGCTCGAAGTCCACCTCGAGATTGCCAAGCCGGACGATAGCGGGAGCCCTCGGACCGCGTCAGCGAGAACCGCATGCGTCCCCCCAGGGCGCGCGACGAACTGCGCGCCGTGGAGCCTGTCTACCTCGACGTGCCGTCGAAGCGGATCGCGGGGCTGGTACCGATGCCCGGCCTTCGGCCATCGCTGGGTGCCGGAATGCAAAACACCGCCGATTGCTCGACGGTGCTGCTCGCGCCTGATGAAGACCCCGGCGCGGGGGTATTGGCTCTGGTGGAGACGGGGGAGAATTGAACTCGTCACCAGGCGTGGGCAGGGAGCCGCTAGGCCAGTATTTACAAGGTGTTTCGGCTACCAATGACCGCTAGAGACCGCAGCAAACCGCCCCGAGTTGCTACACGCGATGCTACACGCCACAGCCCTGCGCCAGGCCGACCTCGGCCTCTCGCAGCTTGCCGATAATGGTTCTGTCAGAACTCATGACCAAGCCTAGAAGGCGCCTGAGCCGGTCTTCGTGGCACCGGCGCTCTGGAGCTGTTTCTTCTCACGTTCCTGGCCGAAATCGGCGTCGAGCCCTGAGTTCTGACAGAACCCGTGCTAGAGGTAGGCGACGTACCGGTCGACTTCGAGTGTGAGGTTACCTGCTGCAGCAAATCCGAAGGGGTCCTGAACGCGGCGAATTTGTGCCGATTTGTTGAAAACCCCATTCACGAGATACAGCCAGTACTGCGATCTGTGTCGTCCTGCCGCCCGCCACTCATTTCCTTCTATCTCTGCCACGATGCGGCGGACACGCTTTGCGCCGTGCTCGCCGAGGTGCACAACACACATGGCGATCGCGAAGTCTATGACTTCCTGCCACACGCCAGCGGCGGACC
>CANKAU010000002.1 GCA_947479915.1 Chloroflexota bacterium
AAGGTCGAGGCGACCTCCGAGTGCGACAACATCGTCGCGCGCTACGCCGCGAACGACGCCTCTCGCTTCGCGAACAACCCGGCGGCCCGCGCCTAACCCGGGCGCCTCGGCGCGTCGAGGACAGCGAGGGGCGGCCTTGCGGCCGCCCCTCTGCACGTCTGGCTGCGAACGCCCGCGCTACGGGAGCGGGTCGGCCTCACCCGCCGGCAGCGCGACCTCGAACACGTTGAGCGTCATGCTGACGAGGCAGTAGTAGCCGACGATCCCGACGAGGTCGACGACGCCGTTCTCGCCCAGCGCCGCCTTCGCGCGGTCGTAGGTGGCGTCCGACACGCGGTGCGTCTCCAGGTACTCGTTCACGAACACGTAGATCGCCTTCTGACGCTCGTCGGTCAGCGCCGGCTCGGCGCCGATGCGCACGGCCTCGATGATCGCCTCCGGAACGCCAGCCTCCTTCGCCATGCGGGCGTGGGCGAAGAACTCGTACTGCGACTTCCAGAACTTCGCCGTGACGATGATCGCGAACTCGCTGAGCGTGGGCTCCAGGCTGCTGTGGTAGCGGCAGAAGTCACCGAGGTGCTGCGCGCGATCGGCGAGCTCCGGGCTGCGCATCCACGGCAGGAACGGCCCGCCCGACAGTGAGATCTGCCCGCGGCTGGCGATGATCGCGTCCGCGACGCGCTTCTGATCCGGTGTGAAGTTGGCGGCGTCGAGGGGCGCGAGTCGAGGCATGGGTGCTCCTGGGTCGTGGGTGCTCGTGGTTCGGCGGCAGAATAGCCGCTCGCCCCGCGCCGTGTCGCGCCCTCGCGGGCTGGGCGCCGGTTGCCCGGCGCACGGCGGGGTGATCGAGAGGCGCTCAACACGCTTGTGGACGCGTTACGGCGGCGCTGGCATCATGGCGGCACACCCACCACCACTCTCGCGCAGTGCCCGGACCGCCAGCGGCCGGGACTCGGCGCGGTGAGCACGAGGAGCCCCGCGTGGCCGACGCCCCTTCCGACGACCGCTCCGTGCTGCGATCCGTCCTGCGCGGCAAGATTCATCGCGCGCTGGTGACCGGCGCCGACCTCAACTACGAGGGTTCGATCACCCTCGACCCGGAGCTGATGGACCTGTCGGGCATCGAGGAGTGGGAGCAGGTGCACGTCCTGGACGTCACCAACGGCGCGCGGCTGGAGACGTACGCGATCCGCGGCATCCCCGGCTCGGGCGAGGTCTGCATCAACGGCGCCGCCGCTCACCTCGTGCATCCCGGCGATCTGGTGATTATCCTCGCCTTCGAGTGGATCAAGTCGGAGCATGTCGCCGACCACCACCCGCGCATCGTCCGCGTCACGGCCGAGAACCGGCCGCTGGAGCCAACCACCACGGAGCACTCGGGCCACGGCCCGATCCGCGGGGTCTAGGCCCGACCGGCCGCACTGGAAGGATCCGCGCCTCGTGTCGCTCACTCCCACCTTCGGCCGAACGCTGATCGCCATTCCGGACACCCGGCCGCTCGCGCGGGCCTCGTGGGCCACGCTTCTGGTGGCGTTGGGCGTCGCGTTCCTCGCGGCCACGGCGCAGGTGCGCATCCCGATCCCCGGCTCGCCCGTGCCGATCACCGGACAGACCCTCGGCGTGCTGCTGATCGCGGCCGCGTACGGCAGCCGCCTCGGCGGCACCACGGTGGCCGCCTACCTCGCGGTGGGCATCGCCGGCGCGCCGATCTTCCAGAGCGGCGGCTTCGGCATGGCGGCCCTGCGAGGCGCGACCGGCGGCTACCTGATCGGCTTCCTCGCCGCGGCTTGGATCGTGGGTGAGCTGGCCGAGCATGGCTGGGACCGCAAGCCGTACCTCGTCGTCGCGGCGATGATCCTCGGCAACGTCGTCATCTACATGTGCGGGGTCACGCACCTCGCGAACGTGCGGCTGCCCAGCGGCGCGGCGATCGGGTGGGGCCGCGTGTGGGCGCTTGGCGTCGCGCCGTTCCTGATCGGCGATGCCATCAAGATCGCCATCGCGGCCGGGCTGCTCCCGCTCGCGTGGCGCCTCAAGCAGCGCGGCGCGCCGCGGGGCTAACCGCCGGCATCGCTGACTACGCCGACAGGTCGAGGCTGGAGCGGACGCTGCCCTTCAGCGCGCCCTGGTACCACGAGACCTTCTCGCGCAGCGCCTTCGTCGCCTCGGGCTTGAGATACGGCTGCGCGTCCACCTCCACCGGCTCGGGTCGCGACGGCGGCTCCGCATGCGCGATCTCCTCGCGCGCTTCCCGCGCCTCGACCGGCACCGCGGCGAGCGCCGCCGCCGCACCGTCGAAGCGGCAGCCGAGGCCGTCGTCGTAGCCGAGTTGCGCGACCACGCGGCGCGCGAGGTGCAGCGCCTCCTCGAGCTCGCCAGAGGGCGGCTCGTGGTGGCGGCTCACGGTCGCGGCGATCTCGTCCGATACGCCCCAGAGCGTGAGGAGACGACCACCCGCTTTCGCGTGGTCCTCCCCGAAGATCGCCGCTTCGGCGCCGAGCACCATCACCTCGCTGCGCGCCTTGTCGGGGAGCGATCCGTAGACGTCCGGCATCGACGCGCCGAGGACGAGGCGGCCGACGTCGTGCAGCAGCCCCGCGGAGAACGCCACCGGGCGCAGGCGGTGCGTGGTAACGGAGGACTCGCAGATGACGGCGCTGGCCAGCGAGTGCGCCCAGAACGCGTCTTCGTCGATGCCGCAGTCCTCGAGGTTCTTGAACGCCTCGCCGACGACGGCCGCGGCTACGACGCGCTTCGTCGCCTGCAGGCCGATGCGCACGAGAGCGTCACGCGTGTCCTCGATGCGGCGACGGGACGCGGAGGCGGCGGAGTTCGCCGCACGCAGCAGCACGAGCGTCAGGCCGGGGTCGGCGCGGATCAGCCCGGCGAGGTCGTCCATGCGCACCTCGTCGTCCTGCATCATGGAGAGCGCTCCGGCGCGGGCAGCGGGCAGCATCGGCCCCGTGGGCACCGCGGCGCGCTTCACGTGCACGGACGGTTCGTCCACCATGCGTCCCCCTCGCCACCATGCACCCCCGCGCAAACCGGGCGCACGAGGCACCCCCTGCGTCCATCATCGACCGGCCGGACGCGGATCTTGACCACCGGGGCGCGTCCGAGGCAGTCTGCCGCGCAGATGGGCAGTGAGACGCCGTGAAAGGCAGGGTGTGACGTGCACATCGAGCAGAGCGTGGAGATCGCGGCGTCGCCGGAGCGCGTGTGGGAGACCACCGTGGACATCCCGCACTGGCCGGAATGGAACCCCACGGTCGACGCGGTGGAAGTGCTGACGCCGAAGCCGATGGGCATCGGATGGAGCGCACGGCTGAAGCAGCCCGGCAACCAGCCGGGCACGTGGACCGTGACGCGCTTCGAGGCGCCGCGCGTGTACGAATGGGACACGCGGCCGCTCGGCATGCACGTCACGGCGCTGCACGTACTGGAGCCGAGCGCGACGGGAACGCGCGTCACGCTCTCGATCGACGTCGAGGGGCCGACCGCGTTCTTCCTCGGCTGGATCGTGGCTCGCGTGTCGCGGAAGTTCCTGCCCATGGAGGCCGCGGCGCTGAAGCAGGAGTGCGAGCGCGCGTAACACGGCGCCGGTATCCTCGGCGGAGCACTCGCGTCCTCCCGGACGCACCTCGTACCACTGGAGTCACCGTGACGGTTCTGCTCGCCTCCCGCGCCTTCCTCGAACGCTACGCCGCCGACATCGAGCGCATCGGCGCGATCACCGGCCCCCGCGGCCCGCTGGAATGCGTGGCGATCCCGGAAGGCGACGGCGAACGCGTGTCGGACGAAGACATGGCGCGCATCACCGTCGGGTTCGCCTCGGGCGACATGGGCGGACGGCCCGAGGTGCCGCTGCGGCGGCGGCTCCTGGGCGCCGCGCGACGCGCGCCGAACTTCGAGTGGCTCCACGTCTCCAGCGTGGGCACCGATGACCCGATCTACCCCGAGCTGATCGAGAAGGGGATCGCCGTCTCCAACTCGCCGGGCTCGAACTCCGAGCCGATCGCCGTCACCACCCTCGGCGTGCTGCTCTCGCTCGCCCGGCGGCTCCCCTGGTACGCCGAGGCGCAGGAAGCGCACGAGTGGCGACAGGCGATGCGCGACGAGCAGCCGCGTGACCTGCGCGGGCAGACCGTGACGATCGTCGGCCTCGGCACCATCGGCGGGTACCTCGCGCGCTTCATGCGCCCGCTGGGCGTCCACCTCATCGGCGTGCGCCGCACTCCGGCAGGCCTCGAGGACGGCGTGGACGAGTGGGTGTCCCCGGACCGCCTGGGCGAAGTGCTCCCGCGCACCGACTGGCTGATCCTCGCCGCGCCGCTCACGTCGCAGACACGCGGGATGATCGACGCGAAGGCACTCGCCGCGCTGCCGCAGGGGGCGCACGTGCTGAACGTCGGCCGCGGTGCGGTGATGGACGCAGACGCGTTCGCGGATGCGGTGCGTTCCGGGCACCTCGCGGGCGGCTACCTCGACGTGTTCGCGCAGGAGCCGCTGCCGGCTGACTCGCCGCTGTGGGATCTGCCGAACGTGATCCTCACGCCGCACGACTCCGCCGTCTCGCGTGGCAACGCGCCGCGGGCGGATGCGATGTTCATCGAGGAGCTGGAGCGCTGGCAGCGCGGCGAGCAGCCGCTGCGCAAGGTGATCGTCGAGTAGGGCGCGCCCGCCGCTAGTTCACGCGCAGGTCGCGCGGATAGTTGGCGAACAGCGCAAGGTGCGCCCGCCGTCCTCGCTGGCGGCGGAGCACCTCGACCCACATCGTCTCGGGATGCAGCGCGAACGCATCGCCGGGCCGAGAGTCGACGACGAACCACGCTTCCTGCGCGATCTCCATCTCCAGCTGGCCGCTACCCCACCCCGCGTAGCCGACGAACAGGCGAGCCTCCTCGATCACATCGAGGCGGGCGCGGAGCATCTCGTTCGGGGCGTAGCGCAGGTCGATGAGGCCGATGTCCGGCGTCACGCGAGTCCACCAGCCGGCATCGACGATCGAACGGTCACGGCCGAGGCCCATGACGATGTGGCGCTGCACCGGGCCGCCAGCAAAGAACACCGCCGGCTCGGCGGCGCGGGTGCCCCAGTCCGGCAGGTGTTGCGCGATCGGCTCACCGAGGGGGCGGTTCAGCACCAGGCCGTACGCGCCCTCCTCGTTGTGTGAGCAGATGAGGACGACCGTCCGCGCGAAGTTGGCGTCTTCGAGCAGCGGCGTGGCGACCAGCAGCCGACCGGCGAGCGACGCGAGCATCGAGGCGCCGCGATCCGCGAGCGGGCCTAGAAGACGATGACGCCGCGGCCGTTCTCGCCGCGGTCGAGCGCATCGAAGCCCTCGTTGATCTCCTCGAGCTTGTAGCGGCGCTGCACCAGGTCGTCGCAGTTCAGCTCGCCGCGAAGGTACAGCTCCACGATCGTGCCGAACGTCTCGTAGGGGCTCGCGCTGCCGTAATACGCACCCATGATCCGCTTCTGGCGGCGGACGAGGTCCACGAGGTCGATCGGCGCGCGGTCACCCACCGGCGCGAGGCCCGCCACCACGGCGAGCCCGTTCTTCCCGAGCGCGTCCACCGCCTGCCGCGTGGTGTCGATGCTGCCGTAGGTGTCGAACGCGAACTCCACGCCGCCGCCGGTGAGGTCGCGGATCTGCTCGACCGGGTCGCCGGCGGAGGCATCCACCCGATCCGTCGCGCCGAAGCGCGTCGCGAACTCCAGCTTCGACTCGGAGATGTCGACCGCGATGATGCGCGAGGCGTTCATGATCCGCGCCGCCTGCACCGCGTTCAGGCCCACGCCGCCGACCCCGAAAACCGCGACCGTCATGCCGGGCTTCACGCCCGGCGCGTTCACCACCGTGCCGTAGCCGGTCGGGACGGAGCAGCCCATCAGCGCGGCCACCTCCATTGGCACCTCCGCAGGGATGGGGTAGCAGGCCTGAGCGGGCGCGATGATGCGGTCGGAGAAGACGCCGATCTTCGACATCTGGAAGACTTCGCCACCGTTCGCGTCGCGCAGGCGCGTCGTGCCGTCGAACTGGCGCGCGCCGCTGATCGCGTTGGTGTCGCAGAGCTGCGGATTGCCGCTCCGGCACTGCTTGCAGTGCCCGCAGTTGGAGACGAAGGAGAGAATCACGCGGTCGCCCGGCTTCACGGAGGTGACCCCCGGCCCGACCGCCTCCACAGTCCCCGCGCCTTCGTGGCCCAGCACGCAGGGCAGCGGCACGATGGCCGTGCCGTGGATCACGTGTGCGTCGCTGGCGCAGACACCGGCGGCGCCCATGCGCACGGCCACCTCGCCGGCACGCGGCTCCTCCTGCGCGAGTTCCTCGATGACCAGGGGGCTCCGGGCAGAGCGCAGGACGGCGGCGTGCATGGGCGGCTCCTTCAGTGCGACAGGCGGCGTCCGGCACGGGCGCGGACGAGCATTGCGCGCATCGTACCCCGGCCGCTCGCGGTCGGCCCGCCGCTGGTCCGGGTGTGATCCGAGTCTGGATCACAATTCGTTGACGCTCATTTAGACAAACTGGCGCAACTTTAGGCCTCGCAGACCCAAACGCAGTGCCCGAACGGGTCGTTCAAGAGTGCGAAACCACCGCTCGACCACCGAGCACCAGGGAGCGAACTCAGTGCCAGTACACAACAAGGCCCTTCGGATCGGCGCCATCACCGCAGCGGTGCTGGGGACCGTGGCCATTCCCGCGGCGGCGTTCGCGGCAACCTCGTCCGGGCACAGCGTCCTCGCCACCGCGGCGGGGATCCACGCGCAGCAGCAGGGCGGAGAAAGCGAGAACTTCGCCGGGCCCGCCGACCGCGGCCCGCGAGGCGGCGGCGCGAACTTCGAGGCGCTCGCGAAGGCGCTCAACACCACGCCGGACGCCCTCAAGGCGGCCATCAAGGCCGCGCACGAGGAGACCAAGCCCGCGACGAAGCCGTCCACGGACGCCGAGCGCGAGGCGCAGCGTGCCAAGTACGAGGCCGCGCTCGCAGCGAAGCTCAACGTCACCGTGGACGCGCTCAAGGCCGCCCTCGAGGCGAACAAGCCCGCGCACGGCCCCGGTGGGCCGGGCGGCAAGGGCGAGCACCGCGGCCCCGGTGCCGAGGGCCCCGGCATCGCGAAGCTCGCAACGGCGCTGAACACGACGCCTGACAAGCTCGAGGCGGCGATCAAGGCCGCGCACGAGGAGACCAAGCCGGCCACGAAGCCGACCACCGACGCCGAGCGAGAGGCGCAGCGCGCCAAGTTCGAGGCCGCGCTGGCCGCGAAGTTGAACGTCACCGTCGACCAGCTCAAGGCGGCCCTCGAGGCGAACAAGCCTGCGAAGCCGACCGCGACCGAGATGAAGGCGATGATCCAGCCCCGCCTCGCCCAGATGGTGAGCAAGGGCACGATCACGCAGGCGCAGGCCGACCAGATCCTCGCCGACATCGACGCCGGCAAGCCGGTGTTCGAGGTGCTGAAGCAGTTCATGCCGCAGCTCGGCGGCGACCACAAGGGCCCGGGCGGCCCGGGTGGCGACCACAAGGGCCCGGGTGGCCCGGGTGGTGAGCACGGCCGAGGCCCGGGTGGCGCAGGTGCCCCCGGCCAGCGCGGCCAGCAGGGACCGAGGGCCTAGCCCCCCTCGCACAGACCGCCGGAGTTGCCCTGCCCGGCGCGAAGAGCCCTCTTGTGGTTGTCCACAAGAGGGCTCTTCCTTTGCCTCGAGCTCGATGTGCGCCGGTGCATCCAGGCTGGAACGCACGGCACATCTGCCGCGCGATAGGCTGCCGGCATGAGCGACGCGGATCGACGGCTGCTGCGGGAGACGGGCATCGCGGCGGTGCTGATGGGCACGATCGCCGTGGTGGTCGCCGTGCTCTTCTGGGCCGTGACCGGCCTGTCGCCGTGGCCCTACGTCGTCATCGCGGAAATCGGGGCGGCCGGGTGGGGCACGGCGATGCTCGCGCTCTGCTCCCCGGCTCGTCGAGGCTAGTGGCTAGCGCCGCGGGGTCGCGCCCACGTTCGAGCGCAGGAACTCCACGACCTTCGCCACGTACTCGATGGGGAACTCCTTGAGTCCGTCCCCGAGCGCAGCGCCGTGCGCGACCCACAGCGACTTCGGCTGCCCCGCGGCGTTGAAGATCGCGCGCGTCTGGTCCGTGCGGGCCTCGCTGTCCTCGATGATGAAGAGCGGGCGGCCGTTGAGCTTCGCGACCGCCTCGATCGGGGCGCGGTCGGTGATGTCCTCGGCGATGCGGCGCTTCACGAAGTACGTGGTCGCCGGACGCAGGAACGTCGGCACGGAGACGACGCGGTCGAGGGCATCCTGCAGCGCAAGCTCGAGCGACGCGTACGGCGCCTCCACCACGAGCGACGCGACGCGCGGATCCTCGGCGGCGGCCATGATGCCAACCGAACCGCCCAGCTCGACGCCCATGATCGCGATACGCGACTGGTCGACCTCGGGGCGCTTGCTCAGGTAGTCGAGCGCGCCCAGGACGTCCTGCTTCTCGCGCTCGCCAAAGGTCACCTCGACCTTCGCGGAGTGGCCCACGCCGCGCGCGTCGAAGAAGAAGACGTGGAAGCCGGCCTTCGACAGGAAGTCGGCGTAGGGCAGCATCACGTCACGGGTGCCGCCGTAGCCGTGCATCAGGAGCACCGTGGGCAGCGGCGCGGTGCTCGGTTGCTCGCCCTGCGGCGGCGCGGCGGCGAGGAACCAGCCTGCCAGTTCCGTCTTATCGCGCGCCTGGAACTCGACTTCCTCGACCGGGAAGGGGAACTGGTCGAGGTACGGCGTGTTCTTGGGCGGGTCCGGGCGCAGCGCTGCGTCCGCGGCGACGTACGCCACGAGGATCGACACGATGACGGCGACGACCAGCGTGCCGAGCGCCGTGATCACCATCAGCCAGCGGGACTGGGCCTTCGTCACGAGACCCGTCCGATGCATTCGATGTGGACGAACATGAAGAACGCCTCCGGGCTGTCCGCCCACGTGCGCCAGCCGGCGGAGATCGCGTCGATCTCCTCGGCAGTCGCGATGCCGTACTCGATCGCCTGCGGCTTGAAGTTGGAGTGCAGCGCCCGCTCCGCCCACGAGCGCGCCCAGTCTGCGGCCTCGTCCGGCTGCGCCATCAGTTCGACAACGCCCGTGACCTCGAGGTCGACCAGCCCCGCCTCGTTCGCCCACGACCGGAGGCGGCGACCGGCGTCCGGGTCCGCGCCGTTGCGCGCCGCGACCGCGTGGTACACCTCGAGCCAGCGGTCGATGCTCTCCTGCCGTGGCCACGCCGTCATGGTGGCGTAGTCGGCATCGCGCACCGCGACGAGGCCGCCCGGCCGCACGACGCGGCGCATCTCGCGCAGCGCGTCCACCGGGTTCGTCAGGTGCTGCATGACCTGGTGCGCGTGCGCGACGTCGAAGCTCGCGGTCTCGTACGGCAGCTCATAGACGTTGGCCGTCTCGAAGCGCGCATTCGTTGCGCCGACCTCGGCCGCGTGGACGCGTGCGCTCTCAACCACCTCGGCGGAGACGTCGATGCCGACGACCTCGCCCGGCGCGACGGCGCGCGCGAGACCGGTGGTGATGGTGCCGGGGCCGCATCCGACATCGAGCAGGCGCATCCCCGGCCGCAGGTGCGGCAGCAGGTACGCCGCCTCACGCTCCGCGGTACGGCGGGCATGGCGGCTGACCACGGAGGCGTGGTGACCGTGGGTGTACCGGTCCGCGGGCACGTCCGCAGGGAGGGGCTGCTCGCTCGTCATGGTGTTCGAGGGTACCCCAGCCCTCGGCTATGGACGCGCGGCGCCCGGCCGGGCGGATGCACGCCGCCGCGGCCTCGCGCTATCGTCCCCGCATGGCAAAGGGCAAAGAAGGTCGCGCGATGACGCCCGCCGTGGAGGCGGCACGAGCCGCGGGCGTTGCGTTCGAGATCCTCGAGTACACGCACGACCCCGCCGCCGAGGCCTACGGAGTCGAAGCCGCCGAGGCGCTCCACCTCGACCCCGGCGTGGTCTTCAAGACACTGGTCGCGAAGCTGGACGGGAAGACGCTCGCCGTGGGCATCGTCCCGGTGGCGGCGCGCCTCGACCTGAAGGCGCTCGCGGCGACGCTGGGCGCGCGCAAGGCCGAGATGGCCCCGCCCGCCGAGGCTGAGCGCGCCACCGGCTACGTGCTGGGCGGCATCTCGCCGCTGGGCCAGAAGCGCCCGCTCGCGAGCGCCCTCGACGAGTCCGCACTGCTCTACGACACGATCTATGTCAGTGCTGGCCGCCGAGGCGCAGAGATCGCGCTGGCCCCGGCCGACCTCGTGCGGCTCACAGGCGCCACCGTCGCCGAGATCGCGCGCGGGTAGCGGTGGAGGCGAGGCGGGGGAGCGGACAACACCCCGGATCGGATAGCGTACGGGGCGGCGCGGTTGCGCCTCCCGCGGGCGGACGACACGCTGACGCCTCGCCACGTCGACCCAGCGCCGAAGAAGGGTGCACAGCCTCGTGAACTCGAACCGAGTCATGATTGTCCTGATGTGCGTGCTCGCATCGCCGGGTATCGTCCTGCGGCTGTCGGGCACGCACCTGGGCACCGTCCCGGACACCGCTCTCTTCGGCCTCTCGATCATCGCCTCGGCGTTCCTGCTGAGCTGGGCGGCCGAGGCCGCCGAGATGGAAATCACGCAGGGCTTGGCCGTCGCGTTCGTGGCACTGATTGCCGTCCTGCCCGAGTACGCCGTGGACATGACGTTCGCGTGGAAGGCCGGGCAGGACCCGGTGTTCGCGCAGTACGCCGTGGCCAACATGACCGGCGGCAACCGGCTGCTCATCGGCGCGGCGTGGCCAATGCTGGTGTTCATCCTCTGGGCGCGGACCGGTGCGAAGGCGCTGGTGCTGGAGCGCAGCTACGCGATCGAAGTTGTGTCCCTCGCCGCGGTGGCGATCTACTGCCTGCACATCCCGTTCAAGGGGAGCATCCAGCTGTACGACGCCGTCGTGCTGACTGCGGCCTTCATCGTCTACATGTGGCTGGTCGCACGCGTCCCGTCCGAGGAGCCTGAGCTCGTCGGCCCCGCACGGCTCATTGGCGCGCTCCCGCGCACGCAGCGGCGGGTCACGCTGTTCGGCATGTTCGTGTACGCGGCGCTCGCGATCCTCGCCTCGGCCGAGCCGTTCGCGGAGGGCTTGATCCACAGCGGCACGCAACTCGGCATCGATGAGTTCGTGCTGGTGCAGTGGCTCGCCCCGCTGGCGTCCGAGTCACCGGAGTTCCTCGTCGCGGGCATCCTCGCCTACCGCGGCCGTGCGGGCGTGGGCATGGGCGCACTGCTGTCCTCGAAGGTGAACCAGTGGACGTTGCTCATCGGCGGCCTGCCGATCGTGTACGCGATCTCCTCCGGCGGCTTCGGCGGCCTGCACCTGGACGCTCGGCAGACCGAGGAGGTGCTCCTCACGGCGGCGCAGACGATGTTCGCCGTCGCGGTCGTCCTCAGCCTGTCGCTGAGCCTAATGGAAGCGGGAGCGCTCCTCGCGCTGTTCTCGCTGACGTTCTTCCTGCCGAGCACGGAGGTGCGCCTGTTCCTCTCCGGCGTGTATCTCGTGCTCGCCGCGGGAATCGTGGTCTGGCAACGGTCAGAGATCCCCGCGATCCTCCGCAGCTTCAAGGCCACGTTGAACAACACACCGGAAGCCGACGCCGTGCAACCGTCCGAGGGCCATCACTAGCCCGCCCGCCGCGCGCAACGGCGTCATGCAGCAGGGGCACCCGATCGGGTGCCCCTGCTGCATGTCAACCGGAGACGAGGGCTACTCGCGGACGACGAGTACCGGGCACGGCGCGTTCCGGATCACGTGATCCGTGACGCTGCCGAGGACCGCACCCACGACGCTGGCCGCGCGGCGGCTGCTGATCACGATCATCGTCGCGCCGCGCGCTGCGGCCTCGCGCTCGATGACCTCGGCGTCGTCCTCGCCCCGTCCGGCGATCGCCACCACGCACTCCACGCGACCGGCGGGGAGCGAGGTCGCCGAGGCTTCCGCCTCGAGCGCCGCCTGCGTGCGTGCGGACACGGTGACCATCGCCGCCTCGGTCGAGGGCGCGAGGACGTCCGCCGCGTCGAGGAGCGGGTTCAGCACCTGCAGCAAGACCACGGACGCGCCGGTCTCCCGCGCGATCGAGGTCGCCTCACGCAATGCGGCGCGCGCGCCCTCGGAGCCATCGAACGCTACCAGCAGTCGCATCGGATCCTCCCTGCAGCGTGCCCATCGTAGCGGAGTGCCGGGGCGAGGCCGAGTGACGCGGCTGTCAGGCAGTCCGTGCGAGCGTGGACGCCTCGCCCGAACGTTGAGAGATGCGGGGAACACCGACCAGAATCGGGCGATTACGCCAATGCAATGCAAATGCGGAATCGCTAGGATGAGGCTGTCATCAGGGCGATGCGGCTGATTCGCCGCGATCCGGAGGCCTTCGGTGGAAGTCGTCGCGGCGGTCATTCTCACGACCCTCTTCGCGGCCGCGCTGGCGGTGATCTTCGGCGTCACCGCGATGCGGAACAACCAGCGCCTGCACTAGCGCGCGACCCCGGCGGGGATGCGGCAGCGGTACGATCGAGGTCAACGATCGTGCCGGAGGCGCCGTGCTCAAACCGCTGACCCTCAACCTCGGCCCGCTCCCCGGACGCCTCTCCGTGCCCGCGACCGCGACGGACGGTGCGCGGGTGCTGCTGGTCTCCACGTACGAGTTGGGGCACCAGCCGATCGGTCTCGCTGCACCCGCCGCCGCGCTCCGCGCCGCGGGGCACGAGGTGCGCACGCTGGATC
Organism: Chloroflexota bacterium; assembly: GCA_947479915.1. Classification (GTDB taxonomy): domain Bacteria; phylum Chloroflexota; class Dehalococcoidia; order UBA2979; family UBA2979; genus SHYQ01. Next base: position 12,790 of record CANKAU010000002.1, read on the forward strand.
TCGCCGTCGACACCGCGACGCCGGGCGTACTGCGGGACGTGAATCTCGTTGCGATCTCGATTCCCATGCACACGGCCGCGCGCATCGGCCTGGAGTTCGCCCGCGCCGTCCGCCGCGCCGTCCCCGGCGTCACGATCGCCTGTTACGGCATGTACGCCTCGCCACTGCACGCGGAGCTGACGGGCCCCGACCGCGCCGACCTCGTCATCGGCGGGGAGTACGAGGGCGGCCTGCTGGCGCTCGCTGATCGTGTCGCCGGGCGCACGCCGAACGGTGTCGTCCCGGGCGCGGGAGCGTCGCCGCTACTCATCCGCCAGCAGTACCCCGTCCCCGACCGCCGCGGCCTGCCCGTTCTCGATCGGTACGCGAAGGTGCGCCGCGCCGACGGTGAGCACCCGGCGGGCTACGTGGAGGCGACGCGCGGCTGCGCCCACGCGTGTACCCATTGCCCGATCACGCCGGTCTACGGCGGCGCGCTCCGCATCGTCCAGCGCGACACCGTCCTCGGTGACATCGCCCAGCAGGTGCACGCGGGAGCGCGGCACATCACGTTCGGCGACCCGGACTTCCTCAACGCCGTCCCGCACGCCATCACGCTGGTGGAGGCGCTGCACGAGCGCTGGCCGGAGGTCACCTACGACGCGACGATCAAGGTGGAGCACCTGATCGAGCACGCCGCCCTGCTGCCGCGCCTGCGCGAGACGGGCTGCATCTTCGTGACCTCGGCGTTCGAGTCATGCAACGACACCATCCTCGCGACGCTGGCGAAGGGGCATACGCGCGCGGACATGGTGCGCGCGCTCGCCGCGGCGCGGGCCGCCGGGCTGCCCGTGCGTCCGACGTGGGTCGCGTTCACCCCGTGGACCTCGATGGACGACGTGATCGCGATGCTCGACTTCATCGCCGAGCACGGACTTGAACGCCATGTCCAGCCGGTGCAGTTCGGGCTCCGCCTGCTGCTACCGCCCGGCTCACCGCTGGTCGCGCGCCTCCAGTCCGAGCGGCGCCTGGGCCCGTTCGACCGGGAAGGGCTGACGTACACCTGGCGCGCCGAGGATCCTCGTGTGGACGCCCTGCAGGCGGAGCTGGGCGCGCTGGTAGAGGCTGCAGCCGACCCGGCGGGCGCCGCGGGCTGCGACTGCGGCGACGACGCCTGCGCGGCGGCCTCGCAGGTCGAGGATGCCGCGATCACCTTCGCCCACGTGCGGGAGGCGGCCTATGCCGCCGCCGGACGCGTCCGCCCCGACGCCGTGCCCGTCCTCGACGGGCCGCTGGTGCCGGGCCTGACGGAGTCGTGGTTCTGCTGTGCGGAGCCCACCGCCCAGCAGCTGGTCACGTTCAACCTCGGCTGAACGCTGGACGGCGACGGCGCGGGATTGTAGCGTCGGGCTCGGCTACCCTGTGTCACGCTTGGTGCTGCCATGAGGCGCGCCCGCACACCGTTCGCGGAGGAGAGCATGCAGATGTTGACGATCCGGCGCGCGGCCCTGCTCGGGCTCCTCGTGCTTGGTGTGAGCGTATTCGCGGGTTGCACCGTGAACGGCGAGGCGGCCCGCCACCGCCGCGACGAAGCGCAGATGTCCATGGCCATGGAGCACGGCTTCAAGCCCGGCGAGGCTGCCCCTGCGAAGGCGGCTCCGGCCGGCGGCGCGGCGGCCGCGAACGACCCCGCGAAGCTCGGTCAGACGGTCGCGACGGCGAACGGCTGCGCGGCGTGCCACTCGATCGACGGCAAGGCCGGCGTCGGCCCGACGTGGAAGGGTCTGTTCGACTCCAACCGCGAGCTCGCCAGCGGCGGCCCGGTGAAGGCGGACGAGGCCTACCTCAAGGAGTCGATCGCCAACCCGAACGCGAAGATCGCGAAGGGCTTCGGCCCGAACGTGATGCCCGCGACCTTCGGCTCCACCCTGAAGCCGGAGCAGATCGACCAGATCGTCGCCTACATCAAGTCGCTGAAGTAAGACTCGCCGGCTCCGGCCGGCCCGCCTGAACGCGAGGGCGCGCACTTCCGTCGAGGGATGCGCGCCCTCTCTGTGTCCGGCGCTCCGATCGAGGTCGCGAGCTACATCGAGGCGCGGCGGCGGTGAACATCGACGGCGGCCAGCACGGCGGCCGCAGCGAGGCGGGCCTCAGCGAACGCCGCCGGCACGCGCCCCAGCACGATGCCCGGTACGGGATACTCCAGCGCGGGCGCCGGCTCGATGCCGCGGATCTCATCGACGGCGGCCTTCAGGCGGTCGAGCGCCTCTTCCCCGACCGGGGTGCCTCGGCGTGGGCTCTTGTTGAGCGAGCGCAGCAGCTCGGCGACGGTGATCGCCGCGAGCAGTTCAGAGGGCAACACCGCCGCCATCGCAGAGAGGCGCCGACAGTGCGCCCCGTACGCCTCGACGTAGCGCTTCCACCACGCCTCGGCCTCCACGATCGCCGCGTCGAACTCCGCGCCGCGCACGAAGTACCCCAGGGGGTGCAGGCGCGGCAGCAGCGCCTCGCGTTCGCGGGCGGATGGTGTAGGTCAGACCGTCCTCGGACACGCCCTTGTTGTCGCGGGTGGGCACCTCGACGGCCATGTCGGGGACGAGTTTGAGGTTCGCGTCGAACTTCAGCGGGCCGCGGAAGAGCTGATCGATCACGGTGATCTCGGTGGCAAATGACGCGCGCGACGGGTCGAGGGTTCCCGGCTCCCCGCTGAGGTTCAGCCGGACGCTCTGCTCCGCCGCGAGATCCGCACCCGCGCCCGTGATCGCCGGTGTCGGCCGGCCGGTGCAGCCGAGGAGGACGATGCTGCCGACCAGCAGCGCACCGAGAACGATCCGAGACGCCCTGTGCATACGTGAAGCTCCCATCTGGAGACGCATCATAGGGCGAAGACTGCCCCGCTGTGCTCGCGCGCGCGTCCGCGACTACCCTGCCTGCACGGCCCGCGACAACAGAGGTTCGACGGATGAATGACCGTTCGATATTGCCCGGCAATCTCAATGAGACCGAGTTTCTGCACGCATATGCGGCCACGGCGCTGCGCAAGCCGCAGGTGGTCGCAGACAACGTGCTGACGGGGATCTTCCTGACAGACGCGACGTATCGCGGCGCCCTCACGGCGCTACTCGTGCAGGAGGCCGTCGAGGCTGCGCGCCGCCTTGCGGCGGTGTGGGGCGCGCTGTCGGATCGCTCGATGCCCGTGGCACGACGGCTGGTCGACCCCCTGCCCGGGGCGGAGGCGTGGCTGCACTTCGCCGACGCGGTCGCCGAGGCCGCGCGTGCAGAGCATCCCGCCGCGTTGCTGCGTGCGATGGCGATCGACGACAGCGCGCTGCAGAGCGCACAGGAGTTGTGTGCCTTCGATGGCCTCGCGCGGTTCGAGGTGCCTCTGCGGGTCTACGAGCCGGGGCCGCCCGTGGTCGCTGTCCTCGGTGGCGGGCCGTCGGGCACCCTGCTGCTCACCAACTCCACGCCAGCCGGCGAGAACCTGGTGACGCGCATGACGCTGGCGGATGAGCAGATCGTCGCGCTGGGCGACGCGGCGGGTGACTTCGCGACGTGGGCCGCCGACTTCCTCGGCGCCTACATCGAGGGGCGCGGCTAGCGCGACAGCGTGGCGATGAGGATGCCCGCGGCAACGGAGACGTTGAGCGAGGTCACGTCCTCGGCCTTCGGGGCGATCTGGCAGACCTCGTCGCAGGTCTCGAGCGTGAGGCGGCGCAGGCCCTCCTCCTCGTTGCCCAGCACCAGCAGCCACGGGCGGTCGCGCGGAATGTCCTCGATGTTCTTCGTCGCGTGCTCGGAGGAGCCGAGGATCCACAGGCCCGCCGCCTTCGCCGCCTCCAGGGCGCGACGCAGGTTGGTCTCCACGGCGAACGGCACCGCCTCTACGCCGCCACTCGCCACGTCGTAGACGACGGCGGAGAGCGGGGCGGCACGGTCCGAGGTCATCACGATCCCGCGCACGCCAAAGAACGCCGCGCTGCGGAAGATCGAGCCAACGTTGTGGGGGTCCTGCAGCGAGTCGAGCGCGAGCCACAGGCCGCCCGAGGTGCCCTCGTGCCGGTACAGGGCGTCGAGGGCAATCGGGGCGCGCTCCTTCACGGAGGCCTCCGGCCCAGCCCGGCCCCCCTCGCGTTCGCGGCGACGCGGATCCGCGCGCTCGCTCTCCACGATCGGGGTGTCCCACTGCTTCGCCGCTGCCGCGACGCGCTCCCAGCCACCGGGGGCGCGGCCACCGGGCAGGCGCACGCTGAACACGTCCGCAGGGCGCGACTGGAAGGCGGCGAGGACGGCGTGGGGGTTGCGAAGCGCGAGCGTCATGCCTCGCACGGTACAGGGCGCCTCGACGAGGCGCACCGGGCGGGCGAACGGGGCGCCGAGGGCGTCCCGGGATTCGTGCGGCGCACCACGTACACTCGATAGGCCAGCAGGATCGTCCACTGGAGCAGCAATGCACCGACTCAGCCTCGCGTTCGCGTCCGTCATGCTTGCCGCATTCGCCGCGGTCGCCCTCGTGCGCCCCACGACCGCAGCGGAGCCGGACGCGACGGCGACCGCTCCCGCTGTCTGCACGGGCAACGGGGCAACCGACGCCGCCGTGCCCGCCTGCGGGGTGCGACTGGCCGCCGCCACCACCACCCTGACGTGGGTCAACGACCTCGCGCCGATCGAGGCGGTCCTCGCGGCGCCGCGCCTCGCGTTCCGGGGCGCGCCGCCCCGCGCCGAGGCCCGCCCGCTCGACTACCTGACGGTCTGGCAACGCGATGCAACCACCGGCGCGTGGCGCTCGTGGTCATCGAGGGGTGACGGGCCATTCGCAACGCTGCGGACCTTCGAGCCGGGCGGCACCTACACGATCGCCGCGACCGCGGAGCTCGACCTGAGTCTCGCGCCGCTGCGCGCGTCCGTGTTCGCGAAGACGCGCGTTGTCTCCATCTACGGCCACCCGGGCGTGCCGACGATGGGCGCGCTGGGCACCTACCCCTCCGCCGAGGCCGCCGCCACCGCCGTTGATGACCTCGTGCGGCAGTACCAGGCGCTCGACGTGGCGGCGGGGCGCGACACGCGCGACATCGGCGCGCTGCACCTCATCGTCTCGGTCGCGCAGGCGGATGCGGGGTGGGACGGCACGTATCTGGGGCGGATGACGCTCACTGAGATCCGCCCGTGGGTCGAGGTGACGCGCGCGCACGGGCAGCTGCTGTTCCTCGACGTGCAGGTCGGCTGGGCCGACCCCGTGGCCGAGGTACAGCGCCTCGAACCACTGCTGCGCGAGGCGCACGTCCACGTGGCCCTCGACCCGGAGTTCGCGACGCGCGCCAAGGGTTGGGCGCCGGGCGAGGCGATCGGCTTCCTCACATCGACCGAGGTGAACGCGGTGCAGCGCTACCTCCTCGACCTGTCGGTGCGGGCCGCGACGACCTCGAAGGTGCTGGTGCTGCACCAGTTCCGCACCGACATGCTGTTCGAGCCCGAGCGCATCGACCGCATCGAGGGCGTGGACGTGGTGATCGACATGGACGGCTGGGGCCCGCCGGGACAGAAGCTGGACGGCTACAACGCCTTCGCGCTGGCCCCCTACTCCGAGTACGCGGCGTTCAAGCTCTTCTATCACTGGGACGTGCCCCTGCTCACGCCCGCGCAGGTGATGGCTCTGCGGCACCCGCCCGACTACCTGATCTACCAGTGACCGACGCGCGACGCGTGATGTCCGTGGAAACGGCGCTGGCGCCGCTGCGCGACGGCATGCGCGTGTACCTGCACGGTGGCGCGGCGACGCCTACCCCGCTGATCGAGGGCCTCGTGGCGCGTGCTGCAGATCTGCGCGACATCGAGACGGTGTCGCTGCACCTCGAAGGCCCGGCGCCACACGTCGCACCCGCAATGGCGGGGCACATCCGCCACAACGCGCTGTTCATCAGCGCGAACGTCCGGGAGGCGGTGAACAGCGGCCGCGCGGACTTCACCCCGGTCTTCCTGCATGACGTGCCCGCGCTGTTCGCGGACGGCACGCTGCCGCTGGACGTGGCGCTGCTGCAGGTGTCCCCGCCCAACGAGGACGGCCTGTGCAGCCTCGGCGTGGCGGTCGATGTCGCGCGTCCCGCGGCGGCGGCAGCCCGCTACGTAGTCGCGGAGGTCAACGCGCGCATGCCGTTCACCCACGGCGCGTCCACGATCGCCCTCGACGCGATCGACGCGTGGGTGGAGACCGACCGGCCACTGCACGAGGTGCCTCGCACGCCGATCACGGACGAGCAGCGCGCGATCGGTGCGCACGTCGCGAGCCTCGTCGAAGACGGCGCAACGCTGCAGATCGGCATCGGCGCGATCCCGGAGGCCGTGCTGACGTGCCTCAGCGGGCATCGCGACCTGGGCGTGCACACGGAGATGTTCGCGGACGGCGTGGTGGACCTCGTCGAGGCAGGTGTGATCACGGGCGCGCGGAAGCGCATGCACCCGGGCGTGATCGTGTCGTCGTTCGTGCTGGGGACGGAGCGGCTGTACCGCTTCGTCGACCGCAACCCCAGCGTCGAGATGTACGACTCGTCCTACACGAACGACCCGCGTGTGATCGCGGCGCACGAGGAGATGGTCGCGGTGAACTCCGCGATCGAGGTCGACCTGACCGGCCAGGTCTGTGCTGACTCGATCGGCCCGCAGTTCTGGAGCGGCATCGGCGGGCAGATCGATTTCATCCGGGGCGCCGCGCGTGCGCCGCGTGGTCGCCCGATCATCGCACTGCCCTCGACAGCGCTCGGCGGGACACGTTCGAGGCTGGTGTCGCAGCTCGCGCCGGGCGCGGGCGTGGTGACGACGCGCGGTGACGTCTACTTCGTGGTGACGGAGTTCGGCGTCGCCGCCCTGCACGGGCGCTCCGCGCGCGAACGCGCGCAGGCGCTCCTCGACATCGCGCACCCCGCGTTCCGCGAGGACCTCGCGCGGGAGTCGCTCGCGCTGCACGGGTTCAAGCTGCGGTTCTAGCGACTACTTCCCGTCGAAGGCGCGCTGCAACTCCGCGATATCCAGCTTCTTCATCTGGAACATCGCCGCGGTGGCCCGCGCGACCTTCTCCGGGTCGGGGTCGTTCAGCATTGCCTCCCAGCCGCGCGGCACGACCTGCCACGAGACGCCGAACTTGTCCTTCAGCCAGCCGCAGGCCTGCGCATCCGGGTCACCGCCCTCGGACAGGCGGTCCCAGTAGTAGTCGATCTCCGACTGATCGTCGCAGGGGATCTCGAATGAGATCGCCTCGGTGAACTTGAACAGCGGGCCACCGTTGAGTCCGATGAACGACTGGCCGAGGAGTTCGAACTCCACGGTCATCACCGAACCGGGCTCGTGTCCGTGCTGCTCCCGGCCGACCTCCGTGAAGCGCGTCACTCCGCCCATCCGCGAGTCCTTGAAGACCGACGTGTAGAAGCGGGCGGCTTCCTCGGCGTTGTCGTCGAACCACAGGTTGGGGCGAAGCGTGAAGGCCATCGAGGTGCGTCCTCTCGGTACGACGAGGGGTGGTCACATCGCAGGATAGCGGGCTGCGCTGGCGAGACCGCAACCGACCCCGGCACGCAACAGGGGCAGCCGGATCGGCTGCCCCTGTGCGACGTCCGCGATGCGCTGACGGCTCGTTCGAGGAAGGCAGCTAGGCCTTCGTGATCTCGTCGACTTCCTTCATCTCCTCGGCGGTGAGGCGCCACTCGGCGGCAGCGGCGTTCGCGCGCACCTGCTCGGGCTTCGTCGCACCGGCGATCACACTGGCGACGTACGGCTTCGTGGCGAGCCACGAGAACGCGAGTTCCAGCAGCGTGTGGCCGTGCGCCGTCGCGAACTCATCGAGCTTCTGCGCGATGTCGAGGTTGCGCTCGGTGAAGAACTTGTCGGTCTGCATGCCCGGCGCGGCGAGGCGCGTGCCGGCGGGGGCCTCCTGGCCCGGGCGGTACTTGCCGGTGAGCATGCCGCTGGCCAGCGGGTAGTACGGGAGCAGGCTCTGCCCGTAGCGCTGGACCGCCGGGATGTGCTCCTTCTCCACGTCGCGGTTCAGCAGGCTGTACTCCACCTGCGAGGACACGAACGAGACGAAGTGGCTCGCGCGCGAGGTGAGCTCCGCCTCCGCGAGCTGCCAGCCGGCGTAGTTCGAGGAGCCGATGTAGCGCACCTTGCCGGACGACACCAGGTCGTCCAGCGCGCGCAGCGTCTCGTCGATCGGCGTGCGGGGGTCCGGGCGGTGCATCTGGTACAGGTCGATGTAGTCCGTCTGGAGACGGCGCAGCGAGTCCTCGACGGCCTGCATGATGTAGCGGCGCGATCCGCCGGAGCGCATGGGCCCGTCGCCCATGGGGTTGCCGAACTTCGTGGCAATCACGGCCTCGTGGCGGCGGCCCTTCAGCGCTGCGCCGAAGAACTCCTCCGACTTGCCGCGGCCGCCGTAGACGTCCGCCTCGTCGAAGAGGTTGATGCCGAGGTCGAGGGCCTCGTTCACCACGAGCTTCGTGGCGTCCGCGTCCATGCGGCCACCGAAGTTGTTCGTGCCGATGCCGACGATCGAGACCTGCAGGCCGGAGCGGCCGAGGTAGCGGTATTCCATGAGAGTCCCCTTCTGCGGTGCGTGTGCGGGCGAGCCACCATCAGGCGGCTCTGCCGAGCGCAGGTGCACCGGTGCGTGCTGTCTTGGGCGCGCCGAGTATACCCCCGCCCGACAGCAGAAAGCCCCGCCTTTCGGCGGGGCTTCACGTCTGCATCAGCACTGCCGAGGCGGGAGCGCCGCCCGAGGGGGCTAGTCGTTGTTGAGCTTCTTCTTGGCCATCTCGCGCTCGGCCTTGAACGCGGTCTGCTTCGCGCGTTCCTCCGTGCGGGAGCCGCGGGTAGTCGCCATGCGCTTCTTGATGTCCTGCTCCTTGCGGACGGTGTCATCGATCACGCGCGCGCGGATCTCCGGGTCGACGTGCTTCTTCGCCTCCTGCAGGAGCTCGTAGGTCTCGATGTCCTCGATGCTCGGGCGCTCGGTCGGCTCGGGCGGGTTGAGCTCCGGGTGGCTGAAACCGTCGCTCGGCCCGGAGATCGGCGCGGATACGCGCTTGCCGAAGTGGTAGAACGACCCATCGTCCGGGATCCGGCGCGGGTACCCATCGCGGTACGTGAACATCGCGAATTCGCGCGAGACGATGCGCTTCGCGTCCTCGTCGCACTCGGGGCACGGCTGATCCATCGACGCCTGCTTCGCGGGGCGCAGCAGCTCGAAGACGCCGTTGCAGTCAGCGCAGTAGTACTCGTAAAGCGGCATAGGTGGTCCCTCCCCCTGTGAACCGTCAGTCTACCTGACCGCTGCGTCCCCGGGGGCGCCCAACGCCGTCCGGTACGCCTCGTAGGTTCCGGCGTCGAAGCACGCGAACACCACACGGCGCGGGAGCGCCTCCACGGCCAGGTGGCCGCGCACCTCGCGCAGCACGATCGGCAGCGCGCGCTCCAGCGGGAATCCGTACGCCCCCGTGGCGATCGAGGGGAACGCGACGCTTTCCGCGCCCAGCGCCCGTGCGTGCATGAGCGAGTGCCGATAGCACGAGGCGAGCGTCACGTCCTCGCCTCGGCGGCCGCCGTTCCAGATGGGGCCGACGGTGTGGATCACCCACCGCGCGGGCAGGTCGTACCCGGCGGTCACCTTCGCCTCGCCGGGCTCGCAGCCCCCCAGCAGGCGGCACTCCGCCAGCAGCCGTGGCCCCGCGGCGCGGTGGATCGCGCCGTCCACGCCGCCCCCGCCCAGCAACGAGGCGTTCGCCGCGTTCACCACCGCGTCCACCTGCAGCGTCACGATGTCGGCCTGTACGACCTCGATGCGATCCTGCCAGCGTTCCGCTTCGATGCTCACCTGGACCTCCGACTCAATGTTATGTCTTACTGAGCGGATCGCGGAAGACGGCAGACGCGCGCGTATCCGGCGATCTCGGTAGGATGCGCTCGGAGGTACCGACCGTGAAGCCACACGCTGCCAAGGGCGACTACGAAGCCGCGTTCAAGGGGTTCACCTACCCGATCTCTCGCGCCGCCGTCTTCAACCGCGGGCGCGACAAGGGCGGCATCGACCGCGAGGTCGGCTACGTGCTCTCCCTGCTCCCCGAGGGGAAGTTCGCGAACGAGGACCAGCTGAAGGAAGCCGTGCGCAACGTCTACCGCGCACAGGGCGTCGAGGACGCCGCACTGCCGCTCTAGCCGCCTCGACTTCCTCGAACACACGCAAATGAGAAGGGGCTCCCTCGCGGGAGCCCCTTCTGCGTGCTGGCCGAGCCTCGACGCTACGAGTCGATGGAGACGAGCTGGACCTCAAAGTTCAGCGCCTTGCCGGCGAGCTCGTGGTTCGCGTCCACGGTGACGCCGTCCGCGGTGATCTTGGTGACGGTGGCGGGGCGGCCGCCCAGCGACACCCTCGAGCCGACCTGCAGGCCCTGCGGGGCCTGCGCGGCCGGGACGGTCACCACGAGGTCCTCGCGCCGCTCGCCGTAGGCGTCCTTCGGCTCGATGTGCACCTTGCGGCTCTCGCCGACCTTGAGGCCGGTGACGGCCTGGTCGAAGCCGGCGATCACGTCGCCGGCGCCCACGGTGAACTGCAGCGGTTCGCGCCCCTTCGAGGAGTCGAACTGCTTACCGTCGTCCAGCGTGCCCGTGTAATGCACGGACACCTTGTCCCCTGCCTTGGCCACACGGCCCTCCTGTCCCGCTTTCGCCACCGGCTTCGCGCCCGCGGCCTGTTCGGTCGCCGTTTCGGCGGGCGTGGAGGGGGCGCGGTTGCACCCCGCCAGCAGCGCGAGCGCCATCAGCGCCCACACCAGCATGGCCGCCCGGCCCGTCCCGGCGAGTCTCCCGACCACCAAGTTTTTCATCAGTCCACGGTACCGCAGGGGGGCCGCATCGTCCCCTCTCATCCGAGCGCCTGATGACGGCGGGGCGGGGAGACGCGTAGGCTCACGGCATGGCAATCGATCCGCTGAACCTCGTCTGGCTCGACCTGGAGATGACCGGCCTGGAGCCGGATCGGCACGTGATCATCGAGATCGCCTCGCTGGTGACGGACGCCAATCTCGAGGTGCTCGCGGAGGGCCCGGTCTTCGCGATCCGCCGCACCGAGGAACAGTTGTCGCTGATGGACGCGTGGAACCGCGGCACCCACGGCGCCTCGGGCCTCCTCAAGCGCATCGCGGAGGACAGCGTGGAGATCGAGGAAGCCGAGCGCGCGACGCTGGCCTTCATGCGCAAATGGGTGCTGAAGGGTCAGTCGCCCCTCGCCGGCAACTCCATCGCGCAAGACCGCCGGTTCCTTCGCCGCGAGATGCCGAAGGTGGACGCGTTCCTGCACTACCGGAACGTGGACGTGAGCACGATCAAAGAGCTGGTGCGTCGCTGGTACCCGACGGTGAAGCCGCCCGAGAAGAAGCAGGCGCACCAGGCGCTCGACGACATCCGCGAGAGCGTCGAGGAACTCCGGTGGTACCGGGAGCACATCTTCCTTCCGCCGGGCGCGATCGCCCCGCCGCCCGCTGACGGTTCGGGCGCCCCCGCCGCCAAGTAGCGCCGCACGCTGCCGCCGCTGTGGAACCGGCCGCCACGTGCCGATACTTCCGGCAAGGCGGCCTGCCGGTCGTCACGCACCTCGGGCGCGGCCGATCACGACTCCGCCCGGACTGGGCACGGTCATGAGCGCGCACCGAGACCTCGTTCCGGGCGAGATCCCCGTCTCGCCCGCCTACGCGGGTGGTCCCCCCGCCCACGTCACGGTCGCCGCGCTCATGTCCCGCTCACTGATCACGATCTCGCCCGATGCTCACCTCTGGCAGGCGCGCGCCACGATGTCTTCGCACGGCGTGCATCACCTGGTCGTGCGCGACCGCGGGAAGATCGTGGGCATCGTCTCCGACCGCGACATCGCCCACCGGCTGAGTCCGGCCACCGCCCGCGGCGTGGCGACGCGCCACGAGGAGGAGGCGATGCAGCGCCGCGTGCTGCAGGTCGCCCATTTCGATGTCGTGACGATCCCTGGTACGGCGACCGTTGAGGACGCCGCAGCACTGATCCTCGAGCGGAACATCTCCGCGCTGCCCGTGGTGGACGAGTCCGGCGAGTACGTGGGCATTGTCACGTCGCGTGACCTGCTGCGCGGGCTCCTCGCCTGCGTGCTGCCCGCCGCCTGACCCTCTCGCTCCGGGGCGAGCCCCCGATTTGGCGCGCACCCCTCCCGTCCGCTAGGCTTCGGCGCGCCGAGGGAGGCATGTCGATGACGAGCGCACCGGGCCCGGTTGGAGCACTCGCGGGGATCCGCGTGCTGGAGTTCTCGCAGATCGTCGCCGCGCCCTTTGGCGGCGTGGTGCTGAGCGACTTCGGCGCGGACGTCGTGAAGGTGGAGCCACTCGACGGCGAGTCCTACCGCGCCTCAGGCGCGATCGTGCCGGGCGAGGGCAAGCGCTTCCAGTCGCTGAACCGCGGCAAGCGCTCGTTCGCCGTCGACCTGCAGACGCCCGAGGGGCAGGCGCTGATCCACCGGATCATCCCGCAGTTCGATGCGGTGCTGATCAACTACCGCCCCGGCGTGCCGGAGCGCCTGCACATCGACTACGACACGCTCTCCGCGATCCACCCCGGCCTCATCTATGCCTCGATCACCGGCTTCGGCGAGAAGGGCCCACTGGCAGGCAAGGGCGCGACCGACCTCGCGGCCGGCGCGTACACCGGGCTGATCGCGGGCGACGAAAAGATCGGCGACGACGACGCCCCCGAACAGATGACCCCGGCGATCTCCGACTACGTCACGGGCCTGATCTGCGCGATGTCGATCACGGCGGCGCTCTACCACCGCCAGCAGTCCGGCAAGGGCCAGCGCATCGATGCGTCGCTGCTGAACTCGGCGCTGGCGATCCAGGACTTCTACGTGATGCGCCAGGACGTGACGGACGCCGTGCTGCGCGACCCGATGATCGAGCGGCTGAACCAGATGCGCCGCGAGGGCGCGAACTTCGGTCAGCTCGTGCGCGCGCGACGCGACTACCGCTGGGCCGGCGCCGGTCCGCCGAGGCTGTACTACGCCGGCTACAACGCGAAGGACGGTGCGCTCGTCCTCGGCTGCCTCACGAAGCCAACACGTGCGGGCGCGCGCAAGGTGCTCGCGATGCACCACGAGACGACCGACGACGAGGCGTTCGACCTGACGAACGCCGAGGACCAGGCGCGCGTCACCATGTGGAAGGACGAAATCGCCGCGAAGATGATGACCCGCACCGTCGCGGAGTGGGTCGCGGACTTCGAGGCCGAAGGCGTCCCGGTCGCCCCGGTGCAGTTCCCCGAGGAGATGTCGGACGACCCGCAGGTGATCGGCATGGACGTGATGGTGGAGTTCGACCATCCCGTCACCGGCCACCAGAAGGTCGTCGGCCCCATGGTGCGCATGTCCGAAACGCCGACGAAGGCCTATCGCCCCGCACCGCCATTGGCTGCCCACACGATCGAGGTGCTCCTCGAGTGCGGCGTCAGCACGGAGGAGGCGGAGCGGCTGCGCGAAGCCGGGATCATCCGCTAACGTCACACGAACCACGACTGAGGAGGACACGATGCTGATCGAACTGCGCGAGTACACGGTGTATCCCGGCAAGCGGGACGAGTGGGTCAAGATGATGGAAGAGGAGATCATCCCCTTCCAGATCCAGAACGGCATCGCCGTCCTCGGCTCGTTCGTCTGCGAGGACAACGAGGGCATCTACGTGTGGATGCGCCGCTTTGAGTCCGAGGAGGACCGCGTGGCGAAGTACGCCGCGGTCTACGAAAGCGACCACTGGAAGAACGTGCTGCTGCCGAAGGTGCTCGGCCTCGTCGACCGCGAGAAGCACCGCATCACGCGTCTGGTCCCCACGCACCTCTCGCCGATCCGCTAGCGTCCGCCAGCACGATGCACACCCGCCCGGCGCCCGAGAGGGCGCCGGTGCTGTCTCCGGAGTCGCCATGACGCAGGAGTCGATTGCGATCCCGACCGATCGAGGTGACGTCGCCGCCCGCTTCACTCCGGCGGCCGACGAGACGAACTCGCGCGCCATGCTCCTCGTCGGCGGCGCGGACGGCGGTTTCGACGGGCCGGCCGAGGCGCTCTACCCCACGCTCGCAGACGACTTCGCCGCGCTCGGCATCGGCACGCTGCGTGTGGACTTCCGGCTGCACCGCTTCCCGAACGATGTCGAGGAAGGCGTGCACGATCTGCTCGCGGGCCTCGCGTGGCTGGGGGCGCGAGGAGCGGCGCGCGTCGTGATCGTCGGTCACTCGTTCGGGGGTGCCGTGGTGATCGAGGGCGGCGTGCGCGCCTCGGAGGCGACGGGGATCGTCGCCGGGGTCGTCACGCTGGCCACGCAGACCGCGGGTGCGCAGCGTGTGGCGCTGCTATCGCCTCGCCCGATCCTGCTCATCCACGGACGCGCCGACGACCGCCTGTCGCCGATCTGCTCGCAGATGCTGTACGACGCCGCGGGCGTGCCGCGCGAGCTCGTGATCATCGACGGCGCGACGCACAGCCTGCGACAGGCGCGCGAGGAGGTACGGCAGCGCGTCCGCGCGTTCGCGTGCACCGCGCTGGGGGTGGCGAGCTAGATCCGCGCGAGCTCCCGCTCGCCGAGCAGCGCGCCGACGGACTGCCGCCAGTCGGACCGGCAGCAGGGCTTGGCCAGCACGCCGTCCGCACCGATCGAATGCGCGTCGAGCGCCTGCACCTCGTTGTTCGCGTCGAACATCGCGACGACCGCCAGATCGAGGCGCTCGGCACGCCAGGCGAGCGCCCGGCGAATGGTGGCGCCATCGGCGGCGGTCACGTCCGCGAAGACGGCGACGGGAGACGGCGCAGTCGCGAGCCACTGCTCGGCGGCCTCGAGGTCATCGAACTTCTCGATGGTGAGCGCGGGCTGGTCGGTCGCGGCGAGCGCAGCCAGCAGGCGCGCGTACTCCGGTCGACGGTCGAGGATGACGATGGCGTGGGGTGTAAACGGAAGGGTCATGCGGGGCGTCCTTGCTGCGGCGAGGCGTCTCGCGCCTCAACTCACGTCTCAGGTTATGTACCCACCATGACAGCCCCGGGGGGAGCCGGGGTGAAGATGACGTAAAGGCGCACGCAGGGGCGGTTAAACGCCGCCGAAAGCCTTCCGCAGGTGCGCGGCAGCCGTTTCCACCGCCCGCATCCCCTCCGGGAAGGCGTGCGCGTTCACGAAGAACGTGTGGATCTGCCCCGCGAAGCACTCCGAGTCCACCTCGACGCCGGCGGCGCGCAGGGCCTCGGCGTACGCGTTGCCCTCGTCGCGCAGAGGGTCGCACTCGGCGGTGACGAGGTAGGCGGGGGGCAGCCCCGCGAGCGTCCCGCGGAGCGGGGAGATGTACGGATCGGTGCGGTCGGTGCCCGCCGGGAGGTAGTGATCCCAGAACCAGGCCATCGCCTCCGGCGTGAGGCCGAAGGTGCGGTTCACGCGGAACGATTCGGTGTTCATCGCGGCGTCGCAGACCGGGTAGATCAGCACCTGGAACGCGAGGCTGATCCCGGCGCGGTCGCGCGCCATCGCGGCGACCACCGTCGCGAGGGTGCCTCCGGCGGAGTCGCCGCCGACCGCGATCCTGGTGGAGTCGCCGCCGAAGCGCTTCGCGTTCTGGTATGCCCACACCAGCGCGGCGTAGGAGTCATCGCGCCCCGCGGGGTACTGGTGCTCCGGCGCGAGTCGGTAGTCAACGGAGATGACGATGCACTGCCCGAGGCTCGCGAGCCGTCGCGCGGTCGAGTCGGCGAGGTCGAGCGTGCCGATGACCCAGCCGCCGCCGTGGTACCAGAGCAGGATCGGCAGGTTGGTCTCAGCGCTGGGCCAGTAAATGCGCACCGGGACGGGGCCGTCCGGGCCAGCGATCTCCATGTCCTCCACACGATGCACCTCGGGCCCGGCGGGCCCGGGCTTCCGCGTCGCGCGGACCGCCTCGGGAGTGCTTTCCTGCATCGGTGGGAGGCCGGCGGCGGCGAGCGTGTCGAGCCACTGCTGCGCGATCGGGTCAATGGCCATGCGTCCCCCTCCGAGGTGCGTGTGCGGTGCCCCGGACGATACCCGCGCGCACCTCGCGCTGTCACGTGCTGTGTCCGAGGGCGCTAGACGCGGTCGAGCGGCTCGTGCGGCGGCGCGGGGAGTTCGACGCGGATCACGTCTCCGGGGCGCACCCAGCCATCGGCGATCACAACGCTCATGACGCCGGCCTTGCGGATCAGGCGCCCCTGGTCGTCGCGGTCAAGGACAGCGGCCATCAGCCCCGGCTGGAGATCCTCGAGCTGCGTGCACGGGTTGCGGAGGCCGGTCACCTCGATGACGGCGGAGTCGCCAATCAGCAGGCGCGCGCCGCGCGGAAGGTCGAGGAGTGCGAGATCGCGCGTGGTGATGTTCTCGCCCATCACGCCGGGAGCGACGTGGAACCCGGCCGCCCGGAGCGCCTCGATCAGTTCGAGGTGGATGAGGTGAACCTGCCGGAGATTCGGCTGGCTGGGGTCCTGGGCGGCACGCGAGCGGTGCTGCACCGTCGCGCCCGCGTGCGCGTCGCCCTCGACCCCGTGCCCGGCTATGAGGCGGATCGCGTCCTGCTCCGGCTTCGACATCGTGTGTGCCGGGCTGAGATGCACCGAGTCGACCAAGCCCTCGTCCGTCATGTGCGTCTCCGTCCACCGCCATCATGCCACGAGAGCCTCGACGCGCGGCGTACGCTGGATCGCATGGCGGAGAACAGCGGCAGCGTCGAGGCGGGCGCGTACCCGGGTGCGTTCCACCCGGCTGTTCGCACGTGGTTCGAGCGGCGCTTCGGCGCGCCGACCGACGCGCAGGCGGCGGGCTGGCCGCACATCGCGGCACATGAGGACACACTCCTCGCCGCGCCCACCGGCTCCGGCAAGACGCTTGCGGCGTTCCTCGTCGGCATCGACTCGCTGATCCGGCAGGCCGAGGCGGGGATGGGGCACCCGGGCACCTCGATCGTGTACGTGTCGCCGCTGAAGGCGCTGTCGAACGACATCCAGCGCAACCTGCAGCAGCCGCTCGAAGAGATCCGCGCGGTCGCCGAGGAACTCGGCTTCGACCTGCCGCCGATCACCGTCGGGCTGCGCACCGGCGATACGCCGGCCAGCGAACGGCAGGCGCTGGTCCGCCGTCCCCCGCACATCCTGGTCACCACGCCGGAGTCGCTGTACCTGATGGTCACCGCGGAGCGCGCGCGGGCCACGCTGACCGGCGTCCGCACCGTAATCGTGGACGAGATCCACGCGCTTGCCCGCGACCGTCGAGGCTCCCACCTCGCGCTGACACTGGCCCGCCTCGACCACGTGGTGACGGGCGCGGGGATGTCGCGCCCCGCGCGCGTGGGGCTGTCCGCGACGCAGCGACCGATGACGGAGATCGCACGCTTCCTCGTCGGCACGGCAAACGGCGCCGAGCGGCCGTGCGAGGTCGTGGACCTCGGCCACCAGCGTGACCTGGAGCTGCACGTCGAGGTGCCGCCGAGCGACCTCGAGGCGGTGATGCCAAAGGAGCAGTGGGCGGACGTCTACAACCGGCTAGCCGCGCTCGTCATGGAGCACCGCACCACGCTGATCTTCGTCAACACGCGCACCCACTCCGAGAAGATCGCGCACGAACTGGCCGAGCGGCTCGGCGAGGACGCCGTAAGCGCGCACCACGGTTCGCTGTCACGCGAACGCCGACAGCGCGTCGAGGAGCGACTGAAGTCGGGCGACCTGCGAGCGCTGGTCGCAACGGCCTCGCTGGAGCTGGGCATCGATATCGGTGCGATCGATCTCGTGTGCCAGGTCGGCTCGCCGAGGAGCATCGCGACGTTCCTGCAGCGCATCGGCCGGTCGGGGCACGCGCTCGGGCTGCGGCCGCACGGGCGCCTGTTTCCGACGACGCGCGACGAGCTGATCGAGTGCGCCGCGCTGGTACGCGGCGTGCGCGCAGGACACCTCGACCGCGTGGTGCAGCCGATCGCGCCGCTCGATGTCCTCGCGCAGCAGATCGTCGCCGAGGTGGCGTGCGAGGACTGGCGCGAGGACACCCTGTACGACCTCGTGCGTGGCGCGGCGCCGTTCGCGGCGCTCTCGCGCGAGACGTTCGACGAGGTCGTGGAGATGCAGGCAACGGGTGTCGGCGACGGCGCGGGGCGATCGCCAGCGCTGCTGCATCGCGACCGCGTCCACGGCATAGTCCGCCCGAGGCGCGCGGCGCGGCTCACCGCGATCACCAACGGCGGCACCATCCCCGAGCTTGGCGACTACCGCGTCGTCACGGAGCCCGAAGGCATCTTCGTCGGCACGCTGAATGAGGACTTCGCGATGGAGTCGCGCGGCGGCGACATCTTCACGCTCGGCACCACGTCGTGGCGGATCGCGCGGGTGGAGCCCTCGACGGTGAGGGTGACGGATGCGCACGGCGCGCCGCCGACGATCCCGTTCTGGCTGGGCGAGGCGCCCGGCCGCACCCGCGAGCTGTCCGAGGAAGTCGGGCTGTTGCGCCGCGACATCGCGGCGGGCCTCGGCGACCGACCGGCCCTCGACGCGCGGCTCATGGCGGAGTGCGCGCTGCCGCTGGCCGGAGCGCAGCAGATGGCGGACTACATCCGCGCGACGCGAGACGGCCTGGGCGTCGTGCCCAGCGACACGGACGTGGTCTTCGAGCGGTTCTTCGACGAATCGGGTGGGATGCAGCTCGTGGTGCATGCGCCGTTCGGTATGCGCGTGAACCGCGCGTGGGGGCTGGCGCTGCGCAAGCGCTTCTGCGTCGCCTTCGACTTCGAGCTGCAGGCGGCGGCGAATGACGACGCGATCCTGCTCTCCACCGGCATGGCCCACGCGTGGCCCCTCGAAGAGGCGTTCGACTGGGTCACGTCCCGCAACGCCGAGGAGTCCGTGCGCCAGTCAGTGTTCTACGTGCCGCTGTTCCCCACGCGCTGGCGCTGGAACATCACGCGCGCCCTCGCACTGTCCAGACAGCGCGGCGGCAAGCGCGTGCCGCCGTTCATCCAGCGGATGCGCGCCGATGATCTGATGGCGGCGGTGTTCCCGGAGCAGATCGGCTGCCAGGAGAATCTGGACGGTCCGCTGACGCTGCCGGACCACCCGCTGATGCGCCAGACGATGGAGGACTGCCTGCGCGAGGCGATGGATGTCGATGGCCTCGTGGATGTCCTGGCGGGCGTCGACGCCGCACGCATCCACTACCACGCGCGCGACACCGTGGAGCCCAGTCCCATGGCGCACGAGATCGTCACCGGCAAGCCATACACCTACCTCGACAACGCACCGATCGAGGAGCGGCGCACTCGCGCCGTCTCGCTGCGGCGCACGCTGCCCGCCGACGCGCGCGACCTCGCTGCGCTCGACCCGGAGGCGATCGCCCGCGTCGCCGACGAAGCGTGGCCGGAAGCCCGCAACGCCGAGGAAGTGCACGACGCGCTGCTCGGCTTCGTCGCGATCGCGGAGCCGTTCGTCCGCGACTGGCGCGACCACCTGCACGCCCTTGCCGCCGAAGATCGCGCGGCCTCGTTCGTCCTCGACGGCACGCGCTACTGGTTCCCGGTCGAGCACCTCGACGCGGTGCGGCTGCTGTACACCAACGCCGCGGCCGAGGCGCACGTCCCCGCCGCAGCGCTGCTCCCCGTCGAGCATCGCGAGGCGGCGCGCATCCTGCTGCTGCGCGGCCACGCGGAGTGCCTCGGGGTCACGAGCGCGGCGGACCTCGCCGCGCGCACGGGCCTCGACGTCACGGACGTCGAGCATGGACTGACGATGACGGAGGCGCAGGGCTTCGTGCTGCGCGGGCATTACACGCCGGGCGTGGAGGGCGAGGAATGGTGTGATCGCCGCCTGCTCGCGCGCATCCATCGCTACACACTCGACCGGTTGCGGCGCGAGATCGACCCGGTGTCGCGACAGGACTACATGCGCTTCCTGCTGCGCTGGCAGCGCCTCTCGCCGAAGCATCGTGCCGAGGGCCGCGGCGGGCTGCGCGAGGTGCTCGCGCGCCTCGAAGGGTTCGAGGCGCCCGCGTCGGCGTGGGAGTCCGACCTGCTGCGCGCGCGCATGGCGGAGTACCACGCCTCGTGGCTGGATGAACTGTGCCTCGCCGGCGAGGCCGCGTGGGCCCGTCTGACACCTCGACGCGCGCCGACCGAGGAAGGCGCGACCGGGATCACGGCCGGCACGGCGGCGACGCGCGCCACACCCGTGACCGTCGCGCTGCGCGCCGACCTCGGCCCGCTGCTCGCCGCGACGCGCGCCTACCTCCCGACGCCGGGCACGCCCGACACCGGCGCAGCGGCGGAGATCCTCGAACTGCTGCAGGCACGCGGAGCGCTCTTCTTCGACGAGATCGTGAGCGGCACGCGACGGCTCGCGACCGACGTGGAACAGGGGCTGCGCGAGCTGATCGGCGGCGGCTGGGTCGCCTCGGACGGCTTCCAGGGACTGCGCGAGATCGCGGGCGGTCGTCGAGGCGGCCGGAGCGTGCCTCGACGGGCCGGGCGCTACGCCCGCGGCGGTTTCTTCGCGGGCGGCGCCTTCGGTGCGGGCGGGCCACCCGGCCGCTGGTCCGTGCTGCGCGTGCCGATCATCGAGCGCGGCACAGAGGAGGACCTCGCGGAGTCGATCGCCGGTGTGCTGCTGCGACGCTACGGCGTGCTGTTCCGCGACCTCGTCGCGCGAGAGAGCATCGCGATGCCGTGGCGTGCGATTGCTCAGGCGCTCCGTCGCTTCGAGGCGCGCGGCATGGTGCGCGGCGGGCGCTTCGTGCAGGGCGTCGCAGGCGAACAGTACGCACTGCCGGAGGCGGTCACCGCGCTGCGCGAGACGCGCCGCGATCCGCTGGACGGCGAGCGCATCGTGGTGAGCGCCGTGGATCCGGTGAACCTCACCGGCCAGTTCCTGCCCGGCGCGCGAATCCCCGCCCAGCGGGGGAGCACGATCGAGTTCGTGGACGGACTGCCCGCCGAGGTCTTCCCCGCCGCCCGCCGCGAGCGGACACCTGCCTCGTCGATCTAGCGCGCTAGATCATCGGCCACGGCACGCAGCGGTAGTCCTCGTACATCTCGGGGAGCACGGGATCCTCGAGGATCGCCGCGCAGCGCCGGAGCAGCGCTGCGATCTCGCGCGAGGCAATCCGGATGCGGAACGCCTCGGTGGTGTCGTCTTCAGCCTCGATCAGCGCGCAGACGCGGCGGATGTCGTCCAGCCATGCGTGGGGGATGCCGGTGCCCGCGTAGTCCCACACGACCGTGCGTAGCTTCCGCTGAGCGTGGAAGCACAGCCCATGGTCGATCCCCCACACGTGCCCGGTCGGGTCGAGGATCAGGTGGCCGCCCTTGCGGTCGGCGTTGTTGGCGATCAGGTCGAACAGCGCGAACCGCACGAACTGCTCGTCCAGGGCGTCTCGATCGCGCAGCTCGAAGTAATGCTCGTTCGGGTCGTGGTCGATGAACAGCTGCATCGACCCCACGCCGTGCGGGCCGAGGCGCTCCACCGTGGGCGGCACGAGATCCCAGCCCAGCAGCCGCGACAGTTCGAACGCCGCGATCTCGCGCTCGTACAGCCCGTCGGGGAAGTCGTGCAGCGGCTGCTCGCCTCGACGCGGCTTGTACACGCCCGTGCCCGCGCCGAGGACGGGGTGATCGAGGTCAGTGAGGAAGACGTAGTTCGAGGAGTTGTAGACGAGCTGCAGGTCGCCGAGCGTCGCCTCGCGCATTGCCTCCTCGACGCGCGGATCGTGGGGATCCCATGTCGGGAACGGGGCGTCGTCCTCGTCGGTCGTCATGAATCGATTGTAGGCGTCGCGGCGAGCCGTCGAGGTCGCGCCGGAACGTCGCCCGCGCTCTAGCCCGTCACGACCTCGCGGGTGCGGTCGCCGAGGCCAACGCGCATCGCCTCGGCGTGCATCATCATCGTCGCCATCGCGGGGAGCGCCGCGTCCAGCGTCTGCCGTGCCGCCTCGATCGCGGCCTCAGACAGTCCGGCGGCGCGGAGCGCGTCCGGGTTCGCCCGCACGGGCTGCGCGAGGAAGCGCGCACCGGAGCGCGCGTAGAAGTAGAGCGCGCGGCCGCGACGTCGGAAGTCGGGGTACGCGCCCAGGTGCTGCAGCTCCTCCCACGCGACCTGCAGGTACCCCGGCCAGGCGGCGACGGCGCGATAGAGGTCGGGCGGCGCGTCCGCGCCGAGCGCCCCGGCCACCTCGGGCAGCGGCGGCGCCTCTGGCGACGCGAGGCGCACCGGCAGCGCGAGGTGACCGCGCTCCCGGTCGGTCAGGTCGCGGGGGTCGGGGCGGCCCTGCCCACCGACCTCGACATGGTCGAACGCCTCCGCGAGCGCGGCGAGCACGAGCAGCAACTGCGGCTGGGTGTAGTGGAAGAGGTCGATCGTGCTGCCGAGGTCCTCGACGTCCCGAAGCGAGAGGCCGGCGTCGAGGATCGTGGCACGCGACAGCTCCGGCTCGTACACGGCCTCGACCGCGTCGAGCGCCATGTCGGCCATGTAGCGCGCGCTGCCGAGGAAGCCGGCCGTCGCGACGGACGCCGCGATCTGCGGCCACACGAAGGGCAGGTAGCCTTCGACCTCCGCGAGGCGCGCGAGCGGCGCAGGGGTGAACGGGAGCCGCAGCGCGGCGCGCATCTCGCCGAGGACGCCGCTCGCTGCTCCCGCGGGTGCGCCGGGCTGGTGAGTCATCGGCCCAGTCGGAGCACGCTCCGGACGCTGCGCCTCGCGCGATCGAGGGCGGCGACCAGCGGCCCCGGTGGACGGGTGCGCTCGCGGATCAGCGCGCACGCGTCGGCGGTGCCGATGAGCACGGGCTGTCGCCAGTCGCGCAGCGTCGGCTCGCGCGGCGGGTCGCCGTCCTCCGACGGTGTACGGCGCCGCTCGGAGCGTGGGGAGCGCGCGGGCGCCTCGAACCGCTCGAAGCGCCGCCAGCCGCCCTCTCGCCGCACCCAGACCTCGCGACCCGCAGCCTGCACCAGCAGCGCACCGGCCGCGACGTCCCAGATGCGCGGCCCCCAGAACACGGCCGAGGTGAACACGCCCGCCGCCACCAGTGCCGCCTCGATCGCGATCGAGCCGGTGACGCGGTGCTCCCATTCCTTCGTGCCGCCGGACGAGCCACCGGGCGCGGCCGCCAGCGCGCGCTTCACCACGGTCTCGCGCGCGGGCACCTCGACACCGTCGAGGTGCAGCGTCCCGGCCGCGTGCGCGTGGTAGACGCCGGGTCCGAGGAGGTGTGTGGAGGCGCACCAGATCGCCGCAGCGACCGGGACGCCGCGATGCAGCACGCCCACCGAGACAGCGAACAGCGGGAAGCCGTTGACGAAGTTCGCGGTGCCGTCGATCGGGTCGATGACCCATGCGACCTCGGCGGCAGTGTCCGGGTGGGTGTCGACCTCCTCGCCGATCACAGCGTGCGAGGGGAACCGGTCAGCCACGCGCTCACGGACGAGTGCCTCGACGGCGCGGTCGACCTCGGAGACGGGGTCGTTCGTGCTCTCCTTGCCCTGAGCATCGGGCTTGTACTCCACGGTGAGCCGGCCATGCAGCGCCTCGCGCGCCGTCTCGCCGGCCTCGCGGGCAAGCGCGATCGCGAGCGCCTCGATCGCGGCGAGCTCGTCGGCGTCGAGGTGGCCCGCGGCGTCGGGAGTGGCGTCAGAGGTCATGACGCCTTCGCGCCCCAGTCAGTGCCGATGATCAGCAGCCGGCCGCGCTGCGCCTCGACGAGGTTCGCGCGGGCGGTGTACGCCTCCGCGACGTGCAGGGGCGCGTGCGCGGACTGCGGGCGGGCGAAGCGGTACCACTCCTGCAGCGAGGAGAACGCGAACCACGTCGTCACCTCGTCCGAGGAGCCCATGAGGTCGTTGCCGAGCCCGATCGCGCGGCCACCCTGCTCCTCGAGCCACGGCCACACGATCTCCGCGGTCAGTCGGCGGAACTCGGCCTTCTTCCCCGCCGCGATGCTGAGGGTGCGCTCCGAGATCACCGATCCCGCGCCGAACGTGGGCGGCAGCTCCGCCAGCTGCTGGCCCGCGCGACGGGAGAACGCACGAGGACGGGACAGCGAGTCGTCGAGCTCGATCAGCCGCGCCGCCGACGACTGCACGAGGCGATCGCGATCCACGTACTTCGCACGCAGATCCTTCGTCTCCTCAAGCATCGCGGGGTCGGTGTAATACGCACCGGTGCCCTGCCGTGTGGCGGTCCAGTGCTCCAGGCTCTCGTACACGTGATGCGTGACGACGACGTCATCCGGGCCGCCGAAGCCCCACGTGCCGTAGGCGATCATCGGCACACCGAAGTGCAGGAACGCGGGCCACATGCCCTCGCGGCTCTGCTCCTCGAAGGCGGCCCGATCGGAGGGAGCGACGCGCGACTCCCGTTGCACCATGATCATGCGCGACACCTCCGAGGATTCACGGGTCTGCGATCCAGCATATCGCCGCGTCAGTCGCCCCGCGCTAGGCTGCGATCACCACGCGAGGGAGCACCCATGAGCCGGCTACCGACGCCCGATCCCGGCTGGGAGACCTCGACCGAGGGCGACCTAGACGACGACCTGACCGAGGAGGCCGGGTCCGACCTCGACGACTGGGCGCACGAGGATCGCTCTTGGTGGTCGGGTGCCGGGGTGCGTGTGGTCGCAGCGCTGCTGCTGTTCGCGATCCTCGGCGCGGCCGTGGCGCAGGTGGTCCTGCGCTAGACGCGGCTGGACGCCGCTAGGCGCCGGGTGCCGGCGCGAGGCAGGTCTTGTGGCCGCACTGGCACGCGGTGGAGCCGGTCGAGCAGCCGCAGGACGCGCTGCACTCGCCAATACCGAGGAGACCGAGGCGCTTCAGCAGCCCCAGCACCATGCCCGCCGCAATCGCGACGAACGCCAGACGACGCAGTGACTTGCCCATGCTGCCCCCTTCGCGCGCCGAGGTGGTGGCCTCGACGATCTGATTGTGTCAGCGGACCGCCACCCCTGTCATCCCGCGAGCCTCGTCACTGAACTGCTCCCCGTACAACGCCGCGTAGAGTCCGTCGCGCGCGAGGAGTTCGGCGTGCCGTCCGCGCTCCACGATCTCGCCGCGGTCGAAGACGAGGATCTGGTCCGCCGCCATCACCGTGGACAGCCGGTGCGCGATGACAATCGTGGTGCGCCCTCGTGCGAGCACCGCCGTCGCCTCGCGGATCTCCCGTTCGAGGCGCGAGTCCAGCGAGGACGTCGCCTCGTCGAGGATCAGCACGGGCGGATCCTTGAGGATGGCGCGCGCGATCGCCACGCGCTGCTTCTCGCCGCCGGACAGGCGGTAGCCGCGCTCCCCGACCGTGGTCTCCAGCCCGTCCGGGAGCCGCTCGATCAGCCCGGCGAGGCCGGCTGCCACCGCCGCCGCGTGCACCTCGGCGTCCGTGCCGTCGAGGCGCCCGTAACGGATGTTGTCGGCGAGCGATGAGTGGAACAGGTGCGTCTCCTGCATCACTGTCCCGATCGTCGCGCTGATGGAGTCCAGCGTGAGGTCGCGCAGGTCGTGGCCGTCGAGGCGGACGATGCCGCGCTGCGGGTCGTAGTAGCGCTGCATCAGGTAGGTGACGGTCGTCTTGCCCGCGCCCGAGGGGCCGACGAGTGCCACCATCTGCCCTGCCTCGATGTGGAACGAGACGTCGTCGATCGCCTCGATCGGGTGGGTCGCGTGCGACTGGTACGAGAACGACACGTGGTCGAACTCCACCTCGCCGCGCGACTGCGTGAGGCGCACCGCGTTCGGACGCTCCTCCACCTCCACCGGCATGTCGAGGTACTCGAAGATGCGTTCGAACACGGCGAGCGATGAGAGCAGCGTGGTGTTGATGCGGGCGATCCCGGCGAACGGCCCGAAGACACGCTGCGAGAGCAGCGCGAACGAGACGACCGTGCCCACGCTCAGCGTGCCGCCCAGCACCGCACGCCCACCGAACCAGTAGACCAGCCCCGGCAGCAGCGCGCCGAACAGCGTGGTCGCCATGTTGAACCAGCGACCCGTCATCAGGCGCTTGATCGACAGGTCGCGCAGCGCGTCGTTCGAGGCGCCGAAGCGGCCCGCTTCGTGCTCCTGCCGCCCGAACGTCTTCACGAGCATCGAGCCGGAGACGGACAGCGTCTCCTCCAGGTGCGCGGACATGCGCGCGGTCTCCTCGTGCCAGGCGCGGCGCAGATCGCGGAGCCGCGTGCCCACGCGCATCGTCGGGTACACCCACAGCGGCAGCACGACGAGCGTGGCGAGGGCGAGCCGCCAGTCGAGGCGGAACATGAACACGAACGCGACGATGAGCGTGAGGGCGTTGGTGAGGAAGTCGGTGAACGTGCCGCTCAGTGCGTCCTGCACGCCGTTCACGTCCGTGGATATCCTCGACAGGATCTCGCCGGTGCGCGTGGAGCTGTAGAAGCGCAGCGACAATCGCTGCAGGTGATCGTGCAGGTCGGAGCGCAGGCGGTGCATGACGCCCTGCGCGATGAGCTGGTTCACCCACGACTCACCGACGCCGAGCAGCGCGGATCCGAGCACCATCGCGACGTACAGCACGATCAGGCCGTCGAGCGCGCCCAGCGTCGTGCCGGAGGACATCCCGTCCACCATCGAACCAAGCACCAGCACCGCGCGCAGGTCGAGGACGACGCCGAGCGACAGCACCCCGACGAGGACGAGCATCCACATCGCGTATGGGCGGAACAACCCGGCGACGCGGCGGCCCAGCACGCGTTTCGGCACGCTCAACTTCGTGGAGGCCATGCGCCGAGCCATCATCTGCGGAGACTCCCGTCTGCGGCTCGATCATAGTCCCGCCCCGTCCGGTAGGCGGCGCGCGGGTGATCGAGGATGATGGGCCGCGAACACGCGACCCGGAAGGAACGAACCCACATGACCAGCGAGCGCCCCACCGTCGGATTCATCGGCCTCGGCATCATGGGACTGCCGATGACCGCCAACCTGCTGAAGGCGGGCTTCCCAGTGGTGGCGTGGAACCGCTCCTCCGGGCGCATCGACGAGGCGGTCGCGCTGGGCGCGGTGGCCGGTGCCACCCCCGCGGACGTCGCGGCGCGCGCGGATGTGACGATCGTCTGTGTCACCGCTTCGGCGGACGTGGAGGCGGTGGTCCTCGGCGAGCACGGGGCAATCGAGGGCGTGCGCTCCGGCTCGGTGCTCATCGACATGTCATCGATCTCGCCCGACGTCACGCGCGATATCGCCGCGCAGCTGAAGGCGAAGGGCGTCGAGATGATCGACGCGCCGGTCTCCGGCGGGCAGTGGGGCGCGATCAACGGGACGCTGTCGATCATGGCCGGCGGCGATGCCGCGGTGCTCGAGCGTGTCCGTCCCGTGTTGGAGGCAATGGGCCAGAAGATCACGCACTGCGGCCCGGTCGGCGCAGGACAGACCGTGAAGCTCTGCAACCAGATCGTCGTCTGCGTGAACGCGCTGGCGATGTCCGAGGGGCTGGTGTTCTGCCAGAAGAGCGGCGTCGACCCCGCAGTGATGCTGGAGGCGATCGGCGGCGGCGCGGCCGGGTCGTGGCAGCTCAACACGCTCGGCCCGAAGATCGTCGCCCGCGACTTCGCGCCGGGGTTCAAGGTGTCCCTGCAGCAGAAGGACCTGCGCATCGCGCTCGAGGCCGCCGAGACGATCGGTGTGCCGCTTGCCGGTGTCTCGCTGGTGCACCAGCTCTACTCCGTCGTCGAGCAGCGCGAGGGCGGCGACCTGGGCACGCAGGCCCTCGTGCGCGCGCTCGAGATCCTGACCGGTGTCGAGGTCGGCGTACCCGAGGCGTAGCCCGCGACGCTACGCGGCCTCGCCGGCACGGCCGCCGTCCGCCAGCAGGTGGACGAGCAGCCGCAGCAGCGCGGGGTCGAACTGCCCCGTGGAGCCTGCCATCTCGCGCAGCGCATCCCCGCGCCCGAGCCTCGGCTGCCCGCGCCGCGCCACCGTGAGCGCGGAGTACGCGTCCGCGATACCGAGGTACCGCGCCTCCAGCGGGATCGCACGCCCGACGAGGCGCGCCGGGTAGCCCGTGCCGTCCCAGCGCTCGTGGTGATGACCCACCGCGCGCGATGCGTCGGGCGTTACGAGGCCGTAGGCCTTCATCCGGCGCTGCGAGAGGTCGGGATGGCGGCGGATCGCTTGCCAGTCCATCGGTGAGAGCACCTCCCGCTCTCGCACCTCGCGCGGGAGGTCGAGCAGCCCGACGTCGGCGACCGCGGCCGCGCTCGCCAGCGTCGTGAGCGCGGCGACCGAGCGCTGCCCGTCCGCGAGCGCGAGCGACACCGCCCCGATCGCCGTCTCCACACCGTGCACCACTGGCGTGTGCGGCGCGTCCACGCGCAACGAGCGGAACAGCGCGTCCGGCTGGAAGTTGGCGACCAGGAAGCCGGCCAGCGCGCGGCAGGCCTCGATCAGGCCGTTCGCGCGCAGATCACCGCCCGCCATCAGCAGCGCCAGCTCGTGCAGCAGCGCGCGATGCACCGCCCACGACCGGTCCACCAGCGGCACGGCCCGCGTGCCGAGGATGTCGCGGAGATGCGTCCGCAGGTACACCCGGAACGCCGGGGCGTCGGATGGCGGGAACCACACTCGCTCCCCCGCGCAGTCGTCCAGCCAGCGCACGTCCACCTCGACGCGATCGTCGATGGCGTCGAAGAGCGGAAACGCGGGGCGGCGGTGCGGCGCGAAGAGGCCCGCAGGGACAGTGGGACGGCGGGGCGGATGCGGGGGTGTCGAGGCGGATCGAGCGGGTTCGTTCGGTGGCATACGGGATCGTCGGCCGCGCGGGCTGGGCGGCCTCGTGCGGTGCTGACGGGACGCTGCGGTGGAGTTGAGGCGAGGCGCGCGGCGTGCTGACGAAATCAACAACAGCCAGAGTGTGGATAAAGAAATGAGAAAGGGTTTACTCAAGTGCCTGTTTCCGGTACCTTCTGCGAGCGGGGGCCGGTGCGTGACGGGGTACAGCGTTGCGGAGAACGGCACGAGGCCTCGGCCTCTTCCTCATCCCAATCGCGGTGCTCGTCGTGATGACACTCCCCGGAACGACGAGCGCGTCGTCCGCACCGGCCTCACTTCCCGGCGCTCCCCGCACCGAGCTCGCCCCCGAAGGCCTCGACGCCCCGATCCTGCTCGAGGTCTCCCTGCCGGACCTGCTGCGCGCCGCGGTCCCCGAGGCGTACGCCTTTGCCACCGGTGCCCCCGGCCTCTCACCCTTCGACCGGGCGCAGATCGTGTCCGTCTACGGCTACCCCGGCATCTGCTCCATGGGCGAGCTCGGCTGCCATGCGTCGCCCTCGGCGGTCGTCGCACGGGCGCGTGAGCTGGCGCGGGACCTCGATGCGGCGAACGGCGACCGAGGAGTGCGCGCCGCCGTCCACCTGATCGTCGCCGTCGCGCAGCCGCACCCGGGCCCGGACGGGACGTACCTGCAGCGCATGCCACGCGAGACGATCGACGAGTGGGTAGAGGCCGCGCGCCGGGAGAGCGTGCTGCTGTTCCTGGACGTGCAGATCGGCTGGTCCGACCCCCTGCGCGAGATGCGCCGGCTGGAGCCGCTGCTGCGCGAGCCGTTCGTCCACCTCGCGCTCGACCCGGAGTTCGCCACCCGCGCGAAGGCGCTGCCGCCCGGCGACGCGATCGGCACCATGAGCGCGACGCAGGTGAACGAGGTGCAGGCATACCTCGGCGGCCTCGTGCGGGAGCGGTCCTTGCCGCCGAAGGTGCTGGTGCTGCACCAGTTCAAGCCGGGGATGCTGACCGACAAGCCGCTCTACGCCGACTACCCGGAGGTCGAGGTCACCATCGACATGGACGGCTTCGGGACGCCGGAGGCGAAGCTGTCGGGGTACGACGCCTACGCGCGCGTCGGCTCCGATCGCGCGGCGTTCAAGCTGTTCTTCCACTGGGACGTGCCGATGCTGACGCCCGCGCAGCTGGCGGCGCTGCCACACCCACCGGACTACCTCATCTATCAGTAACCGCCCCGCGGGGTGGGGGCGGAGGGGCCCTCACCCTGCCACATCGATCGGTCGTCGTGGGCGTGAAGGCGCATCGAGGATGCCTCGACGGCGGGAGGCTAGTCGGCGCGGGCGCGCTGCCGCAGCTTCAGGTGATAGGTCATGCTCTGGAGGAAGAGCACGGGGTTGATGTGCTTCAACTCGATGCCCGTCGGCACCTGCACGCGCGCCGGGGTGTAGTTGAGGATCGCACGCACGCCGCCGCGCACCAGCGTGTCCGCCACGTCCTGCGCGGCCTCCGCCGTCACCGCGACGATTCCGATGTCCACCGGCGTCCGGCGCAGGTCCGCCTCGAGGTTCGCCGCGTCGAGGATGGTGTTGCCGTCCAGCAGCGTGCCGATGACGCTCGGACCCGAGTCGTAGCGGCCAACGATGTCGAAGCCCTGGCCCTCGAACCCCGGGTAAGACGAGATCGCCCGTCCGAGGCGGCCGATGCCGACGACAACGACGCGCCAGCGACGGTCGAGGCCCAGGATGAAGCGCAGCTCTTCGGCGAGACGGGCCACGGAGTACCCGCGCCCCTGCTTCCCAAAGCGTCCGAAGTAGGAGAGATCCTTGCGGATCTGCGCGGGCGTGACGCCCAGCTCCTCGCCGAGTTCCTGCGAGGAGATGACGGCGCGACCCTCTCGTTCCAGCCGCGACAGCAGCCGGTAGTAGAGGGGCAAGCGGTCGATGACGACGTCAGGGATCTCGATCGGCAATAGGGTCACCCGGCCTGGTCCCGCACCCGGGGGCGCTCGCGCCCCGCTGAGGTCGCGAACACCCGGATCATACCCTTCGCGGGGGTGGGCGCAATTTGGTCGGGCCTCCCGTTATCACCTGCCTTCCCGGGCAAAGTCGCGCGCTGCGCCTCCCTCTCGGTACGATCGCGGTCATGACGAATGCCGCGCCGAATACCGAGCCCACCACCGACGAACGCATCGGGCGGCTGCTCCGGGAGGGGCCGTCGGCAACGCCGTTCATCGACCTGCCGGGGGGTGTCTTCGAGATGGGCTCCCACGGCCGTCCCGACGAGCTGCCGCTCCGTGCCGTCCGCGTCCGCCCGTTCTCGGTGGCGCTGGTGCCTGTCACCAACGTCGAGTTCGCCGCGTTCCTGGAGGCCACCGGGCACGAGCCGCCGCGGTACTGGGATGACCCGCACTTCCGTCGCCCGGAGTGCCCCGTCATCGGCGTCTCGTGGTTCGACGCCGTCGACTACTGCACGTGGCTGAGCGAGATCCTCGGTCGCGAGTGCCGACTGCCGACCGAGGCGGAACGCGAGTACGCGGCGCGCGGCCCGGAGCCTCAAGGCGTCTACGACTGGGGCGACGAGCCGTGGTCCACGGGCGTCCACGCCTTCGGCGCAGCGGGTGGCGACCGGCCGCACCCGGTCGGCAGCGCGCCGCCCAACGGCTTCGGCCTGTACCACATGAGCGACAACGTCCACGAATGGTGCAGCGACTGGTACGCACCCGACGGCTACAGCCGCGAGGTCGCGAGCGACGACGAGCCCGTCGAGGATCCTCGGGGGCCGCAGGAAGAGCAGCCGCGTCGCGCCTCTCGCGGGGGATCGTGGCGGCATCGGATCAAGGTCGCGCGGATCGCCGCGCGGTCCTCGCTCGCCCCGGACCGACGCTACAACGACTACGGGATGCGCGTGTACGCGGAGCCGATCGCGCCTCGCGTCTAGCGCGGCCCGCCAGGGCGCACTATCCGCGTGAGCAGCAGCCGCCACGCCAGCCCGCCGCCGAGGAACCCGAGGAACGCCCCGAACACATCGAACGCGAGGTCGAGCAACTCTGGCGCGCGCGTCGGAGTGAACGCCTGCAGCGCCTCGCTGATCCCCGCGAACAGCCAGAGCGCGACCATGGTCATGAGCAGCGTGCGTTGGGGCGAGCGACGCGCGGCGCCGCTGGTGGCGTACCACAACGCCGATGCGGCCCCGAGGGCAGCGAACATCAGCGCGTGCCCGACGGACTCTTCCTCTTCCGGTGTCCAGCCCGGCGGCGGGGCGAGCTGCGGGGCGCGGCCACCAGCCGTGTTCCCGGGGAACTCACTGGGCATGACGCTGCCCCAGTGCGGCGGCTCCGGGGCGAGCGTGATGTAGAGGATCACGACCGCGAGCAGCACCAGGGCCGCCAGGGAGATTCGGTTCAGGACGTGCGCGCTCATCGGTCGAGGTTACAGGCGCGGTCCGCGGGGAGCGAGGCGGGCGCTGCCCGCCTGAGCGTGCCCGGTACAATCGAGGCATGAGCCGCTTCCCGCACACAGCCCGCGTGGTGATCGAGCCGTGGCGCGGTGTGGGCCCGGCGGCCGCTGCCGCCGCTCTCCACGACCGCCCCCGTCTCGCGTGGCTGGACTCCTCGATGTCGCACGCGCGCCTCGGACGCTGGTCGATCGTCGCGAGCGATCCGCGGTGGGCGATCACGGCGTACGCCGGCGACGTGGTGCTGGAGACCGCCGCTGGACCGCGGCGCCTCGATCCCGGCGCGCTGCACGCCTTCGCCGCAGCCGTCGAAGCGGAACCGCTTGCCGCGCTGTCCGACGCGGACGTTGATGCGCACGGGCTCCCGTTTCTCGGTGGGGCGATCGGCGTCCTCGGCTTCGAGCTGGGGCGCGAGGTCGAACGGCTCCCCGCGACCACGCGCGACGACGTCGGTGCGCCCGACCTCGCGTTCGGCTGGTACGACGCGGCGCTCGTCTGGGACGGGGCGCGCGAGGCGGGCTGGCTTGTGGGGCGGCCCGAGGCCGTGCACGCGCTGCGCGGCCGCCTCGATCGCTTCGCTCGCGGCGCGACCGAGGCGATCGAGGCGGCGAGCGCCGGGGTGCTGCGGCCGAACATGACGCGCACGGCCTATCTCCGTGCGGTGCAGCGTGCGCGCGAGTACATCGCGGCGGGCGACATCTACCAGGTGAACTTCGCGCAGCGCTTCTCCGCGCCCTACGGCGGTCGAGGCTTCGACCTGTACCGCCGTCTGCGCAGCGTCAGTCCCGCGCCCTTCGCGGCGTACCTCGACCTGCGCGGAGACTTCGGCGGCGTCGAGGTGCTCTCGTCGTCGCCGGAGCGCTTCCTGCTCGCGGAGGGCGACCGCGTGGAGACGCGCCCGATCAAAGGCACCCGCCCGCGCGGGACGACGCCTGACGAGGACAACCGACACGCCGCGGCACTCCGGGCGAGCGCGAAGGATCGTGCCGAGCACCTGATGATCGTGGACCTCGAGCGGAACGATCTCGGTCGCGTCGCCGCGACGGGGAGCGTGCGCGTCCCGGAGTTCGCTGCGCTGGAGACCTACGCGCAGGTGCACCATCTCACCTCGACTGTCGAGGCGACGCGGCGCGCGGACGTGGGTCTGGAGGCACTGCTGCGCGCCACGTTCCCCGGCGGATCCATCTCCGGTGCGCCGAAGATCCGCGCGCTGGAGATCATCGACGAACTGGAACCCACGGTGCGCGGCGTTTACACGGGCGCGATCGGGTACGTCTCCGCGCGCACCGACGACGAGGCCTGGCGGCTCGACCTCAACATCGCGATCCGCACGATCACGCTTGCGGACGGCGTGGCCCACCTGCACGTCGGCGGCGCGATCGTCCACGACTCCGACCCGGAGGCCGAGTACGCCGAAACGCTGGACAAGGCCCGCGGCATGGCGCGCGCGCTGGGCGTGACGCTTCCCGACGAGGTCGCCGCGCCCGCCTCGCCCGCGCACCGATGACCGGCTTCGCGTGGGTCGACGGCGCGGTCGTGACTCGCGAGGAGGCGAGCGTCTCGATCGACGACTTCGCGGTGCGCTACGGCGCGGCCTGCTTCGAGACGATGCTCGCGCGGAACGGCCGCGTGTTCCGGCTGGGCGCGCACCTCGACCGCCTCGACGCCGGGCTGCGCGCGATGGGCGTCGAGGCGCCCGCGCACGCCCTGCTGGAACGCGCCGTGCGCGAGACGCTGGACGCGAACGCGCTCACCGAGGCCAGCGTGCGTCTCACCGTCACCGCCGGCAGCGGCCACGCACCCGAGCTCGCCCGTGCCGTCGCGCCCGCCATCCTCGTCACCGCGGACGCGCTGCCGCCGCCACACGCGCCGCCGCGACTCCGCGTGGTCGCGACGAGGATTGACGCGCGCCGCCCGCTGGCCGCAGCGAAGACCGCGCAGTTCCTGCCGTACCTCCTTGCGCGCGCCGAGGCACGAGCCGCCGGCGCGGACGAAGCGCTGCTGCTGAACCACGACGGCGCGATCGTGGAGGCGGCGACCGCGAACGTGTTTCTACTCCGGGCCGGAGGTCTGGACACGCCGCCGCTTGCCGACGGACCGCTGCCCGGCGTCACGCGCGACGTAGTGATCGAGATCGCGCGCGGCCTCGGCATGCCCGTCGTGGAGCGGCGCCTCACGCTCGCCGACCTTGCGCTGGCGGAGGCGGTGCTGCTGAGCAGCAGCATCGCCGGCATCGTCACGGCCGCCTCCGTGCAGGCGAGCCGCCCCGAGGCACCGGGCAACCTCGACTGGCGCGCGCGCGATCCTCAGCCGGAGGCGGTCGAGCGGCTGCTGAGCGCGTACGACGCTGTTGTCAGGGTTTCCACCGAGGGCAATTCCCCCCGCTAACACAGACAATCTGACGGCGGTAATCAGATTCGCATTCCTGACGAAGATCTGAATGTGACGATCTGACGGAACTGATGAGCCTGACGCGATCTTCACGCCATCCTCACGCTGCGGTCATCTTCGGAGGCTGCGCAGCGCGGTAGGTTCAGATCACGCCAGACGTCCGTCATCCCTCGAACAGGGACGGCCGGGCGAGGCAGCATCCGGTCAGGATCGTCGCGGCGGCGGAAGCCCCGCAGGTTGAGGACGAGTGATGACGACCCAGTTCCAGCCGACACACCAACCCACGTTCCGCGCACCCGTCCGCGCCGTGCCGTCCGGCACCACGTGGACGCGCGAACCCGCCACCGAGGCCCCTGCGCAGATCCTCGTCGTGGACGATGAGCCGATCGTCCGCGAGACGCTGCTGCTGGCCCTCCAGTCGAGCGGTGACCAGGTGCTTGCCGTGGACTCCGGGGAATCCGCGCTCGCGATCCTCGGCAGCGGTGTCTTCGATCTCGTGATCCTCGATGTGGGGCTGCCGGGCATCTCCGGCTTCGAGACGCTGCGCCAGATCCGCGCGCGGAGCGACGTCCCCGTGATGATGGTGACCGCCGCCGGGACGCTGACCGAACGCGTCGCGGGCTTCGACCTCGGTGCGGACGACTACCTCGTCAAGCCGCTGGAGATCCCCGAGATGAGCCGCCGCGTGCGCGCGATCCTGCGCCGCAGCCGTGGCGCCGTCGGGCGTGTGGAGGATCAGCTGATCGGCCCGGACGGCATCGTGATGCGGCTGCGGTCGCACTCCGTGTCCGTCGGCACAGAAGACGTGACCCTCACGCCGAAGGAGTTCGCCGTGCTGCGCCTCCTGTTGGAGCGCCGCGGCGAGGTGATCAACCCGGACGAGCTGTCCGTGAAGATCTGGGGCTACGAGACGTTCGGGTCGCGCAACTTCGTGGAGGCGCACGTGTCGCGGCTGCGCTCGAAGCTGTCGAAGGCGGGCGCGGGCGACGTGGTCACGACCATGCGCGGCGTCGGCTACATGATCCGCTAGCGAGTCGAGACGCTAGCCCTGGGAGGCGTCGATCTCCTCGGGCATCCGGAACTCCACCGTCTCCTCCGCCACGATCACCGGCTCCACGCGCGTGACGCCGCGCGTGCGCAGGTCCGCGATGATCGGCGCGAGGAGCGTGTCCGGCACGGACGCGCCCGCGGTCAGCCCCACGATCCCGACGCCCTCGTACCAGGCCGGGTCGATCTCCTCGATGCCGTCGACCCGATAGGCGGGCGTGCCGGTGGCCGCGGCGACCTCGCGCAGTCGAACCGAGTTGCTGGAGTTCTGCGAGCCGATCACGATCACCAGGTCGGCGCGCTCCGCGATCACCTTCACGGCGGCCTGTCGGTTCGTCGTCGCGTAGCAGATGTCGTTGCGCACTTCGGCCTGCGGGTAGCGCGCGCGGATCGCGTCGATGGTCGCGGCCGTGTCGTCCACGGAAAGCGTGGTCTGCGTCACCACGAAGATCGGTCGGTTGCCCTCGGCGAGCGCCTGCACGTCGCCCGGCGTGTCTACCACGCGCGTGCGATCGGGCGCCTCGCCCTTCGTCCCCTCGACCTCGTCGTGGCCCTCGTGGCCGACGAGGAGCACGTCGAAGCCGTCGCGCGCAGCCTTCTTCGTCTCCAGGTGCACCTTCGTCACCAGCGGGCACGTCGCGTCGATGATGCGGAGGCCGCGGTCGCGGGCCTCCTGCACCACTGACGGCGCGATGCCGTGCGCCGAGAAGACGATCCGGGCACCGGCGGGCACCTCGCTCACTTGCTCGACGAAGATCGCGCCGCGCTGGCGGAAGTCGTCCACCACGTAGCGGTTGTGCACGATCTCGTGGAATGCGTAGACGGGCTCGGTGGACCCGTCGAGCACCTGATCCAGCACGTTGATCGCGCGGACGACGCCCGCGCAGAAGCCTCGAGGCTCCGCCAGCAGCACGGTGTGGGGCATTGAGTGGCCTTTCGCCCCTCGATCGTACCAGCGGCGCTCGCCGTGCGCGGCGTGTCGCCGCTAGTCGCGCGGTCCGCGACGGATCGAGGCGACGCGCTGAGCCGCGGCGCCGCCGAGGAGCCCTGCGCCCAGCGACAGCAGCACGACCCAGGTGCCGAGCGCCCCGGCGACGCCCTCGACGGTCGCGGACTGTGCCACCTGCGGTGGCGTCGAGGCAGTGGAGGGCTGCGCGGCACGAGGCCGACCCGGCGTCGGCTGCTCGACGATGCGCGCGTCACGGAACGTGCCGTCCGGCGCAAAGAGGCGCTCGATCGCGCGGCCCGTGCCGGGGACGGGGATGCGCGGCCCGGCGAGGTACGTGGTGTCCTCGCCGTACGAAAATGCATCGACCTGTCGCCCGTCCGCCGCGGCGAGGACGAGCCGGTCGCCGGAATTGCCGAGGCCGTTCCCGATCGTCTGCGGAAGCCGGAAGGCCGTCACCCCGGGAACCTCGGCAAGGCGTGAGGCGACCACGAGCGACCCGCCCGCGGGGACGACGAGCGCCGGCAGCGCGACCGACCCGCTGTTGTCGCGCAGCGTCATGCCCTCCACCGACGCAGCCACCGCACCGAGGTTGGAGATTTCCACCCATTCGTACTCCGAGTCGCGGCCCGGGTTCGGCGGATCGGGCAGGAGTTGCGTCACGCGGAAGGCGCGCTGCGCGTCGGCGACTCCCGGTGTCGTCACGTCCTCGACGCGCAGACCCGACGTTGAGAGTGCGGGCGTCGGCGTTGCGCCGGCACGCGCGGTGGGCGCGGCGGCGGGACGTGGTGTCGCGGACGGGCGCGGCAGCGCGGCACGCGGCGTCGACGCTCCGGCCGCCGTGGAGGGCGTGCCGGTCGCACGCGCGCCAGGTGTCGAGGTGACGCGTGCGCGGGGGAAGGCACCCCGCATGACCGCAGGCGGCTCCTCCGGCGCGGGTGTCGGCATGACCGCGGGGCGCGCCTCGGCCGGGGCGATTGCCCCACTGGGATCCGCTGTCGCGCCGAAGACGACGTTGTCGATGATGAGCGAGGCGGTCGTGCTGGCGCGCAGCATGAACCGCACCGTCACGCTGCTCGCGAACAGCGGCGCCTGGATCGCGCGCGTCCCGACGACCTGGTAACGCGGCGCGGCGGACAGCTCCCGCCCCTCGGTGATGCCGATGGCGAGGGAGTCATCGTTGCCCAGCGTGCGCCCGCTGCCGTCCGGGCCGTCGTGCCACGCGACGCGCAGCCAGCCGCTGTCTACCTCGCCGGTCGTGGCGAGGAGCGCGCTCGCGCCGTACCACGCGCCGGGCTGCACGCCGTTCAGGGTCTGCTCCGCCCAGACGGTCCCCGCGCTGTCCGTGTGCAGGACGAGCGACGGGCCGGCGCCCGGAATCCACGTGTCCGTCCACGCGCGCCCCTGCACCACGTTCCAGCCCGCGAGCCCGGTGTCGAACGTGCCGTTCGCGAGCGCGAGCGCCCGAGGTGCGGGCGTTGGGGTCGCGCTCGGCAGGCGGATGGGGCTGCTGCGCGCGATCGGCGTGGCGGCGGGCGGGACGGGCGGAGCCTCCTCGCCCACCGTGATCGGCTCGGGGGGTGGTGGGGGCGGCGGCGGCGGGATGACCTCGGTGATGACGAGGTCGTCGACCGAGAAGCGTGCCCCTGCCGCGGTGGCCGCGCCGGTAATGACGACCAGCGCGTGCTCGGTGCCGGCGGGCGCGGTCACGGAGGTCGTGGTGATCGTGACGTAGCCAACCGTCGGCCCCGCCTGCACCTTCGCGTTCGACACGAGCACGGCACCGGCCGCGGTGACGAGGTCGAGGCGCGCGGTGACCGAGGTGATGGTGGCGGCAGGGATGCGCACGGCGAGCGAGAGCGTGTACTGCCTCGTCGCGACGGCGGGAGTGAGCCAGTACTGGGTGCGGATGGTGACGGGCGCGGCGGCGACCGATTGCACGTGGCCGGCGGCCGCGCCGCCGTTCACCGGCTGGCCCGCGCCCACGGTCAGCGTGCCGCTGTCCGCAGGGGCCCAGCCCGTCGAGCCCGCCTCGAAGTCGCCGTTCGCAGGGCCGATGACCGCGGCATGTGCGGGCGCGATCGTGGCGACCGAAAAGGCCACGCCCCCGAAGAACCCGACCGCGAGCAGCCCCCAACGCACGGTGCGTGCCCCTCCTGCCTGACCTCAGGCGGGGGGACGGTAGCACGTTTGCGCGAGCGTAATATCGCGCCGCGATGACCTCGGACTGCGGGAGGTTAGACGGCGGTTCCCGCGCCGGGGAGCTGCAGCACGCGCTTCAGCCACTCGCTCAGGTCGGTCAGGCTCTGGCGGCTGATCTCGTGCTGCATCGGGTACTCGAGGTACTGCGGCAGCGCGCCGATCGTCTGCAGCAGGTCTCGCGAGGCGTGCGCGCGGTCGATGGCGATCATCTGGTCGTGCGTCCCGTGCTGGACGAGCAGGGGCACCTCGGCGACGGTCTCGCGATCGACGCGGCCGGCGACGTCCTCCGGGAAGTACGTGGAGAGCGCGGCGATGCCGGCCCACCGGCGCGGCTCCGCGAGGCCGAGGCGGTACGCCAGCGTGCCGCCCTGCGAGAAGCCCAGCACCACCGTCCGCGCGGCGTCGCCGCCGCAGCGCGGGACCATCTCCTCGATGAACGCACGGAGCGAGCTGGCCACGCGCTCGAACTCCTCGACCGTCCGCTGGGCGTCGCCGTCGCGGTGGAACCACGTGTAGGAGCCCGGCCCGACGGGGAACTCGGCCTGCGGGCAGAGCATCATCACCTGGCCCTCCGCGAGGTGCGGCGCGAGGCCGAGCAGATCCTGCCCGTGGGCGCCATGCCCGTGCAGCGCGACCACGGTCGGTGCTGGCTCCGGCGTGCCGGGATGCCATGTGGCGTAGGCGAAGGTCATCGTTCGGACTCCCTCGAGGGTGCGACGAACAGGGTAGCGCGGGGTGCCTGGCGCATGACCCATACCCCCCGGGTAGGGGTCTATGGTACGATTCCGCCGTCCTCATCGAAATGCTTCCAGGAGTTCCCGCATGCCTCAGATGACTCTCTTCGCGCCCGACATCACCTGCGAGCACTGCATCGCGACGATCAGCAAGGCCGTGGCCACGGTCGAGGGTGCGCGCTTCATCGCCGGCGATCCGGAGAGCCGCACCTTCGCGGTCGAGGTCGCCAGCGGCGCCGTCCTCGATCGCGTCGCAGAGACGCTGACCGCCGAGGGCTACCCCCTCGGCGAGGCGCCCGCGCCCGGTGCTGCCCCGGCCGCCGGCCGCATGACCGGCCTGCCAATGGCGGGCGGCGCGCCGATGGCCGGGATGCAGCACCAGCAGCAGGCCGGCTTCAAGCCGCAGTACCTGAAGATCGAGAAGACGGACGCGGGCGCGGACGTCACGTACTCCTGCCCCTGCGGCAGCACGACCGAGGTCTTCCACCTCGACCGCTCGCGGGCGGACCAAGAGCCGCACTCCTGCTGCGGCCACCACACGCTGGTCGGCGTGAACGCCGCCGCTCGCCTGCGTGCGCGCCTCGGCGACGGGTACGAGATCGACGTGCAGACGGTGACGATGCCGTGGGGCCAGCCGCTCGAGGCCGCACAGGCCGTCGCGAAGGGATAGCGCCGTGGACGACGCCAGCCGCGCCGACGTCCTCAAACGGCTGTCCTACATCGAAGGCCACCTCGCCGGGGTGCGCCGGATGATCGACGAGGACACCTACTGCGTGGACGTGATGAAGCAGACGTTCGCCATCCGGCGTGCCATCGAGAAGATGGAGACGAAGATGCTGGAAGGCCACCTCCAACACTGCGTGATGGACGCGATCCGCGAGGGCCGCTCGGAGGAGTCGTTCACCGAGCTGATCGAGCTCTACAAGGTCGCCAACAAGTAGTCCGGGTTCGAGAGACATCCCATGACCACCGACACGCAATCCCCCGTCCCCGCGCTGGAACACCTGCGCTTCGATGTGCGCGGCATGACGTGCGCCTCGTGCGTGCGTCGCGTCGAGAAAGCCCTCGGCGCGGTCGAGGGCGTCGAGCGCGCCTCGGTGAACCTCGCCACGGAGCAGGCCACCGTCGAGCTCGGCGCGAACGTGGACGTGCAGGCGCTGCGCGCCGCCGTGGACCGCGCGGGCTACGACCTGCGGCTGCCCGAGGCCGGCGAGGACGAGGACACCGCGCGCGACGCGATGGAGCAGGAGCGCCGCAAGGAATTCCGCGCGCTCGCTCTGCGCACTACGGTCGCCCTCTTCGTCGCCGCGGCGCAGATGGGGTGGATGTTCCTCCACCTCTACGGATTCGCGTGGTTCGGGTGGATGTGGGTGCATGAGGTCGGGCACTCGTGGTGGATGAACCCGCTGTTGTTCTCCAGCGCGCTGGTCGTGCAGGTGTGGGCGGGCGCGCAGTTCTACTCAGGCGCGTGGCGCGTCGGCAGGCACGGCTCCACGGACATGAACACACTGATCGCGCTCGGCACGTCCGTCGCGTTCATCTACTCGACGATTGTGACGTTCGCGCCCGAGTTGCTGGCGAGCGGCGGCCAGTTCGACCTCACCGCCACATACGACACGGCGACGGCAATCATCGGCCTCGTGCTCCTCGGGCGGCTGCTCGAGGCGCGCGCGAAGGGGCAGACGTCCGACGCCGTGCGTGCGCTGATCGCGCTGCGCCCGCAGACCGCGCGCGTGTTCGAGGACGGCCAGGAGTTCGAGATCCCGGTGCGCGCGGTGCAGGCGGGCGACGTGGTGATCGTGCGCCCCAGCGAGCGCGTCCCCGTCGACGGCGAAGTAGTCGAGGGCGCGGCCGCCATCGACGAGTCGATGCTCACCGGGGAGTCCCTGCCGGTGGAGAAGCACCCCGGCGACGTGGTCTTCGGCGCAACCATGAACACCAACGGCATGCTGCGCATCCGCGCGACCGCCGTGGGTGCCGACTCCGCGCTCGCTCGCATCATCCGGCTGGTCGAAGAAGCGCAGGGCTCGAAGGCGCCGATCCAGGCGCTGGCCGACCGCATCGCTGCGATTTTCGTGCCGATCGTCATCGGTATCTCGCTCCTCACGCTCGGCGCGTGGTGGCTGCTGGGGCCGGAGCCGCGCGGCACGCTGGCGCTACTGAACGCCGTGAGCGTGCTGATCATCGCGTGCCCGTGCGCGCTGGGCCTCGCCACGCCGACCGCGATCATGGTCGGCATGGGACGCGCCGCGAGCCTCGGCGTGCTGATCCGCGATGCCGAGGCGCTCGAGGCCGCGCGACGCATCGACACCGTGGTCCTCGACAAGACCGGCACGATCACGGAGGGACGCCCCGAGGTGACCCGGGTCGCAATCGGCCCGGACGCGCCGCCCAGCGGCGCGCTGGACGAGGCGACGCTGCTCCGCCTCGTCGCCTCGGCGGAGCGCGGCTCGGAGCACCCCTACGCGGCGGCGATGGAACGCGCCGCCGAGCGGCGCTCGCTCGCCCTCGACTGGCCCATTACGTTCCGGGCACTGCCCGGCCTCGGCATCGAGGCAACCGTCGCCCTCGACGGCGTGACGCGCGCGCTGCTCGTCGGCAACGCGGACTTCATGGGCGCGCAGGGCATCGACGGAACGACGCGCGGGGGCATGCGGCTGGCATTCGAGGCGGATCGCGCGACGCAGGACGGGGAGACCGCGCTGCTCGTCGCGGTCGATGGCGTCCCCGCCGGGATGATCGCCGTCGCCGATCGCGTCCGCCCGACCGCCCTCGACGGCGTCGCGGCGCTACAGGTGCGGGGTGTGCAGGTGGTCATGCTCACGGGAGACGGCGAGGCGACGGCGCGCGCCGTCGCAAAGCAGGTGGGCATCGACCAGGTCGAGGGCAACGTGAAGCCGGAGGGCAAGGCGGCGATCGTGCAGCAACTGCGCGCACAGGGCCGCGTGGTCGCGATGGTCGGTGACGGCATCAACGACGCGCCCGCCCTCGCGGCCGCGGATATCGGCATCGCAATTGGTGGCGGCACGGACATCGCGATCGAGACGGCGCCCGTCACGCTGATGCGCGCGGACCTGGGCGGCGTCGCGCAGGCGATGGCGATCAGCGCGGCGACGATGCGCACGATGTGGCAGAACCTCGGCTGGGCGTTCGGCTACAACGTCGCGCTGATCCCGATCGCTGCGGGCGCGGGCTACCTGCTGTTCAACGTCGTGCTGAACGTCGAGGTGCCCACGATCCTCACACCGATCTTCGGGACGCGCGGCTTCCTCAACCCGATCGCCGCCGCGGGGGCGATGGCGTTCTCCAGCGTCAGCGTGATGACGAACAGCCTGCGGCTGCGGAACGTCCGCCTGCGGTAGTTCCGGCCGCGGCCAACGGGCCGCCGAGGGAACCCACCCCCGGCCCCTCCCGCCGAGCGAGAGGGGCCGCGATCGTTCAGTCGGAGCGCATCGAGTGGCCCAGCGCTAGTAGTAGATCGCGCGCGGGGCGCCGCCGCCGGCCGCGACCGCGTCGCCCGTAATGGCGACCGAGCGCGGGGACGCGAGGAACGTGACCACCGCTGCGATGTCCTCGGCGTCCACGAAGCGCCGGATGACGTTCGCCTCCGCCATCTGCTTCTCGACTTCCGCCTCGGAGCGGCCGGTCGTCTCGGCGCGCCACTTGATGACGCCCGGGGTCGCCTCCGTGCGGGTCAGGCCCGGGTGCACCACGGTGACGTTGATGCCGTGCGGGCCAAGCTGGTCGGCGAGGTTCTTCGTCAGCGCGGCGACGGACACGTTGCGCATGCTGGTGAGCAGCGAGCCCGCCTGCCGCGCGCCCAGGCCGCTGACGTTGATGATCCGGCCCCAGCCCTGCGCGATCATCGTGGGCGCGAGCTCGCGCGCGGTGCGCAGGTAGCCCAGCACCTTCACGTTCATGTCGCCCCAGTAGTTGTCGTCCGTGATCTCGGCGAGCGACGGCGGCGCCGCCTGCCCGCTGGCCGTGGCCGCGCAGTTCACGAGGATGTCGACGCCCCCGCCGAGCGCCGCGACAGCGTCACGCATGGCGGCCTTCACCGACTCGTCGTTGCTGGTGTCGCAGACGATCGGGGTGATCGTGCGGCCCGTCTCGGACGCGAGCTCGGCGGCGGCGGCGCGCAGGGTCTCCTCGGTGCGCGCGATGAGCACCACGTCGCAGCCCTCGCGCGCGAGTTCGCGGGCGCACGCCTTGCCGATACCGCGGCTGCCGCCGGTGACGATCGCGCGCTTGCCGGTGAGTTGAAGGTCCATGCGAGGTGCTCCTGTGCTGGGCGGGTGTCGTGGCTGACGTGGCCGTTCCGGCCCGGTGCGGGCCGCCGCAGACGATAGCGCACGAGGCTCCGCCGTGCCCGCTTATGCTGGCGCCATGGGCGAGTGGTTCGCAGTCGCGGCAGTGGCGTTCTTCGTGGGGTTGAGCGGCGCGCTCAGCCCGGGGCCGCTCACGATCCTCGCCATCCGCGAGGGCGCTCGGCGCGGCTGGTGGGCCGGCCCGTTCGCGACGGCGGGCCACGCGGTCGCTGAGGGCGTCACGGTCGCGTTGCTCGCGCTCGGCCTCTCG
The DNA here is from genome assembly GCA_947479915.1 of Chloroflexota bacterium. Lineage (GTDB taxonomy): Bacteria > Chloroflexota > Dehalococcoidia > UBA2979 > UBA2979 > SHYQ01. The sequence goes on from CANKAU010000002.1 coordinate 56,908, forward strand.
GCGTACGTCGGCGCGGACAGCCCCGTCACCACCGCCATCTCGATCCTCGGCGGGCTCGCGCTCGTATGGATGGCGTGGGGCACCGCACGCTCGCTCCCCACCGCATCGCTCGCCGCGCGCGTCGCCGAGGCGGCGCCCGGCCTGACCTCCGCACCGCGCCGAGGCGCATCGTTTGAGGCGTTCCGCGCGGTGGCGCCGCTCGGTATCGCGGTGAGCGTGGCGAACCCGTACTGGCTGATCTGGTGGGCGACCGTCGGCACCAAGCTCACGGTCGACTCGCTGCGCATCGGGTGGACGGGACCGGGCGCGGTGTTCCTGGGGCACATCGTCAGCGATCTGCTGTGGCTGACATTCGTTGCGACGCTCGTGGGCTCGGGCTCGCGGTGGCTGGGCGACCGCGCGTACCGCGGGCTGCTCGGCGCGTGCGCTGTGTTCCTCCTGGTGCTCGGGCTCGTCTTCGTGGTGAGCGGCGCGCGGAGTGCCATCGGCGTGTGAGGCCGAGCCGAGGTGCCTCGCTACACTGGTACGTGGTGCGCCCGGCGCACCGTTAGCCAACCCCGACGACGCGCCGCACCGAGAAAGGTCCGCCATGAACCCCATCGTCCACTTCGAGATCCTCGCCGGCCCGAACGATGACAAGAAGGCGCTGCAGGCCTTCTACCGCGACACGTTCAAGTGGGACATCGACGCGAACAACCCGATGGACTACGGCATGGTCATCCCGGACGACGAGGATGACGGCATCGGCGGCGCCGTGGACGCGGCCGAGGACCACGCGAAGGTGCTGGTCTACATGGCCGTGGACGACATCCAGTACTACCTGGAGAAGGTGAAGCGCGCCGGCGGCACCGTGGTGAAGGACATCACCGTGATCCCCGACATGGTCACCTACGCGATCTTCAAGGACCCCGCCGGCAACGAGATCGGCATCGTGCTGGACGACGGCTCGATGGACGAGGATGACGAGGACGACGACGAGGACTAGCCCCTCGGCGCGGGCGGTTCGCTGGCGCTCCCCGGAGCGCTAGCGGATCGCCGTCACCATCGACTCGCCCGGCTGCTGCGCCGCCGCCTCCCCGAGCGCGCGCGTGACGGTGGCGAAGTGCGGCGCGAGCGCCTCGGCCTCGCCCCGCGCGATCAGCTGCCGCCCCACCATCCGCGCGAGGTCGCCCGTGTGCACCGTCGCGCGCACCTCGCGGAAGCCCGCGCCCCGCAGCGCCTCGACCAGCCACTCCGTCGTCCAGCGGCGCAGCTCCACGACAAGCGAGGCCCGCGCGAGCGGCGCGAGTCGTTCGAGCAGCGGCACTCCCAGCGGCGATGCCGCGTCCACCAACGTCTCCCCGTAGGCGCGCCGCGCGTCTGCCGACGCGACCAGCGCCTCCGTGTGCAGCCGGGCTGCCTCGCCATCCGGGGGCAGCACGAGGACGTAGCGCCGCTCCCGCGGCGGGTTCTGCGTGCGCACGGCGTAGGTGAACACAAGGCAGTCCACGCCGCCCACGAGCGTGATCGTCTCGAAGCGCGGCACCGGCAGTCGCCACACCTGGTACGAGGCGCGCAGCACGCCGCCGGGGCGCAGCACGCGCGCGATCTCCGCGAACGCTGCCTCCGGCTCACGCACTTCCTCGAGCGACGCGGCCGCCGTCACGAGATCGATCGAGGCGTCCCGCACCGGGAGCGCTGCACCGTCCCCCACCACAAACGCTGCGTTCGTGATGCCGAGGCGCGCGCCGTTGCGTCGGCACACCTCGGCGCGCAGCGGGGCGGGGTCGACGCCGAGTACCTGCGCGTGTGGCAGCGCGGCAGCGAGCGGCAGCGACGGCCAGCCGTCGCCCGGACCGAAGTCGAGGACGCGCGCGCCGCCTGCGGGCAGCGCGGCGGCATAGTCCGCGACGCGCGCGGCGTCCGCCCAGTGCGCCTCGCGGCGAGCGTCGTAGGGGTCGTCGACGAAGGCGAGGTTGCCGCTGCGCTGTCGCGGCATCCACGCGTAGAGCGCACGCGCGGAGTCGACCACCTGCGGCGGCGCGACCACGTGCCAGCGCGCCTCGATGCTCGTGCGGTCGTCGGTCATGCGTCCCGGCTCATTCGTCGGGCGTGGCGGGCGCGGGCGGCGGCAGCACCGCGGCGACCGGCGCCTGCCCACCCGCGAACATCGCGGCGATCGCCGTGGTCAGCGGCACCGCCGCGACGATCCCGATGCTGCCGACGAGCGTGCGCACGATCTCGGACGCGAGGAACTCGCGGTTGAGCAGCGTGCCGAGGCCCTCGGTCTGGCTCGCGAGGATCACGAGCAGCGGCATGGACGCGCCCGCGTACGCCAGCACCAGCGTGTTCACGATCGAGGCGATGTGGTCGCGCCCGATGCGCATCCCACGCTCGTACAGCCCCCGAGGTTGCAGCGACGGGTTGGCATCGTGCAGTTCGAAGACGGCGGAGGCCTGCGTCATCGTCACGTCGTCCAGTGCGCCGAGCGCGCCGATCAGGATGCCGCTCAGCAAGAGTCCACGCGCGTCGATCGCGCCGCCGAAGAGCACGAAGACGGTGGATGCCTCGTCGTTGCCCACGAGGCCCGTGAGCTTCGCAGCCACGATGGCCGCCTGCGACAGCGCGACGATGAGCACCAGCGCGAGCGCCGTACCACCGATCGCCGCGCTGCTCTTCCGGTCGATACCGTGCGCGAGCGCGAGCGTCGACGCCATGATGCCGACGCCACCGATGAGCGAGATCACCAGCGGGCTGTACCCGCTCAGCACGCCGGGGACGATGAAGCGCATCAGGATCAGGTACGTCACCGCCAGCCCCAGCAGGGACCGCACCCCGTACCAGCGCCCCACGAACAGCACGAGCGCGACGAACAGCGCGCCGAAGATCCACAGCGTGCGCGATCGCCCCTGGTCCGTGATGTAGTAGATCTCGCCGCCAGTGGGCGCGGTGGTGTGTTCCACGAGGACCGCGTCGCCGGGCTGCGGCGGCACCAGTGCCACCTCGCCCGCCGTCGTCGTCTCCTCGATCGGCACGACCTTGCCGTCCACGGCGACCTCGAGGGTGCGCGTGCGCTGGAGGCCGCGTTCGGTCTGCTGTTCGTGCTGGTCGACCACCCGCACGACCATGCCGTGCAGGGTGACGCCGGAGGCGGGCACTCGCGTCGCCGGGTGGAACGCCCGCGGTGCGATCCCCACGAGCGCCACGAGGATTGCGAACACGATCACGAACGCGGCCACCTCGCCGCGGAACGCTGACGGGACGGACAGCGCGGACGGGCGCGCTCCACCCGGATCAGGCATGCACGAAGACCGGCATGTTCACCTCGGCGAACTTGAAGATCTCCTCGGCGGCGCCGGTGCGAATGCAGCCGTTGGAGATCCGCCCGGTCGCGCCATCCACGACCTTGCCCTCCTTGTCCTGGAGGAAGGAGTGGAAGCCGTTGTCCTTCTGCGGGTCGAAGCCCACCCACCATTCGATGTAGGTGTTGTACGGCGCGTCGAAGGTGCGCGGTGCGGTCTTGTTGTAGACGTGGAAGAGGCCCGTCTGCGTGGACTCGTACGCACCGGTGTCCACCTCCTTGCCGACGGCGACCGGGCCGATCTCCTTCGTGACCTGCTTGCCGTCCATCAGCCGGACGACGAACCGCGTCACATCGACATCGATCCAGCGGCCCGCCTCGGGCGCCTTCGGCGGCACGACTGCGGCGCGAGGGGTGGCGGTCGGCGTGGCGGTCGGGTCAGCCGTGCGGGCCGGCGTCGGCGTGGCGGTCGGCGAGGGCGTCGAGGTCCGGAAGACCACCTCGGACGTCGGCGCGGGCGCGGGCTTCGGCGTGGTGCAGCCGGCGCTCAACGCGCCGAGGACGACGAGCGTACTGAGGGCGAGCGGCGCGAGCGCGCGCGGCAGGGGGAGACGCATGTGCGGCATCCGTTCACGATTCGCACCCCCGCGCGCATCGTTGGACCTCGAACCGACGGCGACGCCTAGAACAGAACGCCGAGGCGAATGAACCGCTCGATCGCATACACGACCAGCAGGCCACCGCCGATGGCGAACCACTTCCAGTAGTACTTGCCGGGGTCTTCCAGCGGTCCCATGCGCCCTAGCGTAGCGCGGTCGCAACCTCATCCGCGAGCGGGAGACTCGCGGTGAGCCCGGGCGATTCGATGCCGCCGAGGTGCACGTACCCGCGGTCGTGCCACAGCAGGAAGTCGACCAGTCCCTGGTCGGGACGCTGGATCTTCGGGCGGTAGCCCACCTGCCCCGGCGCGATCTGGTCATCGCGCAGCCCGGGGAGGAAGCGCTGCCCACCGGCGAGGAACTTCGCGCGCCACTCCGCCGTCTCGACGTGGCGGTAGTCCATCGGGTCGTCCTCGGCGATCCACTCCGTCGACGGGCCGAGGTGGACGCCGCCTTCGGGGTCGACGGTGAGGTGCACGCCCAGGCCGCCCGACTGGTGCTCCGGCAGGGGGTACACCGGCCGCGTGACGAGCCGCGCGGCCGCCGGGTCCACGATGTCGTAATAGCGTCCGGCGTTCGCCCGCTGCCGCATCACCGGCACCTCGACGCCCTCGTGCGCGCCTCCGTCGAGGGGGTAGCCGAGCATTGCCGCGACGTCCGCGGCTCGATGGCCCGCGCTATTCACCAGCGCGGCACAGCGCAAGGTCGAGGCGGCGCCGTCGGCATCCCGCACGCCGATCGCGAAGCCACCCGGGACCCGCTCGATCGAGGTGACCTCGTGCCGGTACGCGACGAGGGCGCCGTGCGCGACCGCCTCGGCCTCGTAAGAGCGCGCGAGGGCGTAGTTGTCGACGACGCCCGTGCTGGGCGACCAGATCGCTTCGACCGTCGGGATGTGCGGCTCCAGTTCACGGGCCCGAGCGCCGGTGATCCGCTCCACGCCGCGGACGGCGTTCGCCACCGCCTGCTGGTACACCTCGTCGAGGCCCCCGCGCTCGTCCTCGGACAGCGCGACGATGATCTTGCCGGTGCGCCGGACGGGGACGGCGTGTGCCTCCGCCCACTCGTAGATGCGGGGGTTGCCCTCCCAGCACAAGCGGTGCTTCAGCGATCCGGTCTCGTAGTAGATGGACGCGTGCACTACGCCGCTGTTGTGCGACGACGTCTCCCGCGCCATGCCTTCGTGCCGCTCGAGGACGAGCACGGAGCGTCCGTCCCGCGCGAGGCGCTGCGCGACCGCGAGGCCGACCGCCCCCGCGCCGATGATCACGACCTCGGCGTCGAGATCCCCCGGCGTCGGCGCGCCCGTCATGCGGACGTCACCTGCCCGTCGCCGGTCACGACGACGTGCGATGCCTCGACGCCCTCGAGGTGTGCGCCCGGCGCGACGAGCGCGTGCGAGAGCGTGGAGCGGCGCACCACCGCGCCCGCCCCCACGACCACGTTCGGCCCGAGGTGCGAGTCCTCGACCGTCGCATTCGCGGCAACGAGGCTCGAGGTCTCGCCGAGCAGCGCGCCCTGCGTGCCGACGAGCGCCGCCAGCGTGCCGGCGTCCAGCCAGTCCCCCGCGAAGACGCTGCCCCCCATCGGTCGGCCCTGCTCGTGCAGCACGGAGAGCGTGCCGGACAGTTCCACCTCGCCGCGCGGCGACACCATGGGGTGCGCGCGCATCTCCGCGACCACGTCCGGTGCGACCATCCAGATGCCGACCAGCGCGAGGTTGGAACGCGGCTCCGCGGGCTTCTCCTCCAGGTGCATCACCCGGTCGCCCTCCAGCACCACGATGCCCATGTCCTTCGGACGGTCGGTCTCGTGCAGCACGAACCACGCGTCGTAGCCGGACGCCATAAACGCGTCCACGTGGGGGCGCAGGTCGCCCCGCAAGATCGTGTCCACGGCGGCGACCACCACGTGCCGCCCGTCGAGGGCGTCCCCGACGCTGGTCATCGCGTCTCCGGAGCCCTTCGGCTCGTGCTGCACCGCAACGGTGACGGTGACGCCCGGCGGGGCCGCCTCGATCGCCGCGGGGCCGGTGCGGTCATCGCTCGGCCCCACCACCACGACGATCTCGCGCAGGCCTGCCTCGGCCAGCAGCTCCATCGAGTACGCGATCAGCGGCCGGTTGAGGAGCGGGATGAGCGACTTCGGCAGTTCCTCGGACAGCGGGCGCAGGCGCGTGGCGCGGCCGCCGGTGAGGATGACGCCGAGGGGAGGCTGGGCCACGATTCGCTCCGATGCTGGCCGCACGCGCGGGCGCGGCGGTGTCTTGAATGCTCGCGACGATCATGCGCGATCGAAGCGCCTCGCGGAACGCCCGCGGGCCGATGCCTACAATGTGTGGGTGTTCCTCACCTCGTCACCCCTTGCCACCACGCGCCCCGTCCGGCCACCCACGCCCGTCGTCTTCCCGGCGCAGGTCGAGGAGCCGGAGCAGCAGGCGGCGCGTCTCTGGCGCCTCGTCCTGATCGATGACGATGACCACTCCTACGAATACGTCATCGAGATGCTCGGCGCGGTGTTCGGGTATGGGCGCGAGAAGTCGTTCGCCCTCGCGCGGATCGTGGACACGCAGGGCCGCGTCACGCTGATGACCGGGGAGAAGGACGCCTGCGAGGCGAAGCAGGGGCAGGTGCACGCTTACGGCGCCGACCCGCGCATCCCGCATTGCAAGGGCTCCATGTCCGCGATCGTCGAGGAAGCCGACATGCCCTTCGCGTGACCCGCGTGCGGCCGAGATCGGGAACCGCAGACCCTCACCCCATCCCTCTCCCACTGCGTCGGAGAGGGAGCCACAACACGCCAGGCTGTGACTGACGCCTCGACTCCGCGGGGTGCTACGCCTCCGGGAAGATCGCGGGGAGCGGCAGCATCTCGCCGTTGAGCGAGTGCGCCACGATGCGGCGCTCGTGCAGTTCGAGGTGGCGCGGCACGGTGGGGTTCGGGGAGCCCTCGGTGTGGCCGAGGGAGATGATCTCGGCGTGCAGGCGGCTCGGCGTGAGGTCGAGGAGCGCGACCGTGCCCAGACGGAACTCCTTGTGGTGCGGCAGCGTCGGGCTGCCGGAGTTGATGACGACCACGCCGTCCCGGTACTCCAGCCGCTCCACGTGTGTGTCCCCGCCGATGAGCACGTCCACATGCTCGCCGCCGAGCGCGCGCTCCAGCAGCACGGGCACCGGGCGATCCTCGGGCCGCAGCTCGTGGACCATGCCGATGCGCCAGCCCTCGAGGTCGAGGATCTGGCGCTTCTCCATGCGCGGGTCGGTGAAGTCGTCGTTGTTGCCCTGTGCCACGACCACCGGCGCGAACTGCTCGCACCAGTCGAGGACGAAGGGGCGCACGACGTCGCCGCCGTGCAGGATCAGGTCGACACCCGTCAGGAATGCGGCGAGTTGCGGCCCCAGCTCATCCGGCGTGCGGATGAGCGAGGGCAGGTGAGTGTCCGAGATCAGGGCGACGCGCATGCGCGCGACGCTAACCCTTCGCCCCGGGCGCGGCAACAAGCGTGATAACTCATGTGGTTGACGGGCCTTCGCGGCGGGGCGTAGAACCGCCCGGCAGTGGCCGGCCCAGAGGGCCGACGCGACGTGGCGAGGAGAAGCGCATGAACCAGGCTCGAAACGCGGCGATCGTCGGCCTTTACGAGTGGCCGAAGCGGGTCGACCCGGACGTCTCCGCGATGGAGATCAAGGCGCTTTCCATCCACCGCGCGCTGGAGGATGCCGGCCTCAAGTGGAGCGACGTGGACGGCCTCTACGACGCCAACGACGGCGAGGGCGGCGGCGGCCTCGGCCTCGCGCCGTACCTCGGTCTGCACCCGCGAGTCATCGACACCACCTCCGTGGGCGGCACGTCCTACGAGTTCCAGGTCGCGCACGCGCTGCGGGACATCGCCGCGGGGCGCGTGAACGTCGCGGTGCTCTCCTACGGATCGAAGGCGGCGAGCCAGCGCATCCCGATCGGCACCGGGGGGCCTCGAGGCGCGGGCAACTGGCAGGCGAACATGGAGAACCCGTACGGCTCCACGCTCATCTCCAACTACGCCATGGTCGCCATGCGCCACATGCACGAATACGGCACCAAGTCCGAGCAGCTTGCCGAGATCGCGGTGACCACGCGCGCTCACGCGATGCGCAACCCGCAGGCCGTGCAGGCGATGCAAGACCTCCAGTTCATGAACATTCGCGAGATCACCGTCGCGGACGTGATGGAGTCCCGCGTCATCGCGGATCCGCTGCACCTCCTCGAGTGCTGCATGGTCAGCGATGGCGGCGGCGCGCTGGTGCTCGCCAGCCCGGAGATCGCGCGCGGCACGAAGAAGAAGCCGGTGTGGGTCATCGGCAGCGGCGAGGCGATCCAGTACAAGCGCAACGGCGGCGACATCACCACGAGCGCTGCCGCGCAGAGCGGCCCGCGCGCGTTCGCCGAGGCAGGCGTCGCGCCCTCCGAGATCGACATCGCGATGATCTACGACTCGTTCACGATCACGGTGGCCGTGATGCTGGAAGACCTCGGCTTCTGCAAGAAGGGCGAGGTCGGCGACTTCGTCACCGGCCAGAACCTGCGATGGGATCGCCCCGGCCTGACGCTGAACACCGACGGCGGCGGCCTGTCGAGCAACCACCCTGGCATGCGCGGCCTGTTCCTGCTGCTGGAGGCCACGAGGCAGTTGCGCGGCGAGTCCACCTCGCAGGTCGCGGGCGCGAAGCTCGCGGTCGCACACGGCAACGGCGGCATGCTCGGCTCCACCCACGCGGGCGGCACCGTCATCCTCGCCGCCGACTAGCCCGACCAGCCCACCCCTCGAACGACGAACGAAGGAACGAGCCATGCCGAACCGCCCGCAGCCGATGTTCCCCGAGCACGACACCCAGGCCTTCTGGGACGCCGCGAAGACCAGCCAGCTCACGTACCAGGTCTGCAAGGACTGCAGCACCGTGGTCTTCTCCCCGCGCGCGCACTGCACCGACTGTGGTTCCGAGAACCTCGACCGGCGCGTGTCGAAGGGCGCCGGGACGGTGTACACGTACTCCGTCGTCCGCCAGAACCGCGTGCCGGCGTTCGCCGAGATGGGCGCCTACGCCGTCGCCTACGTCGACCTGGACGAGGGCTTCCGCATGCTGACGAACATCGTCGGCGTCGGTGACCCGACCAAGGACGTCCACATCGGCCAGCGCGTCCAGGTGGAGTTCGAGGCGCAGGACTCGGGCGAGTACCCGATCCCCGTCTTCCGTCCCGTCTAGCCCGCGAGGCAACCCGAGGCGCTCCGAACTGTTGTAGATTCGCTCCAGCGTGCGCCGGCGGTGGACACCGTCGCGACGCGTATGGAGGGCTCGCCATGTCGTTCGTCTATCCCCACGTCAACATCATCGCGATCCTCGCCGCGGCAGTGGCGCAGTTCGTGCTCGGATTCATCTGGTACTCGCCGATGACGCCGATCGGCGCGACCTGGATGCGCGAGATGAAGATCCCCGGTGACTCAAAGCCCGGCGCGGAGATGCTCGCCTTCCCCGTCGGCGCGATCATGGCCGCGTGGGCCGTCGCCATGGTCTACGGATGGTCGGGCGCGCACGGCGCGTACCAGGGCATGCTGGCCGGCTGGGTCGTTGCGATGGCCGTCGGCGCGCAGGTGTTGACCGCCTCCGTCGCGAACAGCATGCGGACGCCGGTGCTGCTGGCGATCAACCTCGGCTTCGTCGTCGTCAGCTATGCCCTGATGGGCGTGCTCGTCGGCCTGCTCGCCTAGGCGACGCCGCGATCCCGGCCCGGGCGTGGAGGTTGCGGCGGATCGCGTCGGGCCGCACTCTACGCGCATGACGTTGAACCTCCCTCGCCCCGGCGCCCCCTGGGACGGCAACCCGCCGCTGAACCTCGCCCGCTGGTGCCTCCAGCGGCACGCCGAGGATCCCGAGAGCGCGGGCCGCCTCGCCTTCACCTTCGTCCATGAAGGTGGCGACACGGAGTCGTGGACGTACGCCCAGGTGTGGGAGCGCGTACAGCGGCTCGCTCGCGGGCTGCTCGCGGGGGGGCTCGAACCCGGCGACCGCGTGCTGGTGCGGCTGCCGCACTCCCCCGACTACGCCTTCGCCTTCTTCGGCGCGACGCTCGCCGGCCTCGTCCCCATCCCGGCCTCGCCGCTGCTGACCGCCGAGGAGGCCACGTTCCTCGGCGAGGACGCGCAGGCCACCGCGCTCATCACCACATGGGAGCTACGCCTCGACGACTTCGAGGGCGCCACGCTCCTGCCCGGCGACCTGGACATGCTGGACGGCCCCGGCCCGCTGCCGGAGACGCACGCCGAGGATCCGGCCTTCCTCATTTACACCTCCGGCACCACCGACCGCCCGAAGGGCGCCGTGCACGCACATCGCACCGTCCACGGCCGCGCGATGATGCGCGAGGGCTGGCAGGACTTCCGCCCCACCGACATCACGCTGCACGCGGGCACCCTCAACTGGTCGTACACGCTGGGCGTGGGGCTGATGGACCCGTGGGCGGCCGGGGCGCACGCCGTCCTCGCCGGGGGCGCGAGCACGCCCGACCGCTGGCCGGCGCTGATCCGCGACCTCGGCGTCACGATCTTCGTCGCGGTGCCGACCGTGTACCGCCAGATGCTGAAGTACGCACGGCCCGAGGATGCCGGCGGCACCCTGCGCCACGTCCTGTGCGCCGGCGAGCCGCTGTCCCCGGTGCTCCTCGCTGAGTGGCAGAAGCGCGTCGGCACGCCGATGTACGAGTCGCTCGGCATGACCGAGGTCAGCACGTACATCTCCTCCGGCCCCCAGACGCCCACGCGCCCCGGCACCCCCGGACGCCCGCAGCCCGGCCGCCGCGTCGCCATCCTGCCGGTCGAGGACGACGGCACGCCCGCCTCGACAACCCCGCTCCCGGCGGGCGAGATCGGCCTGCTCGCCGTGCACCGTTCGGACCCCGGGCTGATGCTCGGTTACTGGCGACGCCCGGACGAGGACGCGGCGGTCGCACGCGGGGAGTGGTTCACAGGCGGCGACCTGTCCACCCTCGATGCCGACGGCTACCTCTGGTTCCACGGCCGCGCGGACGACGTCATCAAGTCGTTCGGCTACCGCCTCTCGCCCGTGGAGATCGAGCACACGATCGAAGCGTTCCCCGCCGTGTCCGAGGCGGCGGTGGTGGCGCACCACGTGGACGAGATGAAGACGCTGGTCACCGCCTGCCTCGTTCCGCGCGAGGGACAGACACTCGACGCGGCGGCGATCGCCGCACTCCGCGCGCACGTCGCCCAGCACCTCGCGGAGTACAAGCGGCCCCACGAGTACGTGGTCGTCGAGGCACTCCCGCGCACGCGCAACGGCAAGCTGCTGCGCCGCGCGCTCATCGAGCAAATCGAAACGCAGGACCAGAACGAGGGAGGCCGGGGATGACCAACCAGCGCAACAAGATCGAGCTCGACGAGGCGGATCAGCAGGAGCTGCTGGCGACCGGCCGCACCTTGCAGGTGGCGAGCCTGAACCCCACCGGCTGGCCGCATCTCGTGCCGATGTGGTTCTGCGTCGACGATGAGGGGCTGATCTCGTTCACCACCTACGGCACCTCGCAGAAGGTGCGAAACCTCGAGCGTGACCCGCGCATCACGGTGCTGCTGGAGACGGGCGAGGCATACAACGAGCTGCGCGGCATCTCCATCGACGGCGAGGCGGAGATCGTGCGCGACCCCGCGGTCACCTTCCACACCCGCGCCCTGATCAGCGCCAAGCACGAGGGCACCCCGCGCCCGGAGAAGCCCGCCCCCGGCACCGAGTTCCCTTCGTGGGCCTCGAAGCGCGTCACCATCCGCGTCCGCCCGGTGCGCACGCGCTCCTGGGACCACCGCAAGGTTCAGTAGCACGTCCCGAGCGCCCTGGAGGATGGCCGAGCACGAGACGGCGACCCGATCGCTGGAGGACACGCTGCGCGCGGCGTTCCCCCCGGCGACCGTGGTGCTGCACAACGACGACGTGAACTCGATGGACCACGTCATCCTCGCGCTCCTCGACAGCGTCCCCGAGTTGGAACCTGAACGCGCGGTCGAGGTGATGCTGACGGCGCACGAGCGCGGCGAGGCGGACGTCATCGCGTGCCCCCTCGAACGAGCCGAGCTCTACCGCGAGCGACTCGAACGCCGAGGACTGACGGCGACGATCCGGAGGTAACGCACAGGTTTGTCAGCGCGGGGCCTTAAGAGTTTCCCCTACCGTCCGACGATTGCGGTATGGAAATCGGACCGCCACTCGCCGACGTACTGGGGCGCCTGCCCTGGTTCCGCGATCTGTCGCGCGAACACCGCGCGCAGTTGCTGGACGAGGTTGCGGCGCGCCTCGCCGTGGACGCCTCTCGCGAGGAGTTCACGGAGATGCTGCTGGAGTGGGCGCTGATCGCGCACACGGACACGAAATGGGCCCGCCTGGAGCTCCTACGCCACAGCGGGCTGCTTGTCCCTCCGGCGCCCCGGCGCGCCTCAAGGCCGCCTGAGCAGCAGCAGGAGCCGCCCCGCGCGGCCTAGCGGTCCGCGTGCAGCGTAGGGAGTGCGAGCGCCGTCCGGCGCTCGTTTGCTGCCCGGAAGACGATGTCCTCGCCTGACAGCGCGCGGCTCAGCGCAGAAGTGGTCATCCGCAGCTGCGGCGCCGCCTGCGCGAGCTGCCATCCGCACACCTCCAGCACGTCGAAGAGCGCCGCAATCGCCGCCGGGAAGTGCGGGTTCTTGGGCGACATGGCGAACTTGCCGGTCGCCAGGGCCTCCTTCAGCGCGCCTGTGATCGGCACGCCCGGCGCGCAGGCGTCGATGGCGACGGGGGCGCGGAGCAAGAAGGCGATCTCCAGGCGCAGCCGCCGTAGCGCCCGGGCGCGGTTTTCGTGCTGGGAGCGAGACTCGTTCGCCTCGCCGGTCAGCCCGCTGGGGCGGTGCCGGAGACGCACCGCCGAGTCGGTCTTGTTCCGCTTCTGTCCGCCCGGCCCGCTCGCGCGGAAGCGATCCACCTCGCACTGCCCGAGGAGCACGTCGTCCGCGAGGTCGAGGTAGGTGCGCCAGTCGCCGGTCCGCTGCTGCGTCATACCGCTACGGTATCGCGGGGAGTCCGTCCCCCACTATCCTGTCCCCCTGTTCGAAGGGCGCGCCGCCGAAGGGTGGCGGAGGGAGACGGTCGATGGCGGACAAGAAGATTCGAGCGCAGCTGGTCGGCGCCACCGGGTACGGCGGCCTCGGCATCCTCGAACTGCTCCTCGGGCACCCCAACTTCGAGGTGGCCGCGCTCATCGCGCGTGACGACGCCGGACGTCGCATCGACCACGTCTACCCGCACCTGACCGGCCGTTGCGAGCTCATGGTCGAAGCGCCGGACGACAGCAAGATCGGCCGCGACTGCGACGTGGTCATCTTCGCGACGCCGGACCGCGTCTCCCAGCAGTACGCCGCCGACCTCGCTGCGCGCGGCGTCCGCTTCATCGACTACTCGGGCGACTTCCGCTTCACGTCCACGGAGGACTACGCCCGCTACGCCGACCGGCACCCCTCGATCAAGGAAGGCACGCACGACGCGGCCGCGCTCCTCGGTCAGAACGCCTACGGCGTGTCCGAGCTGAACGCCGAGGCGATCGCCAACGCGCCGATGGTCGGCAACCCCGGCTGCTTCGCGATCGGCATCATCATCGGCATGGCACCGCTGTACACCGATGGCCTGGTCGGGGACGGCATCGTCGCGGTGGACGGCCTGACGGGCTCCTCCGGCGCCGGGAAGAAGCCGGCGCCGACGCAGCACTTCTCCCACCTGAACGACAACGTGATCCCCTACCGCGTCCTGAACCACCAGCACGTGGTGGAGGCGGAGATGTCGCTGGGCCGCATGGGCGCGAAGACCGGCGCGACGGTCGACTTCATCCCGCACCTGCTCGGCACCACGCGGGGCATCCTGAACACCATGCACGTCACCCTCACGAAGCCCACGCCGCGCGCGGCGATCCTGGAGCGCTACCGGGAGTTCTTTGCCGGGCACCCCTTCGTGCGCGTGCTGGACGAGCCGCCCACGCTGAAGGGCACGCTGGGCTCGAACTACATCGACCTGTCGGTGTTCACGGCCGCAGGCGACCGTCGAGCCGTGGTCATGTCCTCCATCGACAACCTCATGAAGGGCCAGAGCGGCTCGGCGATGCAGAACCTGAACATTATGTTCGGCCTGCCCCAGAACGCCGGTCTGGACCGGGGGCCGCTGTACCCGTAGCCGCGGGGCTGCGGCCCCGACGCATCGCGAACGGGCGCCGTCGCGGGTTCGTTACAGGGACGTGCCCGGGAGCCGGAGGCGTGACGCTGTCCGGTGGCGGATCTCGGGTGCCCGGAGGCCGCATCGACGCCTCACCGCGTCCCCTCGACCCCTCCGAGGACGGAATTCACGTTCTGTTGGTCTCTCGCCACGCCCTACGCCGTACCGTTACGAGAACCAGCGAACGTGAGCGGGGCAGTTCTCGTTGAAAGAATCGGAAGCGGTAGGCAACAGCCCACCGGTCGCCGCCTCGGCAGACCCGGCGCCCCTGGAGGCGCTGGTCGAGCGCGCCCGCAACGGCGACGCCGACGCGTTCGGGCTGCTGTACGACCGCTTCCAGCCGGAGATCGTCCGGTACCTGGCCCACCGCGTAGGTGACCCGGATACCGCCGAGGATCTGGCGCAGCAGGTGTTCCTGAAGGCGTGGCAGGCCATCCCGCGCTACGAGGCGCGAGGCGTCCCGTTCAAGGCCTGGCTGTACCGGATGGCGCACAACCAGATGGTGGACCACTTCCGTACGCGGAAGGTGACCTCTGACCTCGACGGCATCGATGTGCCGGAGGACGCTGAGGCGGAGTCCATCGTCATCGCCGCTGAGATGAGCGCCGCGTTGGGAACAGCGCTGGCGCGGCTGTCGGAGGATCATCGCCAGGTGCTGACGCTGCGCTTCCTGATGGAGAAGTCGGCGAAGGAGATCGGCGAGATCATGGGGCGCAAAGAGGTCACGGTGCGTGGCCTTCAGATGCGGGCGCTGCAGGCGCTTCGCCGAGAGATCGAAGAGACGGGAGGACTGCCGTGAGCACGCCAGACCTCGCCAGCGTCATCGATCAGTGCCTGGACGACCTCGTCACGGGTCGCGCCACCATGTCCGAGTGCCTCGAGCGTTACCCCCAGCATCGCGCCGAGCTCGAGCCGCTGCTGCTTGCCGCCGCTTCGCTGCAGGCCGTCCCCAGCCGCGCGGAGCGCGCCCCGGACCGCATCCGCCGCGCACAGTTCATGGAGCTAATCCGCGAGACCCCGCAGGAGCGCCGCTCGTGGCTGCCCTCGCTCGCCGGGCTCCTCACCACCGGGCTCTTCCCCCGCGTTCTCGCCGCCACGGCGCCCGTGGCGCTCGCGGTGGGCATCGGCATGTTCCTGCTCGTCTCGCAGCCCGCCACGCCCGCGGCCGCCTCGACGCTCACGCTCTTCGCGGGCAGCGCCGAGGAGCAGGTGGGCGGCCAGTGGCGCGCGCTGTCAGACGGCGCTGCGGTGCGGCAGGGCGCGCGCGTCCGCACGACTGCCGAGGGCCACGCCCTGCTGACCTTCCCCGACGGGTCGACCTCCTCGCTGGAGCCCTCGACCGAGATCGCGATCGAGCTGCTGGCGGCGGGCACGCCACGGCAGGTGCAGATCCGCCAGTTCTCCGGCCGCCTCTGGAACGACGTTGTCACCGATACGCGCGAAGGCGCCCGCTACGAGGTGCTCACGAGCGACGCCACGGTGCAGGTGCACGGCACGGTCTTCGAGACGGCCGTGGACAACGGCCAGACCTCGGTGACCACATCCGAAGGCCTCGTCGACGTGGTGGTGGGCGCGGAACGCGTGAGCGTGCCCGGTGGGCAGCTCGTGCGAGCACAGGCCCAGCGCGTGTCCGAGCGCGGCGCGGCGCAAGCGGCCGGCAGCCTGACGATCAACGCACCGTTCACCGCCGCGCTCGTCTCCGAACGTGGCGAGGCGACGGGAGCGCGCACGGATGGGGCGATCTTCCGCCAGATCCGCGGCGTCACCACCTCGAACCCCGGTGACGGCCCCCAGCGCTTCGAGTTCCAGCGTCTGCCCCCCGGCGACTACACGCTGCTGCTGCAGCGCTTCGAGCAGGGCAGCGGCGACCTGGTGCTGAACGTGAACGGCGTCGAGCGCCGTGTGCCCATCGACGAGTCGAGCGGCACCACCCAGCTGCGCGTCCACGTAGACGTGCAGGACGGCAGGCCGCGCGTCGCGCTGTCCGAGGATCGTCCGCGCCCCGCACCGGCCGCGGAGCGCCCCCCGGTGGTGCGCGTCGTGGAGACCGAGCGCACGAAGAAGCTCGCGGACGTCGCCACGCAGCGCGCCGCCGTGACCCGTCGCGAGGTGCCGGCCACGACCGGCCCGGTCGCGGCAGCCCCGGCCGCGGGATCGTCGCGCACCCCCGGTGCGGTCGCCGCCACCAGCGCTCAGACGACGCCGGATCCGCAGATCCAACGGCTACGCGACGCGATCGTGCGGAACGACGCTCCGACGATCCGCGCCGTACTGGCCGACATCGTCGCGATCAGCGACACGAACGCGGCGCGTGCACAGTTCCTCGCGCTGAGCGCGGTGGTCAGCAGCGACCAGGCCGCCGGTCGCGTGGATGCCGCGCTGGACGCCTCCGACGGCACCCTGCGGAACGCGCTCCTCGATCGGGCAGGGACGCTGCTCGTCGGCGACCAGTTGGAGCGCCTGCGCCGCGGCCTGTCCGGCGAGGTGTTCCGCCCCAGCCCGACCGGCACGCGTCCCGCCTCGACTCCGTCCCCGACGCGCACCCCCACGCCCGCCCCCACCTCGGCGAGCGGCGGCACCGGCACGGCGGCGCCGCGACCACCTGAGGGGCCGCGCCCGTCCGTTGACCCGCCGCGCCGATCCGAGGTCGCGCCACTGCCGACCGCCGTGGACGGCTTCGGCATCCGCCTGCGCGTCGCCCTCGGCTCCCGCAACGACGAGGTGATCCGCCGCGCCCTCGCGGACGTGGTCGCGGACGACGCCACAACAATACGCGCGCGCCTCGCCGTGCTCGCAGACGTCGTCGAGGATCGCGAGATGGCGAGCCGTGTCGATCGCGCGCTGGACGCGCCGGGTGCGAGCGCACTGCGGACGCGCCTGCTGCGTGCCGTGGACTCCGAGGCGCCCGGTGAGGTCGTGCTCCGCGCACTGCTGGTGGAGACGCCCGCCTCGTCACCGTCCCCGACCGCCACGCTCGCGGCGACTGCGGCGCGCTAGCCGCGCCGGCGCTCGCTAGGCGAGCCCCACGCCCTCGGACTGCAGTCGGCTGTGGATGCGCAGGATCCTCCGGTGGCGCAGGGCGCCGACCTCGCCCCATGAGGCCGCCCGGATGCGCACGGTGACCTCCACCTTGCCGTCGAGGAAGGCCACGTAGCGGAAGGACACCGGCGCGCCCTGGACCACGAGGTCGCCCGCCTCCTCGCACAGACGCGTCAATTCATCGACGCACGCCGCCTCGACGGAGCCGAGATCTTCCTGCGCGGAGACGAAGAGCGTGAGCGTCACGTCCGTCGCGGGAGCGGTCGCGTCGAAGTTGGTCATCGTCGCCTGGGCAAGCACGGCGTTCGGCACCAGCACCAGGTTGTTGTCGGTGGAGCGAATACGCGTCGCGCGCCAGCCGATGTCCTCGATCGTCCCGGTGGGGCCGCCCTGCACCTGCACGGCGTCACCGATGCGGATCGACTGGTCCGAGAGCAGGTAGGACGACGCGAAGATGTTCGCGAGCAACGGCTGCAGCGCCAGTGCCATCGCGAGACCGCCCAGCCCCAGACCGGCCAGCAGCGGGGTGATCTCGATCCCCACCGCAGTGAGCACCATCAGCGCGCCCGCCGCCCAGATCACGGCGCGCAGCGCGCGTTGCAGCGGCGGCAGTGAGTGGATCCGCGTCCGCCCGGTTGCGGTGTTGCCGGCGTACCACTGCGTCAGCGGCACCACCACGCGCTGAACGCCGTAGATCACCACGACCATCGTCGTTGCGAGCCAGGCGCGCTCGACGATCGGCCAGCCGTCGTGCAGGTAGGACAGGCGTCGTAGCACGAGGAAGAACGTCTGCACGACGATCAGCGTGCCGATCGGCCCGCGCAGCGCCCGCGCCACCAGGTCGCCCGCGCCGCTCCGCGCGGTGAGCCGTCCCAGCAGCGCCACGATCAGTCGAGGCACCAGGAGCGCGATCAGCACGGCGACGCCGAGGATGGCGACGGCGGTGAGCGTTTCCACCCACTGGTCAGACGTCAGTTCGATCGGGCTCACAACCGCATGCTAGCGGATGCACTCACCACTCGCGCTCTTCCAACTGGACGAGCGCGGCGGCGAAGTCCTCCGGCGTGTCTACGTCGATGAACGACAGCCCATCAGGGTCGGCCGCGCGCCACGCGTCCTCCTCCAACCTCGTCATGCCCAGGTCGGTGGCGACAGTCATCGGTGCACGGTCGCCCGCCTCGATGTGCGCGCGCAGCACCGGGAGCGCGTTGCGCGCGAACGCGGAGCACAGCGGCTGGGGACGCCCCTGCTCGATCGGCAGCACCCATCGCGCGCCGTCCGCCACCCCCGCCGCGAGCAGTCGCAGCAGATCCGGCTGCAGGAACGGCATGTCGACGCCCACGACGATCGCGATCGGGGCGCGCGCTGCCTCGAGGCCGGTCGCCATGCCCACGAGCGGGCCCTCGCCTTCGGTCGGGTCAGCAGCGAGCCGCACGGGGCACGCGGCGTCCACCGGGGGGAGCGATTGGCCCGGCGCGTGGACGAGCACGATCTCGTCGACGGCAGCGGCGAGGACCGTGACGGTGCGCTGGAGCAGCGTGCGACCCGCGAGGTCGAGCGACGCCTTGTCGCGCCCCATGCGGGTCGACCGGCCACCAGCAAGGATGATGCCGGTGACGGCCGGCGGTGCGGCGGCGGGATCGGTCTCGGCCATCGTTTCGTCTCCCCTCGCGCTAGCATCGTACCCATGTCTCAGCCGCCTGCCGTTATCCCCGCCTCGCACGAGCCGCGCCTCTGGCACGCGCTCGGCCTGGACGCGTCGCGGGACCGGACGGGGGTGCCGGTCGTGGCGGTCGTCGGCGGCGGTGGGAAGACCTCGCTCCTGTACCGCCTCGCACGAGACGCCGAGGCGCTCGGGCTGCGCGCCGTCGTGTGCGGCACCGTGCGCTACACGCGCGCCCCGCAGCCGTTCGAGACGCCGCTGCTGATCCGCGCCGCCGAGGCAGACCTGCCCGCGCGCGTGACCGAGGCGTTCGAGGCGGGGACGCGCGTTCTCGTCGCCACGGGCGTCGATGCGGATGCCCCAGCACGCCTCGTGCCGCTCGCACCCGAGACGGTGGACGCGCTTGCCACGATCGAGGGCATCGACGCCGTGATCTTCGAGGCGGATGGGAGCCGGCAGCTGCCGTTCAAGGCACCCGCGCCGCACGAGCCCGTCATCCCGCCGTCCACGACCCACGTCATCGCGATCGTCGGCCTCGATGGACTCGGCGCGCCGCTGGATGCGGAGCACGTGCACCGCCCGGAGCGCGTGCGCGCGATCGTGGATCGCGACATGTGCGACGCCGACCTCATCGCGCGCGTCATGGCGCATCCGCAGGGCGGACGACAGTTCGCCGAGGCGCGCGCGTTCGCGGTGGTGGTGAACAAGGCGGACCTGAACCCCGCGGCCGCGCGCGATCTCGCAGAGCGCATCGCCGCCGCGGGCGTCCCGCGCGTGGTGATCGCGCGACTCGCGGACGAAGCGGCACCGATCGACGGCGTGGTGGGAAAGGGAGCGGGCGCGTGACGAACGAGGCTGGCGCGATCGAGGCCGTGATCTTCGACTGGGGCGGCACGCTGGCGGACTACGCGGCGATCGAGTTGATCGACATGTGGCGCCTCGCAGCGCACCACCTCGCGGGGCACATCCCGATTGGCGAGGACGAGATCCTCGCGCGCCTCGCGGACGTCGAGGCGCGCATGTGGGCGCGCACCACGACGGACGCCCGCGCGGCGTCGCTCTCCGACCTGCTCGCCGAGGCGACGCGCGAGCTCGGCGCGGACGTCACGACCGCGGTGCTGGAAGAGGCTGGGACGCACTACCTCGACGCGTGGACGCCGCACATCGTCCACGACGCGCAGGCGGCAACGATGCTGACGGCGCTGCGCGCGCGTGGGCTGCGCATCGGCCTGCTGTCGAACACTCACTGGCCGCCCGCCTATCACGAGCGCTTCCTGGAGCGCGACGGCCTGGCCGCGCTGATCGACGCGCGCGCCTACACCAGCGAGATGACGTACATGAAGCCGCACCCGGAGGCGTTCCGCCACGCCCTCGATGCCCTGGGCGTGCAGGACGCATCACGCGCCGTGTTCGTGGGCGACCGGCTGTTCGACGACGTGTTCGGGGCGCAGCGCGCCGGGATGCGCGCGGTGCACCGCCTGAACGCGATGGTGCCGGGCTACGAGGTGCAGCCGGACGCGACGATCGTGGGCCTCGATGAACTCGTGCCGATCATCGATGGGTGGCTGGCGCGCGGCTAACGGCCGGACTGGCGGTGCGACCAGCGGAAGTACTGCAGGATCAGCAGCCCGATGATCCCCACCGTGGTGTAGTTCGACGCACGGCGGATGTCCGGGTACGACGTGAACGTCACCTGCGTCACCACCACGCACACGAGGATGACCGCGATCGCCGCGGCGATCATCGAGTGCCGCGCGAGCATCGCGCCCACGCTACCGGTCTCGCGGTACGCCTGCGCAATGAGCACGAGTCCTAGCGGCACGAGCGCGAACAGCGCGGCGAGGTGCGCGACGTAGAACGGCCAGCGCCAGCCCTCCATGCCGCTCGTGCGCATGACGATGGTGATCGCCAGCGTCACCAGCGACACGATGCCGAGGATGCGGAACGACCGATCGACGAGGCGGAGCGTGCTGTTCATGCGATCCATCGTCGCACCGCCACGCGCGCGGTCAACGTGGGCTGCCGACTGGGCCCACGCCGAATATCGATCGTGATACGGTGCGCGCGACGGGGGCGTTGTAGAGGAGACTTCGCATGAAGTTCGCCGAGGCTGTGCAGTTCGTCTTCAGCAACTACGCCACGTTCACCGGTCGCGCGGGGCGCTCCGAGTTCTGGTACTGGATCCTGTTCACGTTCCTCGTGTCGATCGTGATCAGCATCCTCGCGTCGATGATCACGCCTTCGCTCAGCTACGTGGGCAACCTGTTCTCGCTCGCCACGCTCATGCCGACCATCGCGGTCGCCGCGCGGCGGATGCATGACATCGGGAAGTCGGGCTGGTGGCAGATCGTGCCGCTGTACAACATCTACCTGGCGGTGCAGCCCAGCGAGGGCGCGAACGCCTACGGCACCGGCCCGGCGACGGCGCCCGTCGCCGCCTAACCTCGCTCGCTACGCCTGAACGAGGGCGTTCGGCTCGTCGAGGGCGAGCCGGACGCCTTCGTGCGCGAGCAGCCACTGCTTGTGGCGCAGCCCGCCGCCGTAGCCGGTCAGGCTCTGGTCCGCGCCGATGACGCGGTGGCACGGGACGATGATCGAGATCGGGTTCCTGCCATTCGCCGCGCCGACCGCCCTCGACGCGGTCGGCCGACCGACGCGCGTCGCGATCGTGCCGTAGCTCACCGTCTGACCGCACGGGATGTCCCGTAGCGCGTGCCACACCTTGAGCTGCCACTCCGTGCCATGCGGCGCGAGCGTCACCTCGAACGTGCGGCGCGTGCCCGCGAAGTACTCGCGCAGCTGACGCACCACCTCCGCGATCTCGTACCCGCCGCGCGTCGGCGTCTCGCCGGACTCGTCCTCGAGCTGTTCGAGGTGGCGCGGCAGGTCATCCACGCTCGCGAGGAACTCGACGTGCGACAGGCCTTCTTCGGACATGCCGATGAACAGCAGGCCGACGGGTGATTCCAGCGTGTCGTAGGAGGTCACGGAACGATCCTCTCGTTGCGCCTCGGCGGGCGGACTCCGGCTAGTCGCCGGCGCCCCAGTCGCGCTCCTCGCGCGCGTCCATGACGCGCTCCATCGCCGCGCTCGGCATGGGCCACTGGACGAGGTAGCGCGCGGAGGTGTGGTTGTGCCAGTAGTGAGGCAGGTGGCAGCCGCCGTTGAACGGGTTGCACTCGTGCCCCGGGTCCAGGTGCTCCTGCAGTCGCTCGCGCTGGATGTCGTTCATCGCCTGCCCTTCACCATACCCGCCGAGGCCCATCCTACCGCGCGTGGCCGCTTTCGCGAGCCCGCCCAGACGCCGCCTCAACCGACCCGCCGGGCCCTCGGTGTATGCTCCCCGCCGAGGGCATCGTTCCTCGCCCCGCGGCCGATCAGGCGTGCGGGCGCCAACATCGAGGGCACTCCGGGAGGACTCCACATGCGACCGAACACCGCGCTGCGCGCCTGGCGCGCCGGCAAGCAGACCGTGGGCGCGTGGCTCGCGATCCCCAGCAGCTTCTCCGCCGAGGCGATGGCCAACGCGGGCTACGACTGGCTCTGCATCGACATGCAGCACGGCCTGATCGACTACAAGGACGCGGTCGCCATGATGACCGCGATCTCCACCACGAACACGATCCCCTTCGTGCGAGTGGGCTGGAACGACCCGTCGATCATCATGAAGGTTCTCGATGCCGGCGCGTACGGCGTGGTCGTCCCGCTGGTGAACAACCGCGAGGAGGCCGAGCGCGCCGTGTGGGCCGCGAAGTACCCGCCGCAGGGTGGCCGCTCGTCCGGCCCCGCGCGCGTCTCCTTCTACGCCGGCGCGGGCTACCAGGACCACTCCAACGAGGAGACCGCCGTCATCGTCATGATCGAGACGAAGGAGGGCATCGAGAACATCGATGAGATCCTCTCCGTCCCGGGCGTGGACTGCGCGTACATCGGCCCCAGCGACCTCGCCTACGCGCTCGACATGAAGCCGACCGGCGACAACCGTGACGAGCGTCACCAGCAGGTGTGCATGGAGTTGATGGAGGCGTGCAAGCGTCACGGCGTCGCGCCGGGCATGCACACGGGCGGCCTGGAGTTCACCACCAAGTGGCTGAAGGCCGGCTTCCAGATGGTGACCATGGGCTCCGACATGAACGCCATGCGCGCGAAGGTCGCCGCCGACCTCGCCGCCGTCCGCGGCGACACCGGCGTGCAGCCGACGATCGTCGAGGCCTAGCGTGCCGTCCGTCCCGGCGGCCGCGCTCACGGACTACATCGCGCGCATCTTCGCGGCGACCGGGTCGCCGGCAGACGAGGCGCAGCGCGTCGCGGAGCACCTGGTCGGCGCGAACCTGCGCGGGCACGACTCGCACGGCGTCATCCGCACGCCCGGCTACGTCACGCTGGCGAGCACCGGCGTGCTGAAGCCCGGCGCGGCGTCGAGCATCGTGCGCGAGTCCGCGAGCACCGCGCTGCTGGACGGTGGGTGGAATTACGGTCAGGTCGCCGCGTACCACGCGACCAACCTCGCGATCGCGAAGGCGCGCGAGACGGGCATCGGCTGGGTGTCGGCGTGCAACAGCGGGCACATCGGCCGCGTAGGCGCCTACGGCGAGCAGATCGTCGCGGCGGGGATGATCGCCTTCGGCGGCGTGAACTCACCGGGCACCAGGCTCACCGCTGCCTTCGGCGGGGCGCATCGACGCCTCGGCACCAGCCCGATCATGATCGCGATGCCCGGGCCGACGCCGGACGAGCCGTTCGTCCTCGACATGGCGACGTCCGTGATCGCGGAGGGCAAGGTCCGCGTCGCCGTGAACAAGGGCGCGCAGCTCAAGCCCAACCTGATCATCGACGGCGACGGTCACCCGACCACTGAGCCGCGCGACTTCTACGGCACCGGCACGAATGCGAAGCAGGGCGCGCTGCTGCCCGTGGGCGGCGAGACCGGCGGCCACAAGGGCTTCGCGCTGAACATGGCGATGGAGGCGCTGTCCGGCATCCTGTCCGGCGCGGGCACCTCCGTCGAGGGACAGCGCGGCTCCAACGGCGTGTTCATGATGGCCCTCGACCCCACGCGCTTCGTGGAGGCGGGGGTGTTCGTCTCGATAATGGCCGCGCTCGTCGGCTTCGTGAAGGAGCCGCCCTACGCCCCCGGTGTGGACGAGGTGCTCACGGCCGGCGAGCCGGAGCGTCGCAACCTGGCCGACCGCCTCGCGAACGGCGTGCCGCTGGACGACGAGACGTGGAAGCAGATCGGCGACGCGGCCGCCTCGGTCGGCGCCGCGCCGTTCGAGTAGCCGCGTGACGCCCCCTCGACGCACCGCCGCGAGCGCTCAGGGCCGGCTCTTCGAGCCGACCTCGTGGCAGGGGCTGACCGCCGCCTGCGCCGAGGTCGCGCGCGACCTGGGGCTGGACGTGGAGACCGAGGTCTACGTCGGGCGCCGCATCTGGGGCGCGCGCCGCCGCATCGACATCGTCGTCACAGACCGCGCGCAACGCCGGTCGCTGGGCATCGAGGCGAAGTACCAGAAGAGCGCCGGGAGTGCCGAGGAGAAGATCCCGAGCACAATCGAGGACATCCGGGCGTGGCCGATCCCGGGCATCGTCTGCTTCTACGGGCCGGGGTTCAGCGGGCACATGCGGTCGTTCCTGCTCTCCAGCGGCAAGGCCGTGGAGCTGAGCGACCTGGAGACGTGGCTCCGGCTCTACTTCGTCTTGCCGGTGCCTCGGGCGACCTTCGCCCCGGCACCCCGCCCCGACGGCGAGGAGCCCGAGGAGGAGTCCGCCGCCGATCTCGAGGACGAGGACGCCGAGGACTCTAATCGCCCCCTCGACAGCTCTCGCGGGTAGTTCGTCACGATCAGCTCGTCGATCACGCCGCGGCGGTCGCCGCGCGAGTTGATGGCGCGCCGCGCCGGCGTTCGTTCCAGGTGGTAGCCGCGCTTCTCGCCCTCGTACACGCCGACCAGCCATTCCGCCGGTGAGTTGGAAAGCATGGCGGCCACGCCACGATCGGTGAGGTCGTCGAAGAGCCACTTCAGGCGCACCTGCTCGTGGCGGCTGAACGCCCCCTCCGTGTACCCGGTGAACGACGAGGTCTTCGACAGCGGCTCGAACGGCGGGTCAAAGTAGACGAAGTCGTTCGCGCGCGCGTCCCCGGTCACCGCGCCGAAGTCGCCGGTCGTGATCTCGACGTTTCGCAGCGCGAGCGCCGCAGCGTGGAGCGCGGGCTCGTCGAGGATTCGCGGCGTCAGGTAGCGGCCGTGCGGGACGTTGAACTCGCCACGGCGGTTCACCCGGTAGAGGCCGTTGAAACATGTCTTGTTCAGGAAGATGAACCGCGCCGCCGTGTCCACGCGGTCGTCCGGCGTGCGGGCGCGCTCGGCGTAGTAGAGCTCGGCGCGCTCGTCCGGCCCCGCGGCAAGGTACGGCGTCGCCATCGCCTCGAGGCGCGCGATCAACCGGGCGACCTCGTCACGGACCACCTCGTAGACGATGACCAGCTCGCGGTTGGCGTCGTTCAGGACCGCGCGCTTGGGGGCGAGGTCGGAGTCGCCGGCCAGCGCGAAGAACATCGCGCCGCCGCCCATGAACGGCTCGTAGTAGGTGTCGATGCGCCTCGGGGCGCGGGCGACCAGCTCCGGGATGAGCTGCGTCTTGCCGCCGGCCCACTTCAGAAACGGCCGCGCGCCATGCTCCCGGGGAACCGGGGCGGTCGAATCGGCCGCGGGTGCACGTCGAGCAGCGATGGCGGAGGGCTCCGTCCGGCGTCAGGAACAGGGGGTCACCTGGGGAGGTGGCCGAATTGTAGCCGCTCCAGCCTCGGCGGGGCGAATCCGGGTGGCACGCCCATGGTGACGGGGCCGGGAACTGTAACTAATTGGAAACAAACAAGACACGCAAGGGACACACGCGGAGCAGATTCTCGGCACCTACAAGAAACACGGGGGGCGCAGATGCCCCCCGCCCGCCGCGAGGCGGAGTGACGGGAGTGAACCTTGGTCGAGGTGAGTGGAGCGGATACGGCGTGGATGCTCACCAGCTCTGCGCTGGTGCTCTTCATGACGCCGGGCCTGGCCCTGTTCTACGGCGGCATGGTCCGTGCGAAGAACATGCTGGCCATGCTGATGATGAACTACGTCGCCATGGGCGTGGTGACGATCCTCTGGGTCGCCATCTGCGCGTCCCTGGCGTTCTCCGGGAATGCCGCGGGCGGCTTCATCGGCACGCTCGGCCTGGCCGGGCTTCGAGGACTCGGACTCGGGAACGAGGTCTTCAACTACTCGATCCCGGACTCGGCGTTCCTCATGTTCCAGCTGATGTTCGCGATCATCACCCCGGCGCTGATCGCCGGTGCGGTCGCTGAACGCATGAAGTTCTCGGCGTGGGTCGTGTTCATCGCGATCTGGTCGGTGATTTGCTACGCCCCCATGGCCCACTGGGTCTGGGGCGGCGGCTTCATTGCCACCTCGGTCGGGGCGGTGGACTTCGCCGGCGGACTCGTCGTGCACATCAACGCCGGCGCCGCGGCTCTCGCGCTGGTGCTCGTCCTCGGTCCGCGCACGGGCTGGGGCCGCCAGGTCATCCGCCCGCACAACCTGCCGTTGACCATCCTGGGCGCCGGCATGCTGTGGTTCGGCTGGTTCGGATTCAACGCCGGTTCGGCGCTGGCGGCCAATGGCCTCGCGGCGCAGGCGTTCATGACCACCCACGTGGCGGCTGCGGTCGCGGCGACGGCGTGGATCGCTGCAGAGTCGTTCTCTGGCGGCAAGCCGACCACCCTCGGCTTCGTGTCCGGCGCGGTGGCCGGCCTGGTGGCCATCACCCCCGCAGCGGGCTTCGTGAACCTGATGGGCGCCGTCATCATCGGCCTGGCCGCGGGCGTCGTCTGCTTCATGGCGCTGCGCCTGAAGACGATGTTCAAGTTCGATGACTCGCTGGACGTCATCGCGGTGCACCTGGTGGGCGGTATTCTGGGAGCATTGATGCTGGGCTTCCTGGCCGACCACTCGGTGAACGAGCTGGCGACGGGCGGGGTGGATCAGTTCATCAAGCAGGCCATCTCGGTGGCCATCGCCTTCGTCTACTCGTTCGTGGTCTCGTTCATCCTCGCCAAGATCCTCGACATGCTCATGGGCATCCGTGCCTCCGAGGCTGACGAGCGTGAAGGCCTGGACGTCGCCCTCCACGAGGAGCAGGCCTACCAGATGGCCGAATAGGAGACATGACCGATGAAGATGATCATTGCCTACATCGCCCCGTTCAAACTGGACGAGGTGCGCGACGCGGTGAAGGAGGCGGGAGTCACGGGGCTCTCCGCCGGGAACATCCAGGGCTTCGGCCGCCAGGCCGGGCACACGGAAACCTACCGCGGCGCCGAGTACGACGTGGACATGGTGCCGAAGGTGCGCATCGAGGTGCTCGTGGACGACACGCTCGCCCCGACCGTCATCTCCACCATCGAGCGGACCGCGCGCACGGGTTCGATCGGTGACGGCAAGATCGCGGTGCTCCCGGTGGAGGATGTCATCCGCATCCGCACCGGGGAGCGTGGGCAGGACGCGCTCTAGCGCCTGCTCGGAATCAGGATGCGCGTGCCCCGGGGAAACCCGGGGCACGTTGCCGTCGCGACATGTTCGCGAAATATGAGTCGAGGACACTGGCGGCCATGGCAACCACCGCTTCGCTCGCCCTCGCACGCTTCCTCGAGGCCCGCGCCGACTGCTCGTCGCGCGATGTGACCTCTGCCGGCTGGGAGCTCTGCTACTCGCTCTCCGACCTCCTCGACGAGGCGCTCCGCGAGCTCGTCGGCGACGCCCCCAATCTCGCCGTCGTCGCCGTGGGCGGCTACGGCCGCCGCGCGCAGTCCCGCCACTCCGACGTGGACGTGATGCTGGTGATCGAGGGCTCCGACGAAGGCGTGCTGCGCTCCCTGTACCCGCTGTGGGACGCCAACCTGAAGGTCGGCCACTCCGTCCGCACCGTCGCGCAGGCCATGACCGCCGCCGACGCCAACGTGGAAACGTTCACCGCGCTGCTCGACGCGCGCTTCATCGCCGGCAACCGCGCGCACTTTGATCGCCTCATCCGCGAGCGCCGGGGCATGGTGCGCGGCCACCGAGGCTGGATGCGCACCGAGATCATCGAGCGCCGCGCGGCACTGCGCGCAAAGGAGCCATGGCAGCTGCTGGCCAGCGACCTCAAGAACGGCCGCGGCGGCCTGCGCGACCTGCACGCGCTGCACTGGCTGGACGTGGCCGAAGCGATCGTCAACGACGCGCCCGAGGCGCCTCGGTCGGCGGAGCTCGCAGCCGCGGAGCTCCACCTCATCCGCACCCGCAACGCCGTGCACGCCCTGAACGCCCGTCCCACGGACATCTACCGGCCGGACCAGGCGAACGACATCGCCGCGTGGCTCGGCGTTTCCGACTCGCTCGAATGGGGCCGCACGCTGTACGCCTCAATGCGCCTCATCGACGCGGCCATCGAGGAGCGCCTGTCCGAACCCACCTCGCGCCTGCAGCGGCTGCTCCCGTGGAGGCGCACCAGCCCTACCTTGGTGGCGCCGGTGATCGAGTCCGGCGGCGACGACCTCGCATACCTCCGCGCCTCGCTCAAGACGATGGCTCCGAGCGGGCCGCTGGACCCGCTGCCCCCGAGCGCGGCACTCGACCGGCTGCTGCCGGAGTGGGCCGTGCTGCGCGCGCGACCGCACATCGCACCGTTCCACATCCACCCGGTGGACGTGCACGTGGCCCGCGCTGTCTCGGAGACGCGCCGGATCATGGAGGTCGACGACTTCGACTCGGGCACCGTGCGCGTCGCCGCCGAGTTCGGCGACCCGGACGAGGTGCTGCTCGCGGCATTCCTGCACGACATCGGCAAGGGCCACGGCGGCGACCACTCGGACGTCGGGGCGATCATCGCGGAGCGCTTCGTCGCCCGCGCCGCGCTGCCGCCCGAGATCGGTCTGCGCCTCATCAACGCGGTGCGCCTCCACCTGCTGCTCCCGAACGTCGCCACCCGTCGCGACATCGCCGACCCGGCCGTGATCGAAGAGACGGCGAAGCGCATTGGCGACGCTCGCACGCTGCGCCTGCTGTACCTGCTCTCGATCGCCGACGCGCAGGCGAGCGGCCCGAACGTGTGGAGCCAGTGGAAGGCGCAGCTCATGCGTGCCTTCTACACACGACTGCTGGCCGTCCTGGCCTCCGAGGCCCCCGACGCGCAGACACCGACGGCGGAGAGCCTCGCCGAGGCGCTACGCGCGCGCTTCGCCCCGGACGCCGTGCGCGCGCACCTGGCCGGGATGGGCGCGGACTACCTGATCAGCACGCCCTCGGAGATCGTCGGCGATCACATCTCGCTGATCGCGCAGGCCTCGGCGAACGGCGGCACGGCCGCGCGGCATGACCGACTGGGCACGCTGGACCGGCTGACGATCGTCACGCCCGACCGCCCCGGTCTGATCCAGACCATCGCCGGCACGCTGGCCGGTTTCAACGCCAGCGTCCTCGGCGGCGTGGCCCACACGCGCGACGATGGCGTGGCAATCGAGGTGTGGCACGTCTCGGACGCCCTCGGCGTGGGCATCGACGAGCGCCGCTGGGATCGCATCCTGCAGGCGGTTCCCGCCGCGCTGAAGGGTGAGTTCAAGATCGACGAGCGCCTCGCCGAGGTGCGCGCGTCCTACCCGGCACCGCCGCTCGCGGACGTGCCCACGGTGGTCCACATCGACAACACCGCCTCGCGTGACTACACGATCCTCGAGGTCTCGACGGCAGACCGCCGCGGGCTGCTCTACGGCGTCACGAAGCTGCTCCACGAGCGTGGCATCGACATCCACCTTGCGAAGGTCGACACCATTGGCCCGGAAGTCGTGGACGCGTTCTACATCCGCCGGGAGAACGGTCGCCGCATCGACGACCCGGATGAGATCGAGCGCCTGCGCACGGCGGTCGAGGACGTCCTGACGGCCCTCGCGCCGTAGGTTCGCGCGCTGCGCCGGGCGGCGGCGTCGGCTAGGATAGCCGCAGCCCCGAACCTGAGCCGCGCCGCCCGCCTCTCCCGGAGGCCCGCGCGAGAGACCGGAGTCCCGATCTCATGACTGACGTCGTCAAAGACCTCTACGAGCTGGGCGAGACGCCCCCGCGCGGCCACGTGCCGAAGCAGATGTACGCCGGCGTCGTGCGCCAGTCGCGCTTCGGCGAGCCTCGACAGGCGTTCCAGGTGGAGGTCGTCGACACGCCCTCGATCGGCCCGAAGCAGGTGCTGGTCTGGGTAATGGCCGCGGGCGTGAACTACAACAACGTCTGGGCCGCGCTCGGCAAGCCCGTCGACGTGATCGACGTGCGCAACCGTCGAGGCGAGACGGAGGACTTCCAGATCGGCGGCTCGGACGCCTCAGGCATCGTCTGGGCCGTCGGCCCGGAGGCGCGCGGCGTGCAGGTGGGCGACGAAGTCGTCATCCACGCGGGCACGTGGGACGAGAACGCCGCGGATATCGCCGCCGGTGCCGACCCGATTACCTCGTCCACTGCACAGCTGTGGGGCTACGAGGTGAACTACGGGGGCTTCGGCCAGTTCACGCGCGTCAACGACTACCAGGTCCTGCCGAAGCCGAAGCGCCTCACGTGGGAGGCCGCCGGCGCATACATGCTCGTCGGCGCGACCGCGTGGCGGCAGCTCATGGGCTGGCCGCCGCACACGGTGCGCCCCGGCGACCCGGTGCTGGTCTGGGGCGGCTCGGGCGGCCTCGGCAGCATGGCGATCCAGATCGTGAAGGCCGCGGGGGGCATCCCGATCGCTGTCGTCTCGGACGACGCGAAGGCGGAGTGGTGCCTGAAGCTCGGCGCGAAGGGCGTCATCAACCGCACCGACCCCGCGTTCACGCACTGGGGCCGCCTCCCCGACCTCGACGATGCCGAGGCCTTCGGGGCGTGGATGAAGGGCGCCCGCGCGTTCGGCGCGAAGTTCTGGGAGGTCCTCGGCGAGCGTCGCGCGCCGCGCATCGTCTTCGAGCACCCCGGCGAGGCGACGATCCCGACCTCGATCTTCATGGTCGACAACGCGGGGATGGTCGTGATCTGCGCGGGCACCAGCGGCTACAACGCGGACATCGACCTGCGCTACCTGTGGATGCGCCAGAAGCGCCTGCAGGGCTCGCACTTCGCGAACACCGAGCAGAGCGCCGAGTTCAACGCAATGGTCGACTCGGGCGCCATCGACCCCGCGCTGTCGCGCACGTTCCCGCTCGCCGAGATCGGCGAAGCGCACCAGCTGATGTACGAGAACCGCCACCCCGAGGGCAACATGGTGATCATGATCAACGCCACGCGCGAGGGCATGACGACCCTCGAGTAGGTCGGGCGGGGGAACGACCCTCACCCCAGCCCTCTCCCGAAACCGGGAGAGGGGCCGGAACAGACTTGTGGGCCCGCGATGGTTGAAGGGGCGAAGCCTCTTGAACTCTCACCCCTCCCGCGCCGGGAGGGGCAGGGGTGGGCCGCCCAGCGATGCCGCATGAATCGATCGAGGAGCGGGGACTCGCAGCGCCCGCGCCGCGCGCCCGCGCTACCTCGAGGAGTCGCCGATGAGCGACTCCTCCTCGGTGGGCATCGAGCGCTCGATGACGTCGATGTAGTCGAGCGCCGCACCCGCGCCCTTCACGACGCAGCGCAGCGGATCCTCGGCGACGTGTACGGGGACGCCGGTCTCGTGCAGCAACAGGTCATCGAGGTGGCGGAGCATCGCCCCGCCGCCGGTCAGCACGATTCCACGGTCGATCACATCGGACGCCAGCTCCGGGGGGGTGCGCTCCAGCACACGGCGCACGGTCTGGACGATCGTCCCGAGGTGCTCGTGGATCGCCTGTGACACCTCGGAAGAGCGCACGGTGATCGTGCGGGGTAGGCCGGTGATCTGATCGCGGCCGCGGACGCCGGTGACGAGGTCCTCATTCAGCGGGATCGCGGAGCCGATCGCGATCTTCACTTCCTCGGCGGTGCGCTCACCGATCACGAGGTTGTGGCGCCGCCTGATGTACTGCGCGATCGCGTCGTCCAGGCGGTCGCCCGCGACCCGCACCGACTCACTCGCCACGATGCCGAACATCGAGATCACGGCCGCCTCGGTGCGGCCACCGCCGATGTCCACGACCATGTGGCCACGCGGGCTGCCGACGGGGATCTCCGCGCCGATCGCAGCGGCCAGCGGCTCCGGGATCAGGTGCGCCGGACGCCTCGCCCCGGCCGCCTCGGCGGCGTCGCGCACGGCGCGCTGCTCGACGCTGTTCACGCCCACGGGGACGCAGATCATGACCTCGGGCCGCACGAGGTTGAAGCGGCCGATCACGCGCTGGATGAAGTAGCGCAGCATCGCCTCGGTGATCAGGTAGTCGGCGATCACACCGTCGCGCATCGGGCGGATGACCTGGATCGAGCCGGGGTGGCGGCCGATCATCCCGCGCGCATCGTCGCCCACCGCGACCACGGTGTTATCGCGCTCAGTGATCGCCACGACCGCGGGCTCATCGATGACCACGCCGCGGCCCTGCTCGTAGACGAGCACGTTCGCCGTGCCGAGGTCGATCCCGATGCGCTTGCCGAACATGAAGGCGCGCGACTCCGAGGCTGCCCCATCGGGCGGTGTGGATGGAGTTGTGGATAACTCGACGCACCGTCGAGGCGACCGCAGGGTACCGCCTCGACGCTCCGTTCGCACGCTACACGCTCGCGCGGGCCTTGCGCTGCCGCCACCAGTATCGCAACGCAAGAACCGCAGCGACGACAAGCAACCCGAGGCCGGCGTCAGTCACGATTCGCTGAGGCGTTCCCGGAGGGATCCACGCCGAAATGGCGATCAGCACGAAGCCGGGAAAAGCCGCGACACGTGGAGCCGCCGTCCGCCTGACTCTCTCCCGCGCCGCCGGGGTTCGGACAAGGTGAATGATGACCGCTAATACGGTGGCCAAAGCGACTACGAGGAACAGGCCGGGAAGGACATTCATCGCGGCCTGCTACCTCCGCTCGATATCCGCGCCGAGCGCGCTCAGGCGCTCCTGCAGCCCGGCGTAGCCCCGATCGAGGTGCCCGATGCCGAGGACTGTCGTCTCACCCTCGGCGGCGAGGCCCGCGACCACCACGGCGGCACCCGCCCGGATGTCGAGGGCGCGCACGGCGCTGCCGATGAGCGGCGTCGGCCCTTCGATGATGACCGTGTCGCCGGCGGTGATCATGCGTGCACCGAGCTTGCGCAGCTCGTTCACGTACAGGGTGCGGTTGTCGTAGACGCGCTCGTGCACCAGCGAGATGCCCTGTGCCTGCGTCATCGCGGCGGCCATCTGCGGGTGCAGATCGGTGGCGAAGCCGGGGTACGGCACCGCCTGGACCTGGATCGCCTGCAGCGGCCCGTTGGCGATCGCGCGGATGCCGACCTCGGGGTTGGCTTCCACGGTCATGCCCATCTCGCGCAGCTTCGCGATGAGCGAGTCCATGTGATCCGGCACGGCGTTCGTCACGCGCACGTCGCCGCCGGTCGCCGCACCCGCGAGGAGGTACGTACCGGCCTCCAGCCGATCCGGGACGATCGGGAAGTCCGCGCCGTGCAGCGACAGGACGCCCTCCACCTCCACGGTCGGGGTGC
Source organism: Chloroflexota bacterium (assembly GCA_947479915.1). Classification (GTDB taxonomy): domain Bacteria; phylum Chloroflexota; class Dehalococcoidia; order UBA2979; family UBA2979; genus SHYQ01. The sequence continues at coordinate 90,442 of CANKAU010000002.1, forward strand.
CCTCGCCGGTGATGCGTGCTCCCATCGCGTTCAGCAGGCGCGCGGCCATCGCGACCTCGGGCTCGGGGGCGGCGTTCACGATCGTCGTGTGACCCTCGGCGAGGACGGCGGCAAACAGCACGTTCACCGTGCCGAGGACGCTCGGGTAGTCGAAGAAGATGCGCGCGCCACGCAGCCGGGCGGCCTCCGCGCGCCAGTTCGCGCCGTTGCGCGTGACGCTGGCACCGAGCATCCGGAAGCCGACGAAGTGCACATCGAGGGGCCGCGATCCGATGACGTCGCCGCCAGGCGGGACGCACTCGGCCTCGCCCGCACGCGCCAGCAGCGGCCCCATGACGAGGAACGAGGCGCGCAGACGCATCACCTGCTCCGCGGGCGGCGCGGTCGAGGTGATCGTCGGCGTCGTGATGCGGACGGTCTCGCCCTCGATCTCCACGCGCGATCCGAGGCCGCGCAGGATCTCGGCGAGCTCGCCGATGTCGGCGATCTCCGGGACGTTGCGGAGGGTGAGGGTGTCGGCGGTGAGCAGACCGGCGGCCACCGCGTAGAGCGCGGCGTTCTTGGAGCCGGACACGGTCACGTCACCTCGAAGGGGACGGCCGCCGCGGATGACGTAGCACGGTTCGACGGGGCTCACGGCACCTCCTGTGCTCGGTCTGTCCGACCGAGCACAGGATAGCGGGAAGCCACGCACAGCGGGCGCACCCGCGCGCGGGCTATCCCGGCAGAACCTCCAGCAGGCAGCGCCCGGTCGCACCGAGGAGGATCGGGACGAGCCCGACCACCGCGACGATCATCCCGGTCGTCCCGCCCATCACCATCAGGCCGATGTAGATCAGCGCCAGGCCCAGGATCACCCGCACCGCCCGGCCGGCCACCGTGTTCATGAGGTTTGCGAGAGCGCCCACGGTGCGCCTCACCTTCTGCGGGCTTCGCCCGCGTCGCGCGCCGCCCCTCGGCAACGCTTGCATCCTCAGAATGCGCGCGCCGACGGGACTTCCACAGCGCAGAACGCGGTGTGCGCGCTAGGCATTTCGGACAGGCTCGCGGCTGACTAGGTCCGAGGCACGCTCGGGCCGACGTTCACCATCGGCGTCGTCGGAGCCTCGCTCACGAGGACGGTGAGCAGGTTCGTCACCAGCATCGCCTTCTGGGCGGGGTCGAGGTGCGCGATGTCCTCGGCCTCGATCTGGTCGACGGCGAGGCGGACCATGCCCACCGCTCCCTCCACGATGCGCTGCCGCGCGGCGACCACGGCGCTCGCCTGCTGGCGGCGCAGCATCACCTCCGCGATCTCGGGGGCGTAGGACAGGTCGGTGAGCCGGGTCTCAACGACGTGGACGCCCGCGAGGATGAGGCGCTCCTGCAGCTCGGCCGTCAGGGTGTCGGCGACCTCGTCGGCGTTGCCGGTGAGCGTCACCACGTTCGCGTCGTCGCCGTAGTCGTCGTACGGGTACGACCGCGCCACGTGACGGATCGCCGTCTCGGCCTGCAGGAAGACGAAGCGCTCGTAGTCTTCGACGTCGAAGACCGCGGGCGCGGTGTCGACGACCTGCCACACGACGACCGCAGCGATGTTGATCGGGTTGCCGTTGGCGTCGTTCACCTTGGAGGTGTTGCTGATGAAGTTGCGCGTCCGCAGCGAGACCGTGCGTCGCTGCCCGGTCGACAGCGGGTTCACCCACCAGAAGCCGGATCGCCGCACCGTGCCCTGATAGCTGCCGAGGATCACGACCACGCCCGCCTCGTTCGGCTGGAGCACCATCAGCCCGCCGAGGGACACGACCGCCGCCGCGCCGAGCAGCATCGCGCCGAGGACGCCCAGCGGTGAGAGCGTGGCGAACGCGATCAGTGCTCCGACGGCGAACCCGAGGATGATCAGCAGCCCGACGACACCGGGCAGCGCGAATGCGTCCCGCTCGACTGATCGCGTGCGTGCCACGGCCACGTCCTGCATCAACTCCGGCCTCCCGTCCGCCGTCCTCGGCGTCCCATCGAGGTTACCAGAGCGCACCCCGCGTCCCCGGCCCTCACAGGTCGGGCGTTGCGCGGCGCGCGCTCATCCCCGTAGACTCGCGCGGCTCTGTTCCGCGAAGTCGGTGAGAATCCGACGCTGTCCCGCAACTGTGATCGATGCGTCGAGCGCTCGACGTCATCGTCAGTCAGGTCGCCGGCCCGGTGCACACCAGCTTTGCCGCCCGCGTGGAAACGGGTGAGCGCTGAGGTCCGGCGTGCCGGTCTTCGTGTGCCTCACCCTCCCGCGCGGAGGGTGTGTTGTGTTCCCGGGCTGCAGACCCGGGGCACACGGAGGTCACGCATGTCGGTTCACCACCGCTCCCCCGGCCATTCGGCCGGGGCCGCTCCCCTGTCTGCTCGTCACCTGACCTGCCTGTTCGCTGCCGCGATCCTCGGACTGCTGTTCGCACTCCCTTCGGCGCGCGCGAGCGCGATCGCACCGCACGCCCTCAGCGTGTCGGTCCAGCCGACCGGGACGTCCTGCACGGAGGTGCTCGCGAAAGGCCCGAGCACCGTCACGAGGATCGCAGCCGACCGCCTGAACTCGGTGGTCCTGTGCGCGCACATCGAGGACCTCGCGACGCGCACCGACCAGCCCAACATCGCCGTCGAGTTCCGCACCACGGTGGGCACGGTCGGCTCCAGCGGAACCGCGCACTATTCCGGGCCGGTCTTCTCCTCGAGTGCGGGCATCGCGCAGATCTCCTATCGCGGGGATGGCACTTCGACGGGGACGGACACGGTGCTCGTCTCGTACGAGCCGGGCCGGGCACTCGCGATCGCCACGATCGAGATCACCGCGGCGACCGGACGCGTGCCCGCCGTGCTCGTCGCCCTCGCGCCCGCCGTGCGCGCGATCGCGCCGACGATCATGCGTCCCGGCGAGGAGTACGCCAGCCCAACCACCGGCACCGCGGTCGGGCTGCAGGTGCGCGATGCGAACGGCCTCGGCGTGAATGGGGTCGTCCTCGCGGTGCGCACCGACCGAGGCGCCCTCGTCGCGAACCCCGCGCTCGCCGAGCCCACCGCGTCACTGTGCGCGGGCGCGCGGGCGCGGACGATCACGCTCGTCTCCGCGGCGACGAACGTCCTCGCGCCGGGAGGAGCGCCCACGCCGGGCACGGCGGACTTCGTGGTCTGCGCCTCGCCCGAGGATCCACCGGGTCGCATCGCCGTGACCGTCGAAGCCCTCACCGCCGTGCTCGCGCCGGTCGCGCTCACGCTCACGCAGGCCGGGCCTCCGGCAGCGGTAGAGGTGCGATCGGAGGCAGGCCTCGTACGCGCTCGCACCGGCGGCCGGGGTGCTGTCGACGGGCTGCACAGTCACGCGTGACGGCGTGGCGAGCGCGATCGTCGCCCTCGATGGCCCCGAGGGGACGGTGGTCGCATCGGCGGAGCACCAGCCGACCGGCGCCGCGGCGACCTGCGCTTCGCCGGGCACGCGGCAGGTCACCGCCGCAACTGAGGTGCGGGCGAGGTAGCGACGCGCGGGGTGCAATGCGAAGGGCCCCCTTGCGGGGGCCCTTCGTGTTCAGCGTGAGTGCTGCTCTCCGGTTACGGCCGGGACGACGGCGCACCGGTGGCGCCGCCCACTCGGCGGCGCGCGACGCGCAGTCGGGTGAGCGAGCGCTGCAGAGCGAGCTGTGCGCGGAGGACATCGAGACCCCCGACGAGGTTCGCGTCGCGCCCCTGCAGGCGAGCCTGCGCGCGGGCACGGCCAGCCTCGGCACGCTCGAGGTCGATCTGGTCGACGCGCTCGGCGGCGTCCGCGAGGACGCTCACCTCGTCGTTGGCGACCTGGATGAACCCGCCGTGGATCGCGATCGACTCCGAGGCGGTGCCGGTGAACACGACCATCTCGCCGATGGCGAGGCTGGACATGAGCGCGGCGTGGCTCGGCAGGATCGTGATCTGTCCCTCGGCAGCCGGGACGACCAACTTCGTCACACCGTCCTGCTCTAGGACGGTGCGCTGCGCGGTGACGATGGTGAGCTTCAGCGGCATCGAATCGCCCTCGAGACTGGGTTAGCCCTGGGCGGCCATGCGGGCCGCCTTCTCCACGACCATGTCGATGTTGCCGACCATGTAGAACGCCTGCTCCGGGAGCGAGTCGTGGCGGCCTTCCAGGATCTCCTTGAAGCCGCGGATGGTCTCCGCGATCGGGACGTACTGGCCCGGCGTACCGGTGAACTGCTCCGCCACGAACATCGGCTGCGAGAAGAAGCGCTGGATGCGGCGAGCGCGCGCAACGGTGCGCTTGTCGTCGTCCGAGAGCTCCTCGATGCCGAGGATGGCGATGATGTCCTGCAGGTCCTTGTAGCGCTGGAGCGTCCGGACGACACCACGAGCGACGTCGTAGTGCTCCTGGCCCACGACCAGCGGGTCGAGGATGCGGCTGTTGGAGGTCAGCGGGTTGATGGCGGGGAACAGGCCCTGCTCAACCAGACCGCGGTCCAGCGTAACCGTCGCGTCCAGGTGACCGAAGGTCGTCGCCACACCCGGGTCCGTGTAGTCGTCGGCAGGGACGTAGATCGCCTGGAACGAGGTGATCGAGCCCTTGTTCGTGGACGTGATGCGCTCCTCGAGCGCACCCACCTCGGTCGCCAGCGTCGGCTGGTAACCAACGGCGGAGGGCATGCGGCCCAGGAGAGCGGACACCTCCATGCCGGCGAGGGTGTAGCGGTAGATGTTGTCGACGAAGAGGAGGACGTCACGGCCTTCTTCGTCGCGGAAGTACTCGGCCATGGTCAGGCCGGTGAGGGCGATGCGGAGGCGCACGCCGGGGGGCTCGTTCATCTGGCCGTAGACGAGAGCCGTCTTGTCGAGCACGCCCGACTCACGCATCTCGTGCCAGAGGTCGTTGCCCTCGCGGGAGCGCTCACCCACGCCGGCGAAGACGGACAGACCGCCGTGCTCCGTGGCGAGGTTACGGATCAACTCGGTGTTGGTGACAGTCTTCCCGGTGCCGGCGCCGCCGAACAGGCCGACCTTGCCACCACGGGGCAGCGGAGCGACGAGGTCGATGACCTTGACGCCGGTCTCCAGCATCTGGGCGCTGGTCTCCTGGTCCGCGTACGGCGGAGCGGAGCGGTGGATCGGCATGCGCTTGATGTCGGCGGGAATCTCCTCACCGGGGTCGAGCGCCTTGCCGACGACGTTGAAGATACGACCGAGCGTCTTCGGGCCGACCGGCACGGAGATCGCGCGTCCGGTGTCCTCGACCTTCGCGCCGCGCGCGAGGCCTTCCGTCGCGTCGAGGGCGAGGCAGCGCACCCAGTTGTTGCCCAGGTGCTGCTGCACCTCGGCGATCAGGATGCTCCCCTTGAGGTCGATGTTCACCGCGTTGAAGAGGTCGGGGAGCTGTCCCTGCGGGAACTCCACGTCGACCACCGTGCCGATGACCTGTCGAACCGTTCCAGTTGCCATGCCAGCCTCCCGTGCGGTGGGGCCTGAATGCCTATGCGCGTGGTAAGCGCGCTGCTATGCGTTCTCGACCGCGGCCTTGCCGCCGACGATGTCGAGCAGCTCGCCGGTGATGTTTTCCTGTCGTGCCTTGTTGTAGGCGAGGGTGAGGTCCGAGACCATCTCCTTCGCCGCGTCCGTGGCCTGCCGCATGGCGACCATGCGCGCCGACTGCTCGGACGCCCGAGCCTCCAGCACCGCCTCGTACACCTGCATCTCGACGTAGCGAGGAAGCAGGGTGGCAAGGAGTTCTTCCGGCGAGGGCTCGAAGATGAAGTCGACGGCCTTGCCGACGCTCACGACCTCGGACGGCGCGATGATCGGCAGGAGCTGCCGGGTCGTCGGGCGCTGAACGGCCGCGTTGATGAAGCGCTGGTAGCCGATGAACACCTGGTCCACACGGCCGGCGACGAAGTCATCGATGATCAGCCGCGCGATCGGGCGGACATCCTCGAAGTTCGGGAAGTCGCCCAGCTCCGGGAAGTCCGCGAGCAGCTCCATGCCGGATCGGCGGAAGAAGTCGCGGCCCTTGCGGCCGGCGGAGATGACGGAGACACGATCGACCTTCGGCTGGTACTCCAGCACGAGGGACGCGCCCGCGCGGTTCATGTTCGAGTTCAGACCACCCGCCAGACCTCGGTCGGCGGTGATGTGGACGTAGGAGACGTGCTTCACGTCGCGCGCCTGAAGCAGCGGGTGCAGGCTCGCGCCATCACCCCCGCCGGTGGCGGCGGCGAGCTGCGCGAGGACCGCGCGCATGGTCTCGGCGTAGGGTCGCGCCTGCACGGCGCGCTCCTGCGCGCGGCGCATCTTCGACGCCGCGACGAGCTCCATGGCCCGCGTCACCTTCGCGGTGCTGGAGACTGACCGGATACGGTCGCGGATTCCGCGAACCTGACCGCCACCCGCCATCTGCGCGCTCTCTCCGTGCGAGGCCGAACTGGTCTCGCGCTAGTTGTTCAAACCGAAGCTCTAGTAGGCGACGGAACCCTTGAAGTCCGTGATCGCAGCCTTGAGCTTGTTCTCGATCTCTTCGACCAGGTTGCCCGAGGTCGTGATCTCGCTCACCACGTCCGCATGACCCGCCGACATGTACTCGTGGAAGGCCTTCTCGAAGTCGAGCACCTTCTCCACGGGGACGTCGTCCAGGTAGCCGTTGACGCCGGCGTACAGCACCGTGACCTGCTGGCCGAGGGACAGCGGCTGGTACTGCGGCTGCTTCAGCAACTCGGTCAGGCGCGCGCCTCGGAGGAGCTGCTGGCGCGTCGCCGCGTCCAGGTCGTCCGTACCGAACTGCGCGAACGCCTGCAGCTCGCGGTACTGCGAGAGGTCGAGGCGGAGCGTGCCGGCCACGCGCTTCATCGCGCGGGTCTGCGCCGAACCACCCACGCGCGACACCGAGATGCCCGGGTTGGTGGCGGGGCGCTGGCCACTGTTGAAGAGGTCCAGCTCCAGGAAGATCTGACCGTCGGTGATCGAGATGACGTTCGTCGGGATGTAGGCCGACACGTCACCGGCCTGCGTCTCGATGATCGGCAGCGCGGTGATCGAGCCGCCGCCGAGCTCCGGGATGACGCGCGCGGCGCGCTCCAGGAGGCGGGAGTGCAGGTAGAAGACGTCGCCGGGGTACGCCTCGCGGCCCGGGGGGCGCTTGAGGAGCAGGGAGACCTCGCGGTACGCCCACGCGTGCTTCGACAGGTCGTCGTAGATGACCAGCACGTCCTTGCCCTTGGCCATGAAGTACTCGGCCATGGCGGCGCCGGCGTACGGGGCCAGGTACTGAAGGGCGGCCGACTCGGACGCGGAGGCGACCACGACGATCGTGTGGTTCATCGCGCCGTACTGGTCGAGGATGGCGACGGTCTGGGCGACCTTCGCGTCCTTCTGGCCAACCGCGACGTAGATGCAGATAACGCCGCTGTCCTTCTGGTTGATGATGGCGTCGATGCAGATGGCGCTCTTGCCGATGGAGCGGTCACCGATGACGAGCTCGCGCTGACCGCGGCCCAGCGGGATCATAGCGTCGATGGCCTTGATGCCGGTCTGCAGGGGCTGGTTCACCGTGACGCGGGAGACGACGTCCGGAGCGATGCGCTCAACGGGGTAGCGCTCCGTGGTACCCACGGGGCCCTTTTCGTCCACCGGGTCGCCGAGGGCGTTGACCACGCGGCCGATGAGCGCCTCACCAACGGGGACGGAAGCGACCAGCCCGGTGGTCCGGACCTCGTCGCCTTCCTTCACCTTGGTGTAGTCACCCATGATGATCGCGCCGACCGTCTCCTCTTCGAGGTTCAGGGCGAGGCCACGGATTGGGCGACCGTTGTCGTCCGTCACGCCGAACTCGATCAGCTCCGAGGAGAGGCACTCGCCGAGGCCGTGGATGCGGGCGATGCCGTCACCGGCCTCGATCACCGTGCCCACGTTCGCCGACGTCGCGGAGACATCGAAGTTCTCGATCTGCTCCTTCAGGATGGAGGCGATCTCTTCTGCTCGTACGGCCATCGCGGTACCTCAGCGTCTCTCCCGCCCGTAGGGGGCGGCGGATTCGTTTCGATTTCGCGCCAGAGCCCGGGGGCTCTAGAGCGCGGCTCGCTCCAGTTGCGTGCGCAGCGCCTGGAGGCGTGCGCGCGTGGAGCCATCCACCATGCGGTCACCAATGCGGACGATGAGTCCGCCCAGGATGCGCGGATCCACCTGCGTCTCCAGGGTGACCGTCTTGCCGGTCTCCTGCGCGAGGCGGTTCACCAGCGCGTCGCGACGCTCGGGATCGAGCTCCACGGCGCTGGTCACCACGGCGCGGGCAACGCCGCGCTCCTCGTCCACCAGCTCGCGGAAGAAGGACGCGATGTCCGAGCCGAGGCCCAGGCGCGACTTCTTGCGCAACAGGCGGAACAGGTTCAGCTGAACCGCCGTCACGTCCGGGTACACCCGGCGGACGATGGCCTGGAACTTCTCGTCCGTCATGCCGTCCGCCTGCAGTGCAGCGACGAACTCCGGACGAGAGGTCAGCGACTCGAGCGCCTCGACCGCCTCCGCCCAGCTGTCCAGATTACCGCTCGCGCGGGCAATCTCCAGTACGGCGGTTGCGTAGCGGCGGCCTGCGACATCGCGCGTTCCCGCCACGTTAGTTGCTCGCGTCCCGACCGAAGTCGCTGTTCACCATCACCTCGTCGATGAGGCGCTGGTGGGCGCTACGGTCGAGCGACTGACCAACCACGCGCTCGGCTGCGCGAACCGTGAGGTCCGCGAACTCGGCGCGCAGGGCCTGCACGGCCTGCAGTCGCTCCTGCTCCATCTCCTGGCGAGCGCGCTCCACGATCCGGTCGGCGTCGGCTCGCGCCTGCGTCTCCAGTTCGCTGCGGAGGCGGCCAGCCGTCTCCTGCGCTCGTGCGACCAGGTCGCGACCCTCGGCGCGGGCATCCTCCAGGGCGGCTCGCGCCGCGACCTGGCTCTGCTCCGCGGCGGACGCCGCAGCCTCTGAGGCACGCAGGCCCTCTTCGATGCGCTGCTTGCGCTCGTCCAGCATCTTGAGGATCGGACCCCAGAGGAACAGGCGCAGCACCACCAGCAAGATGGCGAAGTTGATCAGCTGCGTGACCAGGCCGGGCAGACTGATACCCAGAGCGGCAATGCCGCCCGACTCTTCTGCCGCGGAGGCCACCAGCGGCATTGCCGCGGCGGTCAGACCGACGACCAGCGCCGAGACGCGCGAACGCGACCCTGACACCAGCCCTCGGAGCGTCTGCATCGCTCTCACCGGTTCGCTCCTCGCCTGGACGGTTGCGCCGCCGACCTCGCCTTCGAGGCCGGCGACCGTGCCGTCAGCGGACCTGCCGACTTCGACTAGAAGACGAAGCCGATGAGGATCGCGACGACCAGGGCGTAGATGCCGATGGCCTCAGCGAACGCGACCGACAGGATCATGTTGGTCTGGATGGCGCCGGCGGCCTCCGGGTTGCGGCCCAGGGCCTCCATCGCGCGACCGCCGATGAGGGCGATACCGATGGCGGGACCAATGGAGCCGAGGCCCATGGCGATAGCGGCAGCCATGTACTTCATCGAGCGAACGGTGGACTCGTTGTCCGCCGCCCCGGGGGTCTGCGCGAACGCAGCACCCGCCATGAGCAGGAACAGCGTGCCAGTGATACCCGCTGCGACCATCGAACGACGTGCGATCTTCATCGAACTCTTCCTCCCTGGGTGTCCCCGGATCCGCCGGGGGGCCTCACGGACGACACGAACCTTGTTTCGCAGCGGGGCTTAATGCGCCCCGTGATGCTCTGATTGCTCGGCGTGGTGCTCGTCGCCATCGCCGTGGTGTGAGACCGCGGTAACCGCGAACACCAGCGTCAGGATGGAGAACACGAACGCCTGGATGAGGCCCACGAACAGCTCGAGGCCGTAGAACACGTCCACCAGCAGGAACGGGACCAGGAACGACATCATCGTCAGCAGGACTTCACCCGCGAAGATGTTGCCGAACAGACGGAAGGTGAACGACACCATACGCGACAGCTCGGAGACGAACTCCAGGATGCCGACGAAGACGTCGATCAGGCCCAGCGGGCCCTTCTTGAGCGCGTCCACCGCCACGAACTTCTTCAGGTAGCCCGGGCCCAGCGACTGCAAGCCCCAGAACTCCACGAAGATGAACGAGAAGATGGCGATCGCCAGCGGCGCGTTGATGTCGGTGTTCACCGAGCGGATGTACGGGGACAGCGCGCCGGAGAACCAGCCGTGCGGTGCGGGCGTCTCCGCCGCCACCTCGGTCGAGGCGGGCGCGACACCGGGGTCGCGGCTGGCGACGGCGTCCGCGCTGCCGATGACGGCGTTGTGCTTCGCCGGGGCGGGAGCGGCACCGTGCTCACCCGCCGGAGCGGCACCGTGGCCACCGGCCTCGAAGCCGGCGGGGAGCAGCGCAGGGGAATCCGGGCCGATCTTGATGCTCTGGGGCTTCAGCGGGATGTAGGCGAGGCTGCCCGCCTGCTGGAAGACGACCTGGTTGGAGCCGTGACCGGGCTCGGGCTTGCCGATCCAGTTCAGGGGCAGGAGGCCGAAGTAGTTGGAGGCCAGGACGAAGAAGAAGATGGTCGCGACCAGCGGGAAGAAGCGGCGGCCGTTCTTCTCACCCGCGACCGAGATGACGATGCCCAGGAAGGCCTCCACGGCAGCCTCGATGGCGCCAGCGAAGCCGGTCGGGACCATCTTCAGGCCGCTGCGGGTGATGACACCGATGAAGATGAGCGTCAGCACGACGAGCCACGAGGTGAACATGGTGTTCGTGATGGCGAGGCCACCGACGGTGAAGATGTGCTCAGGGGCGACGACGATGGCGGGCGAGACACCGCCGACAAAAATAAAGCCGGAAGCCATAAGCGCGATCGCGGCGGCGGCAATCAAAAGCAGCTTCATCAGTTGCCGTTCTTGTCGTTAGATGCCACGAGTGCTTTAAGCCTCCGATAGGCGTCGTACAGACCGATGACCAGCCCAAGGGCCAGCAGCGCCACAGTGAACACCGGCGCAGTGTCGTATTTCCCGTCGAGCCAGTGCCCGAGGTACGCCCCGCCGCCGATCCACACCGCGATCGAAAACCCCAGTCCCACAAGTTGGAACGCCGGGGAGTTCACGAGCGCACCACGTCTTCTGTGAGTGCGACCGGGGGAACCCTATCATCCCCGGATCGGTGGATCAACTGATTTGTGGGTATTTGCACTATTCGGCCTTCCCAACGCGCGAACGCCAGCAGGGACAGGCGAATCGGGGAGTCTACCGGGTGCCTTCGCCGAGGTCGTCGAGGTCGAGACCAGCCACGAAATCGCGGAACGCGGAGAGCTTTTCGAGCTCCTCCGCGCTGGGCGGCGCGGGGCGATCCTCGTTCTCCTCGGTACCCTCAATCGGCTCGCCGTCCTCGTCCAGGACGATGCCGGCGCGGTCCATCACCTCGTCCGCAACGTAGATCGGCACCCCTGCCCGCACGGCAACGGCGATGGCGTCCGAGGGGCGCGAGTCGATGTCGAAGACCTCTTCGCCGCGGCGGATGTGGATGTTCGCGTAGAAGGTGTCTTCGCGCAGGTCGTTCACGGTGACGGATTCCACCGTGCCGCCCAGGTCTTCGAGCATCTTCAGCATCAGGTCGTGCGTCTGGGGGCGAGCGGCGGTGACGTCCTGCAGCCGGAAGGCGATGGCGTCCGCGACGTCTGCGCCGATCCAGATGGTGAGGTACCGATCCGCCTCCTTCTCGCGCAGCACGACGACGCGCCGGTAGTGGCGCAGTCCCACGCGGATGGAGTCGATGATGAGTTCGCGCACGGGTGTCCCCCGGGGTGCCTCGCGACGCTGCGCGGGCTGGTGTGCTTCGAGTGTAGAAACGTGCCCCTGCCGACGCAATGCGGCGAATCGCGGGAACCCCACCCTTCACGGCGCGGGAGCGTCACCATACAGGGCGCGCTCGATCGCCGGATCGAGCGCAGGGCCACGCGAGACGTAGGCCTTCGCACGTTTGCGCAGCGTCGCGCGCTCCATCAGCACCCGGTGGTCGCACGTCAGGCAGCGCAGCCCGACGTCCGCGCCGACGCGCACGACCTCCCAGTCCAGGCCTCCGCACGGATGCGGACGCTGCATGCGGATCACGTCCGCCATGCGCACATCCGTCATCGGCAGCATCGAGGGCGCCTGCTACATCCCGCGCGCGGCGTTGATCGCGTCGCGCAGTTCGATCGCGGCCGTGCGAGCGCCCTGAGCCCACGCGGGGCGGTCGGACGACTCGACGGCGGGCGCGTACAGCACGCCGCGCGAGGCGTTGACGATGAGGTTGCCGCCGACGGCGTCGATGCCGGACTGCACGGCCGCCTCGAGGTCGCCGGCCTGCGCGCCGACGCCCGGCATCAGGATCGGCATGGTCGGGCAGATCGCGCGGATCTCGCGCGCCTCGTCCGGGTAGGTCGCGCCGACGACGAGGCCGATGTTGTCGTGCTGATTCCACCCGTTCGCGAGTCGCGCAACGTAGGCGTAGAGCGGCTCCTGCCGCTCGCCGACCTTGAGGTCCTGCAGATCGCGCGCGCCGGGGTTCGAGGTGCGGCAGAGGATGAACGAGGTGCGGTCCGCGTAGGCGAAGAACGGCTCCATGGAGTCGCCACCCATGTACGGGCTGAGCGTGACGGCGTCCGCGTCCAGCGACTCGAACACCGCGCGCGCGTAGCCCACAGCCGTGTTGCCGAGGTCGCCGCGCTTCGCGTCGAGCAGCACCGGCACGTCGAGCGCGTGGATCGCCTCGATCAGTTCGTGCACCAGTTCAACGCCGGCGCCGAGGTCGGGCTCGAAGAAGCCGAGGTTCGGCTTGTAGCATGACGCCACGTCGGCGGTCGCTTCGATGATGCCGAGGAGGAACTCGCGGGTACTCACGCCGGCCGGAATCTTCGCGGGGTCGGGGTCCAGGCCCACGCAGAGCAGCGAGCGGTTCGTGCGGGCGGCATCCTGAAGGCGCGTGCGGAAGCTGGCGCGGGCGGCGGTCATGCGAACTCCTGAGCGTGAGAGCGATCCCGGCGAGGGAACAGCGGTGGCTAGGCCACCGGGCGCGAGATGCGCAGCGGGGGGAGAGCGGCGCCGGCTGCGCGCAGCCGATCCACCGTGCTCTCGAACGCGGTGACGTCGCCGGTAGCATAGCAGAGCGCCTCGACCTCAGGCCCGCCGAGGTCGACCTCCAGGCCCGCTTCGGCGATGACGTGCAGCGTGCGCCGCGCGACCGGATCGCCGGCGTCTACCAGCTCCACGTGCGGGGGGAGGATGCGCTGCAGCACGGGCCGCAGGAACGCGTAGTGCGTGCAGCCGAGGGCGACCTGATCGGCGCCCTCCGCGACCGGGCCGTGCAGCACCGCGCCCAGCATCGCCTCGATGCGAGGGCCCTCGATCTCACCGGACTCGACCATGTCGGCCAGTCCCGGCATGGGGATCGTGACCACGTCAGCGTCGCCGCTGTGGCGTTCGGTCAGGCGCGCGAGGCGCTGGCCGCTGATGGTGCCCGCCGTCGCCAGCACCAGCACGCGGCCGCTCTGGCTGCGCTCCACGGCCGGCTTTACTGGCGGCTCCATGCCGATGATCGGCACGTCGAACTCCGCGCGGACGCGCTCAAGGCCCGCCGAGGTCGCGGTATTGCACGCGATGACGATGACGTTCGCGCCCTCCTCGACGAGGCGACGCACCATCAGGACGGTGCGCTCCTGGATCTCGGCCGCGGAGCGATCGCCGTACGGGAAGAACGAGGTGTCGGCGAGGTAGTGGATCGGCAGCGAGGGAGCGAGGCGGTGCAGGGCCTCGGCGACGGAGAGTCCCCCGACGCCGGAATCGAAGATCCCAACCGTGGCACGCATGCGCAGCCTCCGCTGGAGCGCCCCGCCGACGCGTCCCAAGGCTACGTCGCAAGGACGACCGGTCGCAAGGGCAGCGGCACCGGGCGGGGTTCGACGTCATGGGCATCGCGTACGCCCGCACCCCCGCCGCGCTGCACGGGGAAGGTCGTCGAGGCTTCGACCGGGTCGAGCGCTCGCGCTCGACCGGACGCGTGGCGCTCGCAGACGCGCGTTCGCACTAGACTCGCACCATGCGCGTCGATGTCGCCCTCGTGCCGCCCACCTCCGTCGCTCCGGACACGACATGCCTCGTCGTGGACGTGCTGCGCGCCACCTCGGTCATGGCGGTGCTGTTCGGGCGCGGGCTGCGCGCCGGGTGGCTCGCCGGGAGCATCGAGGAGGGACGCGCCATCCGCGCGGCGCTCGGCGATCGGTCCGGTGGCATCTGGCTCTGCGGCGAGGCGAACTCGCTGCCGCCCGAGGGGTACGACTACGGCAATTCGCCACTGGAGTACGAGGGCCTCGACCTGCCGGCGGAGGCCGTGCTGGCGACGACGAACGGGACGCCCGCACTGCTGGTGTGCGCCGCCGCACCGCTGACCATGCCCGCCGCTCCACTCAACGCCGCTGCTGTTGTGCGCGTGGCATTCGAGGCGGGCCGCGATGTCCTCATCGTCTGCTCTGGCCGCGTGGACGCCGCCACCGGCCGCCGCGTCGAGGGCGACGACGACACCCTCGCCGCCGGGCTGCTGGTCGAACGCCTCGTGCTGCTCGGCGCGCGGGCCGGCGACGAAGCGGTGTACGCGCTCCAGCAGTTCGAGTCCGCCCGTGACCACCTGGGCGAGGTGATGCGGCACACCTTCCATGGCGCCTCGATCAGCGCGATCGGCTTCGGACCGGACCTGGAGCGGTGCTGCGAGCCGGACGTCTACGACACCGTCGCCACACTCCGCATGGAGGACGGCCGCGCCGTGTTGCGGCCGCTCGACCGCGGCTAGGCCGCGACGCGGGCGCCGCTACTACAGCATTGGGACGGGGCGGTCGTTCTCGTCGCGATCGGGTGCGCCCCGCGGCTTCGGGCGACTTCGCGCGATCACGCGCTTGCGCTGTGCGACGGTGAGCAGGAATTCCTGCGTCTCGCTCAGCGGCGCCGCACCCGCGAGGCGGTGACGTAGCTCCTCGGTGGGCGGGGTCGCCGCCTCCCACGATCCGAGCGCGGCCTCCATCGATCGCACTGCTCCGTCCTCGGGGTAGTGCCGCCCGTATCGCGCGCGGTCGAATGCGAGGCCGATCGGCGGGTATGGCGGCGCGTCCATCGCCCGCTCGGCGCGCGAGCCGAACTCAAGCGGCGTCTCGCCGATCAGGTAGTGAAAACCGCGATCCTCGGCGGCGCGCGCGGCGCGCGCGTACAGGCGGTAGATCGCGTGGCGCTTGAGCCAGTCATCCGTGGCGCCTCGACGCATCCCGGGCAGCATGCCGCGCAGGATCGCGCCGAGCCCGAGCGCGTTCGAGGATTGCCCGCGCACCTCGTCCACGCCGCTGGTCAGCGCGCGACGGCGGGCCATCAATGCCACCGCGACGCGGTAGATGACGTAGAGGATGAGCATCACCGCGAGGAACTTCAGGCTGCTCTGCGCCCAGACCGGGACGCTCCAGCCGGTCACCTGCTCACGCCCGTCCTGGTCGGGCGGCGGGCCGAGCTGGAGGTTCGGCAGCGCGGGCAAGCCCTTCAGCCCGTTCGGCAGAAGCAGCCGCACGATCTGCTCGATGACCCAGTAGATCGGCGTGATGAAGAGGATCAGCAGGAACGCGATGATCTGCCACGCGATGTCGCCGATCGCGCTGAGCAGCACGCCGACGTTGAGGAACGCCAGCACGCCCAGGAGCAGCGCGACCGAGAGCAGCACCGCGACGGTGCCGCCCACCGCCGCCACCCACGGCCCGGTGCGCCTCGCGCCGTCCGTGGGCGCGGCGGCGCGCGCGTTGTTGGCGACGGCGAGCGCGAGCATGCCGAGGATGAACTGCGGCACGGCGAAGAGCTGCGCGATGCGGATGCCCTCCATCGCCGCGAACGCGAGGCCGACGATGGTGAGCGTGAACCCGACGGTGAACGACCGCAGGACGCGCTCGAACGTCACCCGGGTGCGGCCGGCGGAGACGAAGCGCCCCCACATCACGACCATGAACACGAAGATGAAGCTGATCGTGGATCCGTGCGCGTGCGCCAGATCGGGCCGCCGCACGAACGCGTCGAGGTTGGTGCGCGCCGCGAAGTCGCCGGGATCGGTGAACAGCGCCGCGATCGTCGTCGGATCCCACACGCGCAGGTCGCCGGTGAGCGCGATGTGCAGCAGCACGTTCAGCGCGATGACCGAGGAGGCGAGGAGTACCACCGCGCCCAGCACGCCCTCGAACTTGGCGCGGGTGAGGAGGCGCATCAGGTAGAAGCCGCCGAACGCCGTCGCGAGCACGACGAGGAGACCCGGGCCGTGCTCCGTCGCGGTGGCGCGTTGCACCACGGCGAGCGCCTCGCCGGCGCGGGTCGCCTCAGACGCATCGATCGCGGAGGTCGCGAGGCGGATGCGATCCTCGAGCTGCGAGAGGTACGCATGCTCCAGCGCCGTCGCGATGACGTGCGACATGATGTACCAGACCACCGCCTCCGCGGCGATGTACAGGAAGTCGACGCTGCTCTGCTTCCAGTCGTTCGCGGTGTTCATGCGGGTGTCCCGGACACGGCCGTGAGGACATCGCCCTCGGGCAGATCGCGCACGGGAGCGCGGTCGGGCTCGGCTTCGAGCGCCTCCATTGCCGCGGCAACGGAGACAACCGGGATCGGGTCGAGCGCGCGATCCCAGAGCGCATGTGTCGTCTTGACCACTGCCACGAAGTGCCCTCGATCGCGCAGCCGCATCAGTGTCGCGGCGAGGTCGTCCGGCATCACCGCCGCCACGAGCACGATCGTCGCTCCGGCCGGGAGGGGGTACGCCGAATCCTCGAGGTCACCGGCCATATTCGACGTGGTGAACGCGGTGATCATCGCGAGCGCCTCGAGGACGCGGCTGAGGCGGTCGGGACCGCGCCCCGCGCCGATGCGGATGGTGCGGTCGGCGTCCGCGAACGAGCCGTTTGCGACGAGGCCGAGCGCGTTGCCGGCGTCCGCGGCCCACCGCGCGATCGAGGCGGCCACGGCCACGCCGCGCTCCAGCAGCACGGGGTCACTGCCCTGCCACGTCTGCTCGAAAGTCGGGATGTTGAGCGCCACGATCACGGACTGCTCGCGGCTCGGTTCGAACAGGCGCGACTGCAGGCGACCGACGCGCGCGGTGGCGTACCAGTCGATGCGCTTCATCGGGTCACCGGGCATGTAGTCGCGCACGCCGATCACGCGGCTCGGATCCTCGTGGATGCGGCTGCCGCCGCGGTACTCACCAAAGGGGCGCGCGCTGTCGAGGCCGAGGTCGGGCAGCGGATACGTCAGCGGGTACACGACGATGCCGTCCACCGGCCGCCCGACCTCCTCCTCGCGCTCGAAGAAGCCGAAGATGTCGCCGGACTTCAGGCGCGTGGGGCCAACGCGGTAGTAGCCGCGGCGCACCGCCTGCAGCGTGATCGGCCACTCGAGGTGATCCTGCCGCCCGAGCGCGGTCGCGCGCTCCAGCACCTGGGAGCCGGGCACCGATCCCGGCGAGGTGCGCACCTTGATCGCCGGCATCCCGCGCGGCAGCGTCTCGCGCATCTCCATCCACGGCACTGGCAGCGTCTTGCGATTCTCGAGGATCAGCGTGGCCTCGACGGTCTCGCCAACGAAGACGCGATGCTCGGAGAGCGTGCGGCGGTAGACGACCTGTTCGAGCGAGATGCGCGACCAGAGACGCGCCGCGCCGCCCGTGCAGAAGATGAGCGCGCCGAGAACGATGAGCGCGGTCGACCCCGACGCGAAGCCGATGAGGGCAAGCAGCGCCGAGGCCAGGATCCATGCGTCGGCAACCAGCGATCGCATGAGAAGGAGGCGCTAGACCGCGTCGGCCACGGGGACGGGAACCTCGGCGAGGATCTCGTCCAGCACGTCGTCCGCAGTGCGGCCGCGGAGGCGCGTGTTGCTGGAGAGCAGCAGGCGATGCCCCAGCACCGGCTGCGCGAGGATCTTGAGGTCGTCCGGCCGCACATAGTCGCGCCCGTCGATCGCGGCGTACGCACGGGCCGCGCGGAACAGCGCGAGCGTGGCGCGCGGCGACGCGCCGAGGTCGAAGGCAGCGTGATCGCGCGTCGCGCGCACCAGCGCGACGGCGTACTTCGCCACCGCGTCCTCCACGTGGACGCCCGGGAGGCGCGCGGACAGCGCGACGAGTTCCTCGGCCTGCACCACGGGCTTGAGGTCATTCAGGGGCGAGGCGTCCTCGAAGCGGCGCAGGATCGCCAGTTCGCCTTCCGCGTCGGGGTAGCCCACCTGCAGGCGAAGCAGGAAACGGTCGAGCTGGGCCTCGGGCAGCGGGAAGGTGCCCTCCAACTCCACGGGGTTCTGCGTCGCGAGCACCACGAACGGGCGCGGCAGCGCGCGCGTCTCACCGTCGACGGTGATGGTGCGCTCCTCCATCGCCTCCAGGAGCGCGGACTGGGTGCGCGGGGTCGCGCGGTTCACCTCGTCGGCGAGGACGACGTTCGCGAGCAGCGGCCCGGAGCGGAACTCGAACTCACCGCTCTTCTGGGAGTAGAAGTTGATGCCGAGCACGTCGCTGGGCATCAGGTCGGGCGTGAACTGGATGCGCCGGAACGTCCCGCCGATGCTCGCCGCGAACGCGCGCGCCATCGTCGTCTTGCCGGTGCCGGGGACGTCCTCCAGCAGCACATGGCCGCCAGCCAGCAGCGCGACCAGCACGAGGTTCACCGTCTGATCGGCCCCGACGATGACCTCGCCCACGTTCGCGCGGATCTTGTCCGCGGTCGCGCGGACCGCCGCCGCCAGCTCGCCGTCGCCCCGTCCCTCGTTGCGCTGTTCCTGCACGCGTCACCCTCCGCTGCTGTGGGGGGCCGAGGATAGCAGAGCGCGGGGCGCGACATACGCACGTGGTGACCGCGATACTCCGGGAATGATCGAGCCGCCGCACGGCCCCCTCGGACGCGACTTCAACGCCCTCGCGGGCACGCTCGCGCGTGACCTGTCCGAGGTGCGCGCGGGGCTGATCGAGGCGCTGGACGGCGTCTCCGAGCTCTGGCTGCAGCAGATGCTGCGCGGCGACCTCGCGCGCGACGGATGGACGGTGCAGCACGAGGCCGCCCACCACGCGGCGGACGACGCCCTGCTCGTCGCGATGCTGGAGCACGCCGCGCGAGGCATCGAGGGCTGGAGCGCCGCCGAGGCGCGACGGCTGCGCGGAGAGGCGATGCACGTCGTGCAGCGCGTCCGGCTCACGCCGCTCCGTGAGCACCTGACGGCGAGTGGCGAGCGGGCGGCCGAGGGGCTCCGGGCGCATGCCGCGCACCTCGACCGTCCGTTCGTGGTAGGCGACACCGCACCACGCGCGATCGTCGAGGTGGTGCGTGAGCAGGCCGAGCGCGCCCGCGCGGGCGTCGATGCGGTGCGCGCGACGTTCCAGCGCTAGCAATCCCGAACCTGCGCTTGACGCGCCTTGACCTCGCAGCAATACTTAAGTGAATGCTTCAACATTCAACCGCGACTATCGAGCCCGCCCCGCTCGACCGCGTCCTCCAGGCGCTGGCCGACCCGACGCGGCGTCGCATGGTCGAGGTGCTGAGCGAGGGCCCGGTCTCCGTGTCCGAACTCGCGAAGCCCTTCGACATGACGCTGTCGGCAATCGTCCAGCACCTCGCGGTGCTGGAGTCGAGCGGCGTGGTGCGATCGGAGAAGGTGGGGCGGGTGCGCACCTGCCGCCTCGATCCGGCCGCGCTGGACACGGCGGAGCAGTGGGTGCACCAGCGGCGTGCCGAGTGGGAACGCCGCTTCGACCGCCTCGATCAGTTCCTTGCGCGGACGGCCCCCGCCGCGGCCGAGCAAGACGCATCCAAGAGCCCGAAGAAGGAGCCCTCCCCATGACCCAGAACGCACCCCAGGCACGCCGGACCGTCTACGGCGGCTTCACCGTCGATCGGACCTTCGAGGCCTCTCCGGCGCGCGTGTTCGCGGCGTTCGCGGACGCCGCGCTCAAGGCGCAGTGGTTCGGCGTGTCCGAGGACTGGGAGATCACCGAGGCCTCGGTGGACTTCCGCGTCGGCGGCGAAGAGGTCCACCATGGCCGCCACGTCAGCGGGATGCTCAGCGAGATGTGGGCGCAGTACCACGACATTGTCCCCAACGAGCGCATCGTCTGGACGTACCGCATGGCGTTGAACGGCGCGCCGATCTCGGTGTCGCTGGCAAGCATCGAGCTGACGGCGGAGGGCGCCGGGACGCGCATGGTGCTCACGGAGCAGGACGCGTTCCTCGACGACTTCGAGGACAAGGGCGGCCGCGAGTTCGGGACGGGCCAGATCCTCGACGTGCTCGCGACGTTCCTCGCCCGCAGCGCCTAGCGAGGGCTGCCGCAGCGCCGAGTCATCGCCTCGCCCCTGCTATCCTCCCTCCGCACAGGCAGCCGCAACCGGCGCCGAGGTAGAGGGGCGAGACGATGCGCGCGGAGATTCTCTCGATCGGCACCGAGATCATGTTCGGTGAGATCACGGACACCAACGCGGCGTACATCGCCAGCGCGCTGCCCGAGTACGGCATTGACCTGCTCTGGGTGACGCAGGTGGGCGACAACCCCGCCCGCCTGAAGGAAGCGTTCGCCCGCGCGTGGGAGCGCTCCGACTACGTGTTCTGCACGGGCGGCCTCGGACCGACCGAGGACGACATCACGCGCGAGACGATCGCGGAGATGCTGGGCGAGACCCTGTACGTGGACGCCGAGCAGGAGCGCGTGCTGCACGAGGTCTTCGCCGCGCGCGGCATCACGCCCTTCCCCCCACGCAACATCAAGCAGGCGCACCTGATCCCCAGCGCCCGCGCCATCGTGAACCCTCGAGGCACCGCGCCCGGCTGGTGGGTGGAGCGCGACGGCAAGGTGATCGCGGTGATGCCCGGCCCCCCGGCCGAGATGCACCACATGTGGGACGCCGAGGTGGCCCCGGAGCTGGAGCGCCGCGCGGACAGCATCCTGGTCGCGCGCACGCTGAAGACCAGCGGCATCGGCGAGGCGGCGATCGACGAAATGCTGTCGCCGCTGCTCGCGGGCGTGAACCCCAGCATCGGCATCTACGCGCGCGCGGACGGGGTGAGTGCACGCATCGCCGCGAAGGCGAAGACGCGCGAAGACGCGTGGGCGCTCATCCGCCCCGTCGAGGAGGAAGCGCGCGCGATCCTCGGCGCGGCGATCTGGGGCATCGACGATGACTCACTCGCTTCGGGCGTGGGGCGGATGCTGCGCGACCAGGGGCTGACGCTCGGCACGATGGAGAGCGCGAGCGGCGGCGCGATCGCCAGCGCGATCACGGACATCGAGGGCGCGAGCGACTACTTCCGCGGCGCGCTGGTGACCTACGCGACGCAATTGAAGATCGAGATGGGCGTCCCCGCCGAGACGATCGAGGCCCACGGCGTGATCTCACGCGAGACGGCAGAGGCGATGGCCGTCGCCGCGCGCGCGCGCCTCGGCGTGGACATCGCGCTGTCCGTGACGGGCATCGCCGGCAGCGAGCCGATCGAGGGCCAGCCCGGCGGCACGATGCACCTCGCGCTGGCCCACGCCGACGGCGTGGAGTACAGCACGTTCCGCTACTTCCAGGGCCGCGAGCAGTCGAAGCGCCGCATCGTCCTGCAGTCGCTCACGATGCTCCGCCGTCACCTCATGGATCGCGCGGCGCGGGGGTAGGTCAGGGACGGGCGGCCTGTCGGATCGCCTCGGCGACGCCGTCCGGATTTGTCAGCACTTCGCGATTCGAGAAGCGCAGCACGCGCATCCCGAGCGCGACGAGGAACGTCGTCCGGATCGCGTCGTCGGCCCGCCCCTCGTCCGTGTAGTGGTGTCCGCCGTCGAGCTCGACCGCCACCCGCGCCTGGGCCGCGTAGAAGTCGAGGATGTACGGTCCCGCGGAGTGCTGCCTCCGGAACTTGAGCCCTTCCAGTTGTCGAGAGCGCAGGAGCCTCCATAGAACTCGTTCCGCATCGGTCGCGCCGCGCCGCAACGCCCGGCGTCGAACCGGCGTGGCATCGCGCCGATAGTGGATGGCGTCGATGTCCATCAGACCCTCACCCTGCCCTCTCCCACTGCGTGGGCGAGGGTTCTGAGCACATTCTGGCCCCCTCGCCCACGCAGTGGGAGAGGGTTGGGGTGAGGGTCTGCTACACCGCCTCGTCCCACGCCGGATTCCACACGACCTCCCACAGGTGCCCGTCCGGGTCCGCGAAGTAGCCCGCGTAGCCGCCCCAGAAGGTGTCGTGCGCCTCGACGATGATCGAGGCTCCGGCGCGGCGGGCATCCTCCATCGCCGCGTCCACCTCGGCCTTGCTCGACACGTTGTGCCCGATCGAGAGCTCGGTCGCGCTGGGGGCGGCGAGCGGGACGCCGGAGTCGTGCGATAGGCTGGCGCGCGGCCACAGCGCGAGGCGCAGCCCGCCCTCCAGGTCGAAGAACGCCACCGCGCCGTGTTCGAACTCCTCGCCGATGATCCCCTCAGTCGGCCACCCGAGGCCGTCGCGGTAGAACTCGACAGCGCGATGCAGATCGGCGACGCCCAGCGTCAGCACGGTGATTCGTGGCTTCATGGTCTGTCCTCCCGCAACCGGGGCAGCATAGCGTCACGCCCTCGCGCTACGATCGGCGCATGCCTCCACTCACCCCCACTCCGCTCATCCTCGGCGACAACAACGTGTGGCCGCTGCGGCTCGAGGACGGCGGCTGGCTGCTGATCGACGCCGGCCTCGACACGATCGAGGACTGCGTGACTTCGTGGGAAGTGCTGGTCGAGCAGGCGCGCGCGATCGGATGCGCGACCGAGGACGTGCGCGCCGTGGTCGTCACGCATGAGCACATCGACCATGCGGGGCTCGCCGCGCGATGGGCTGCACAGGGCGCCGCGATCATCGCGATGCCGCAGGCGCTGCCGATGCTGATCGCCGGGCGCGCCGCATACAACGCGATCCGCGAGCGCCGCGTGGCAGAGATGCGGCGACACGGCTGCCCGGACGAGGTGCTGCTCGCGATCCTCGACGCGTGGAACGCGCACGACACGCACCACCTGGGCTGGCAGGGCTGTGCGCCGGGCGACCTGGTGGAGGCGCAGGACGGCGACACGTTCGAGCTGGCCGAGGGCCGCACGCTGCATCTGATCGCGGCGCCGGGGCACACGCCGGGCAACCTCGTCGCGTTCGTCACGGACGAGGCGGGCTCACGACGTGGCGACCTGTACAGCGGCGACACGCTGCTCCCGACCACCGTGCCCACGCCGGGCCTGCAGTTCCCCGGCATCGCGGACCTCATCGCGGAGATCGGGCACACCCCCGGCGACGTCGTGACGAGCGCCTTCGAGGATGCCGAGCGCTGGCCGTCGCTGCCGCCGTTCCTGCGCTCCGTCGATCGGCTGCGCTCGCTGGACGTGCGCCGCATCTTCCCCGGCCACGGCAAGGTGGTCACCGATCCGGCGCGCCTCTTCACGCAATTCGCAGACCACCACGCGCGCCGCTCGCAGCGCGCGACCGCGCACCTCGAACGCGCGGGAGCCGAGGGCGACACGACCTACGGCGTGGTGCGCGGGCTGTTCCCGCGCCTGCCCGCGGAGCGCATCGGCCAGGCGCTGACGGAGATGATCGGCCACCTCGACCTGCTCGTGGAGCGCGAGGAGGCGACGCAGGTGGTGGGCGCGGACGGCCTCGTTCGCACACGCCTCGTGCGGTAGTCGCCACGCGCGATCGTGCATGTGAGACATGCGCGAATTGCTGATCGAACCTGCGTGATCCGCCGTGGGAACGCTCGACCCGCCGAGTAGAATGAAGGCATCAACCGAGGTGGAAGGAGGCGGATTTGAGAAACACCCGACGCTTCCGATCAGGAACACGAGCGACGCTTTAGTCCCCGGAGGGTTCCGCCCTTGGACCGAGCACTCAGTCGACGCTAGACGTCGACAAGACGTCCCTCCAGTCGCAATGACTGGACCCACTCTAATGACGGATAGATCGAATCGCGCAGTGTGCGCACCGGTCGTTCTCCAACTCTGGCGACCGAACAAGAACCAGGAGGCCCCGCGATTGCGGGGCCTCTCTTTGTGTGAATCGTTGTGTGAACCGATGCCAAAGATGCTGCGCGCCGCGCGCGAACCTCGAGGGCTACTCCGAGGCGAGGTGGCGGTACAGCGTGGGCAGGCGGCGCGGCAGCGTCTCCAGGTCGTCCACGACCTCGTAGCCGATGTCGTCACACATCTGCTTCAGGTAGTCGTGGCCTTCCTTGTCGACGGTGATGAGGAACGGCGTGATGCCCTTCCGCTTCGCCTCCAGCAGCGCCTGCTTCGTGTCGTGGACCGCGTATTCCTTCTCGGTGCGGTCGCGACCGTAGCCGTGGTCCTGCGGGCGCCCGTCCGAGACGAGGATCAGGATCTTCACCTTCGCGTCGAACTCATCCAGCTTGTGGATCGTGTGGCGGATCGCCGGGCCCATACGCGTGGAACGGATCGGCTCGATCTTGTCGATGCGCTTGTGGATCGTCTCCGACATCTGCTCGTCCAGGTTCTTGATCACGTGGAACTCCACGTTGTCCCGGCCGTAGCCGGAGAACCCGAAGATGCCGTAGGAGTCTCCGATCGCCTCGAGCGCCTCGACGATCAGCACCGTCGACTCCTTTTCGAGGTCGATGATGCGCTTGGGCGGCTCGATGGCGTTCTTCGCGCGGCGCGCGGCCAGCCACTGGAAGTACTTGCGCGGGTCGCCGTCGAAGTCGTCCTGGTCGTTCGTGTCGTACTTCTGGCGCTGCTTCTCGATCTCCTCGTCCGTGGACGCGGACATGTCGAGGAGGAACGCGACGGCGACGTCACGCTCCACCTTGTTGCGCCGGTTGTAGATGCGCGCCTGCGGGCCGACGCCCGCCTTCTTGTCGACGTGGAACTCGATCGCGAGGTCGAGGTCCAGCTCGTCGCCATCCTCGAGGCGCTTGATCTTCTTGAACGACTCGGGCCGCATGAGCTCGAACTGGCGGCGCGTCTCCATGACGAGTCCGTGGTACTTGCGGAGCGTCTCCTGGTAGAACTCGCCGTCGCCCTGCTCGGAGAAGCGCTCGCCGACGCGGGTCCAGCGCGGGCGGTAGTCCGAGGCGCGGAAGTCCCACTCGTCGTAGTAGAACCAGTCGATCTCCGGCTTCAGGTCGCTCTCGCCGCCGTCGCCCTTGCCGCCGTCCGGCGTGTCGCCGCCGTCCGCCTGGTCGCTTTGCTTCTGGTCGCCGGCGGGCTTCGCCGCTTCCTGCTCGATGTTCTCGAGGAAGGCGCCCAGGCTCGCGTCCAGGTCGCCCTCGGACCACTCGCCTAGCGAGATCTCGGCGGAGTTCTGGAGCAGCTCCATGAGCTGTTCCTTGGTCAGCGGCGCGGTCGGACCGTCGTCGCTGCCGTCCTTCTGCGCCTTCAGCTTGGACATGAGCTGCACGAGCTCCGGCTTGAAGTCGCCGCGGAACTCCGGCTGCGGCGGGTTCTCGAACTCCATCTCCTCGCCGCCCGGCATGTTGTTCGGAGCGCCCTCGCCCTCACCGGGCATGCCGGGGGCGATCTGGTACATGTCCTCCGACACGGCGTCGAACTTGCCGTCCGCGTAGGACTCCGGCACGTTCGGGATCGCGACGGCGATGTCGTAGATCGCCTGTGCCACCTCGGCGGAGTCCTGCACGGTGGCGCCCTCGAGCTCCACAACCTTCAGCGCGGCGATGCCGCGGCGCAGGTACTCGTTCAGCGACTGCGGCCAGCGCATGGTCTCCGGCGCGCCCAGCGAGGACCGCAGCAGGTTCTCCATGTACGCCTGCCGCAGGCCCATCAGCTCCACCGGCGGGCGGTGATTCGCCTCGTGCTCCTGCAGCACGCGCAGCCAGCGGCGGATGCCGCCGTACTCGCGGCCGGTCTGCGCGTCGATGCGCGTGTCCTCGGCGATCGTGAACAGGCCGAGGATCAGCGAGCGATCCTCGAACATGTTGAAGAAGCGCTGCATCGCCGTGACGGGGGCGACGTACTCCTTCATCGGCACGCCGGTCTCGGCGGCGCGGTTCACGCGGTCTTCCTCGACCTGCAGCTCGCGGCGACCGGCGGTGCCGGGGGCGTGCGCGCCGTCGCGGCCGAACTCGTACACGAACGAGCCGAACTCCATGCGGCCGGTCTGGTGCGTCGTGAAGACCTTGTAGACCTGGAAGTTGGCGTCCTGCTCCTCGAACGTTGCGACGTAGGGCGGGAGGTAGATCGCGTTGCCCTCGGTGGTCGCGCCGGACTCCGTGACCCAGCCGATGTTGCGATCGACGAGTGCCTCGGCAGACTGCACCGCGACGGGCTCGCCCGAGAGCGCCTGCGCGTACATGCGCAGCAGCTGGTTCACGTTCGAGAGCTCCACGCGCGCGGACAGCAGCGCCAGCATGTCCTCGGCGCGGGCCGACTCGAGGCGGAAGTACGCCTCTGCGCCCTCCGGGTTGTGCTCCTCGTTCAGGATGTTGGAGCCGGCCTCGGCCCACTTCGCCATCTGCGCTTCGTTCAGGCGGCTGCTGACGAAGGGAGCGGACTTCAGGTACTCCATGGACGCGATCGGGCTGCCCACCGACAGGCGCTCGGCGAATGACAGCAGTCGCGCGTGCAGCTCCAGCGGCATCGTCCCCAGCGCTTGTGCGGCGTCCGAGAACAGCGGGAAGCCCTGCCGCCCCACCTCGGCGGTGACGCGCGCAGCGAGGTCGAGGTAACGCGCGCGCTCGGGCGGCGCGATGCCCTCGATGAGCTTCGGGCCGCGCTCAAAGTACAGGCGGATGTCGGCCCACGAGGCGCGAGCGACGGCGCGGGCGAAGCGCAGGAACGGCTCGCGATCCGGCACCGGCAGCGACGCGAAGATCGACGGCGCGGTCTCAAGGCACGTCGTGGCCAGCTCGTACGACCGCTCGGTGAGCGAATCGACGATGTCCACGATGCGGCCGAGCGCCTCCAGCGAGACGTTGTGCAGCAGGCTCGGGCTGACCTGGAAGTACAGCGACGACAGCGCGATCGACTTCCAGTTGCCGCGGCAGAGGCGGTCGCCCTGCTGCGACCACGCCTCGAGGTCACCCGGACGGATGCTCTGCAGCACCTCCGGCGTGGACTTGAGGAACGCGGCGGCCATGAGTGAAGAGCGCTGCGACAGCTCGGCGGCGATCCGTGACCAGTCGCGCATGCCCTCGGCGCCGAGGCGCTCCACCACGCCGGGGCTGGCGCGGAAGTACTCCGCGGCCGCCTCCCACGCGCGCAGCGACGACGCAGCGAGGTCGATGCCGGCCTGCGCCCAGGCGTCCAGCTCCGCACCGGGCAACCGAGGCTCGAGTGCGTTCGCGGCGGCGAGGAAGTCGTCCGGGAGCGACGCGCCATAGCCCTTGAGCTCGGTGGCGTAGCGAAGCGACAGATCGGTTGCGCGGCTCATGGCAGACTCCCCGCCCCGTACGTCGGGACCCGCAGGTCCGGGTCGGGCGGCGCGGGTGTCCGCGCGTGGCCCGGAAAGAACAGCCGGATCGGGCGGCGCGGCGTGCCGCGCCCACCCGAGGCAATGACTACTCGAAGATCGAGGACACGACTTCCTCAATGGAGCGCTGGACCTCGAGGTCGTCGGTCAGCGCCCAGACGATGGAGACCTGGCAGGCCCGGCGCGGCGAGATGCCGTCGTGGATCAGCTTGCCCGCGTAGACCAGGAGGCGCGTCGAAACGCCCTCCCCCAGTCCGTGCTCCTTCAGGTTGCGCACTTTCTCGGCGAGCTTGGCCAGGTCGTTCGCGATCGCCGGGTCGACGCCGGACTCCTTCGCGATGATCTGCGCTTCCTGCTCGCGCGGCGGGTAGTCGAACTCGATCGCGATGAAGCGCTGGCGGGTGGAGTGCTTCAGGTCCTTCAGCGCGGACTGGTAGCCCGGGTTGTAGGACATGACCAGCAGGAAGCCGTCCGCGGCCTCCAGCAGCTCGCCACGCTTCTCCAGCGGCAGCAGGCGGCGGTAGTCCGTCAGCGGGTGGATCAGGACGGTGGTGTCCTTGCGCGCCTCGACGATCTCGTCGAGGTAGCAGATCGCGCCGTTCTTCACCGCGCGGGCGATCGGGCCGTCGATCCAGCGCGTCTCGTCACCCTCCAGGAGGTACCGGCCGACGAGGTCGGACGCCGTCAGGTCTTCGTGGCAGGCCACGGTGATCAGCGGGACGCCTTCCTCGTGACCGCGGCCGTCGCGGTTGTGGAGACGCCACGACATGTACTCCACGAAGCGGGTCTTGCCGGCGCCCGTGGGGCCCTTCAGCAGGACCGGGACGCGCTCGCGGTAAGCGGTCTCGAAGAGCTCCACCTCGTCGCTGATGGGGAGGTAGTAGGGCTCTTCCGTGATGCGGAAGTCCTCCACGGCGATCTGCTTGAATCCGGCCTGCTCAGTCGCCAATGCCATCCCCCACCCTGCGCCGCGCCTCGCGGCGAGCAGTTCTACTTGTGTTCGCTCAGGTTAACGCGTTCGCGCGCGTTGAGTCGGCGTCCGCTCCGCTTATCGGCGGCGCGCGCCGGCTGCCGGCTTCGCGGCCGGCTTCGCCGCGGTCTTGCTCGCTGCCTTCGAGGCCGGCTTGGCCGCCGCCTTCGCCGCGGGCCTGGCTGCCGGCTTCGCGGTCGCCTTCGGCGCGGGCTTCGCAGCAGGCTTGTTCGCCGCCTTCGCGGCAGGCTTGGCCGCCGACTTCGCGGCAGACTTGGCGGCTGGCTTCGCAGCGGGCTTGGCCGCCGGCTTCGCGGTCGCCTTCGGCGCGGGCTTCGCAGCAGGCTTCGTCGAGGTGGCCTTGGTTGCCGCCTTCGTCGCGGGCTGCGCCGCGGCACGGACGGGCGCCTTTGCCACAGGCTTGGCGACTGCCTTCACCGCGGGCTTCGAGGCGGCGGCCTTCGGAGCCGGCTTCGCCGCCGGTGCGGCCTTCGCGGCCGGACGGGCCTTCGCAGCAGGCTTCGCGGCGACCTTCGCGACCGGCTTCACCGGGAGACGCGTCGGCCGCTTCTCGCCGCGCTCGTCGGCGAGGCGGTTGGTCAGCGTCTTCCACGCGCGGTCGAGGCGCTGGCGCATCTGCTCCTCGGGGCCGGAGTTGTCGATCTTCACGTCCGCGATCGCCAGCGCACGTTCGCGCGTCCCGGCCTGGGCGTGAATGCGCGCCAGGGCGGCATCCTCGCTCAGGGCGTTGCGCGACATGAGGCGCTGGAGCGCGATCGGCTGGGTGGTGGTGACCACCCACAGCTCGTCGCAGAGGTCGGTCCAACCGGCCTCGATGAGGACGGCGGCTTCCAGCACGACGATCTGGTTCTTGTCGCGACGCTTGATGTCGCGCAGTTCCTCGGAGATGAGGCGACGAATCTCGGGCCAGACGATGTTCTGCAGGCGTTCCTGCTCGGCAGGATTGCCAAACACCTTGCCGCCGAGGATGCGCCGATCGATCACGCCATCCTTGCCCACGATCTCGTGGCCAAAGGCGTTGACGACCTTCTCGAATCCAGGCGTGCCCGGTTCATAGGAACGGTGCCCGACCCGATCCGCATCGATGAGCGTGGCGCCCAGCCCCCGAAGGTATTCGGCGGCAGTCGACTTCCCTGAGGCGATGCCCCCGGTAAGGCCGATTACGGTCATACGTGCTCCCAGATTTTGCGGAGAGTTCGATTGTATTTCCGCGAGGCGAGCAACGCAACAAACCCTGCCGTGCGCGTCAACGGTGAAAAGTACAGTGCGGACGAGTTGCCTCGTCCGCACTGGTTATGTCCGACAGCGCGCACAGCGAGGGAACTCGCTTCGACCGCCCTACTTCTTGAGCTCCGCGATGACGGCGGGGATGACGGTCTTGTAGTCGCCCACGATGCCGTACTTGGCGAACCCGAAGATGTTCGCCTCGGCGTCGCGGTTGATGGCGACCAGCACCTTGGAGCCAGAGCAGCCCGCCATGTGCTGGCTGGCGCCCGAGATCGCGATCGCGAAGTACAGGTCCGGCGTGACCACCTTGCCGGTGAGCCCGACCTGCTGGCTGGGCGGGTACCAGCCGAGGTCGACCGCGGCGCGCGAGGCACCCACGGCGGCCTTGTCGCGGCCCAGCGTCGTGGCCATCTCTTCCAGCACGCGGAAGGACTCGCTCGCGCCGAGGCCGCGGCCGCCCGCGACCACGATCGAGGCGTCCTGCAGCTGCAGGCCCTCGGCGACGACCTTCTCGCGGCCGGTCACGGAGACGCGGCTCGCACCCGGCGCCGGGAGCGCGACGGTGTTCGACGGACCAGCGCCCGAGGCCACCTCGAACGACTTCGCACGCACGGTCGCGATGGCCGGGCTCGTGGCGAAGGAGTACGTGGCGACGGCGTTGCCGCCGTACGCCGGGCGGTTGGCCTTGATCGTGCCGCCGTCGGAGACGATCGAGGTGCAATCCATCGCCACTGCGGTGTTGCGGCGGTGCGCCAGGCGCGGGCCGATCTCGCGGCCGGCAGTCGACTGGGCGATGAGGACGAGCTCGGCGTTCGAGGCGTCCAGCGCGGCGCCGACAGCCTCGAGCCACTGCTCGCCGAGGAAGGTGTCGTACGCAGCGTCGTCGTTGGCGTACGCCGTCGAGGCACCCGCGCACGCAGCCGCGGCCGCGGCCGCGCCGGCGCCCAGCAGCGTGACGCCGACCGTGCCGCCTTCGGCCAGCGCCGCAGCGCCGCCGAGCATTTCAAGCGTCGTGGAGGTGGGCTGGCCGCCCACGAGCTCACCAACGACGAGGATGTTCCGTGCCATGTTGTGTCTCCCCTACCGTGGTTGAGCTAGATGATCTTGTCGGCGCGCAGCTTCGCGACGAGGGCAGCGGCCTGCTCCTCGGGCGAGTCGCCCGGCATCAGCTCAACGGCACCGCCGCGCGGCGGGGTCGACAGCTTCTCGAGCTTGAGGCGCGCGCCCGCGGCGCCGACCTCGCCCGCGTCCAGGCCTAGGTCAGCGGTCTTCCACTGGGTCACGGTCTTCTTCGCCGCCGCCATGATCTGCGGGAGCTTCGGGTAGCGCGGCTCACCGAACTCGTTCGAGACGGTGACCACCGCGGGCAGCGGGGTCTCCACGGTCTCGTAGCCGTCCTCGACCACGCGCTGGATCTGCAGGCCCGCGCCGCCAGTCGTCACGCCCTTGGCGATGATCGAGACCGGCCAGCCCATCTCCTCAGCAATGAGGAGGCCGACCTGGCCCATGTCCCAGTCGGCGGCCTGGCGGCCGCAGAAGACCGCGTCCACGTCGCCGAGCTTCTTGATGGCGGCGGCCAGCGTCTTGGCGGTCGTGTAGGAGTCGCCGTCCTCGAAGGCCGGGTCGTTCAGCAGCACACCCTCGTCCGCGCCCATGGCGAGGACCTGCTTGATCGCCGAGGCAGCCGAGTCGGCGCCCAGGGAGATGACGGTCACCTTGCTGCCGGCGTTCGCCTCCTTGATGCGGAGGGCCGCCTCGGCGGCAATGCCGTCGAACTGGCTGAGGACCGGGGCGATCCCCTGTGCCGGGACGACCTTGTTCGACGCCGCGTCGATGCGGAACGCCGAGGGCGGGGTCTCCGGGTCAGGGATCTGCTTCGCGCAGACCACGATGTGCATCTGTTGCCTCCGTATGCCCGCATGCGTGCGGGACTGCAGGGGCGCCCGCCGCCCCACATCTCTTCATGGCATACCGCGCGCCGGAATCCCGCGCAAATAACGTGGTGAAGTACCGCCAGATTCGGCGCTCGGGCGTCGGTTACGCCTCGACCGGGCGGGGGCCCGCTAGCGCTTGCCGAAGACCGATTCCTCGAGGAGCTCCGCGATGTCGAAGGGACGCATGCGGCCCTCCTCCTCCGGGTGCACCGCGGGGACACCGTCCTCGAACATCTGGATGCAGAACGGGCAGTTGGAGATGACCTGCGAGGCGCCCGTGCGCACGGCCTCCTCCGAGCGGACGTGGTTCACGCGCCGCTCGCCGATCTCTTCCTGCCACATGTTGCCGCCGCCGGCGCCGCAGCACAGCCCCTTGCTGAAGTTGCGCTGCATCTCCAGCAGGTTGGCACCCGGCACCATCTCGATGATCTGGCGGGGGGCGTCGTACTGGCCGTTGAGCCTGCCGAGGTAGCAGGAGTCGTGGTAGGTCACGTCCGCGCTGACCGCGTGGGTGGCCTTCAACTTGCCGGTCTTGAGCGCGCCGCTCAGGAACTCGGTGTGGTGGAGCACCTCGAAGTTCCCATCGAACTGCGGGTACTCGTTCTTGAAGGTGTTGAAGCAGTGCGGGCAGTTGGTGATGACGCGCTGGACGTTCTTGGACTTGAACGTCTCCACGAGCTGCTGTGCGAGGATCTGGTACAGGTACTCGTTGCCGAGACGGCGGGCGGGGTCGCCGTTGCAGGTCTCCTCCTGCCCGAGGACGCCGAACGAGGCGCCCGACTCGCCGAGGAGGCGGAACACAGCCTTCGTGATCGGCAGGTTGCGCTCCACGAGCGAGCCCGAGCAGCCGACCCAGTAGAGGTACTCCTGCGAGCCGTCGAAGATCGGCACCTCGCCCAGGCCCTCCATCCACGTGGTGCGCTCCAGCGCGGTGCCGCGCCACGGGTGGCCGCGGGACTCGAGGTTCTCGAGCGCGCTCTGCGCGGTGGCGGGGATGCGGGCCTCGTTCATGACGAGGAAGCGGCGCATGTCCACGATGGTCGGGACGTGCTCGATCATCACGGGGCATTCCTGCATGCAGGCGCCGCACGTGCGGCAGGCCCACAGCGTTTCGTCCTTGATGACGTCGCCGACCATCGCGACCGGGGACACCTCGCGGCCAGCGTCGCCGAACTGGTGGACGTGCGTCTGGATGTCGGGGCCGACGGTCGCGAGGTGCGACTTCAGGTCCTGGATCAGGTGCATCGGCGAGAGCGGCTGGCCGGAGATGTTCGCGGGGCAGACCTCCGTGCAGCGGCCGCAGCGGACGCACGCGTCCAGCTCGAACAGCTGCTTCCACGTGAAGTCCTGCACGTAGCCGACGCCGAAGACCTCCTGCTGCTCGATGTCCTCGATCTTCGCGAGGCGGCCCGGGGAGTCCGTGCGCAGGAAGAAGGCGTTCACCGGGGCGAAGAACAGGTGATCGAGACGCGTGAAGACGATGAGCGCGAGCCAGCCGAAGGCGCTCGCGATGTGGAACCACCACGTCCACGCGTGCAGCGTCAGGACGGAGGCCTCCTCCATCGCGAAGCCGGCGAGCCCCTTCGCGATGACGAAGGAGACGAAGGACCATGGCGCCCAGTCGGGGTGCTGCACCAGCTCGGACACGAGGATGCGCGCGGCCTCGACGAGGAAGCCGGACAGCAGCACCAGCCCGAGGCCCACGATGATCACGTGATCCTCGAGGCGTTCGTCC
Source organism: Chloroflexota bacterium (assembly GCA_947479915.1). GTDB lineage: Bacteria > Chloroflexota > Dehalococcoidia > UBA2979 > UBA2979 > SHYQ01. The sequence continues at coordinate 123,800 of CANKAU010000002.1, forward strand.
CAACGGATGCGGTGGAAGTCCTGGAAGTAACGGCGGTTGAGCGCCATGCCGACGCCGATGAGGCCGATCAGGCCGAACAGGTCGCCGTAGAACGAGAAGATCAGGTAGTAGGTGCCGTGCAGGAACTTGATCGGCGTGTCGCCCTCGATCGCCACCTGCGCGGTGACGAAGGTGAGCACGACGATGGAGGAGAAGATGCACCAGTGCATGATCCCGGCGTAGCGATCACGCCGGACCTTCTCCTGCGCGAGGCCGAGGCGCATGGCGTTCCGGAAGCGGTGCGGGATCTCGGAGAGCATCCCGGGCGTCGGTCGCCCAATGCCCCACAGCCGGATGTGGTGCACGAGTCCGTACACCAGCAGGCCGATGAGCGCCGCGAGGAAGACGTAGACCGCCCACGGGTGGGCGACGTTGAAGTAGATCTCACGCCCGGCGGACTCGGGGATGGTGGTGGCCGCGTAGAAGCCGAGGCCGGAGAGGCCGACTGCCGGACCCCACCACGCGCCCACGCGTCCGTTCTTCGGAGACGTGGGGGCGGTGAGATCCGGCATCGGTAGTCCTATCGCTCGAGGCGCATCGGGGGAGTCGTGGAGACGACTACGCCGTCGCTGCGCCGTACTTGTCGCGGAGCTCGGTCTTCAGGACCTTGCCCATCGGGTTGCGCGGGAGTTCCTCGACCCACTGGTAGAAGGCGGGGGCCTTGTACGAGGCAAGGCGGCTCTTCACGTACTCGGTGAGCTCCTGCTCGGACGGCAGGTCGCCGCCGGCGACGGGCACCATGATCGCCTTGCAGACCTCGCCCCACTCGACGTCCGGGACGCCGATGATCGCGGCCTCGGCGACGCCGGGGTGATCCTCCAGGACCTGCTCGATCTCCGCCGGGGCGATGTTCTCGCCGCCGCGGATGACCATGTCCTTCAGACGACCCGTGATGAACAGGTAGCCACCGTCGTCGATCTTGCCGACGTCACCGGTGTGCAGCCAGCCGTCGTGGAGCGCCGACTCCGTGTCGTCGTCGCGCTTGTTGTAGCCACGCATGACACGGTCGCCGCGGATGCAGATCTCGCCTTCCTCGTTCGCCGGGGCCTGACGGCCGTCCGGGAGGAGGATCGCGACGTCGATGTCGGTCATCGCACGGCCGACCGAGCGCAGGCGCTGGATCTTGAGCTCGTTCTCCTCGGGCGTGCCGTTGAGGCGGTGGTCGTCCGGGCCCAACGTCGTCATCGAGCCGGTGGCCTCGGTCTGGCCGTAGGAGTTCATCAGGCCGACGTTCGCGCGGTCCGCGGCGAAGACGTCCACCGCGCGGCGAACGACCTCGTACGGCATGGGCGCAGCCCCGTAGGTGATGAGCTGCAGCGTGCTCAGGTTGTACTTGTCGAAGTCGTCGACTTCCATGATGCGCTTGAGCATCGTCGGGACGACGAACGCGTGCGTGGCGCCCTCGCGCTCCACGGCGGCGAGCCACGCCTGCGGGTCGAATTGCGGCAGCACGACGAGGCGGCGGCCGGAGAAGACCGCGCTCATCAGCGTGGTCGCGCCGGCGATGTGGAAGAACGGGACGCTGACCAGCACGACCTGCTGGTCGACGGTCGGGTCGGCGGGGGCCTGCGTGTTCACGACGAGCGCAGTCAGCGCCTGGTACGACAGGACGACGCCCTTCGGCAGCGCGGTGGTGCCGGAGGTGAAGATGATGAGCGTGGCGTCCTTGTCGTCCGTCTCCGCCCACACCGGGATGTCCTCGTTCGCCTCGCGGAGCGACTTGAGGGATTCGATGCCGGGGCGCTCGAAGTCGAGCGAGATGACGTGCTTCACGGACGGCGTGGAGGACGCGATGGACTCGTAGATGGAGTAGTAGCGCTCGGAGATGAAGAGCGCGGTCACGTCCGTGGAGTCGATCATGTAGGAGAGCTCTTCCGGCTTCGCCCGGAAGTTCAGCGGCACCATGGTCGCGCCAACGGAGGCGGCGGCGTAGTAGATCTCGGCGAACTCGACGCAGTTCACGGCCATGACGCCCACGGCCTGGCCGCGACCGATGCCCATGGACTGGAAGGCCTGCGCGAGGCGGTTGGCCCGCGACTGCAGCGTTGCGTAGTCAAGGCGCTCGTCCGGGCCGGCGATCGCGATGCGATCGGGCACGATGGCCGCGCTAATGGTCAGGAACTCAGCGGTATTCATTACGGTCCCCCTCAGAAGTCGCGCCATGATAGGGAATGGCTACAAGTGGCGCCATTAACCCGCTCACAATGGCCGAAGCGGCCCTTGAACGCTACCGGTCCGGGTTCACCAACTCCACGACCACGCGCTGGGACTTGCCGTCCTGGCTGATCTGCGGCGTCACCTGCGGGGTCCGGAGGGGCTGGTCGGTGCCGCTGATGGCGTTGCCCTCGAAGGACCAGAGGGCCCCGGAGCAGGGGTCGCGGAGGACACCCGGCATCCCGTTCGGGTTCTTCTCCGCCCCGCGGGCGTCCTGCGGGAGCCACTCGACACGGCAGTTGTTCGAGGCGACGCGACCGTCGATGGCGCGGACGCGGCCGTCCGGCATGGCGACGAGGTAGAGGTGCTTCTCCGGGAACTCCACGAGCTGGTGGACGGCGAAGCGGCTGCGGTCGCCCGCGTCGAACATCACGACCTGGATCGCCGGGGGGTTGAAATAGCCCCACATGACGCCGAACACCCCGGCGATCGTGATCAGCACGACCATGGCGGGGCCGAAGAGCGGCGGCAGCGTCCACGGGAACAGGCGGCGGGCGAGACTCAAGCGGCACCTCCCGGTGTGAAATCAGTCGTGTTCGCGACCGATACGGCCAGCCGACGCTCCAGCGCCAGTCCGTCCGCGAGCGGCAGGTCGAGGCCCTCGAGGACGGCGCGCTTCGTCGCCCGCTGGGCCGCGGCGGGGAGCGTGGCGAGGCGATCGGCCCACGCGCGGGCCGTCGCCTCCAGTTGAGCACGCGGAACGACGGCATGCACCAGCCCGCGGTCGAACGCCTCGGCGGCGTCGATGGGCTCGCCGCTCGTCGCCATCGCCAGCGCGTCCGAGCGGCCAAGGTGGCGCGGGAGCGTCTGGGTGCCGCCCGCAGAGGGGATGTACCCCAGGGAGACCTCCGGGAGCGCGAACCGGGCGTCCTCGGATGCGACCCGCAGATCACAGTAGAGCGACAACTCCAGGCCGGCGCCGTAGGCGAAGCCGTGCATCGCGGCAATGAGCGGGATGGGGAGCGCGGCCATCAGCCCCCAGACGTCACGCTGGCGGCGTGCCTCGCGCGCGTCGATGAGCGACGGGGCGGTGCCGAACTCGGTGATGTCGGCGCCAGCGGAGAAGGCGCGGTCGCCCGCACCTCGGATGACGGCGACGCGCGCGGTCGGGTCGTCGCGCAGCAGGCCGAGGGCCGACCACAGCTCGTCCCGCATGTCGAGGTTGAGCGCGTTCAGGCGCTCGGGGCGGTCGAGCGTGAGCCAGACCACGGAGCCGTCCGGGCCTTCGCGATCCAGGCGCACCAGCGGGCGCGCTTCGGGCATGTGCGCTCGTCTCCGCGCGCCCCGGGTGGGGCGCGCCGGACCGGCTAGAGCCAGTCCGGCTTCTTGATCGCGCTGACCTCGGACCGAGCGTGGGTCTGCTGGAGCTCTTCGTTCAGCTTGTCGGTCAGGCGCTGAACGGCGAGCGAGCCGGGGGTCACGTCATCGGCCAGCCAGCGGCGAATGGCGGCACGGTCGTGCTTGTCCATGTCGATCGCGGCGACTTCCTCGATGACGGCCTCGAGCATCGTGTGGATCTCGTCGGCGGTGAATTCGACCTTCATTACTTGCGCTCCAGAGCCTTCACCTGACCGCGGGTGCGCATCATGCGCGTGGTGCGTTCGTCGATGAAGTTGCCGATCGCCGTGTTCAGCCGCACGGTGAACCCGTCCAGCGGGATCGTGCCGGGGGCCAGGTCGCGACGCCATTCGCGGACGGCCTTCTTCGCCGCCTCGCTCAGACCGGCCTGGTCGATGAGCTGCGCGGTGATGACGGACATCACCACGTTGGCCTCATCCGTGTTCAGGACAACATTCATCCGCTCCACCTCCGTGTTCGTATGCTCCACCAGCGTGCGAGGCGCGTCCAGCGCCCCTCGCTCCCTGCCGCACCACCGCCGCCGGCGTCCCTATTCCCCGAGGAACTTCGGCTCGCGCTTCTCCTGGAAGGCGCGGACGCCCTCCGCGCGATCGGCGGTCGACTGCAGGATCACCGTCAGGTCAGTCTCGTAGCGTAACGCCTGCTCCAGCGCCATCTCCGCCCCGCGGTGCACCGCCTCCTTGGCGAGCCGCGTGGCGATCGGCCCGCGCGAGGCGATGACCTCCGCCAGCGCCCGCGCGGCGTCCTCGAGATTCGTGCCGCCCGAGGGTACGACGCGCGACACGAGTCCGATGCGTCTGGCCTCCGCCGCGTCCACGATTTCGCCCGTCAGCAGGAGCCGGAGCGCGTGCGCCCGACCAACCGCGCGAGGCAGCCGCTGGGTGCCCCCGGCGCGCGGGACGCTTCCGGAGGCTGTGTCCGGCATCGCGAACGTCGCCCCGTCCTCGGCGATCCGCACGTCGCAGGCGAGCGCGGCTTCGAGGCCGGCCGAGTGTGCACGGCCGCGGATCGCGGCGATCGTGGGCTGTGGAATCGCCGCGAGCGCCTCGATACCCGCCGCCAGCGAGGGGACGCCGGGCATCCCATCGGGCTCAGCAAGGGCACTCGGGGCCCACCCGCCGCAGAAATCGTCGCCGGCGCCCCGGACGATGACCACTCGCACCTCGGAAGAGTCCGCCGCGGCGCGCGCCGCGTCCGCGAGCGCCTCGGAAGCAGCGCGGTCGAGCAGCGCGCCCGGCGCGGCGAGGGTGATCGTGGCGATGTGGCCGGTGACGGCGAGGTCGACGAGTGCGGCTGGCACGAGCGTTCCTCCGGGGCCGCGAGCGTAGGGGCGGCTGATCGGACGCGTCAACGCGTGAGGCAGAGCGAGGGAGGCGGAAGGCTCCTCCCCCCAGTCCTCTCCCGGTTCGGGAGAGGGAGCCGGAGCGGCCCATGCGGCCCGCTGACGGCTCGCCGACCTCGACGCCGTGAGCGCGGGGCGGCAGGATACGAGGCACGCGAGGCATCAACGAGCCGAACTAACAGCACGACCGCACGAGGAGCACGACATGGACCTGGGGATCGCCGGACGCTCGGCGGTGGTGACGGGCGCGAGCCGCGGGCTCGGGCGGGCGATCGCGACGGCGCTGGCCGCCGAGGGCGCGAAGGTGACGCTGGTGGCGCGCGGCGGCGAGACGCTCGCCCAGACGGCGGCTGAGCTCCGAGCGACCGGCGCGACCATCCACACGGTGGGCGCGGACGTGACCAGCGCCGAGGACTGCCAGCGCGTCATCGAAGAGGCGGCCGCAGCGCACGGCGGCATCGACATCCTCGTGAACAACGCGGGCGGCACGGCGGCGGTCGACGGGCTCGAGGAGCGCTGGCGGCTGGCCTATGAGCTGAACGTGATGTCCGCGCTGCGGCTGATGGAGCTGGCGAAGCCCCACCTGGTCGCCTCCGGGCAGGGCGCGGTGGTCAACATCTCCTCGATCTTCGGGCGAGAGGTCGGCGGGCCGGCTCAGTACAACGCGAACAAGTCGGCGCAGATCGCCATGACCAAGGCGTACGCGCTGGACTGGATCAAGCAGGGCGTGCGCGTGAACAGCCTCGCGCCGGGCTCGATCGCCTTCGAGGGCGGCTCGTGGGGGCGCCGCCTCGTCGAGCAGCCGGAGGCGATGGCGCAGTTCATCGCCCAGAACATCGCGGGGGGTCGCTTCGGCCGGCCCGAGGAAATCGGCGAGGTGGTCGCGTTCCTGTGCTCGCCGCGAGCTTCGTGGATCGTGGGTGCCACGCTCAACGTGGACGGCGGGCAGTCGCGCTCGAACATCTAGCGCTCACGGGCCGGGCGCGCGGCATCACGCGGTCAGTTGTCGCGCGGCTCGGCAGCATCGAAGATGGCGGCGACGCACCGCACCTCGTGAAGGCGCGGGGAGACAGGACGAGGGCCGGGACATGCGCTTCAAGCGATCGGATCTGACGGGGATCGCCATCGCGGCGCTCATCCCTGCGATGCTCTCGTTCATCGTCTTCAACGGCTGGGAGCTCCAGCACCACGAGGGCACGCCGCTGCTCAGCATCATCGCGATGAACTTCGCGATCGTCGGTGGGCTGCTCGCCTACCTCACGCGCTACCTCGCCCACCCGCGCGCGTTCCGCGTGATCGCGGCGCTGCTCGGGCTGGTGTTCATCGCGGTCATCGAGATCCAGCTGTCGAAGGTGGACCACACGGTCTGGGCGACCTCGCTGAAGTGGCTGGGCGTGCTGCTGTTCCTCGCGCTCAACACGCTGCTCGTCGTCGATGTGATCGCGGTCGCCCTGAACCCGTACCTGGTGCGACGCGACGAACGACAGGCGGCCGGGCAGTAGCGCGGGACACCCCGCCGAGCCCCGAGTCATGACTGACCTCTCACCCCAGCACGCCGCCGCCCTGCACCTCGTCACCACGTGGATGAGCGAGAAGTACTTCCGCACATTCCGCCCCGTCGAGGGCGACCCGGGCGCGTTCGACGCCCTCCTGCAGCAACGCGACCGGCGTGTGGGTGTCACCGTGGGGTCGTTGTGGGAGTCGGACGACGCGCTCCCGGGTACGGACGACCTCGCCGCGATGCTCACCGCGGACATGCGCGCCGACGGCTCCTCGATCGAGCGCGGCGCGTATGCGGTGTGGGTGCCGCCGAAGGCCGCGCTGCCGACCACAGAGCCGCAGATCTCCAACCTCCGCCTGATCCTCGCGCGCGGCCTCGGCGGCCTCGCTCCCGGCGAGGCGCGCGAGGTGCGCCTTCCACTGACGCTGGTGCTCGCGAAGCTCTCGGACGAGGGTGCGTACGTCTCCGTGACCGGCGGGCTCGCCCCGGAGTGGACCGTCATCTCGGAGGGCGCGCCCGGCTCGTTCCACCTCGACTCGCGGGCGCTGTATCGGCTGCCCGAGGAGCGCGCGGAAATCGACATCCTCGTCACGCGCGTGCGCGACCGCGCGGCGCTGCTGGCCACCGGCGAGGTGACCGACGTGCAGGTCAACGACACGTGGACCGTCTCGCGCCTCCCGGCCGGCGCGCCCGAGGGCGTCACCGTCATGATCGCGCCTCCGCAGGTCGACCCCCTCGACGGGACGCTGGTGCGGCGGATGCTGCGGCGACACGTCCAGCGCGCCGTCGCGCAGCGCGAGGCGGCGCGCGCGGCGGGGCAGCAGGACGACCTGTCGACGCTGGTGCTGGTGGGCGCGCTGGCGCACGTGAAGGACGAGCTGGCCACCGCGGCCCTGCGCGGGATGAACCCCGCCGCCTACGGCGGCCTCGACCTCATCGCGGTGGTCGCGGACGGCGGGGTGCGCCAGGTGCTGCAGCCCCGCTCGCTCCCATGGGAGGCGCAGCGGTAGGCGACTGCGCTCCGCGCTAGGCGGGCGGCTCGTCCTCGACGGGCTGCATCACGACCACGGTTCCCGCGAACTTGTCGTAGAGCGCCTGCCGGCGCCGGTCGAACATGATCCACGTCGCGCTCACGTACAGCACGGTTTCGTTCAACGAGAACACCGACCGCAGCAGAGACCGTCGTACCCCGGGCGCACTGCCGTCCAACGCGACGACACGCGTCCTCAGCAGCCGTCCTCCGGGGGACAATCCCGAGACCCCGAAGATGAACGCGTAGCCCACGTTCAAGACCGCCGCACCCAGCAACAATTCGATCGGCAATTGCTGCGGATCAGTGAGGTCGGCACCAGAAGTCGCGACGACGAGCACGAAGAGCACGATCTTGACGCCAAGATCGACGAAGAACGCGGCGACGCGCCGCGACGGGCTGGCCAGCACGCGGCCGTCCACGGTCGACTCGCGGCGCGAGCGCCGCGCGGGGGGCGGTTCGACGGGGCGTCCGACCTCCAGCGGGTCGGCGGCGGGCAGATCGCCGCTGCCCCAGCGCGGGGCGCGTCGAGGTGCCAGCGAGCCGTCGCCCGACCATCGGACGCCGGGCCCGGGGCCAACCGGCCCCGAGTCCTCGTCATCGCGGGTCGGAGACGGCTCCTGCGCTGTCACTAGGCGTGGTTCGCAATCGCCCCATCGACCATGAGCAGTTCGCCCTGCACGTAGTTCGTGGTGTCGGACGCGAGGTACACGACGGCTCCCTGCAGGTCAGCCGGCTGGCCGAGGCGGCGCAGCGGGATGTAGCGCTCCAGGATCGCGTGGAGGTTCTCGTCCCCCTGCGGCCCGGCTACACCATCGTAGAACCCCAGGCCGAGCGCGTTCACTGTGACCCGCGGCTGGTCCATCGCCTCGCCACGTCCCCACTCGATGCCGAGCGAGCGCGTCAGCCCGAGGACGGCCGCCTGCGAGGCGCTGAACATTGAGCAGTTCGGGACGCCGCGGTCGTGAACGACCGAGACGAGGTTGATGATCCGGCCGTGCCCGCGCGCCACCATGCCCCGGCCGACGGCCTGGCAGGCGACGAAGGCGGTGGTGGCGTTGCGGTCGACCTCGGTCTGCCAGTCGGCCAGCGTGGCCTCCAGCGCGGGCTTGATGTTCGCGCCGTGCGTCGCGTTCACGAGGATGTCGATCGGGCCGTGAGCCGCCTCGATCTCCGCAACCGCCGCGGCGACGGCCGCCGGGTCCGTGAGGTCGATCGTCTTGGCGAGGCCGGACGCGCCCGCGGCGGCCCAGCACTCGTTGAGGATCGAGTTCGCCTGGACCTCCTCGGCGAGGACGTTGGTCGTGGTCGTCACGGAGACCGTGGCGCCCGCCTCCGCGAGACCTACGGCGAGGCCACGCGCGAGCGCGGTGGTGGCGCCGGTGACCAGCGCGTGCTTACCGGCGAGTGAGAATGGGTGTGCCATGGTCTAGCCCTCCGCGACCGGGGCGACGCCCGCGGGCGTGACGCCCGCCGCGATCGCGCCGCCGTCCATCAGTACCGCCTCGCCGCTCAGGTAGTCCGAGGCCGGGCTGGCGAGGAACAACGCCAGCGGCCCGATCTCCTCGGGGAACCCGGCGCGGCCGGACGGCTGCATTTGGCCGCGCGCGGCCACGCGCTCCACGTCCTCGCGGCGCGGGAACGTGCCGGGGACGATGCAGGACGAGCGGATACCCGCCTGCGCGTAGGTGATCGCGAGGGCCTTCGTCAGCTGGACGACCCCGCCCTTGCTGATCGAGTACATGAAGTTGTTCTTGCCGCCTCGGAAGCCCCAGCCGGACGAGACGTTGATGATGCGCCCGCCGCCCTGCTCTTCCATGTGCGGGACGATCGCCCGCGCGCAGAAGAACGCCGAGGTGATGTTGCTGTCCATCCCCTCGCGCCAGTCTTCGTCCGTGAGCTCGGGGAGCGTCTTGCCCCGACCCGCGCTGCCGCCACCGGCGTTGTTGATGAGGACGTGGATGCGCCCCATCTCGGCCACGGCGCGCTCCACCATGGCGTTCACCTGCGCCGAGTCCGTGACGTCCGTACCGCCGAGAGCGAGGAACCGCCGGCCCTTCGCGCGGATCTCAGCGCCGATCTCCTCGATCGGTTCGAGGCGGCGACCGACGCCGACGATGTCGCATCCGGCGTCCGCCAGCGACCGGGCGAACTCGCGCCCCAGTCCGGTGCCGGCGCCGGTGATGATTGCGGTCTGACCGGTGAGGTCGAACCTGTCCAACACGCCCACGAGGTGCCTCCTGTCGCTGCCGGCCGGCCCATCCCGGCCCGAGGACGCGCCTATGATGCGCGCTTCGCCGGGCCTCGCAATCGACGCGGTGATGGACACGCTACTGGTGCTGGAGCAGGCCGCCCTCCACCGGGATGATCTGGCCGGTGATGAACGAGGAAGCGTGCTCAGCGGCGAGCCAGACGGCCGTCCCGCCGACCTCATCCGCGTGACCCGCACGGCGGAGCATCGGGAAGCGCAGCGCGCGCTTGCCGTCCTCGTTCGACTGATCGATGCGGTCGTCCATCCAGTCCATCCAGCCGAGCGAGATCGCGTTGACCGTGATGCCCTCGCCGCCGAGCTCGTGCGCGGACGCGCGGACCAGGTTGTGCACCGCGCCGTGCGCTGAGGCGTAGGCGGCGGTGTCCAGCATGGAGCGCCCACCGAGGACGCTGGTGACCAGCAGAATGCGACCGGCGCGGTGGTCGCGGCGGAACTCCTCGGCGGCGGTGCGCACGACGAAGAACTGCGAGGCGAAGTTGACCTGCATCACGCGGGCCAGCTCCGTGTCGCTCGTCTTCTCGATTGGCTTCGCCATGAAGAGGTCAGGCGCGCTCGCGACGATGTCGAGGCCACCCATCTCCTTGGCGACCTGACGTGTGGTGACCTGCACGTTCTTGCCCAGCGTCACGTCCATCACGTACTCGGCGACGTGCCGGCCCATCGCCTCGATGTCGCGCTTCACGGCGCGGGCGCGCATGACGGCCTCGTCGGCGGTCAGCGCGCAGAGCGCCACGTCCGCGCCAGCGGCCGCGTAGGCGCGTGCGATGGCGGCGCCGGCGGGGAACTCCGCGCCGACGACCATCGCCTTCTTGCCGGTGAGATCGAAGTAGTCAGTCTGTGGGGGCATGCGCTGTTCCTCTAGATCTCGTGCTGCGGGCGGTAGGACACGGGCGCGAGGCCGGCGTTCATCATGCCGCCGTCGATCGCAATGTCCGTGCCGGTGACGTACGACGAGGCGTCCGAGGCCAGCCACACGGCCAGCGGCCCCATCTCCCACCACGCACCCACGCGGTTGGCGGGGACGAAGGTCCCCTGCTGCGCGCGGCGCGCGGCGTCCTGCTCATCCACCGGATCGTTCTGCGCGACGATGCCCGGCGAGATGGAGTTCACGCGGATGCCGTGCCCCGCGAGCATGCCGGACAGCACCTTGGTCAGCGACAGGACCCCGCCCTTCGCGGTGGCGTACGCCCAGCGCTTGCTCGCGCGGTGCCCGCCGGCCGAGGACGTCAGGACGAGAACCCCACCGCGGCCCTGCTCCACCATCACCTTCGCGGCGGCGCGGCAGGTGTAGAAGTTCGACTTCAGGTTGCGGCCCAGCACATCCTCGAACGCCCAGTCCGGGTACTCCCAGAACTCAGCGTCCGTGCCACCGCCGATGCCGGCGTTAGCGAAGCAGACGTCCAGCCCGCCGTACTCGGCGACGCACGCGTCGACCATCGCGTTCACCTGCGCGGAGTCGGTCATGTCCCCCGCGAACGAGGAGGCCACGCCCCCGGCGTCACGGATCTCCTGGACCGTGCGGTCCAGCTGTTCCTTCGTCCGCGCCGAGATCATCACCTTGGCGCCAGCCGCCGCGAGCGCGTGAGCCATCCCCCGGCCGAGCCCGCGCCCGCCGCCGGTGACGATGACCACCTTGCCATCCAGCCTGAACTGCTCTTGCACGAATGGGTCCTCGATTCAGCGTGATTGCTCCGCGGGCGCACGAACCTCGGCGTCCCGGCACGGCCGGGCGTGGATGCGCGCGCAGGCAGCGGAGGCGCCAGTTATATACCAGAGCGCCGTGGAGGGGCACCCGCCGTGCCGCGCCACGACACCGCAGCCACGAGGGCCGGGCCGGGCTACCATGACCGGCGTGGACGAGATGATGCGCATGGCGCACTGGCTGCAGCAGTACCTCCCCGCCATCCCGGCGGGGTTCGGGGAGGGTTCGCCCTGCTGGATCTCGCGCATGAAGACGCGCAGCGCCGAGCACAACCCGCCGTTCTACTGGCTCGGCCGCGCGCTCGACATCATCGATGCGGACGGCGCGGGCGAGGTGATGCGCGCGCGCCTGGAGTCCGCCCACGGCCCCGAGGCCTGCGCAGGCGACGAGCACGACGACCGTGTGCAGCGCGTGCTGTCCGAGGCGTGCGCCTTCGGGTGGACCTCAACGCATCTCGGCACGCCCACCATCGAGCCCGCGGCCTTCGGCGGCGCGGTCGAGCGCGACCGCATCCGCCTCGTCGTCCCGGCACTGGACATCTACGTGCTGCCGGCACGCCTGCCCGTCGACGCGCGCGGACGCGCGATCTTCGACGACATCGCCGAGGAAGCGCTGGCGGCAGCGGACCTGCTGCCGCAGGCTCGCGGGCGGCTGCTGTACCTCGACATGTACTACGGCCGCCAGTACCCCTCGAACGTCGGGTATGACCTGGAGCTCACGGAGCCCGTGCAGTCCGCGCTGCGGCACTACTGCGGCGAGGTGCACGTGGGGCACGTCTTCACACGCCCGTTCCAGTGGGGCAATCCCGTGGAGACGCACTACTAGCGCTCTCAACGACGCCACCGACGAGGAGACATGCATGACGAACGACGGCGTGAATCAGAGCGACGTGAACCTCGGCCCGCTGCTGCAGATCTCGATGCCGGTACGGGACATCGACCGCGCGGTCGCGTTCTACCGCGACGTGCTGGGCGCGCGCTTCCTGTTCCAGGCGGCGACGCTGGGGTTCTTCGACCTCGACGGGGTGCGTCTGATGCTCGCGGTGCCGGAGGGCAGCGGCGGCGAGGGCGCCTCGGTGCTCTACTTCCGCGTGCCGGACGTGCCTGCGGCCCACGCGACGCTCCTGGCGCGCGGTGTGGCGTTCGAGGGCGATCCGCACGTGGTGCACCGCGACGACCGGCACGAGCTGTGGATGGCGTTCTTCCGCGACAGCGAGGGCAACCTGCTGGCGCTCTCCGGGGAACGCCCGCTCACATAGCCTCGACCGCCGCGCCGCGGGCGGTGGAGCGTTAGCGGACCCGGCGCATGACAACCACGTCGCGGTCGACGTAGTCGCCGAACTGGCCGTGGTAGACGATCGCGCCACCGCAGGTGATGAGGGTGATCCACTCGTCGCCCGCCGGGCGGTTGCCCGGCCAGATGATGTCGGCCATGGGGATCGTGTCCACGGTGTAGCGCGCGGCGCTCATCACCTGGTAGGTCAGCCGACGCCCGTCCGCCATGATCAGCGAGAGCTCATCGCCCTCCTGCGCGCTGTTCATGAAGTAGAACGGCCCCTGGTAGTGGTTCCACGTCTCGTGCGCTGAGAAGACCGCGTTGCCGGGCGCGCCGGGAGCGTCGAACGAGGAGTACCAGCCGACGGCGTAGCTGCCGTCGTTGTCCGGCGCTTCCATCTCGTTGTTCACCACGCTGAGCACGTCGATGTAGTGATCGAGGCCGAACTTCGCCGAGACGATCCGCGCGATGCCGCCGGAGTTCGGCGGCGACACGGTGACCTTCGAGGGCGGCGGGGCGAAGCCGGCAGACGCGGCGTTCGCGGACGGTCGGCGCGCCGGCGCGCTGCTCCCGACGGGCGGCGGCGGGGCGGCGGCGGCGCGCACCGGCTCCGGTGCCGAGGTCGGCGCCGGGCG
>CANKAU010000003.1 GCA_947479915.1 Chloroflexota bacterium
ACATGAAGCCGCTCAAGCAGCTCCGCTGGTCCCCCACCCTCGACCGCGAGGTGCAGTACGACGAACTGATCAAGGGCTACGAGTACGCGAAGGACCAGTACGTCATCGTGGATGACGAGGACTTCGAGAGCTGAACCGCCACGCCTTCGAACAGACGACACAGGTCGCGCGCTGGCTGAAGGAACTCCTCGACTCCGCGGGGATGTCATCGTTCATCAAGACCTCGGGCGCGACGGGGCTGCACATCTTCGTGCCGGTGGTGCGCCAGTACGAGTACGACACGATCCGCGAGGTCGCTCAGACGCTGGGCGCGTTCCTCGTGCGGTCGCACCCGAAGGAAGTCACGACCGAGTGGCAGACCGAGAAGCGCCGAGGCATGGTGTTCTTCGATGCGAACCAGAACGCGCGGATCAAAAACCTCGCGTGTGCGTACTCGCCGCGGTCGAAGCCGGGCGGCCCGGTCTCGATGCCGCTGAAGTGGGACGAGTTGGATCGCATCTTCCCGAGCGACTTCACGATGCTGAACGCGCACGAGCGCGTCGCGAAGACCGGCGACCTGTGGGCGCACATCCTCGACGCGAAGCACGACCTGTCGGCGCTGCTCGGGAAGTAGCGCACGAGGCGGCCGCCCGCACCCGGTGGCCCGTTCTCTACACTGGATCGACAACAGCAAGGACGACCGCGTGCTGCTCCACCTGCGTGACCGCTCGATCGATGTCACTGATCGCACGGCGATCATGGGCATCCTCAATGTCTCGGACGACTCGCCCGTCGAGTTCTCGCGCGTCAGCGTGGAGGCCGCGCGCGACCGCGCCGTCGAGCTGGCGCGGCAGGGCGCGGAGATCATCGACATCGGCGCGCACAGCACGCGATCGAACGGGCGTGACCTTGAGCCCGACGAGGAGGCCGCGCGCGTGGTGCCCGTGATCGAGGCAGCGGTGGCCGAAGGGTTGACCACCTCGGTCGACACGTGGACGCCGAGCGTCGCGCGCGCCGCCGCCGAGGCCGGCGTCCACCTGCTGAACGACGTCACCGGCTTCACCGACCCCGCGATGCTGGAGGTGGCGAGCGCCTTCGGGCTGCCCGGCTGCGTAATGCACATGCGCGGCCGCCCCAAGCACCACCGCGAGGTCAGCCAGGACTACGACGACGTGAACCTCGAGGTGCGCGACTTCCTGATGGAGCGCGCGGCGTCCATGCGCGCCGCCGGCGTGGCGGCGTGGCTCGACCCGGGGTTCGCCTTCGGCAAGTCGGCGGCGGACAACGCAGCGCTGCTCGCGGGGCTGCCGGCGCTCGTCGCCGAGGGCTACCCGGTGCTGATCTCGGCCTCACGGAAAGGCTTCCTCGCGGAGTTCCTCGGTCGCGGCGACCGGCAGGACGCCCCGGGGCTCCTCGAAGCGACGATCGCGTTCAACGTGCTCGCGGCGTCTGCGGGCGTCCATGTAGTGCGCGTCCACGACGTCCAGCCCATGGCGGACGCGCTCGCCGTGGTGAACGCGATCCGCCGCGAGCAAGCCCGTCGCGCCGAGGGCTAGCGCGCGACCGCCCCTCAAGGTTTGCCGCCACCCCGTCGCTCCCTCTACGCTCGCGCGACGATGACGAACGACCTCGGCCCTGCGCTCGCGGTGGACGGCGGGGCGCCCGTGCGGGCGCTGCCGTACCCCGATGCGCCCGTAGTCGAAGCGGCGCAGGACGCCTCGCCGGTGCGAGCGCTGGAAGCGGCGTTCGCGTCGCTGCTCGGCGTGCCCGAGGCGTGCGTGATGGCGTACGGCTCTCACACGGGGGCGTACGAGTCCGCCGTGATGGTGGCGGGCGTGAACGGCGGTGAGGTGGTCGTCCCGGCGCTCCTCGGGCGGCCGTGGGTGGCCGCCGTGCGCAACGCGCACTCCGTCGCCGTGCCGGGCGAGGTGGAGACGGACACCGCGGCGCTCTCCGCGCGCGGGCTGCAGCGGGCGCTCTCCGACCGCACGAGCGCGATTGCGCTGACGCACGCCTTCGGGCACCCGGGGGCGATGGCGGAACTGCTGGCGATCGCGGAGCAGCACCGCCTGCCAATAATCGAGGATGCCTCGGACGCCCTCGGCGCGTCGTACAAGGGGACGCCGGTCGGGACGTTCGGCGTGGCGTCGGTGTTCGCGCTGGGGCCGGGGCACGCGCTGACGGGCGGCTTCCCGCGCATCCAGACGCGCGCGGCGATGGTGGTGGTGCCCGATGGGGCGCACGCCGACCGTGCCGAGCGCGCGCGCTTCGTGACGGGTGGCCGCCTCGACGACGAGTCCGCAGCGGTGGCGCTCGCCGAGCTGCGGGCGCTCCCCGCGACGCTCGAGGCGCGCCGCCAGCTGGCGTGGGAGCTGACGTTCAACCTGCGCGGGATGCGCGCGGTGGTCGCGATGCCGCACAGCCGCTGGGTGCACCACGCGTACGACCGCTACGTGATCCGCATCCGCTCCATGCTGTGGAAGCGCACGCTGGAGGACACCGTGGCCGCGATGCGCGCCGAGGGCGTCCCGGCGGAGATCGCCTGCGCGCCCTCGCTGCACCTCGACGCCAGCATCCGAGGTGCGCTGGGCGACGACACGCGGACGGCGGACGAGCACTTCTCCGCGGCGGGGCGGCTGCCGTCCGAGTTGATCGCGATCCCGCTGCACGCGAACCTCACCTCGAAGGACATGGACGACGTCGCGCAGGTGCTGCGCAAGATCGAACGGTGGAGCACGTGAGCGAGAAACTGGCGGTGCTGGTGGGCGTGGACTTCACGCTGGACGAGGTGCGACTCGCCATGTCGTTCTTCGACGGGGAGCCGATGATCCGCGAGTCGTACCCGCTGCCCGAGTTGGCCGACGAGGCGGCGTGGGCGTGGGAGATCGGCGGGCGCATCTCCACGCTGTTCGCGCACGACGGGCAGAAGCGCTGGGCCGCCGGCATCGCCGTCGCCTGCCCCGGTGACGTGGACGAGGCGACCGGCAAGATGACGCGCTGCCCGGGCCGCCCGGAGTGGGACGGCCTCGCCGTCGTCGACGCGCTGCGACGCCACATCGACGCGCCGATCGTCGCGCTCGACCGCACGCACGCCGCCCTGCGCGGCGAGTCCGAGCACGGCGTGGCCGAGGATGCGACGGACGCAATCTACGTGTCGCTGCGCGGCATCCCGGCGGCGGCGGTGAAGACCAGCGGGCGCATCGTGAACGGCGCGCGCGGCGGCGCGGGCACGCTGCCCGACTTCCCCACGCTGGACGCGGACGCGCCCGTGGAACAGGAGACCGTCGAGGAGATCGCGGGGCTGCTGTCGGACCTGACGGCGTTCCTGGACCCCGCGCTCGTGATCCTCGACGGGGCGGACCAGCACCTCGCGATGCTGGTGCCCGCGCTGCAGCGCGCGATCAACGCGGTGAGCGGCGACAACGGCGGGGCGCAGGTGGTGCCCGGCGCGCTGGGCGAGCACGCGGCGCTCGCGGGCGCACTGGGCGCGGCGGCGATCGTTGCGTACGAAGGAGAGCGATCCGCATGACCAGCCCCGAGGGACGTCGAGACCGCGCGATGCCGGTGCGCCTGCAGATGCGGCGCGCGGACGCGGGCACGCTGATGGGCGCGCTGGCGTGGGTGATGGGCGCGATGCAGATCATGCGCGACCGCGGCCACGCCGAGCAGGACGAGGAGTTCCACGAGCTCTACGACCGCGTCGCGCCAAAGCTGGAGCGCCTCGTGGAGCAGTTGAACGAGGCGCGCCGCTCCACGATGACGCAGCCGCAGTTCGAGGAGCCGATCGAGGAGGCCTACGCGGAGGTCCGCGAGGCGTTCGAGGCCTGGATCCAGCTCACCGCCACCGACACCCTCTCCATGGCCGTCGCGACCCGCCTCGAAGGCATCGCGAAGGACGCGCAGGAGACGCGCGAGGGGGCGGAGGGGGGGTAACAGATGGAGCCGCTTGACGTCGTCTCACGGCGGGCCTATGGACCGCTGCAGGCAGATTTCGAAGTTCAGGTTCCCGTGGGTTACAGCGTGTTGGTCGGGTCTAACAACCAGGGAAAGACCTCAATCCTTCTCGCAGCCTTCAAGCACGCGCTCAACAACGGCGTGCCGCGCGATCGCGCTGTGTTTATTCCTTCGCAGCGGGGTTACTTGGCACCCAGTACGCAGCCCGGAACTGAGACTCTCGACTCGTACAACAACCGATTCCTCGAACGAATTACCCGGGAACTCATCGAGAACACGAGCCCTAATGCGCTCCCACAACTGGAGATGCTGCCGACCCTGCTGCTCAATCACAGCAACTTCCTGCAGCAGGTTCACACACTGAACAATTATCTCCGACAACTTGAACTCCCCGACATGGAGTTGGGGGGTGCTCAGGCGATCCGCTTCGATCGCATCCAAGGTCATTTCCAAGGCAGCGGTCTTCGCTCCCTGCTGCCTATTCTCGCAGCGCTCAGCGACACGCAACTGCAGTTCATCGCGATCGACGAACCGGAAACAGCTCTGCATCCGGCGCTTCAGAGACGGCTCCGTGATCTCTTAATGGAATGCGCTACAGACCGCTACATCGTGGTCGCTTCTCACTCGCCACTGATGTTGGATCGGCACGAGGTCGCCCGGAATCTCCGTGTGTGCAGATCCGAGCAGATCGTCACCGTGGCCCCCGTACAGGACTCAGCGGAATTGATGGACATCACGTTCGACATGCTGGGTAGCAGCCTCGATGACGTGTTCTTCCCCACCAACTTCATCGTGGTGGAGGGTTCGTCGGATCAGGTGATCGTCGAAGCGGTGCTGCGGTTACTCGCACCGACTAAGCAAATTAAGGTTCTTGCGGCGGGGGGCGCAGACGGCGTCGGGAATCTTCTTGGAGCTGTGACCAAGACACTGCGTCCGATCGTCACACGAGACTCGCCGTACGCGTCACGAGTCGTTGCGATGCTCGATCGCCCAAACCACCAGCAGCAGCAGTTAGCGGACAGCCTCCGCACCACGCTCGGCCCAAGGTTGCTAGAGTTGCCCGAAACGTCTCTGGAGGACTACCTGCCAGACGCACTATTCGTCCAAGCGAAGCTGGACAAGTCGACGATCTTGCACGAGATCCGAGAGGCACATGGCGACTACAGCAGGCTGAGCAGAGTGAAGCATCGTTGTGCGGCCGCAATCGCTGCCTGTTTGACCATCGAGGACATCGAACAGATTCCGGAGATCAAGGGGATTGTGGAACTGGCCGTGCGACTCTCGACCGGCCGCCCGTAGCCCTACCCGTGCCCGCCCGCCTCGTGCTCCACGTGGGCGGCGGGCTCGATCTGGAACGTGGTGTGCTCCACGGCGAAGTCGTGCAGCAGGCACGCCTGCAGATCGTCGAGGACGTCACCGCCGCGGCCGCTGGTGACGCGCTCGTCCTCCACCGTCACGTGCGCCGAGAGCATGGGCGCCCCGCTGCTGATGGTCCACGCATGCAGATCGTGAACCTCGATCACCCCGGGGATGCCGAGGATGTGCGCGCGCACCTCGTCCAGGTCCAGGTGCTCCGGCGTCGCCTCCATCAGCACGTGCAGCGCCTGCCCCAGCAGCGACCAGGTGCGCGGCACGATCAGCGCGCCGATCGCGAGCGCAGCGATGGAGTCGGCGCGCTGGAAGCCGGTGGTCGCGATCACCACGCCGCTCACCACCACCGCGACCGAGGTCAGCAGGTCGGCCATCGCCTCCAGGAACGCGCCGCGCATGTTCAGGTTGTCCTGCGCGGTGCCTCGGAGCAGCCACACGCCCACCCCGCTCCCCGCTGACGCGACGAGGCCGAGCGCGATCGCAGCCGTCGGGTCCGCCTCGGGCGGCGACCACAGCCGCTGGGCCGCCTCGAACAGGATGTAGCCGCCGACGGCGAGCAGCAGCACGGCGTTCGCCGCCGCCGCGAGGATCTCCAGCCGCTGGTAGCCGAAGGTGCGGCGCGCGGTGGGCGGGCGCTGCGCCATCGTGACGGCGAACAGCGCGAGGGCGATCCCCCCGACGTCCGCGAGCAGGTGCCCCGCGTCCGCCAGCAGCGCCAGCGAGCCGGACCACCACGCCCCGGCGACCTCGGCGACGAGCACCGCGAGGCCAATGCCCAGCACGACGACGAGCCGCCAGCGGTGCTCCGCGGCGGTCGAGGCATGCGAGTGTCCGTGCGAGTGCGCGCTCATACGCTCATCGTACGGGGCGACCTCGGTGGGTACTGAGACTGCATCGCGTTCGGAGTGCGGCGGGGTGCGGCGAGCGTCCCCGGGGAGGCGCTGGGCTGCGCGCATCGGGCGGGGAGACCCTCACCCTGCCCTCTCCCACTGCGTGGGCGAGGGTTCTGAGTGGCGCACATCCTCGTGGCCTTCAGTGCCGCGGCAAGCGCCAGCCTCGACGCTCTGGGGCTAGTAGCCGCGGTACCGGGTGGCGAGGGGGAGGCGGCGGTCGCGGCCGAAGGCGCGCGGGGTGATCTTCACACCGGGCGGCGACTGGCGACGCTTGTACTCGTTGCGGTTCACCATGTCGATGACGCGCTTCACCGTCGCCTCGTCGTGCCCGAGCGCGACGATCGACTCCAGCGACAGGTCATCCTCCACGTAGGCCTCGATGATCGGGTCGAGGACCTCGTACGCGGGGAGCGAGTCGCTGTCGAGCTGGCCGGGGCGCAGCTCCGCCGACGGCGGCTTCTCGATCGAGTTCGCGGGGATCACCTCGGACACCGTGTTGCGGTAGCGGGCGAGCTGCCAGACGAGGGTCTTCGGCACGTCCTTGATCACCGCGAACCCGCCGACCATGTCGCCGTACAGCGTCGCGTAGCCGCAGGCGTACTCGGATTTGTTGCCGGTGGTCAGCACCATGGAGCGCGGCGTGTGGTTGGACAGCGCCATCACGAGCAGCCCCCGGATGCGCGACTGCACGTTCTCACCCGCCGTGCCCGCGTCCCCGCTGCCGAACTCCTCGACGAGCGTGCCGAGCGCCGCGGCGTGCATGGGCTCGATCGGCATCGAGATCATGCGGATGCCGAGGCGCTGCGCGAGGTCGACGGCGTCGGCAATCGATCCTTCGGACGAGTACCTCGAGGGCAACGACACGCCGGTGACGGCGTCAGAGCCGAGCGCATCCACAGCGATCGCCGCGACGATCGCGGAGTCGATGCCACCCGACAACGCGACGTAGACGCGCTCGAAGCCGGTCTTCAGCACGTAGTCGCGCGTCCCCACCACGAGCGCGTTGTACGTCTCCGCCAGCGGGTCGGGCGCGGCGACCGAGGCGGCCGGCAGCGGCGGCCGAATGACCTCGGGCGCGTCGGTGATCCACACCTCGTCCGCGGGGACGTGGGTGCCGGCCTCGCGCATGCGCCGGAGCCGCGAGTCGTGGAGCTGGCGCTGCACGATCGCCTCGATCGGGATGTCCACGACGACGAGGTCCTCGGTCAGGCTTGAGCCGCGAGCCATCACGGCGCCCGTGGCGTCGAACACCAGCGAGTTGCCGTCGAAGACGAGCTCGTCCTGCCCGCCGACCTGGTTCACGTAGGCGAGCGCCACGGTGTTATCCGCGGCACGCGTCGCCAGCATGCGCTCACGGTCGCGCGTCTTCCCCGCGTAGAACGGCGAGGAGTTGATGTTCACGATCACCTGGGCGCCGGCAATCGCCTCGTCGCTGATGGGGCCGGCGGGGTACCACGCGTCCTCGCAGATCGTGATGCCGACCTGAACACCCGCGATCGTCACCACCAGCGGCGTGACGCCGGGGTAGAAGTAGCGATCCTCGTCGAAGACACCGTAGTTCGGCAGGTGCTGCTTGTGGTACATCGCCACGACCTCGCCGTCATGCACCACGGCGGCGGCGTTGTACAGGTGCTGGTCGTACTCGACGCAGCCGACGATCAGCGCCGGCAGCCCGTCCGCCTCCTGCGCGAGCCGCTCGAGGCTGGCGTGGGCTTCCTCGATGAAGCTGGAGCGCAGCAGCTGGTCCTCGGGCGGGTACCCGGTGATCGCGAGCTCGGGGAAGGCGACGACGTCCGCGCCCGCCTCCGCGCCTCGGCGGGCGGCGGCGAGGATGCGCTCTCGGTTGCCATCCAGGTCGCCAACGGTGGTGTTGATCTGGGCGAGCGCGACGCGAAGGGTGTGCAAGCGACGACTCCCCGCTCAGACTGCCGGAGGGCGCCTCGTGCGGCCCGTTCGGACAGTAAGCGTACCGAATACGCAAAGTATCAGGCAGCGATGGTAGAAGCGCGCGCCTCGACGCGTCAATGAGGGGGACGAACGACGCCCGGCGCGCATGACGTTCGGCACTGCGCGCCGCCCCGGGAGCAGCGCACGGTGGGAACGATCGGGAGCTAGAAGGGAGCCCGTCCGTGACGAACGCGCCTGCCGTCCAGAACCCAAACATCCCACGCCCCTGCCGGGCTGCGTACCGAAAGTTCCTGCGCGACCGGCGGGCGTACTGGCAGGCTCGCCAGTACCTGCGCGACTTCGTCCGGCAGTTCCCGAACCTCATCAACGGGGACGACTGGAAGGCCGCGAATCAGACACTCCGTGGCGCCTGGGACACACTGAACGCGAGCTACAACGCGCTGCTGCGCTGCCTCGGGCAAAACGGCGTCGAGAACCCCGGAGCGCACGTGCAGGAGCAGCCTGAGGTGACCGCGCCGCCTCCCGAGCCCGCAACACACGGGGGTGACGAAGGCGGCGGGACCGCACCGGCGGGCGACGCTGCGCTGCACGTTCCGGCGCACCCCTGCGGCGCCGTCTGCTCCTCGAAACCCTCGCTCTGCGCCCGTCACACGACCGAGGATGCCTGCTACCAGCACGCCTGATTGCGAGCGGAGTCTCCGGAGCACTCGTCCCCCGCGATCGCCCGCCGATGATAGATTGAACGCCCCTGGCGGGGGGCGTCCTCGATTCACGCGAGGGCGGTAACGATGGCGGCAGGGATGCTCCGCGGACAACAGCTTCGACAGTGGGCGGGAAACGCGCCGGCGATCGCCGGGCGGCTGGCTGCGGTCGGCCTCGTCTCGCTGGCGCTTCTCCTGTCCTCCGGGCCCCAGCGCGCAAACGCCGAGGCCGCGGTTACGCCGGCCGATCCCTACGGCATGATCGTGATGCTCCAGATCCGAATGCCACGCGGGGAGATGACGTGCACCGGCTTCATGGTCGGCTCGCATACCGTCGCCACTGCTGCGCACTGCCTCTTCAACAATGACATGGGCGGCTGGGCGACCGGCGCCTTCGTCACACCGGGGATCGACGGCCTCGTCGCGCCCTACGCAACCGTGTGGAGCACCTCGTTCACCGTCAGCCCGAACTGGGTCGAGACGCAGGAACTCGACGGCGACTACGGCGCCATCAACCTGCCGACGGATGGCCTCGGCGTCGCGACCGGCTGGTTCGAGCTCTCGTCCCCCACGGACTACCAGCTCTCCACCGGCACCTATGAGACCGCCGGATACGGCACGTCAATCCAGTACGGCACGCTGTGGCGCATGGCAAAGCCGCAACCGCTGGCCGACTATGACGCCGACTTCATGGCCTACGTCTGGGGCACGACCAGCGGGGAGAGCGGCGCGCCGATCTTCGCGTCCGGCCCGGATGGCCGCTACCGCGCCGTGGGCCTGCTGAAGGGCTCCTACGGCCGTGAGAACTCGCGCGTGGAGTTCGGCCTGCGCATGAACGACGAGATCCTGGGCTTCTACCGTGACCAGATCGTCCGCCCGGCGGCGCCGAGCGCGGCCGCCTCGATCCCCACGATGTTCACTGCTGAGCCCGGCAGCTCCGTACGGGTCACCAGCCCGATCACGCGCATCAATGCCGAGTCCGTGCTGCAGAGCTCCACCGACCAGGTTCGATGGAGCACGATCGCCACGCAGCGCACCGACGGGCGCGGCGTCGCCAGCTACGTCATCAACCCCACCGAGACGCGCTACTACCGCGTCGTGGTGCGGGGCGTCGGCCCCGGCCGCGTCGGTCGAGGCTACGTCGCGATGGCTACCGCGTCCTTCGCGGGGGTACGCGGGACGTTCAGCGCACCGCCGATCTACTCGGAGTCGCGTGTCGCACTGACCGTGTTCCAGGGCGGAAGCGCGGAGCAGCTTACCGAGGCTCTCCGCATCGCCGGGGCGAACGCTGCGTGGGTGCAGGACGTCGATGGTGTGTGGCACGTCTTTGCGCCGGGCGCGGGCGTCCTGAACGAGGGCTTCCTGCGGACCTTCCCCAACGGCTTCGACAGTCCCATGTCGATGACGCTGATCGCCGCCTAGCCTCCTCGACGGCGACGGTCCGCCGCATCTCCCCGCGGGCCGTCGAGGGCTCGCCTGACGTAGCCTCCGCGCCCTTGCTGGGGCACACTGGATCGCGCGCGCACTCGCGCGACGTGGCGCCCGCCCGGAGGCCGCATGATCAGCCCGCACCTGCCCGAGGGCCTCGCTGGGGGACTCGTCACCGCGCACGGGAGCATCCCGCCGGGCCTCCCGTGGTGGCAGGCATGGAGCTTCGATCCCTCGCTGATCATCCCGGTCGCGATCGTCGGCTGGTTCTACCTGCGCGGCCTACGACGCTGGGAGCAGCGCAGCCGCGCGCACCCCTGGTGGCGCACCGCCCTGTTCTACGGCGGCCTCGCGACCTATCTGCTGGCGATGGAGTCGCCGCTCGACCGGCTGGGCGAGCATCACTTCTCGATGCACATGATCCAGCACGAGCTGGTGATGATGTACGCCGTGCCCATGCTGCTGCTGGGCGCGCCCACCACCCCCTTGCTGCGCGGCATACCCGGCTGGCTACGCCATGCCGTGGTCCGGCCGCTCGCGGGCACCTCCGGCATGCGGTTCGCCTACCGGGCGATCACGCACCCGGCCGTCTCGATCATGGCGCTCACGACCGTCGTGTGGGCGTGGCACCTGGTGCCGGGATGGTGGGAGGCCGCGCTGGCGGACCAGAAGATCCACGACCTCCAGCACTTCGCGTTCACCGCCGTCGCCGTGCTGTTCTGGTGGAACGTGATCGATCCGCGGCCCCTGCACTCCCGCATCCCGCACCTGCCGCGCATCCTCTACATCTTTGGCGGCAGCCTGCCGAAGCACATCCTGGCCGCGATGATCACGTTCTCCTCGCACACCTTCTACCCCACGTACCTCGAGGCGCGGCGGGTCATCCCGATCGACCCGGCGAGCGACCAGCAGCTCGCCGGCCTGATCATGTGGGTGCCCAGCGAGGCCGCCACGCTGATCGCGATGGCAATCGTCTTCTTCATGTGGGTCGGCGCGTCCGAGCGACGCCAGCAGCGCGCGGACGCGGAGCGCCTCGGCTCTGCCGGGTAGCCTCGACCGTCCCGAACACGTACACACAGAACGAGGCCCGGTCTTACGACCGGGCCTCGTGCGTGTCGACCGATGTCGAGGGTGGTGACTAGTGCTTGGCCGGGGCGGCAGCGCCGGGAGCCGCGTTCGCCGGCACGCCACCGACGATGTCGGTGCGGTCGTTCCAGAAGAGAGCAGTCAACGCGAGGATGATGGCCGTCCCGAGAATCAGGCCGAACGAGAAGAGGCGCCAGAGCAGCCCGTTCTCAAAGCGCAGGTGCATGAACATCGCCACGACGACCGCGAACTTGAACGCGGACAGCACCATGAGCACGCCGACGAGGAGCCCGAAGCTCATCCCGCTGTAGGAGACCCAGAGTTCCACCGCGGTCACCACCGTGAGGACGATGCCGATGAGCACGTACTCACGGATCGTGGTGGGCGGGTGCTCGCCGTGCGACTCGGCCTGCGGCATGTGGGTCATGGGTCCTCCGATCAGCGTCGGTTGCAGCCTCGAACGCCCGGACTAGTGCGGAATCAGGTAGATGATCGTGAAGATCACGATCCAGACGATGTCGACGAAGTGCCAGTACAGGCCGGCGAGGTCGATGTGCAGCGCACGATCCGCGCCCAGCCCGGTGCGCCGCTGCGACGCGAGCAGCATCGACGTCAGGTAGAGCACACCGACGGCAACGTGGGTGCCGTGGAAGCCGGTCAGCACGTAGAACGACGAGCCGAACTGGTTCGTCGTCAGTCCCAGGCCCTCGTGCACGAACGAGGTGAACTCGTACGCCTGGAAGCCGAGGAACACGAGGCCGAGCAGGATGGTCGCCAGCAGCATGAGCTTCATCATGCCGAGGCGGCCGTGCTGCGCGCCGTAAACGGCGAGCACCATGGTCAGCGAGCTCATCAGCAGCACGAAGGTGCTGGCGGAGGTCACCGGGATATTGAGGATCTCGTGGGGCAGCGGCCCGACGAGCGACTCACCCTGGAAGATCAGGTAGGTGGAAATCAGCGCCCCGAAGAACAGGCACTCGGAGGCGAGGAAGATCCACATCATCATCTTCCGGTTGTCGATCCCGGTCGTGGTGTGGTGCTCCGTCACGTGGGGCGGGGGCTCGTGCGTGGCTGCTGCCATTCCTGACTCCTGAACGTGGGCCCTACTGGCTCCTCGATCGCCGACTGTGCGCGAACGCCTAGTCGGTGGGCTCCAGTGCCCAACCCCAGATGCCGTAGACGCTGACGACCGCGCCCAGCCCGACGATCGCGAGGGTCGAGAGTGCCCCGACCGCGATGAGCAGCACGCCCAACGCGACGATCAACGGGAAGTACGAGGGCGGCGGCATGTGAATGTGGTTGTGCTCCGGGACCGGCGTCGGCGCGATGCCGTGGTCGCGGTTGTACCAGAGCGGGTCGCGGTCACGAACCTCCGGCACCACGTCGAAGTTGTGCGCCGGCGGCGGCGACGGAATCGCCCACTCCAGCGTCGCACCACCCCACGGGTCGTTACCCGCGTCCGGCTCCTTGCGCATCGTCTTGATGACATTCACCACGAACACCAGCACGCCGATGGCGAGGATGTACGAGCCGATGGTGGCCACCATGTTCCAGGTGTCCCAGCCCATCCCCGCGTCGTAGGTGTAGATGCGGCGGGGCATGCCCGCGAGGCCGAGGAAGTGCATCGGGAAGAACGTCAGGTTCATGCCGACGAACATCGTCCAGAAGTTGAGCTTGCCCAGGGCCTCATCCAGCAGGCGACCGCTCATCTTCGGGAACCAGTAGTAGAAGCCCGAGAAGATGCCCATGATCGCGCCGCCGAAGAGCACGTAGTGAATGTGCGCGACAACGAAGTACGAGTCCTGGTGGTGGCCGTCCACCGGCGGCGAGGCGTGCATGACGCCCGAGATGCCACCAATGGTGAACAGCGCGATGAAGCCGACCGAGAAGTACGTGGCGGTCACGAAGCGGATGTTGCCGCCGTACATCGTGCCCAGCCAGTTGAAGATCTTGATGCCGGTCGGCACGCCGATCGCCATGGTGCTCGCGGAGAACACCACCTGCGGGACGGGGCCCAGACCGGTGGTGAACATGTGGTGGGCCCACACACCGAAGCCGAGGACGCCGATGGCGGCGCCGGCGAAGACGATGGCGGAGTAGCCGAAGAGCGGCTTCTTCGACATCACCGGGAGCACCTCGGAGACGATGCCCATGGAGGGGAGGATCAGCACGTAGACCTCGGGGTGACCGAAGATCCAGAAGATGTGCTGCCAGAGGATCGGGTCGCCGCCGGTGCTGGGGCTGAAGAACGAGGTACCCCACACGCGGTCGAAGTAGAGCTGCAGCAGACCGACCGTCAGGACCGGCAGCGACAGGATGAGCAGGAACGCGACGACCAGCACCATCCAGATGAAGACGGGCAGTCGCATCATCGACATGCCGGGCGCGCGCATGTTGATGATCGTCACGGCGAAGTTCAGCGATGCCATCAGCGAGGACAGACCGAGGACGAGCAGACCGACGACGTAGAACGTCATGCCGGAGCTCTTCGCGTATTCGATGCTGCTCAGCGGGGCGTACCCGAACCAGCCGCCGTTCGGCGCGCCGCCCAGGAAGAAGCTGCTGTTCAGCAGGATGCCGCCCGAGAGGAAGATCCAGAGCGACAGCGCGTTCAGTCGCGGGAAGGCGACGTCACGAGCGCCGACGTGCAGCGGGATGAAGTAGTTGAAGAAGCCCGCGCCCATGGGCATGACGCCCAGGAAGATCATCGTGAGCGCGTGCATCGTGAAGAACTGGTTGTAGCGGTCGGCATCCAGCACGGTGCCGTTCGGCACGGCGAGCTGAGTGCGCACCATGACCGCCTCGAAGCCGCCGAGGAGGAAGAAGAGGAAGCCGGCGACCGTGTAGACCGCGCCGATGCGCTTGTGGTCGACGGTTGTCAACCACGACCACAGCCCGGTGTCTTCCTGCGTGTGGGTCATCGCGCCGAGTGCGGTGGCCATCTAGCAACCTCCAACCACGCGGCACCCGAGGCGGGTCCGTGCGTTGTGCATCATCGAAGCGGACAGCGTGGAGACGTCCGACACCGTTACTTCAGCCCATCCAGGTAGGCGACGAGCTTGTCGAGCGCCTCCGGCGAGAGGTTGAGGTTCGGCATCAGGACGCCCGGCTTCACAGCCTGCGGGTTCGACAGCCACTTGCGGATGTTCGCGGGCGTGCGGTCCAGCGTGCCCGAGGCAAGCGTGGTGCGCGCGGCGAAGTGCGACAGATCCGGGCCGATCTTGCCGGCGGCCCCCGCCTGTCCCTTCACGGTGTGGCAGGCCACACAGCCGGACGCGACGAACTGCTGCTCGCCGGCCTTCGCGAGGTCGGCGGTCGGAGCGGTGCGGTCGCCCGCGGCGCTCTTCGCCCATGCCTCAAAGTCGCCGGTGCTGGCCACAAAGACCCGGAAGCGCATGTTCGCGTGCGAAAGGCCGCAGAACTCGGCGCACTGGCCCAGGTAGGGTTCCGCGCGCGCCTCGGTCGGCGTGAACCAGAGGTGGTTCTCGTGACCCGGGACGTTGTCGATCTTGCCGGAGAGCTGGGGCACCCAGAACGAGTGGATGACGTCCGAGGACTGCAGCGCCACGGAGACCGGGCGGTTCACCGGGAGGTAGAGCTCGTTCGCGGTGGTGATGCCGAGCTCCGGGTACTGGAACTCCCACCACCACTGGTGGCCAATGGCGACCACCTTCAGGGCGTTGTCCGGGGCCGGCTTGCTGGTGACGGACATAGTGGAGAACGTCGGGACGGCCATGGCCACGACGATCAGCACCGGAATCAGCGTCCAGACCACCTCGAGGCGAGAGTTCCCGTGGAACTGGCGCGCCTCCCCGCCCGGGCGCTCCCGGTACAGGAGGCTGAAGATCAGCGTCAGCGCCATGATGCCGACGAAGACGGCACCGGCGAGGATGAAGATCAGCTGGTACACCCCGTGCACCAGCGATGCGTTGTCGGACTTCGGCACCCAGGTCGTCATGGGATGCCCGGCGAAGTCACCGGAATCGGCGAACCCCATCCACAGCAGGAAGCTCACCACGCCCACGAGGGCGAGCGAGCCGATAATCGCGATCATGCTCCCGGGGCGAGAACCACCCAATTGCGTCCTCCGTACACCAAGACCCGGGTCGCCGATGCCGGGAGCGCGCAGTGCGCCGCTCCGACCCCGTCGTGGGGATGTGGTGAAATAGCACTTGGACAATTAGCACCACGTTCAACACTCGGTCAAGGCGCGATGCTCATACGATTGAGCAATTAGCGACCGCCCAAACCCGGCCGATCGTTGATTCTGCGGGGGTTCGGCGCATAGCCTCGAAGGCAGTGCAGACCACTCAGATCAGCCGCGGTCGCCTGATTCTCGCCGCCGTAGGGCTCGGTGCGGCGCTGCTCCTCGCTTCGCTCGCGGTCGCGTTATGGCAGGGCGTCGGCAGCAAGGCGGACGGTCGTTCGAGCGCTGGCGGCCGGGTGATGCCGGGCTTCTCGCTCGCCCGGTTCGATGGCACCCCGTTCAGCCTCGAACCGCAGTCCAAGGGGCCGGTGTTCGTCTACTTCTGGGCTTCCTGGTGCGTCCCGTGCCAGGCCGAGGCGCCGGTCATTCAGAAGCTGTGGCCGGAGTACCAGAAACGGGGCTACACGTTCGTAGGCGTGAACATCTGGGACGCGGAGAGCGACGCGAAGCGCTTCGTGGAGCAGCAGCGCCTCACCTTCCCCGTCATGCCGGACGCCGAGGGCCGCGTGTACGTAGACTATGGCGTGGACGCTCTCCCCGACTCGTACTTCATGGAACCCGGATTGCGCGCCCGAACGCGCTACCAGGGTGCGCTGACGGAGGCCACGTTGCGGGAACTGCTGGACGAGCTGGCTCGTCCCGGGGGGGCCTGATGACCGGGATCCTGACGAGCCGTCGCGCGCGCCTGGTGGCGCTGCTGCTGGTCGCCACCGCGGCGATATCCGCCCTCGCCTTCCGCGCTGCGGGCGAGTCCGTCTCCTACTACATCACGCCCGAGGAGTTCCTCCGGAACGAGCGCCTGCACGACCAGCGCGTCCGCGTCGCGGGCCGGGTCATTGAGGGCACCATCCAGGAGCAGGCCGGTCGGCCGATCGCCTTCCAGATCGTGGGCGACGCCAACGACAAGGTGCAGGTCGAGTACCCCAAGGGCGTGGTTCCGAACCTGTTCGGCCCCTACGCGCTCGTCATCGTGGAGGGCACGGGCCGCCGAGGCGGGCACGTGCAGGCCGACTCGATCATCATCAAGCACGAGAACGAGTTCTATGCGGATAAGCCGCCGGACGACTCGATCTCGTCGCACTTCGTGAAGCCGGACGCGACCCACCCGCCTTCGATCCCGAAGAGTGCCACCGGAACGCCGACCCGCTAACGGACCGGCCGCTAGCGGGAATGGAATGAGCCGCCCGTGAACCTCGTCGCGACGCTGGGAGCCTCCGCGCTCCTCACGGCGCTTGCCGCCTCGATCGTCGCGACGGTGACGGCGGCGGCCGGGCATCGCCTGCGCAGCCGCGCACTGCTGCTGGCGAGCCGCCGCTCGATCCACGCAGCGGCACTGCTCACCAGTGGCGCGGTCGTCGCCCTTGCCTACGCGCTGCTCACGAACGACTTCTCGATCGCCCACGTGGCCTCCGTGTCGTCGAGGAACATGCAGGTCGCGATGAAGTGGGCCTCGCTCTACAGCGGTCAGCCCGGCTCGCTGTTGTTCTGGACGTGGACCATGTCGCTCTTCATGGCGGCGTTCACCTCGATCACCGTGCCGAGGATCCCGTGGGGCGCGGCGCACGCAGTCGCGACGATGGGCATCGTCCTGTCGATGTTCCTGGTGGCGCTGATCTTCTTCGCCTCGCCGTTCCAGTTGAGCCTCGTCACGCCGCCCGACGGGCAGGGGCTCAACCCGCTGCTCGTTGACCCCGGGATGCTGATCCACCCGCCGTTCCTGCTCACCGGGCTCGTGAGCACCTCGATCCCGTTCACGCTCGGCGCCGCGGCGCTGATGTCGGGCCGCCTCGACGCCGCCTGGGTGCGGCACGCGCGAGGCTGGGCGCTGGCCTCGTTCCTGGTGCTGAGCATCGGGAACTTCCTCGGCGGCTGGTGGGCATACACCGTGCTGGGCTGGGGCGGCTACTGGGGCTGGGACCCCGTTGAGAACTCGGCGATCCTGCCGCTGCTGCCGATGATCGCGTTCCTGCACACGCTCATCGTCCAGGAGCGTCGAGGGATGCTGAAGACGTGGAACCTCGTGCTGGTGCTCGCGTCGTTCGCACTCGCCGTGTTCGGGACGTTCAACGTGCGCTCCGGACTGGTGGCGTCGGTGCACTCGTTCGCGCAGTCCGAGGTCGGCCCGTACTTCCTCGTGCTGATGGGGCTGACCGTGCTCGTCTCGATCGTGCTGATCGGGTGGCGGCTGCCGCGGCTGCACGCGGAGGCTGACTTCGACGCCCTCGCGTCGCGCGAGGCGGGGCTGATCCTCAACTCCTACCTGATGATCGCGCTGGCGCTGGTGATCCTCGGCGGGACGCTGTTCCCGGTGTTCTCGGAGCTGCTGCGCGGCGTACGCGTCACGGTGGGGCCGCCGTTCTACAACGAGGTGACCGCGCCGATCTTCGTGCTCACGCTGCTGCTGATCGTCGCCGGTACCGTGCTGCCGTGGCGCGGCGGGTCGATGCAGCACCACGTGCGCCGCTTCCGTGTTCCCGTCGTTGTCGCGCTCGCCGCGTGGATCGCCCTCGGCGCGCTCGGCATGCACGCGCCGGCGGCGCTGCTCGCGACCGGGCTGTGTGTGACGATCGGCTACGTGACCTTCCGCGAGTACTTCATCGCCTCGCGCGGGCTGCGCGCGGCTCGAGGATCCTCGTGGCCGGGCGCCCTCGCGGGCGTCTTCGGACGCGACCCGCGGCGCGCGGGCGGCTACCTCGTCCACATCGGGGTGGCGATCATGGCCGTCGGCGTCATCGGCTCCACCGTGTACCAGGTACAGACCCGGCACGTCGTCTCCCCCGGCGACACGTTCGACGTCTCCGGCTACACCTTCCGCTACGACGACCTCGTGGCGCGCCGCCCCGGCATCAACGGCATCGAGGTCGAGGGTTTGACGCGCCTCGAGGTCACGCGCAACGGCCGCGCGGTGACGACACTGGAGCCGGGCCGCCGGTTCTTCAGCAACTTCCCCGACCAGCCGACGGCGATCGTCGCGCTGGACTCCTCCTTCACGCGTGACCTGTACGTCTTCACGCAGGGCTGGGACGAGAACAAGAAGGCGGAGATCCAGGTCTTCGTGAACCCGCTCGCCCAGTGGCTGTGGATCGGCGGCAGCATCTACACCCTCGGCGGGCTGCTGGCCTTCGGCGTACTTCGGCGCGAGCCGGCGCGCGTCGCCGCGACGGTGCCCGCGGACGCGGAGCCCGCGTGATCCGCGCACTGCGGCCCGCTGCCGCCAGCCGTGCCGTCAGCAGAGCCGCGGCCGTCCTCGCGGTCGCCGCGCTGAGCCTCGCGCTCGTGACGTCCGAGGCCCACGCGCAAACGCCGAGCACGACGCCGCCCGCGCCGACAACCGCCCCCGGCCGTCCGACGCCGAGTGACGCGCAGGTGCTGGCCGTGGAGCAGCAGCTGTTGTGCCCGATCTGCACCAACGAGCGGCTGGACGTCTGCTCGAACGCGATCTGCAACGACATGAAGCGCGTCATTCGCGAGCGGCTCCAGGCAGGGTCCACCCCGGACGACATCATCCTGTACTTCGAGACGCGCTTCGGCCCGAAGGTGCGCGCCGAGCTGCCGCGCGAGGGCTTCAACCTGGTGCTGTTCGGGTGGGTGGGCGGCGCGCTGGTGCTCACGGCGCTCGCCGGCGGGTACGCGCTGTACGGCATGCGGCGCGACACCGCTCGCCGCGTCGCACGCGCCACCGGCACGACCTCGTCGCCTGCGGCGGGCGGCGACGGCTGGGTCGACGCGCTGGTGGACGAGGCCGACGACGGCCGAGGTTCCCGCTGATGGCATGGCCCGTCTCGCCCGAATGGCTCATGCTCGCCGGCCTCGCGGCCCTCGTGGCGCTGTACATCGGCCTGCCCCGGCCCGAGGACGCCGACGACGACAGCGCGCCGGGCGCGGACCTCGACGACCTCCGCGCGCAACGCGACGAGCTGGTCGCTGCGCTGCGAGACCTGGACGAGGACGTCGCGGCGGGGCGCATGGCCGCCGAGGATCGCCAGCGCGGCCGGCAGGACATCGGCGCCCGCCTGCGCGAGATCATGGAGCGCATCCGCGCCGGAGAAGCCTCGTGACCCGGCTTCGCTTCATCGCCGCCGCCGTCGTCGTGCTGCTCGCGGGCGTCGCGATGTTCGCGCCTCGCGCTGTCGAGGCGCAGGCGGCGACGGTACGCGTCTCCGGGTCGATCACTTCCGGCACCGAGGGAATGACGGTCTCGGATCAGGTGAAGGTGCGGCTGATCATCCTCGAGGGCGCAAAGGTGCTGGACGCCGTGTCTGCGACGGTGAGCGGCGGCCGCTACACGGCGACTGCCCCGCTGGTGGCCGGGCGTGTGCTGGTGCCCCACGCCTCGTTCGAGGGCGTCGACTACTTCGGCGAGGCGATCCCGCTCACAGACACCATGCGGGAGGCGACGCGCGACTTCCGCGTCTACGGCACCACCCACGAGGCACCCGCACTCGCCATCGCGTCGTCCACGATCACCGTGGTCGCGATCAACCGCGACGAGGCCAAGATGGGATTACTCCGCGAGGACCTGGTCGCGAACCCCTCGGACCGCGTGTACCTGGGCGACGCCTCGGGCGTGACGCTGCGCATCCCCGCACCGACCGGCACGCTGGAGGCGACGGGCGACAACCCGGAGGGCGAGTTCAAGTTCGAGCGTGGCGTGATCACCACGAGCACACCGATCCGCCCCGGCAAGCTCACCTCGATCGTCACGCGGTATGTGGTCGGCTACGATCGCAACGCGGATCAGTACGGCCTGCGGCTCACCGCGCCGCTGACGGCTGAACGCCTGTCGGTGCGCGTCCCACAGGGCTATGCGCGATCGATCAAGCCTGAGGCCGGCGCGAAGCAGGCACCGGATGAGCGCCTCGCGGGGCAAGGGGAGGCCGAGGTGTTGCAGGTGGTGCAGTCCACCGGCACCGTGCGTCCCGGTGGCGGGATCGTCGTCAACCTCGTCGGCCTGTCGCAGGCCACCCCGCAGTCCAATCCCCTGACCGAACGTCGAGGCGCGGCGCTCGCGAGCCTGCTCGCCCTGGCGATCGTGGGCGGCGGCACCCTCGCCACCTGGCGCTGGCGCGCCCGCACCGCCTGATGGCCGACACGATCGTCGAGACGCGCGGGCTGACGAAGCGCTATGGCGGCGTGGACGTCGTCCGCTCCGTGACGCTGTCGCTGCCCGCCGGCTCTCGCACCGCACTCATCGGCGCGAACGGCGCGGGCAAGACCACGCTCCTCGCCCTGCTCTCCACGCTGGTCGCGCCGTCCGAGGGCGACGCGACGATCGCCGGCATGTCGCTGAAGGAGCGCCCTGCTGCGCTGCGGCGCGCGATCGGCGTGCTGGCGCACCGCCCCATGCTGTACGAGGAGATGACCGCGCTGGAGAACCTCGGCTTCTTCGCGCGGCTGTACAGCGTGCCCGACCCGGCGGTCCGCATCCCGGAGCTGTTGCGCCTCGTCGGCGTGTGGGGCCGCCGCCACGAGCCGATCGCGGTGCTCTCTCGCGGCTACCACCAGCGCCTCGCGCTCGCCCGCGCGCTGCTGCACCGACCGGCCATTCTGCTGGCCGACGAGCCGGAGACGGGCCTCGACCCCGAAGGCATCGAGATGCTGGACGAGCTGGCGCTGTGCGCGCCCGACCTCACGGTGATCGCCGCGACGCATCGCGTCGACCGCATCGAGGCGTGGGCGACCGGCTTCGTGCGCCTGGAACACGGGCGTGCGGTCGAGGACACCGCGAGCGTCGCCGCGGGAGCACCGGCATGAGCCCGGCGATGGCGGTCGTGCTGAAGGACCTGCGCCTCGCGTGGCGAGACCGCGCGGGATGGGCCTCCGCGGGCGCGTTCGCGACGATCGCGGTGCTCACCTACTCGTTCGCGTTCGACCTCGCGACGGGTGACGTCCGGCCGCTGCTGCCGGGGGTGCTGTGGACCACGTTCCTCTTCGCCGGCATCTTCGCGGGGGGGCAGTCATTCGCCCGCGAGTCCGAGGAGGGCACCTTCGACGCGCTGCTCCTGTCCCCCGTCGCCCCCACCGTCATCTACCTCGGCAAGGCGATCGCGAACGTGATCGCGATGCTCGTGATCGAGTTTGCGCAGTTGTTGCTCGCGACTATCCTCTTCGATACGAACCTCGTTTCCGTGGAGTTGCTGGTGATCGTCTTCATCGGAACGGTCGGCGCCGTCTCCCTCACCACGCTCCTGGCCACCATGTCGGCCACCATGCGCGGGCGCGCGATGCTGCTGCCCGTGATGGCGCTGCCGCTGCTGGTGCCGCTGCTCATCGGCGCCGTCCGCGCGACCGGCGCCTCGCTCAACCTCGAGGCCGGCACTGCGCCGTGGACGCTGCTGCTCACCGTGTTCGCGCTGTGGAGCGCGATGCTCTCCGTGCTGTTGTTCCCGATGGCGGTGGAGCGATGAACTCGATCAGCGGTGCGCTGCGCACGGTCTACGGCTGGTGGTGGCTCGTGCTGCCCCCCGTCTCCGGTGTCGCTGTCATGGCGATGATCATCGGTGCGCTGGTCGTCGCACCGCGAGAGATCGTGGAGGGTGAGGTGCAGCGCCTGCTGTACATCCACTTCCCATCGATCCTCGCCGCGTACGGGGCGTTCGCCGTCGTCGCGGTCGCCTCGGTCGTGGTGCTGTGGCGACGCGACATGCGCTGGGACGCCGTCGCGCGCGGCGCAGCGACGGTCGGGGTGCTGTTCACGGGGCTGACGCTGGCCACGGGCGCGCTGTGGGGCAAGCCCGTGTGGGGCACGTACTGGACGTGGGACGCGCGACTCACCTCGACCCTTGTGCTGTTCCTCATCTACGCCGCATACCTGCTGGCGCGCGCGATGGCGGACGAACTCGACGAGGCGGCCGCGCGGTTCGCGGCGGTGTTCGCGATCCTCGGGGCACTCGACATCCCGCTCGTGATGTTCAGCGTGACGTGGTGGCGGACGCTCCACCCCCAGCCGATCGTGCTGCGGCCGGGGGGAAACCCCGCGATGCCGCCCGAGATGCTGCTGGTGCTGCTGATCGCATTCCTCGGCATCGGGGCGCTGGCCGTGTGGCTCACCGTGCTACGCAGCGAGGCCGAGTGGCTGGCGAAACGGACCGCGGCGTTGCGGGCGGTCGCCGACCGCTACGAGGGGGCGTGATGGAACACCTGATGCAGTTGGAGTTCCTCTTCGCCGGGTTTGCTGTGTTCTGGGCCGGCATCTTCGTCTACCTGCTGCTGCTCCAGGGCCAGCTGCGCGCGCTCCAGCGCGAGGTCGACCGCCTCGAGGAGCGTCTCGCGGAGGCCGAGACGGCCGCTGCTCCCCGCCCTACGCCTCGCCCATAGGTGCGCCCGCAGGGGCGGGCACCAGAGGCTGCGCAGCCCTGCCGGTAAGCCGACCGCGGCTTAGGATGGCAGCAGCCCACCTTTCCGTTCCGGGGGGAACATGACGAAGTTCCAGGCGCTCACGGTCGTCACGGTAATCGCGACGGTGGTGATGATCGCGGTCGGCTCCACGGTGCGCGCCACCGGCTCAGGCCTTGGCTGCCCCGACTGGCCGCTGTGCTACGGCGGCATCTTTCCGCCGCTTGAGTTCGCCGCCATCATCGAGTGGGTGCACCGGTTCATCGCGACCGTGATCAGCGTCCTGGTCGCGCTCGAGCTCGTCGGCGCGTTCATGATGCGCCGCGAGGATTCCGCGCTTCTGGAGCTGAACCTGCTGTCGGTCGCGTTGCTGATCTTCCAGGCCGTGCTGGGCGGCGTGACGGTGCTGACGGGCAACGCCCCGTGGACCGTGTTCGCCCACCTCGCCGCCGCGCTCACCTTCCTCGCGGTCATCACCATGATCGCCGCGCTCGCCTTCCTTGGCCCGCGCCGCACGAGGATCGACACGCCGGAGCGCGCCGCCTTCCTGCGCACCGCCGCCAAGACGATGACGATCATGGCGATCGTCCTCGCGATCGGGGCGTACACCGTGGCGACGAACGCCGGCTTCGGGTGCACCAGCTGGCCGGGGTGCCCGGAGGGGCAGATCCCGTTCGCCAGCGGCGAGCGCTTGCAGCACATCCACTGGCTGCACCGCTTCACCGTGGCCGCCGGCTTCGGGGTGGTCGCGTGGCTGTTCCTGCACATCCGCGAGATGCGCAACGTGGGGCCGATGCTTCGACGCGGCGGGCACTCGCTCATCGGCCTCTACGGACTGCAGATCATCATCGGCGGGCTGAACCCGCTCAGCGGCTTCGCACAGAGCGCCCGTGTCGCCCACCTCGCCGTGGCGGCGAGCATCTGGGTGGTGATGATCCTCATGTGGTTCGCGGGTCGGTACAGCCCCCGGGCCGAGGCCACCGACACGCCCGACTCCGGCACCTCGCGCACGTCGCGCAGGGCGCACGGCGCGCGTGCCTAGCCAGCCGACCGCCTGCCGCCTCGAGGCTGCCGCTCGCCGGGGGCAGCCGTGACCGCCGACGCCACGCGTCGCTCGTTCCTCGCCGTCGCGCGCGACTACTTCGTGCTGACGAAGCCCTCGATCATGCTGCTCCTGCTCATCACCACCGTCCCGGCGATGGTGCTGGCGAACGGAGGCTGGCCCGGCTGGTGGCCGGTGATCGCGACGCTGATCGGCGGCGTGCTCGCATCCGGCGGCGCTGGCGCTGTGAACATGTACATCGACCGTGACATCGACGCGATCATGGTGCGCACGCGGAAGCGGCCGATCCCTCGAGGTACCGTGTCGCCGCGCGCTGCCGCGATCTTCGGCTGGACGCTCGGGCTCGCCTCGGGGCCGTGGCTGCTGCTCACGGTGAACTGGCTGTCCGCGGCCCTCGCGCTGATCGCGTTCCTGTTCTACGTCGGGCCGTACAGCCTCTACCTGAAGCGCCGCACGCTGCACAACACGGTCCTCGGCGGCGTCGCCGGGGCCATGCCGCCGCTCATCGGCTGGGCCGCGATCACGAACACCATCACCACGGAGGGCCTGCTGCTCTTCGTCATCGTGTTCTGGTGGCAGCCCCCGCACTTCTGGGCGCTCGCCCTCGGCCTGGC
The DNA here is from genome assembly GCA_947479915.1 of Chloroflexota bacterium. Taxonomy (GTDB): domain Bacteria; phylum Chloroflexota; class Dehalococcoidia; order UBA2979; family UBA2979; genus SHYQ01. The sequence goes on from CANKAU010000003.1 coordinate 24,540, forward strand.
CGAGGACTACCGCACCGCGGGCATCCCGATGATGCCGGTGGTGCTGGGCGAGGAAGAGACGAAGCGCCAGACCATGCTCTACAGCGGCGCGACGTGGATGATCACCATCATGTTCGGCGCGGTCGCGCACATGGGACTGGTGTACTTCGCGGTCGCGGTGCTCGGCGGCGCGGGGTTCATGTACTGCGCCGCGCGCATCTACCGCGGACAGGGCACCGAGGGTACCCGCGCGATGTTCCGCTACTCCACGCTGTACCTCGCCGCGCTGTTCGGGGCAATGGTCCTCGACCGCGCGGTGTTCGGGTACTAGCGGTCGCTACGCGTCCGCGTACGAGAACGACCACCGCGCCAGCAGCAGCGTTCCCAGCACCCACGCCGTCATCACCAGCAGCGCGGGCCACTGCGCGAAGAACGACTCGTGTTCCAGCGCCATGGCGCGCATCGCGTGCAACATGTGCGTGAGCGGCAGCAGCTCCACGAACGGGCGCACCGCTGCCGGCAGCGACGAGGTCGGGAAGAACGACCCGCTGAGGAACATCATCGGCATCGTCACGGCGTTCGCGGCGCCCTCGACGGCCCCGCGCCCGTGCACGCGCCCGGCGATGATCACGCCGATATTCAGGAAGATCACGGTGCCGTAGACGGCGACGAGGATGAATCCGATGCCGCCGTCGAACACCTTCGCGCCCAGCAGCTGCGCGACCACGGCGAGCACGATCACCTGCATCAGCGACACGAGGATGTGCGCGCCCAGCACGGACGAGAAGAACCGCCACGGCGGCAGCGGGGTCGCGCGGATGCGCCGGAGCACGCCCTCCTCGCGATAGCGCGAGAGCGACCCCGCGAGGCTGATCGTGGCGAACGTCATCAGGCCCATGCCGATGATGCCCGGGCCCAGGAACTGGAAGAACGTGGTGCGCTCCACGCGTGCGGTGCGCGCGGTCAGATCAATCGCCCGCGGCACCCCGGTGAGCGCGAGGTTCGTGCCGTCGATGACGGAGCGGATGGCGGCCGTGGTGACGGAGGATCCGATCGGGTCGTTGATCGCATCGATCATCTCGGCCTTCGCGGGCTGACCGGGGGCGCTCGAAGGGGTGAGGAGCAGGGCAACGTCCGCGCGGTTCGCGGCCAACTCGGTGAGCGCGGCCGCTTCGGTCAGTCCGGGCTCGACGCGCATCTGCAGGAACTGCACGCCCTTCAGCGACTCCACGAGCGCTGCGCCCGCCGGCGTCCTCGTGTCGGCGCCGACGACGATGTCCGTCGTGTCGACGCTGCCGAACGAGAACAGGCGGAACACGCCGAGGAAGAGGATGGGGAAGGCGAGCGCCCAGAACACGGCCTGCTTGTCACGCACGACCATCTTCAGGCTCGCGCCGAGCATGGTGCGCGTCATCCGTTCAACCGCCGTCCTGTGACCGAGAGGAACACGTCCTCCAGCGTCCCCGGCTCCACCGCCAGGTCGATGATGTCCGTCCCCGCGCGGCCGGCGAGGGTGGTGAGCGCCGTCGTCACCGAGGGCGCCGTCTGTGCGCGCATGCGCACCACGAAGCCATCCGCCGTCCGTTCCTGAACCACCTCCAGCGCGCCGGGGATGCCTCGGACGTCGGCCTCGGGCAGCGGGTGCGCCGTGGTGAGGGTGAGGCGATACGGGGCGTTGAGGCTGCGGATCAGACCCTGCGGCGTGTCGAGCGCGACCATCTGCCCGGCGTTCATGAACGCGACGCGGTCGCAGAGCGCCTCGGCCTCCTCCATGTAGTGCGTGGTCAGCACGACCGTCGCGCCTGCGTCCCGCACCTCGCGCACGATCTGCCACAGGTCGAGGCGCGCGTCAGGGTCGAGGCCCGCAGTCGGCTCGTCGAAGAACACGAGGTCGGGCTCGTTCACGAGCGCGGCGACGATGCTGAAGCGCTGCTTCATGCCGCCGGAGAGGGTCCGCATCCGCGAGTCCGCGCGATCCTCGAGGCGGACGCGGTGGAGCAGCTCCATCGGGTCGGCGCGCTTCGGGTAGAACGAGCCGAAGAGCTGCAGGATCTCGCGCAGCGTCAGGTACTGGTGGTACGAGGCCGCCTGCAGCTGCACGCCGATGCGCGCCTTCACCGCCTGCGGGTGCTCCGTCACCTCGATGCCGAGGACGGACGCCGTGCCCTCGGTCGCGGGGGTGAGCCCCTCGAGGATCTCGACGAGTGTGGTCTTGCCGGCGCCGTTGGGGCCGAGGATGCCGAAGATCTCGCCACTGGCGACCTCGAAGGAGGGGCCGTCGAGTGCGGTCAGCGTTCCATAACGTTTGATGAGGCCGCGGGCCGCAATGACCGGGTCGGACGTGGATGCGCGGGCGATGCCCGACATCGTCTCGCTAGCCTTGGACTTCGAGGACGCGGAAGGTCATCGGACCGGAGGGGGCGTTCACCGTCACCTCGTCGCCAACGCCGTGGTTGATCACCGCGACGCCGATGGGCGAGGCGACGGACACCTTGCCGTTGGCGGGATCCACCTCGGTCGGGCTGACCAGGGTGATGACCTGCTCCTTGTTCGCCTTGAGGTTGAGGAGCTTCACGACCGAACCAACGTTCGCACGCCCGCCCTTCGAGTCCTCGTCGATGATGACCGCGTTGCGGAGGCGGTTCTCCAGGTCGCGGATGCGGGCCTCCAGGTGCGCCTGCTCGTCGCGGGCGGCGTCCAGCGGAGCGTTCTCGCGGAAGTCCTTGTCCTGCATCGCGTCGTGGAGCTTCTGGGCGATCTCCGGGCGACGGGACTTCTCTTCCTCGATCTGCTTCTCCAGCCGCTTCAGGCCGTCGAAGGTCACGTGGTAGGCGTTGCCACCCAGCTCCTGCCCGGCGTTCCGGCCGCGGGCGCCACCGGCGTTCGGCCCGAGGTGCAGCGCGGGGACGAGGTTCTCCTCCGTGAACGTGAGGCGCGAGGCGTAGGCGAGGAAGGAGCGCAGCGGCTCCAGGTGCTCCGGGCTGGAGTCCAGGTGTTCCTTCACGTAGCGGGCAACGTCCGAGGCGCGGACCTCGCTCATCTGCCGGTCGTTGCCGACGAACGCGATGAACCTGGCGACCACGGGCACCTCGACGCGCGCCTTCTCGGGCTCGAGCGCGAGCGAGTTCTCGAAGTGGTCCAGCGCCTCGATCGCAGTGATGCGCTCCGCCATGGGCGGCCTCCGCAGTGTCGTCCGGTGATGTTTCGTTGTTGAGGGGTAGAAGACGGGCGCCCCTCGCACCGCCGAGCGGTGCCTTGGATCGCCGGGGGCCGCTGCCACCGCGTTTCCAGCAGTCTAGAAGATGTGGGACGCTACGTGTCAACGTGACAGACCAATCCGCCGTTCCCCCGCTCTCCGCCGATCCCGGCGCGCTCCCCGTCCTTCGCGCCGAGGCGGCCCGCTTGGACCTCGCGCTGCCCGAGGTGGCGATCGAGCGGTTCCAGCGCTACCTCGAGCTGCTGGACGAGTGGAACGACCGCGCCGGGCTGACTGCGATCACGGACGCCGAGACGGCGCAGCGACGTCACTTCGGTGAATCTCTCGCGCTGCTGGTAGCCCTGCGGCGCGCCGGCCTGCTCCGCGAGGGCGAGGCCGCCCGCGTCGCCGACCTCGGCCCCGGCGGCGGCTTCCCCGGCGTGCCAATGGCGATCGCCGACCCCGCGATGACGCTCGTACTGATCGAGTCGCAGGAGCGGCGCTGCGCGTTCCTCCGTGCGGTGGCCGAGGACCTCGGGCTGACCGGCGTCTCCGTCGTCCACGCCCGCGCCGAGGAGGCCGGGCGCGCCACAGCGCTCCGCGCGTCGTTCGACCTCGTCGTCGCACGCGCGCTCGCGGCAATGCCGGTGCTCGTGGAGTACGCGCTGCCGCTGCTGCGCGACGACGGCGTGCTGGCGACGCCCAAGGGCAGCCGCGGCGACGACGAACTGACCGAGGCCGCCCATGCCATCGAGGCGCTCGGCGGGGTCGCCCTCGAACCGCTCGCGCTGCCGCTCCCCGACGACGTGCCGCCTCAGCGCGTGTACCTGGTACGGCGCAGCGGGCCGCTGGATGACCGCTACCCCCGCCGACCGGGGATGCCGCTGAAGCGCCCGCTCTAGCGCACCCTGTTCGCGCGCTCACGACGCGCTACGATGTGGCCCTCCCCGCGGCACCGTTCCTGCCCCAGCGCCCGCGCCTCCGGTCGCGCGCGCCCTGTCGAGGAGACCCATGCCCATCACGCTCGAACGCCTCCGCCGCCTCGCCACGCTTGACCTGGGCGTGCTGGACGAGGTGCGCCTCGACGCGTCGGCGACGCTCCCGGCAGTGCTCGTCGCGCTCGGCAGCATCGCGATGCTCGGCCTCGGCGGGTGGTTCTGGTGGATCGCCAGTGGGCTCGGGGAGCGCTGGCCGGTCTTCCTGAAGAGCGTGGTCCTGGGCACCGGCTTCGCAGGGGCCGCATGGATCGTCTGGCTGATCGTCGCCTACATCGTGCTGAACCGGCTCGCGCACGTCGCTCTCGATGTCGGCGCGCTGCTGCGCGCGGCGGGGTTCGCCGCGCTGCCGCTGTCGCTCGCGCTGCTGATGGCGATCCGGCCGGTGGCGTTCGGCATCGGGCTGACCGCGCTCGCGGCATGGGTCGCCACCACGCAGGTGGCGCTTCAGCGCACCTCCGGTCGCACCGGCGGCGAGGTCGTCGTCGCCAATCTTGCGGGCTTCGCGGCGTGGGCCGTGATCATGTCGCTGCTGGCGAGCGCGACGAACCAGACCGCGCCCGGGCCGTTCCTCGCGGAGTCGATCTGGGAAGCCGTGACCAGCGGCAAGGTGACGTTCCTCCCCTAGTCTGCCGCGTCACCTCGACGCGAGGAGGCACGATGCGTCCCACCGCCCCACCCGAGGTCGTCTCCCACCGCACGAATGCCGGGGATGCCCCGGAGAACACGCTTGCGGGCATCGAGGCTGCCGTACGCGACGGCTGCGCCGCCGTCGAGGTCGACGTACGCGCGACGCGCGACGGTGCGCTGGTGCTGCTCCACGACGAGACTCTGCTGCGCACCACCGGCGACCCGCGCCGCGTGGACGCCGTGACGCTCGCGGAGCTCCTCGCGCTCACCGTCCTCGACCAGTTCGGGACGAGTGCGCCGCAGCGCGTGCCGACGCTCGCGGAGGCGCTCGCGGTGCTGGACGGGCGGATCGCGATCGAAATCGACCTGCCGATGCGCGCGCTCGAGTCGGCGATCATTCAAGCGGTGCGCGCCGCCGACGCTGAGTCGTGGACGTGGTTCACCGCGCACCCGCCGAGGGATGCCGAGCTGCTGCGCCATGCCTGCCCCGCCGCACGCGTCTACCTGTCGGTGGCGCCGCACCCCACGTGGGTGCGCGACCTGGAGGACGGGATCGAGGTGGCCGCGCGCCTCGGCCTGACGGGGGTGAATCCCAGCCTCGGCGCGCTCACACCGTCCACGGTCGCCGAGGCGCACGAGCGGGGGCTGGCGGTCGGCACGTGGACCGTGAACGGCCCCGAGGACATCGAGCGGGCGCTGGACCTCGGCGTGGACGCGATCACCACGGACGTGCCCGCGCGGGTGTTCGAGGCAATCGCGCGACGAGGTGCACCGGGGCGCTAGACCTCGAACGGAATCCCCCCGTACACTCGAAGTCCGGCGTCAGGCCGGATGTGGGGCCGTAGCTCAGTTGGTAGAGCGCTACACTGGCAGTGTCGAGGTCAGGGGTTCGAATCCCCTCGGCTCCACCACCTCCAACCACCGTTTCCGGTGACTTCGACCCCCGCCCGGGGGTCGTTTCGTGCCCGGCTCCTCCGCCGTGACGCCCCGAACCCGCCTCGCACGATCCGGTAGCATCGATGAGGCCCTGCCGCTCACGGGCGGCGCCGATCGAGGTGATGTGATGCGCCCAATCCGCCGGATCCTGCTCGCGTTCCTCGGCCTGCTCGCCGTCACGCTGACGGCGTGCGGCGGTGGGACGGCCGCCGGTACATCCGGCGCGACGGGCACCGCCAGGGCGGGCGAGCCGACGGCACCCGCAGACTCCGCGTCGCCGTCGCCGTCGACAGGCGCATCCGGCGCGACCGGGAGCGCCTCGGCGTCTCCGGTTGGAGGCGCGCAGGGCGCGCCCGGCGCCGCACCTCGCCCCGTGCGCCTCGTCCCGGTCTCGAGCCGCGCCTGGACCCGCCCGACCGAGACGGGGCCGTACCCCTCGGCGAGCGGCGGCGCGGCGGGGACGTTCGTGGTGGAGCAGGACGGCACCGTGTCCGAGGTCACCGCGAACGGGACGGTGTCCACGATCCTCGACCTGCGCGACATCGTGCTGCGATCGGGGAACGAGGAGGGGCTGCTGTCGCTCGCGCTCGACCCGAACTTCGCGAGCAACCGCGCGGTGTGGGTGTACTACTCCGCCGCCAACCCCCGCCGCACCGTCCTCGCGCGGTTCACCCGGCAGGCGAACGCCGCGACGATCGACCGCACGAGCCAGCTCGTGGTGCTCGAGGTCGGGCAGCCGTTCGCCAACCACAACGGCGGCGCGATCCGCTTCGGGCCGGACGGGATGCTGTACCTGGGGCTGGGCGACGGCGGGTCGGCGGGTGACCCCAGCGGCAACGGGCAGAACCTGAACACCCTGCTGGGGAAGATCATCCGCCTCGACGTGCGGAACGCCTCCGGCAGCCAGCCGTACGCCATCCCGGGCGACAACCCGTTCGTCGGACGCGCTGGCACCCGTGGCGAGATCTGGGCCTACGGCCTCCGCAACCCGTGGCGCATGTCCTTCGACCTCGCGACGGGCGCGCTCTGGGTCGGTGACGTCGGGCAGAACGCCGTCGAGGAGGTCAGCGTCGTGACCCGAGGCGGCAACTTTGGCTGGAACGTCGTCGAGGGCGACCGCTGCTTCAAGCCGAGCAGCAACTGCGATCGCACCGGGATGACGCCCCCCGTCGCGGTCTACAGCCACGAGAACGGTCGCTGCTCAATCGTCGGTGGTTATGTCTACCACGGAACAGCGGTGCCCGAGATCGCGGGTGCGTACGTCTACGGCGACACCTGCTCGGGGGAGATCTGGGCGATCAGCGCCCGGAGCCCCGGGACGCCCATCCTGATCGCCAGTGGGGTCAAGAACATGACCTCGTTCGGCCTCGATGCTTCCGGGGAGATCGTGGTGCTCTCGTTCGGGCAGCCGATCCGGCGTCTCGCGCCCGCTTCCTGACGTCCCGCCCTAATGCAGCTCGACCGCTCCTGACGATCCACTGACCCGGTCTTTTCGGGGACTGCCCCCCTGTCAGATTCACGTTCCGCTGTCGAACATCTGTTGAGACGCATACGGCGTCCTGATGTGATCTGACGAAGGAACGGACGATGACTGACCGGATGCTCGACGGCGTGACGCCCTCCGGGCTCACGCGCCGCCGATTCGCCCGCCGTGCCGCCACGTGGGTCGTGGCGAGCGGCGCGATGGCCGCCCTTGCCGCCTGCGGCAGCAAGGCGCCCGCGAAGAGCGCCGCGAAGAAGACCACCAAGCCGCACGGCGCCACCGAGTCCGCGCATGGCGCGGAGGCCGGCGCCCACGGCGCGCCGCACTGGGACTACGAGGGCGTGGGCGGCCCCGACCGCTGGGCCGAGCTCGCGCCCGAGAACGCCGTGTGCTCCGCCGGGTCGACGCAGTCGCCCATCGACATCGCCGGCACGCAGCCGGGCCTGCTGGGTCGCACCGGCATCAAGTGGCAGTCCGCGCCGCTGAGCGTGGTGAACAACGGGCACACGATCCAGGCGGACGTGACTAACGGCGGTGCGATCGAGGTGGACGGCGTGCCGTACAACCTCGTGCAGTTCCACTTCCACGCCCCGTCCGAGCACACCGTGGACGGCAAGCGCTTCGCGCTGGAGACGCACTTCGTGCACAAGAGCGCGAAGGGCGACCTCGCGGTGATCGGCGTGCTCCATGACATGGGCGCCGCGAACGCCGCACTCGCTCCGCTCTGGGCCGCGCTCCCGGCGACCACCGATGAGCGCAAGGAGCTGCCGAGCTTCGACCTCGCGCGGATGCTGCCGCAGAGCCGATCGATGTACCGCTACGCCGGATCGCTGACGACACCGCCGTGCACCGAGGGCGTGCGCTGGCACGTCCTCCAGGCACCGACCACGGTGTCCGAGGCGCAGGTGCAGGCCTTCAACACGATCATCAAACCGAACGCGCGTCCCGTGCAGCCCCTGAAGGCCCGAGACCTGCTGAAGGAGTCGCTGTAATCGACATGACGAGGCGTCACCAGGACCAGCACCGGGGCCACCACGGCCCGCAACTCGGAGGCACACGATGAAACTGACCGTTGCAAGGAAGCTCTATGGAGGGTTCGGCGTGGTGCTGGTGCTCCTCGCCGCCGTCGCGTTCGTCGGCTACTCGTCGCTGAACACGGCGCGTGACGACGCGGAGACGGTGGATAACGAGCACTTCGCGCAGTACCAGGCGTCCGCCTCTCTGCGCATGAACCTCGCGCAGGCGGCGCAGAACGCGCGCACCGCAGTGCTCCAGTCCGAGGCCGCGAAGATCGAAGCCGCCATCAAGGCGACCGAGCAGAACCTCGCCACCGCGACCGAAGACCTCGGCACGATGAAGCAGTTCAACGCCAACGCTGACGAGGCGGCACAGCTGGCTCAGCTGGAGACCAACCTCAACAAGTTCCGCACGTCCTTCGTGGGCATCACCCCCGACCTCCGTAAGAACACGCCGGAGAGCAAGGCGGCGGCGACGAAGGTGTTGCTTGGCCCGGCCACCGAGGCGTTCACGCTCGCGGAACAGGCCGTCGGCGGATTCGAGGAAGACAACCGCGTCACCGTTGATGAGCAGCTCGCGGACATCGTCAGCAGCGCGGTTCGCGCCGAGCAGATCATGATCGGGCTGTCGCTCGTCGCGATCGCGGTTGGCATGGGCGTCGCGTTCTGGCTCTCGCGCGGGATCTCCCGCGGCGTGAACAAGATGAAGGCTGCGGCGCAGGGAATCGCGACCGGCGACGTGGAGCAGGACGTCGATGTCCAGTCCTCGGACGAGATCGGCGAGATGGCGACCGCGTTCAAGGAAATGATCGGCTACCTCTCGGAGACCGCCGCAACTGCCGAGCAGATCGCCGCCGGCAACCTGACGGTGCGCGTGGCCCCGAAGTCCGACCGTGATGTGCTGGGCAACGCCTTCGCACGCATGGTGGCCATGCTGCACGCCGCGCTGTCGGAGACGCGCACCGCGTCGATCGCGCTGGCGGAGGCGAAGGACCAGCTCGCGACCGTCGCCGAGGAGGCCGCGCGCGCCACCCAGGAGGTCGCTCGCGCCTCCAGCCAGGTCGCCGAGGGCACCGCGCAGCAGGCGGAGGGCGTGCAGGAGATCAACCGCAGCATTGAGGGCCTCGCCCGTGACCTGGAGCAGGTGACGGGCGGCGCCGCGGAGCAGGCGACCGCCATCGAGGAGACAAGCGCCGTGAGCGACCGCGTGGCCGCGGCCGCGACGGAGATGGCCGCGAACGCGCAGGCTGCCGCGGACGGCGCACGCAACACGGCCGAGACCGCACAGGAGGGCGCCGCGCGGGTGGCGCAGACCATCGACGGCATCGACCGCATCAAGCGCGCCCTCGACGCGGCCTCGAGCGAGGTCAGCACGCTGGGCGAGCGCTCGGCCGAAATCGGCAAGATCGTCGCGACGATCGATGACATCGCCGCGCAGACCAACCTCCTCGCGCTCAACGCCGCGATCGAGGCGGCCCGTGCGGGCGAGCAGGGACGCGGCTTCGCCGTCGTCGCGGACGAGGTGCGGCAGCTCGCCGAGCGCTCGTCCAACGCGACGAAGGAGATCGCGGCGCTCATCGAGGGCGTGCAGGCGGGCGTCAACGCCTCGGTTCACGCGATGGAGGACGGCACCGCGGAGATGAACTCCGGGACCGCCGCCGCCGCGGACGCCGGGCAGGCGCTGGACCGCATCCTGGAGGCCGTCGGCCGTGTGAGCGCGCAGATCGGCCAGATCGCGGACGGGGCCACCGACCTGCGGGCGGCCGGTGCCGAAATGGCCAAGCGCATCGTCGACATCCGCACGGTGGCGGAGGAGAACGCGCGCACCGCGCGCGCGATGAGCGCGACGGCGGAGGCGGTGGGTGACTCTGTCACCTCGATCGCTTCGGTCGCCGAGGAGAACAGCGCCTCGATGGAGGAGGTCTCCGCGAGCGCCGAGGAGATGTCCGCGCAGGTCGAGGAGATCTCGGCCTCCACGAACGAGCTCGGCCGCATGGCGGACCGCCTCAACGAGCAGATCGAGCGCTTCACGCTCGACGAGGGGACCTCGAACGCCCCGGTGCGACTGGACCAGGTACGCCGCGCCGCCTAGCGGCCGACTCGCCTGACGACGACGACGAGGGCGGCCTGTGCCGCCCTCGTCCTGTGTCCGGAGCAGACCGGGGGCTACACTCCCGGCGCATCCGGGAGGCAACCATGGACTTCACCAGCGAGCGGACGCTCAACAACGGCCTGCGCGAGCGCCGCTTCACCACCGCGGGCGCAGACGGGCGCGCCGTCCCCGGCGTGCTGTGGACGCGCCCCGGGGCCGCGTCCGGCGCCCCCTTGGTGCTCGTGGGGCACGGCGGCAGCGGCCACAAGGATGATGACGGCACGGCGCACACCCGCGACGCGTTCACGCTCGCCCACGGCATCGCCACTGCGGCCATCGACGGGCCTGTGCACGGCGAGCGCGGCGGCGTGACGAGCATCCTCGATGCCTGCCTACGCGGAGCTGTGGAAGAGCCCGACCGCCGTGGACGACATGGTCACCGACTGGACGCGCACCCTGGACGCGCTGCTCGGCCTCGACGAGTTCGACGCGAGCCGGGTCGGCTACCACGGCCTCTCGATGGGCACGCTCTTCGGGCTGCCGCTGGTGGCCGCGGAGCCGCGCATCCGCCTCGCCGTCCTCGGCCTGTGCGGCTTCCGAGGCACCTCGATGGTGCGGACGGGGATCGCGCCACGGCTGGCGCAGGACGCGCCGCGCATCACGTGCCCGGTGTACTACCACGTCCAGTGGGACGACGAGCGCTTCGACCGCGACAGCGCCTTCGAGCTGTACGGGATGCTGGGCAGCACGGACAAGCGACTCCAGTCGACGCCCGGCCTGCACGGCGGCGTGGGCGCCGAGGCACGCGACGCTCTCCGCGGGTGGCTCGCCGACCGCCTGCTCGCCACGCCCGCCTCGAAGTAGCCGTTCCGCCTCCCGAGGGGACGCGATACGCTCGCCAGGCAGGAGGCGCGCCGATGATGCCCAGATCGTGGATGCCCAGATGATGCCCGGTCTGATCGTGCTCTTCATCGCCTACGCCGCACTGTCCGCGTGGCAGGGGAAGCGCGCGCTGGCCGCACCGCCGGCGACGAAGCAGGCCGAGGCGATCCGGTTCCTCCTGGTGACGTTTCTTGGCGTGCCGATCGCGGTCGGGATGATCCTCGCGCTCTAGGCGCGCGAGGGGCGGCTCCGACGGCGGATTGGTAAACTCGACGTGAGCACAGGACGGTGACATGCACGCTGCCCGGCACCCCCTGCCCGTCGCACACCTCGTGAGCCTTACCTAGGCGACGCCGCCCCCCGCGACGTCGCCCGCCCGGCTCCCGGGCACGGCCACTCACCCAGCCTCGACCGAGGCACGACTGCAGGACGGGAACCGAGCGATGACCCAGGACCCCACGACGACCGGATCAGGCCGCGGCGAGCGCTACGCCCCACGCAGCATCGAGCGCGCGTGGCAGGCGCGGTGGGAGCAGGACGACCTGTACCGCACCCCCGACCACGTGGAGGGCCGCCCGAACCGCTACCACCTCACGATGTTCCCGTACCCCTCGGGCGATCTGCACGTCGGCCACTGGTTCGCGATGGCGCCCTCGGACACGCTCGCGCGCTACTTCCGCATGCGCGGGTGGAACGTGCTCTTCCCGATGGGCTTCGATGCCTTCGGTCTTCCCGCGGAGAACGCCGCGCTGAAGGGCGGCCTGCACCCGGCGGACTGGACCAGCGGCAACATCAACCGCATGCGCGGCCAGCTCAAGAGCATGGGCGCGACCTTCGACTGGTCGCGCGAGGTGAACACCAGCTCGCCCGAGTACTACAAGTGGACGCAGTGGTGGTTCGTGCAGCTGTTCAAGCGCGGACTCGCCTACCGCAAGCACGCTGCCGCCAACTGGTGTCCCTCCTGCAACACCACGCTCGCCAACGAGCAGGTGGTGGACGGCCGCTGCGAGCGCTGCGACACCCTGGTCGAGCAGCGCGCGATGGAGCAGTGGTTCTTCCGCATCACCCAGTACGCCGAGGAGCTCCTGCACAACGAGGATCTCGACTGGCCCGAGCACGTGAAGACGATGCAGCGGAACTGGATCGGCCGCTCCGAGGGCGCCGAGGCCGCGTTCGCCCTCGAGGCGCCGACCGCCGCGGGCGTCGATGAGATCCGCGTGTTCACCACGCGCCCGGACACGCTGCACGGCGTGACCTTCATGGTGCTGGCGCCGGAGCACCCGCTGGTCGAGCAGATCACGACGCCCGAGCAGCAGGCCGAGGTCCGCGCCTACCAGGAGCGCGCGAGCCACGCGACGGAGATCGAGCGCCTGTCGACGGAGCGCGAGAAGACCGGCGCCTTCACCGGCGCGTACTGCGTGAACCACCTGACCGGCGACCGCGTGCCGATCTGGGTCGCGGACTACGTGCTCGCCTCGTACGGCACGGGCGCGGTAATGGCGGTGCCCGCGCACGACCAGCGCGACTTCGAGTTCGCGAAGAAGTACGACATGCCGATCCGCGTCGTCATCGCGCCGCCGCCCGTCGACGGGAAGCCGTGGGACGGCGCCGAGTTCACGGAAGCGTGGACCGGCGAGGGCACGCTGATCGCCTCGAAGCAGTTCGATGGCATGGCGAACGTGCCGGCGAAGAAGGCGATCGCGGAGCACATGGCCGCGAACGGCTGGGGCGGGCCGACGGTGAACTACCGCCTGCGCGACTGGCTGATCTCGCGCCAGCGCTACTGGGGCGCGCCGATTCCGATCGTCCACTGCCCCGACTGCGGCCCCGTTGCCGTGCCCGAGGATCAGCTTCCGGTCGCGCTGCCCTACGACGTGGAGTTCGTGCCCACCGGCCAGTCGCCCCTCGCGCTGTCCGAGGCGTTCGTGAACACCACGTGCCCCGAGTGCGGCAAGCCGGCGCGCCGCGAGACGGACACCATGGACACGTTCATGTGCTCGTCCTGGTACTACATGCGCTACCCGGACGCGCACAACGCCTCGCTGCCCTTTGGGCCGGAGGCGACGCAGGCGTGGCTGCCGGTCGACCAGTACACCGGCGGCTCCGAGCACGCGACCATGCACCTGCTCTACGCGCGGTTCTTCTACAAGGTCGCGCGCGACATGGGCCTCGTCCCGGGCGATGAGCCGTTCACGCGGTACTTCTCGCAGGGCCAGATCCTCGGCCCGGACGGCCGCCGCATGTCGAAGTCGCGCGGCAACGTGGTGGCGCCGGACGACCAGGTGGAGAAGTGGGGCGCGGACGTGTTCCGTGCCTACCTCATGTTCCTCGGCCCGTGGGATCAGGGCGGACCGTACGACGTCGACAGCATCGTCGGCGTCTCGCGCTGGCTGAGCCGCGTGTGGACCGTGATGAACGAGCCCCCGGCGTTCGTCGACGATCCGTCGCGAGGCAAGACGCTGCGGCGCGCCGTGCACACGACGCTGGCGAAGGTCACCGAGGACCTCGAGGCGAAGCGCTTCAACACGGCGATCGCCTCGATGATGGAATTGACCAACGAGATGCAGCGCCTGCGCGACGAAGGCACCACGGACGAGGCCGCGTGGAACGAGGCCTGCCATCTGCTCACGCTGATGCTCGCGCCGCCGTGCCCACACATCGCCGAAGAGCTGTGGCAGCGACAGGGTGGCGGCTACTCCGTCCACCAGCAGTCGTGGCCCGAGGTGGACGAGGCGGCCACCGTCCGCGACAGCGTGGACGTGGTGGTACAGGTCAACGGCAAGGTGCGCGACCGCGTCGCCCTCGCGCCGGACGCAGACGAGGCGACGGCGCGATCGCAGGCGGAGGCGATGCCCCGCATCGCAGAGCAACTCGACGGCAAGGAGATCGTGCGCGTCGTGTACGTCGCGGGCCGGCTCCTGAACTTCGTGGTCAAGTAGTGACCGGAGTCCGCCTCCGCGCGCTGCTGACCGCACTGATCGGCCTGGCGGTCGTCGCGGCGTCCGCGTGCCTCGACCGCCCGGCGGGACGTCCCGACCGAGGGCGCGCGCCGGGGGCGACCAGCGTCTCCGTGCGCGCGAGCGACGGTGTGACGCTGAACGGACGATTGTGGACGCGCGATCCGCGCCGCATCGTGATCTACCTGCACGAGTACCGCGACAACCAGACCACGTGGTGGCCGGCTGCCGAACAGGGCGCGACGGCAGATCCCTCCGCGCTCACCCTCGACTTCCGCGGCCACGGCACGTCCGAGGGCGACCCGGACGACGTGGGCGGGGTCGCCCGCGACGCGGACGCAGCGATCGCCTTTGCACGGGAACACGGCTATGACCGGGCGGTGATCGTCGGATCGGGCATGGGTGCGACGGCCGGAATCATCGCCGCATCAAACCAGCCGCGCGTCGCGGTCCTGGCGCTGTCGGCACCCAGTGAGTTCGCGGATCTCCGTGCCGATCAGGCAATCGGGGGCCTCGCGTCGCGCATCGCGCTCATGGCGTCCGAGGGGGACCTATCGGCGCGCGAGTCGATCGCGGAGTTTCGGAAGCGCGCGACGATTCCCGCCTCGCGGGTGGTGGTGCTGAAGGGCATCGATCACGGCGAGGCGCTGCTCACCGGCGACCAGGCGCCCGACGGCATGAGCGCGTTCCGCCGGCTGCTCGCCGAGCTCTGGGCTTCCTAGCGAAAGCCCGCGGCGCGCGAGCCGATCGCCGCCTGCCGCCCTACTCGTCGTCGCTGTAGTCGTCATCCTCGCGCCGGGCGCGCGGGCGATCGCGGTCGTCGGCCCGCGAGTCACGCGCGTCACGACCCTCGCGACGCGGCTGCAGCAGCGGGTCGTCGTCCAGCGGCTCGTTGTCGAAGTCGTCGATGACCACGGGCGCCTGCTGCGGGACTTCGCGGCGGCGCGGGCGCAGCAGGTTCTCCAGGTCGTCGTCCTCGTCATCACGGTGCAGCGGGATCGGGGAGCGGCTCGAGCTGCGCGGTTCCGGCACCGGCGCGTCGTAGGGGGTGTCGTCCTCGAAGTCGTCAACGCGCAGGTCACGCATCTCGCGCGGCGCGCGCGCGACGGGTTCGCGGACGATCGGGGCAGCCGAGGCATCGCGACGCAGGGTCGGCGCCTGCGGCTCCAGCTGCTCGACGCCGTTGCGGACGCTGCCCACGAACGCCTCGAGCTGACGCTGCAGTCGGAGCAGCAGCTCGCGCGCGTAGTCGTCCGCAGCGGACATCTGCTCACGCGCGATCTGACGCGACTCCGCGATTCGCTGCTGGATGTCCGCGTTCGCCTCGGCGATGCGTTCTTCGAGGCGCGCCTCGGCCTCGTGCGCAATCTCCTCGGCGCGCTGACGAGCGGCCTGGGTGATCTCGTGCGACTCGACGAGGCGGGACGCACGCTCCTCGGCCTGCGCCAGCAGGATGCGCCCTTCCTCCTCGGCCTCGCGGCGGATCGAATCGCGGTGCGCGACGATGTCCTGCGCCTCGCGCACCTCCTGCGGGACGGCGATGCGCATCTGATCGACGACGTCGAGCAGGCGACGGCGATCGAGGATCGCGCGGTTGCCGATGGGCATCTTCTGGGCGCTGGCCACCAGTTCTTCCAGCCGGTCGACCAGGTGCAGCAGATCCATCTCAGCAGCCTTCCACGCGAGACGCGCTAGGACGTCTTCGCGAACTTCTTCTCAATCGCCTCGCTCACCCCGGCCGGGACGAACTCGGTCACGTCGCGTCCGAAGCTGGAGAGCTCACGGATGCGGGTCGCGCTGACGAACAGGTGCTCCAGCGCGGTCATCATGTACACAGACTCGATGTCTGGCGCCATGTTCCGGTTCATCAGCGCCATGTCGAACTCGTACGTGAAGTCCGCGACACGAAGCCCTCGGACGATCACGCTCGCGCCGCAGGCCTTCGCGGAGTCGACGGTCAGACCCTCGATCGCGGTGACGCGGACGTTGTCCCAGCCCTTGAGGGCGTTCCGCATCATCTCGATGCGTTCCTCTAGCGAGAAGATCGCGGAGCGGCTCATCGCCACGCCCACGACCACTTCCTCGAAGATACGCGCCGCGCGCTGAACGATGTCGACGTGACCGTTGGTCACGGGGTCAAAACGTCCGGGATACAGCGCAACGGTCATGACGCATCCTCTCCTGCGGGCCCTGCGGCGGGCCGATAGACGGCGACGGAACCCGCACCCTGCCGGCGGGCGCGCCACAGCGGTCGACCCGCCAGCGCCTCCGGGGGCACCGTGTGTGCCTCGTGCTCCACGACGACCATGGCGTGCGGGGCGAGGATGCCTTGCACGGCCGTGTCGATCGCGTCCCACGCGGCTGCGTCATGATACGGGGGGTCGGCCACTACGAGCGTGTAGGCCGCCCCGGCGGGGGCACGCCACCGCTCGACCCGAGCGAGCGTGACGCGGGCGCGATCCTGCAGCCGGGTCTTGTCGAGGTTCTCTCGGATCGCCTCGAGGGCGCGCGGGTCGGCCTCCACGAACGTTGCCTCGCCGTCGCCCCGCGACAGCGCCTCGATGCCGAGCGCGCCACTGCCGGCGTACAGGTCGAGCACCTGCTCGAAGTCCGCGTCGGCCGCCTCCAGCATGGAGAACAGCGCTTCGCGCAGCCGGGCCGCAGTCGGGCGCGTGTCCGCGCCCTTCGGGCCACGCAGCGGGACGCCTCGGGCGCTACCCGCGATCACCCGCATCCCTCCGGCGTGCGGCGCCTGCCGCCGGACGTGACTCACTGGCCCGCGGGTCCCGGCGGCACGCCACCGGGGAACGTCGTCGGGGGCGTCGTTGCCGGCGGGGGCGTCGTGCTCGGCACCGGCGTCGAGGTCTGGATCGGCGGGGGCGTCGGCGCGCTCGTGGGAGCGGGCGTCGCCGTCGGAGCGGCGGTCGGGGCCGTGGTCGGGCGCGGCGTCGGCGTCGAGGTCGGCGCGGGCGTGGTCCCGCCGGGGCGCGCCGTCGCGGTCGGCGTGGGCGTCGCGGTGCCCGTCGGTGTCGGTGTGGGCGTCGCGGTACCGACGCGTAGCCCCAACTCCTGCCCGACGAACGTAGTGCCGTCCGAGACGACGAGGCGCACGTTGTACGTCCCGCTCTGCTGCGGTGCGCGCCAGTTCACGCTGGCCGGGGTCGCGTCCGCGCTCCAGCACTTGGAGCCCTCCACGGTGCCCTGCGCGGCGCTCCAGCACGGGGCGAGGTACGGGCCAAAGGGCCGCTCCAGCTTCACCGAGCCGTCCTGCGCGAACAGCAGCGCGGTCGACCAGAGGTCCGGCAGCGCGTCGTCCTGCTTCGCCTGGTCCACCACGATCCCGGCGAGGCCGAGCCTCGACGCGAGGTCCATGCGGAAGGCCGCCGAGAAGCGGTTCTCGATCCAGACGTTGTGTGCACCATCCGCCGCGTTGTAGGCGAAGGCCACCGAGCGAGCGGTGGTGTCCCACCGCAGGCCCGCGCCCTGCTGCGCGTCGCCGAGGTTCAGCGCGCGGAGCGCCACGGTGCCGCCGGCCGCGGCTGCGGTGGCCTCGGCCTTCGGGTCGATCGTGCTGGCGATGGTCAGCGCGTCTCGGAGGGAGAGCTGCGACATCTGCTGCGCGCGGCGGTCGACGGAGCGGCGGTCGAGGATCAGCGACACCTTGGCGAGGTCGGTGTTGCCAGCCTTCCTCGTGCTCAGCAGCTGCTCCATCTGGTCGTAGTACACCGCCGGATCGGCGACGCCGCGGAGCCAGATCCCATCAGCCGAACCCGCGAGGGCGTTCCAGTCATACGCGCCGTTGGCGCCAGCGCTCCCCGGGATCCCGATGACGAGCCCCAGCTGGTCGCGCTGCAGCCGCTCGCGCAGCATCTTCACGAAAGCGCTAAAGGCATCCTTCTGCGCACCCGGCAGGTTGCGGTAGTCGAGGTACACGCCCGCGGCGTTCTGGCTCTTCGCCGCGGCGGCAATGGACTCGGCGTGCGCGCCTTGCAGCGTGGTCGAGGACAGCGCCTTCACCAGGCCCTGCGTCTCGGTGCCGTCGCTGACGCCGAGGTAGACCTTCGCCTTGCCCGCGCTCGGGGCGATGCCCTGGAGCGCGCCGTTGGTCGCCTGCAGTGCGCCGTCGTTGCCGACGGACGCGCCCATGACCGCGACGATCGAGGTCGCATCGAGCGCGCGCGTGTCGAGGCGATCGCCGGCCTGCACGATCAGCGCGAGCGCCTTCGCCTGCCCCGTTCGCCGCAGCACGGCGAGCGCGCCGGGCGGGCTCGCCACATCACCCGATGCGGCCGTGCCGCCGGGTGCGAGCGCGACGTTCGCGATCCGCGTCCACCGCGACCCGTCGTAGGCGTACATGCCAAGGTTCGAGGCATCCTGCGTCGCCTGCGTGAGCGTGACCTCGATGGACCACGGGCCCTTCGCGCCGTCCGGAACGCGGACGTCGTAGAGCTTGCTGAGCGCGGTGAAGCCGTTGGGGAGCGTCGGCATGTTGTCGCGCGCGCTCGCGGTGATGCCGTCCGTGCCTGTCGGGGCCGTGGAGTCGCGGCCGATCACGCGCACCGGGGACCACGGCAGCACCAGTGCGGCCACGATCGCGCCAAGCACCGCCAGCAGCGCCACGATGCGCACCAGCCCGCGGTCGCTGGCGTATCCGCCACCACCGTCGCCGCGACCGCGATTGCTGCGGCGGCCACCGAAGTCGTCGAACTCGTCGTCCTCGTCCCAGCGCCACGGCTCGCCCGGAGGCGCTGGGGGCGAATCGTTGCCGTCGTCGAATACGGGAGCGGGCGCGTCACGCTCGAAGCGCGGCGTGAGATCCTCGTGCTCCTCGCGGCGACGACGAGGACGCACCAGCGGCTCGTCCTCCGGCCCGTCGTCGTCGGGCGGGAACAGGGGCGGGTCCGGCCGGTACGGGTTCGGCGGGCGGCGGTCGTCCATGGCGATCTCCCTGTCAGCGAGCGGCGGCAGCCGGTCGAGGCGAAACGGTCACAGCGCGCTGGCGTCCGTCTCGGAAGACGGTCAGCTGCACATCACGCCCGGCGGGGGAGACACCGAGCAGGTTCACGAACGGGGCCAGCGATTCAATCGGCTGCCCGTTCACGGCGGTGACCACGTCGCCTACGCGGATGCCGGCGGCCTCGGCCGGGCTTCCACGGTCTACCGCCACGATAGCCACGCCGTCCGCGTACGGCGAGTTCGCGGGCAACTTCGTGCGGTCGACCGGCGTGTGCTGTGTCCCCAGCCGTTCGATGCCCAGGCGGGGGCGCGGGTTCACGCCCGAGGCGACCACGGCGTCCACGGTCTTGCGCAGCGAGTTCATCGAGTGGGCGAGGCCGACACCCTCGACAGACTCGCCGCTGGGGTTCTGTCGCACGACCGTGGTGACCAGGCCCACCACCTCGCCGCGGTCGTTCAGCACCGCTCCGCCGGAGTCGCCGTGGTTCACCGCCGCGTCCGTCTGCAGCATGTCCTGCAGCACCACGCCGGGGCGCGGGAAGTCGAGGTGCACCGCAGAGACCACGCCGGCCTTCACCTGGTTCTCGAAGGTCACGAGCCCGCTGGAGATGACGGTGAGCGAGTCGCCGGGCTTCAGCGCGTCAGAGTCGCCCAGGGCGACCGCTCGCAGACCGCCTCCCTGCACTCGGAGGAGCGCCATGTCGTTGAACGGCGAGTCATCCGCCACATAGCTCGCCGAACGGCGCTCGCCGGTGCTCAGCACGACCGTGAGCCGCGCGGCACCCGAGACGACGTGGTAGTTCGTGAGGACGAGGCCGGCCTCGTGGATGACGATCCCGGAGCCGATGTTCTCCGACTCGATGCGCTGGCCCTGCGCGTCCGTGCGCGCCGGGAGGTCGGCGAGCACCGTGACGATGCCCGGCATGGCACGCTCGACGATCGCGGCGCGGGCGCTCGTGACGGCGACCTCGGCGGTGGGGGCGGCAGCGGGCACGGCGGCGACACGGGGTACGACGAGGCGCACAGTAACCAGCGCCCCGGCGACGCCGCCAAGGAGCGCGAGCACCAGTACGGCGCCGGCCAGTGCTGCAACTCGCGTGGGGGTGGCAGGAATGGCGACGCCCTCCGATCCGAGGATCGACCTCGGACGCCCCGCCTCCCCGAGTCTAGCACCGCCCTCCCGCGACCGGTCGAACGCCCGCATGGCCCACCCGGAGCGACGGGCGGCATTCGTTGCGGGTCTGCAATCGAACGCTCGTGCTACTCGCTTGTGAGCGAGGGCGCGATCTGGCTATAATGCCTCAACAGATTCAGATCTGGTCAGCGGACCGGCCCCGCGCTGGCCCGCTTCGTGACGTTGAGACGCAGCGAGGATTTCCGGCGCGCCCGCGCCCACCTCCGCGGATGAGGACTCCCGAGATGGCAGAAGAGCCTGTACTCCTGACTCGCGCTGGCTTGCAGCGCCTGGAGGCGGAGCTTCATGAGCTCAAGACGGTGCGCCGTGCCGAGGTCGCCGCAGCGATCCGCGAAGCGCAGGAGCTGGGCCCGGACCAGCTGGACGCCCAGTACGAAGACGCCAAGAACCAGCAGGCTTTCCTCGAAGGCCGCATCGGCGAGATCGAGCGGCAGCTCGAGAACGTCTCGATCATCGACGAGAACGCGGCTTCGAAGTCGAAGCAGGTACAGGTCGGCTCGACCGTGACGGTGAAGAACGCCGCGGGGAAGAGCCAGAAGTACCAGGTGGTCGGCCCGGCCGAGGCGGACCCGACGCAGGGCCGCATCAGCCACAAGTCTCCCGTCGGCCGGGCGCTGCTCGGCAAGAAGAAGGGCGACACGGTGATGATCAAGGCTCCCGCCGGCGACGTGGAGCTCACGGTCACGACCATCGCGTAGCGAGGTCGCGCCGCCGCCGAGACATCGAGCGGCGGCCCTGCCCGTCCCGGCGCGGGAGGGTTCTGAGTGAGAGACGGGGCTTCGCCCCGCACCCCGCCGAGCCGAACGCCCACCCCCGAGCGCGTATTTCCGCGCTATGCGTTACTGAGAGCCATGCCCTCCGAACAGGAACTCATCGCCCAGCGCCTCGACAAGCGGGAGCGCCTCCTCGCGCAGGGGGACGCCTACCCGGCGCGCGTCGCACGTACGCACACCACCGCCGAAGCCGTCGCCACGTACGAGGCGTTCGAGGTTGAGCGCGGTGGCCCCGAGGCCGCTGCCGAGGCGATCGCGGCGCTCGCGGAGTCGTCCGACCCGTTCCATCGGCTGGGCGTCACCATCGTCGGGCGCGTCACCGCGCAGCGCGTGATGGGCAAGGCCGCCTTCCTCGACCTGCGCGACGTCTCCGGGCGCATCCAGCTGCACTTCCGCCGCGACGCGCTGCCGGACTTCGGCAACCTCGACCTCGTCGACCTCGGTGACTTCCTCGAGGTCTCCGGGACGCTCTTCCGGACGCGCACCGGCGAGGTCACCGTCTCGGTGGTGTCGTGGCGCGTGATCACGAAGGCCGTGCGGCCGATGCCGGACGCGTACCACGGGCTGACGGACGTCGAGACGCGCTACCGCCAGCGCTACCTCGACCTGATCGCCAACGAGCGCTCCCGCGAGATCGCGTTCCAGCGCGCGCGGATCGTCTCCGCCGTGCGCCGCTTCTTCCTCGACCGCGAGTTCGTCGAGGTGGAGACACCGGTGCTTCAGGAGGAGGCCGGCGGCGCCGCCGCGCGTCCGTTCATCACGCACCACAACGAGTTGAACCGCGACCTGTTCATGCGCATTTCGCTGGAGCTCCACCTGAAGCGGCTGCTGGTCGGCGGCTTCGAGAAGGTGTTCGAGATCGGCCGCGTGTTCCGCAACGAGGGCGTCTCCTTCCGCCACAACCCGGAGTTCACGCTCCTCGAGTCGTACGAGGCCTACGCCGACTACAACGACGTTGCGCGGATGGTGGAAGAGCTCCTCGCCAGTGTCGCCACCAGCGTCCTCGGCACGCCGGAGGTGCAGCACGGCGACCACGTGGTCAGCCTGCGCGCGCCGTTCGCGCGGATCACGTACCGCGACGCCCTGATGCAGCACGGCGGCATCGACTACAAGGACTACCCGACGACCGAGACCCTCGCCGCGCTCGCGCAGCAGCGGCACGTCGCGTTCGCACCCGGCGCTTCGTGGGCCACGATCCTCGACGCGCTGGTGTCCGAGTACGTGGAGCCGAAGTTGATCCAGCCCACGTTCCTGATGGACTACCCGACCGCGCTCTCTCCGCTGGCGAAGAAGAAGATCGATGACCCCGACACCGTCGAGCGCTTCGAGTTGTTCGCGCTCGGCTTCGAGATCGCCAACGCCTACTCCGAGCTGAACGACCCGGTCGACCAGCGCGAGCGCATGGAGGAGCAGGCCCGCAAGGCCGCCGCCGGCGACGAGGAGGCCGAGATGATGGACGTCGACTTCCTCACCGCGCTGGAGCACGGCATGCCCCCCGCGGGCGGCCTCGGCATCGGCATCGATCGCCTCGTCTCGCTGATCACAGGCGAGCACTCGCTGCGCGAGGTCATTCTGTTCCCGGCGCTCCGCGAGCGGGCGACGACCGACACGATCCACGAGGATCGAGAACCGACCGAGGACGGCGGGGCCTGATGCCCGCCCCCGCGCGCATCCGCGAGGACGTGCACCTGCATGCCCCCGCGCACGCCGTCCAGCAGCGCATCCTCGACCTCAACACGTACGACCAGTGGCTCGCGCCCGCGTTCCGTGACTTCCGCGCGGACGACGAGGGCTGGTCGTTCACGCTCGTCCTCCCCGGGCGCAGCGAGCAGGGTCGCCTGCGGCGCGGGGGCATCGAGGCCGGCGCGGTGACCTTCGTGCGCGACGGCGACGGCGCAGTAGAGGCCCTGACGTGGGCGGTGCACGCGGAGAGCACCCGCGAGGTGCACCTGACGGTCGAGCTCACCTACATCCCCGCGGGCGGCCTCGCCGGCAACATCCTCGAGGCGACGCTGCACCGCCCGAATCGCGTGCAGGCGCTCCGCGACTCGCTGTGGGCGTTCAAGCAGCTCGTCGAGCAGCGCTAGCCGCGAGGGCTCCGGCGCCCCCAGACCTGGTGCGATTTCACCTGTGATTGACGCGCCCGATGCACGCGCGTACGGTCAGCGGCGCCTGATCGGCACGCGGACAGGAGGGCTGCATGCGCACAGGATCGCGTTCCGACGATGGACTGGCGGGCTGGCTCTCGTCACCATCGGGCTCGTCACCTCGCTCGCGTTCATCGCGACCGCGTCTGCGGCACTGCCTCCAAATGAGACGTACAGCGGCGGCATGAGCAGCAACGACTCCGTCAAGCTGATCTCCGACGCTGATGGCGGCAAGGTCACGATCACCACCACCTTCTCCGGACTGGATGGTTGCAGCGGCACCCGAGGCGCGACGATCACCCTCGCTCCAAACACCACCAGCTTCTTCGGAGGATCCGCGACTCCGAGCGCCCCGGGAGACAGTGCCACCAACCGCTGGTTCGGCGGTGCGACGGGTGATGGCGGCATGATGATCGGCACGGTGAGCTACGACTATCCGGTGTCCAACACGTCATGCACCACGCGTGCGACGTACCTCGCGAAAGGCACATCGGCCGGGACCGCCGGGCCGGGGATTCCCCCGCGAACCGTCTACCGCGGAGCGGTGAGTTCATCGATCAACCTCGGCGTGGGCGGCACCATCGAACTGTCGTCCGGCGCGGACAAGAACGTGATCGACCGCCTGACCATTAGCTACACCGAGGGCACATGCAGCTACCCGGTCGACCTTCGTGACATCACGCTCGCGGACGGCATGTCCTTCCACGTTGGGGTGCGCACACCTAGCCGACCGGCGCCGACGGCGTCGGTGGTTGGCCTGACCTCTGGGTCGTCCACCATCCTCGGTGGCTTCTCGGCTCCCGCGAAGGCGGGCTGCCCGGCGGTGGCGGGACAGTGGACCGCCCGGATCGTGACGGCGCAGAGCGCAGCACCGACGCCGACGCCCACGGTCACCGCGCCCGGCGCATCTTCGACGCCGGCCGCCGGCGCGACCGGTGTGAGCGGCCGGTTCGCGGGCTCCGTCGCGTTCACCACCTCCGGCCAAGGGCTCGCCGTGTTCCTCGGCGGCTCCGTGGCGGATCTTGAGGCGAGCGCGCGCGGACTACAGACCGGCGTAAAGGGCGTCTGGGCGCAGGAGCCCAACGGCAACTACCAGCTGCTGGTCGTGGACGGCCCTGCATTCCTCAGCGACGGGTTCCGCAAGGCGTTCCCCACCGGGTTCGCCGGAACCACGGCCGTGACGCTCGTCCGCTAGGTCGTCGCCGCCGCAGCGCGCCTCGCGCGGGGTCGAGGGGCGCTGCTACGCTCGGGCGCATGACCGACACGCCACCGTCCGATGCGCCCCTCGACGCCAGCGCGCTGCCGCGGCACTACACCGTGACGGGGTTCGTCTCCGTCGGCGGGCGCACCGCCCTGCACTGGCACCCGCGCCTCGACCGCTGGCTGCCGCCCGGCGGGCACGTCGAGGTCAACGAAGACCCGGTGCAGGCCGTGCTGCGCGAGGTGCGCGAGGAGACCGGGCTGGAAGTGGAGATCGTCGGTGGGTTCCCCTTCGCCTACTCGCACCCCCCGCAGCTCGCCGTGCCTGCGGCGATGGCGGTGTACGACATCCCGCGTGATGGCAGCCTGCCCGGCCCGCACCAGCACATCGACCTGATCTACTTCACCCGGCCCATCGGCGACGCTACAGCGCTGCCGCACGACGCCGACCATTGGGCGTGGGTGGACGAGGCAACCCTGATGCGTCGCCCCGCGTTCTTCGAGGAGCGCGGTCGGCGGGGCGAGGTGGCGGAGGACGTGCGTGAACTGGCGCTCGCCGCCATCGCCGCGGTGCGCGACACTTCGGGTTCGTAGCAGCATCCAGCCGGCCTCGCGGCCAGCGCTCAGTCAGCGAAGCCCGCGGCGTAGCCGCATAGCGAGGATGACCGCCGTGCTCTCCATCCAGACCATCCGCGAACGCACCGACGAGGTCCGCCAGTCGCTGGCCGATCGACACACCGACGCACCGCTGGAGGCAATCCTCGCGGCGGACGAGCAGCGCCGCTCCGTCCTCGCGGACGTCGAGCGCATGCGGCACGAGCGCAACGACGCGGGCAAGCGCATCGGCGCGGCGAAGGATGCTGCCGAGCGGCAGGCGCTCATCGACGCACAGCGCGCCGTGGCCACTGACCTCGACCGGTACGAGGAGATCCTGCGCAACGCGGAGCGCGAGCTGGAGTCGCTGCTGCTCTACATGCCCAACCTGCCGCACCCCGACGTCCCCGTCGGCGGCGAGGAGGACTCCGTCGTCGTGATCGAGGGCGACGGGGCGACCGGATTCGAGCGCCGCCTGGACACCCCGGTGCCGATCAAGGACTGGCCCACGCCCGCGATCGACGACGCGATGCACCCGCACTGGCACCTCGGCCCGGAGCTCGGCGTCATCGACTTCGAGCGCGGCACGAAGATCTCCGGCGCGCCGTTCTACATCCTGAAGGGCGACGGCGCCCGCCTGCAGCGCGCGCTCATCTCGTGGATGCTGGATGTGCACCTCGCGCAGGGCTACAGCGAGATCTACCCGCCCGCACTGGTGCGGGAGGAGACGCTGGTCGGCACCGGCCAGCTGCCGAAGTTCGCGAACACCATGTTCCACGCGGAGGACACCGACCTCTGGCTGATCCCCACCGCCGAGGTCCCCGTGACCAACATGTACCGCGAGGAGATCCTGGACGCGGCGATGCTGCCGCTGAAGCACGCGGCCTACACGCCCTGCTTCCGACACGAGCAGTTCAGCGCCGGCCGCGACGTGCGCGGCATCAAGCGAGGCTTCCAGTTCGACAAGGTGGAGATGGTGCAGTTCGTCCCCGAGGAAGACTCGTGGGCCGCGCTGGAGCAGATCGTGCAGGACGCGCTGGACATCATCCGGCCGCTGGGCCTGAAGTACCGCGTGCTGCGCCTGGCCACCGCCGACCTGACGTTCAGCAGCGCCATGACCTATGACATCGAAGTGTGGGCGCCCGGCGCGAACGAGTGGCTGGAAGTCTCCAGCGTCTCGAACTTCCTCGACTTCCAGTCGCGCCGCGCGAACCTGCGCTACCGCGACGCCGAGGGCCGCGTGCGCCACCTGCACACGCTCAACGGCTCAGGCGTCGCGCTCCCGCGCACCTTCGCCGCGATCCTCGAGACGCACCAGCAGCCGGACGGCACCGTCACGCTGCCGGAGGCGATCCGCCCGTACCTCGGGGGGTTGTCGCGGATCGCGAAGCAGTAGTCGAGGGCCCCGTGCTAGGAACGACGAGGGAAGGGAGATGAGCCCCCTCGGGGCGTTTCAAGGATGCCGGGACCGCGTTCGGCGCGCGGAGTCACACAACGAAGCATTCGCTGCGACGTGGAACGCGTTCATCGAGAGCGAGCCCTATCACGCCTTCATCAGGGTGAACAACGACGGCAGCGGCGAGTTGCACGCGGAGTGCAGCTACGACCTTCCGAAGGCGCTTTCCTTCGAGTTGGGTGAACTGCTCTACCAACTTCGCGCGGCTCTCGACGGCTGCGTGTACGCGGCCGCCGTGCTCGAGACGGGCAAGAATCCACCCCCGAACGAGCATCAGTTGGAGTTTCCGGTCTGCTACTCGCAGGAGGAGTTCCGGAGAGCTCGGTGGCATCTAAAACCGGTGCTCGGAAACCAGCGACTCATGTCCCTCGTGGAATCCATTCAGCCTTACAACGTGCCAGCAATCGACGCTCATCTGATGATCCTGAACGGCAATCGGACGATCGGAATCCTGCACGACTGGGCGCGCAAAGACAGACACCGTCAACTTCACCTCGTGGGATCCTGGCGCTCCAACATGAACCCGGTGATTCTCTTGCCGGAGGGATGCGCACTCGATTACCTAATGGTGACTTCCGATGGTCTCTTGGAGTCCGGCACCCTCGTCGCTCGATTCAGGTTGTCCGGCTATGTACCTGGGATGAACGTCCAAGGGAATCCCGACATGGCGATCGACGTGGCCGTCCGGGAGGCTCCAGAACCCTGCGCTGACAATGACACACTCGACATGCGGGTACGCTCGATGATCGCCTGGACGCGCATGGTTATCGACAGCATCGAGAACCTGTTTAGCGACGCTAAGCAGTAACGTGCACCAAACCAACAGGGGCGCCCTCTCGGGCGCCCCTGTCGTTCTGGAACCGAAGCGATCGAGGGCTACGCGAGCCCCTTCTCCTTCAGCACGCGCTGCATCGTGCTGCCGATGTCACCGGGGTTCTCCACCACGGTGGCGCCGGCCTCGCGGAGCGCCTGCTGCTTCGCGGAGGCGGTGCCCGCCGCGCCGGAGATGATCGCGCCCGCGTGGCCCATGCGGCGGCCCGGAGGCGCCGTGGCGCCGCCGATGAAGGCGACAACCGGCTTCTTCATCGTCTTGATGTACTCGGCCGCTTCCTGCTCCGCCGTGCCACCGATCTCGCCGATCAGCACGATCGCCGCGGTGTCGGGGTCGGCCTCGAACAGCTCGAGCGCCTCGCGCTGGGTCGTGCCGATGATCGGGTCACCGCCGACGCCGAGGCTGCCCGACTGGCCGATGCCGAGGCGAGTGAGCTGGTCGACCGCCTCGTACACCAGCGTGCCGGAACGGGAGATGACGCCGACGCTGCCCTCCAGGTAGACGTCCACCGGCATGATGCCGGCGCGCGAGCGCTCGGCGACCGAGATGACGCCCGGGCAGTTCGGGCCGATGAGGCGCGACTTGGAGTTCTTGAGGACGCGCTTCACCTTCACCATGTCGAGGGTCGGAATGCCCTCGGTGATGCAGATGATCAGCGGCACGCCCGCGCGCTCCGCCTCCAGGATCGCGTCCGCGGCGAAGGGCGCCGGGACGAAGATCAGCGAGACGTTCGCCTGGTGGGCCGTGACGGCCTCCTCGACGGTGTTGTAGATCGGGACGCCCTCGATCGTCTGTCCCCCACGGCCGGGGGTGACGCCGGCGACGACCTGCGTGCCGTAGGCGATGCTCGTCTTGGCCTCGCGCTGGCCCGCGCCGCCGAAGCCCTGGATGACGACGCGGCTGTCCTTGTTCATCAATACGGCCATCGTGCGGCCCCCTTACTTCTCGCCGCGCGAGGCCGCGACGGCCTTGCGGGCGCCGTCTGCGAAGCCGTCCGCGCGGATCAGCTCAACGTCGGTCGCGTCGTCGAGGATCTTGTTGCCGATGTCCACGTTGGTGCCCGACAGGCGCACCACGGTGGGCTGGGAGATCATCCCCTGCCGCTTGGCCAGGATGACGCCCTCGGCGATCACGTCCGTGCGCGCCAGGCCACCGAAGATGTTGACCAGCACGGCCTTCACGTTCGGGTCCGAGCCGATGAGGCGGAGCGCCGCGGCGATCGCCTCCGGGTTGTTCGCCGTGCCGATGTCCAGGAAGTTCGCCGGCTCGCCGCCCGCGAACTTGATGCCGTCCATCGTCGCCATCGCGAGGCCCGCGCCGTTGACGAGGCAGCCGATGTCCCCGTCCAGCGCGACGTAGTTCTGGATGCCGTGGTCGTGGGCGTCCAGCTCGCGGTCGTCCTCCTGAGAGCGGTCACGCTGCTCGGTGAGCGCCTTCTGGCGGTAGTCGGCGTTGTCGTCCGTGGAGAACTTGGCGTCGGCGGCCAGCAGGCGACCGTCCTTCGTCACCACGACCGGGTTGATCTCCGCGATCGCCCCATCGCTCGCCTCGAACGCCTTCACCAGGTCGCCGATGAGCTTGGTGGCCGGGCCGAGCAGGTCGCCGCCGAGGCCGATCTTGAAGGCCAGGTCGCGGCCCTGGAACGGCTGGAAGCCGCAGGCCGGGTCGACGTGCTGCTTGTGGATCGCGTCCGGGCTGGTGGCCGCGACTTCCTCGATGTCCATGCCGCCCTGAGCGGAGGCGATGATCACCGGCATGCCGGGCGTGTTGTCGATCGCGACCGAGAGGTAGATCTCGCGGTCGATGTCGACGAGCTCCTCGACCAGCACGGCGGAGACGGGCAGTCCGGCGGGGCCGGTCTGGTGGGTGACGAGCTGCATGCCCAGGATCGCCTGAGCGTGCGCCTTCGCCTCCTCGGGGGTCTTGGCGACCTTCACGCCGCCGGCCTTGCCGCGGGCGCCGGTGTGGGCCTGCGCCTTAATGACGCTACTGCCGCCCAGCTCTCGCGTGATGGCCTCGGCCTCCTCGGGGGTGCGCGCAACGCGCCCCTTCGGCACCGGCACGCCAAAGCGAGCCAGCAGCTCCTTCGCCTGATACTCGTGCAGCTTCATGACGCCTCGAATCCCGCCTCGCTAGAGGCCGCGGAGCGGCCGAACGTTGACGTAAAAGAGGGCCACCGACGGCGGCCCGCTGGCGATACTACCACTACCGAGCATGGGGGCTAGGCGCGAGCGGCCCGAGCGCGACCGTTAGACCGAGGTGCCGAACGGCGGCGGGGCCGACGGGGCAGCCTCCGCGGTGGGCGAAGCCATGTCCGCGAGCCCCGCGGTCGGCTCCAGCGCCTGGACAAAGGCATCCCAGTCCGCGACCCGGAACACGATTTCGTTCTCGTGGACGGCCTCGCCGTGCCGCGTCTCGATCGACAGTGGCCCTCCAGCCTGGAGGTAGCCATGGAGCGAGGCGAGGACATTCCCGAGGTTACGGGCGTTCAGTTCGGCGCGGGACACAGGTGAGACCTAACGCTGGCAGACGGGGCGAGATGGCTTCTGTCTGCTTGAATACAGAGCATCGGCCATGGCCGTCACGAGCCCGTGACGCCAACGCGACTCCTCGAAGCATTCTCGATACTGCGGGCCCACTAAGCCCGGGCGACGGCGCTCTCCACGAAGGCGGCCACGCGCTCCGCGATGCCGGCGATGCCGCCCGTCTGCGCGAGGCTGCGCGAGAGCGGCGGGACGTTCCATTCCTCGGATGCCGGCTCGACCGAGAGCGGCTCCACGCCGTCCGTGAGGCCGGAGGCGCGAGCGAAGAGCCGCGCACGGATGACGAAAGCCGCGAGGCTCTTCGGGTCCGGCAGCGCGTTCACATCGAGATTATGTCGCGCAACCGCGTCCGCGAGGTTCGGCGGGAAGTTCCAGTGCAGGGCGAGCGCCCCACCCACCTCGGCGTCGGTGTAGCCGAGGACCTGGCGCTCGGCCTGGGCGACGGTCCACCCGCGCGTCTGAGCCACCTCGACGCAGCGGCGCAGGTCGTCCGGGCGGTGCTGGTCCATGGCGAGGCGGCCGATGTTGTGCAGGACGCCCGCGGTGAACGCCTCGTCGGTGTGCTCACGCGTGGCGCGGGAGAGCACCTCGGCGAGCATGCCGACGCTGACGGAGAAGCGCCATGCCTCTGCCGGGTCCATCACCGTGCCCCCCGGGAGCGCCTCGATGACGCAGGAGGCAAGGGTGGCGGAGCGCACGGCGCGGAAGCCGAGCAGCACCACGGCGTCGCGGACGGTAGTGATGCGGCGAGGGAAGCCGTAGTAGGCGGAGTTGGAGAGGCGGAGGATCTTGGCGGTCAGCGCCTGGTCGGCGGACACGGTCTGCGCCAGCTCGTGCGCGGAGAACCGGTCGCCCTCGGCGAGCTCGAGGACGCGCAGGGCGACGACGGGCAGCGGGCGCAGCTCGGCAATCTCGGTGACGAGGACGTCAAGTTCCGGGTTCGGTTGAACCACCACAGACGCCGTTTCAACTCTGGGCCGCATGTTGGAGAACACGCGTCTTTCCATATAGTCGGCAACCCGCGCCGATTCACGAGGGTCGTCCGGGATGCGGACTCCTCAGCCGACGGCTGGATTGGGAAACTGGCGGAGGGGGTGGGATTCGAACCCACGGTCCACTTGCGAGGACGACCGTTTTCAAGACGGTTCCGTTCGACCGCTCCGGCACCCCTCCGAGCCGACAGGGTAGCGCCCCCGCCCTCCTGCCGCAGCCGCCGGCCCGCGCGATGGGGCCGCCCGCCTCGGGCGATGGCGGGGACGAATAGACGGCACGGGAGCGCGACAGTAGGATCGCGGCGAGTCCGCTGTGACGCCGTAGTGTCTACGGGAAGGTGTCCCTGTGCCGTTCGTCATCACCGATCCCTGCATCGATACGAAGGACCAGGCGTGCGTTTCGGTCTGCCCGGTGGATTGCATCCACTTCGAGGACAGCGACCGGATGCTCTACATCAACCCCTCGGAGTGCATCGACTGCGGCGCGTGCCAGCCGGCCTGCCCCGTAAGCGCGATCTTCCCGGACAGCGCCGTGCCGGATGCCTCCAAGAAGTTCGTCCAGATCAACGAGCTCTGGTACGCCGACAAGGCTGCCGCCCGCTCGATGGTCGGTGGTGGCTCCGGCGCTCCCGCCGCCGCTGACGCCGGTCACTCCCCCGCCGCCGCGCCGGCCGCCAAGGCCGAGGCTCCGGCGAAGGCAGAAAAGGCCGACGAGCCGCCCCCCGTCCTGCAGGTGCCCGCGACCAAGGGCATCCACCAGCCGGTCGTCTCCACCTACCGTGCGCCGTCCGCCAAGAGCTTCATCGCGCTGACGCTGTTCGCCGCGCTGTATGCCCTCGCGTTCATCGTCCCGGGCCCGGCGATCGTCGTGCTCGCAGGCGTGACCATCGGCCCGGTCACGGTGCTGGCGCTGGTCGTGTCGCTGGTCTTCCTCCTCGGCTTCCTCGTGAACCAGGCGATGGACCTCTCGCGCTTCGCTGCGCGCCAGCGCCGCGAGAAGGCGCCGTGGCGTGGAGTCCGCGTCGAGTGGCGTCGCAACGAGGAGTCGCGCCGCTACAACCTCGCCGAGACCGTGAACGCGATCGCGCGCGAGCGCTTCGCGTTCCCGAACGAGGAGAACCCGGACCTCCGCACCTACGTGAACCTCCCCGAGCCGACCATGGCGATCGAGCCGCGCGGCACGGGCGAGAAGGTCTTCCCGGACATCGTGACCGTCGCCTACCCGGGCAACTACCCGGTGGCGGTGGCGCAGGTGGAGTCCAAGGAGACAGTCTCCCTCGACCAGGCGAAGTACGTGTGGTCGAGGCTGCAGACGAAGAACACCGACCTCTACCTGTACGTCCCCGCGGGGACGCTGGCCGAGGCGAAGGACTTCGCGAAGGTCGCGGGTATCAAGAACGCGAAGTTCCGTACCTGGCGCTGGGCGCCGAACGGCATGGTCGTCCGCGAGATCTAGTCCCGCGCCCACCTCGACTCATCGCAACGCCCCGAGGCAACTCGGGGCGTTGTTCTTGTCCCGGACATTCGAGGTGGCCCTAGGGGATCGCGGCGATCGCGCCCGACTTCAGGACGTTCTTCAGCGCCTCCCGCTTGCTGAGCGGGCTGAGCCGGTCGGCGTGTGCGGTGACGTAGCGCACCACCTCGGGCGGATCTGTCCACGCGTACTGGCGGAGCGCCCAGCCGATCGCCTTGCGGATGAAGAACTCGCGATCGTCGAGGTTCGCCTCGATGCACGCGTACAGCAGGTCGAGGTCCGTGTCGGCCTTACGGCCGAGCTGGCAGATGATCGAGACGCGCCGCTTCCACAGCACCTGGTCGGTGCTCCACGCACGCATCTCCAGCGTCATCGCCGCGCGATCGCTGCGCATCACCTCGCCGATGAGCCGCACCGTGCCGTCCACGAGATCCCACCACGCGCCGGTGACGACGAACTCCTCGAGCATCGGCAGCGCCGCGAGCGTCAGATAGCGCGCGTAGGGGCGGCGTCCCGCGAGATCGAGAACGGCGTAGCGCTCCTCGCGGTGCGTTGCCTCGCGCCACAGAGCGAGCAGCGTGTCGCGCCATGCCTCAAACGTGTCGAGGTGATGCGCAACATGGACGGCCGAGCACACGCGCCGGACGACAGGGCTCGGCACGCCGTAGAACGGCATGGCGGACTTCATGTACGCCTGCATGGGCGCGGCCTTCGACGGGTCGGCAGCATCGGCCAGTCCGGCGCGCACGGCCTCGATCAGGGCGCGGTCCGCGGTCACGCGCCGAGTCGCTCGCGCAGGATCTCGGCGAGCAGCGTGCAGTGGCACGGCGTGCCCTCGGGCGACTCGCAGAGCAACGCGACGCCCGTGTTCGTCGCCATACGCGCAGCCCAGTCGAGGAGGCTCGGCCGCTCCGCGACCTGCCCGCGATAAGCATCCTCGAACGCAGCGCGAGTCAGCGTGCCCGCGGCGAACGCGTCGGCGATCTCAGCACGGGGGCCGAGGTTCGGCTCCCACTGGTCGACCGAGCCGCGCACGATGCCGCTCGGCCAGTGGCGCGTCACGAGTAATCGCGGCAGCGGATCGTCCGGCGGCGCGAAGACCGAGCCGACGATGATCTGCGGGCCGACCGCCGGCGCGCCCGTCATGCGGGCTGCTCCGCGACGTGCGCGAGGCTCCCCGGCAGGCCGAGGTCCTCGCCACCGAACAGCGAGGCGAGCGCGTTCAACTCACCGGCCCGCGCGAACAGCAGCGCCGCGCTGCGGACGACCTCGACGCCGATCGTGCTGTCACTCATCGGCCGCGCGAGGTCGTCCGCACTCAATGCAGCGAGCACGGGGGCGCTGCCCTCGAGCGCTGCGCGGTAGGCGGCGCGCGCCTCGTCGTAGGTGGGCACGGGGTCGAGGGAGGCGCGGCCGAGGATCGCGGCGCCGGACCAGATGCGCGGCTCCGTGCTCCAGGACTCGGACTCGTGGTTCGCGACCTCGGCGATCGTCTTTGCGCCGGGATGCACGCGCGCGATGGAGCCGACGGCAGCGGGCTGCGGCATCGCCTCCACGACGCGGGCGAACTCGTGCTGCGCGTCCAGGAGCAGTCGCACGATCAGCGGCGGGCGAGCCGACGCCTCGCCCTCCTCGGACGGGACGATGTCGGTGCCAGCGACACGGGGGAGCGCGCCCGGCAGGTCGAGGTCGGGTGCGGTCACCAGCGCACCGATGACGGCGAGCTCACCGGCGTGCGCGAACAGGTGCGCGGGCGCGCGGCAGATGACGTATCCGACGGTGCTCGGGCCGTAGCGCGTCTGGATCTCGCGCCCGAACGTCGAGGCATCGAGCGACTCGACGACCTCGCTCGCTCGCGCAGTGATGGCGAGGTAGGCGTCGCGTGCCTCGGCGTAGGGCGTGGGGAGCGGGCGCGCGAGCGTCGCCTCGCGCTGGGCGGCAGCCCACTGCGCGGCCCATGCATCGGGCTCGCGACCGGCGGCGAGGACGTTGACGAAGTAGTCGTGCGACCACGCGGCGTGGGCGATCACCCAGCCCGCCGCGTTGAGGCGGCCGAGCGGGCCTCCTCGACCGGGCGCGGGGATGTGGTCGATGGCGCGGAGGAACTCATCCTGAGCGTCGAGGAGGAAGCGTGCCGCGAGCGGGTGCGGGGGCGTCATGACGCGAGTCTACGACAGCCCCCGAGCACCGGCCCCCGCCGCTGGCCCGGCGTGATCTAGACGGCGGCTAGGCGGCGCGGTGCCACAGACGCGGGGTGTACCGCGGCACTCGCTCTGAGGGCGCAAGCCGAGGGAAGAAGGCGGGCGTGATGACCGCGTAGTCCTCCCCGGCGTTCAAGGCGCCCCCAGCCCACTGGCGAAGCAGGGTCGCCCCGGCCGCGCCGATGATCGTTCCGAGAACGATGGCAAACATCATGGTGGAACCCCCGTAACCGCACATCCGACACCGGGAGCGCCTGAGCAGAACGCCTGTTCGCTCCCGTTCGAGGAGACTAGAACAACCGTCCTAGTGCTGTCAAGGCATGTTCGGAACGGATTTCCGGACGCATGGCGTGCTCGAAGGAGGACCGACCGCGCACGCTCCGCTCGACGCGCGACGGGTACGCCGAATATGATCGGCGTCCGGCCTGGAGGGGTCGCATAGTGGTCTAGTGCGGGCGCCTGCTAAGCGCTTGTCTCGGGTTCTCTGGGACCGAGGGTTCGAATCCCTCCCCCTCCGCCACCGAATCCCCTCGACCCGCCCGGCAAGCGGAGCCACGTCGAGGGAGCCCGGAACCGCGCCCCCCAGAGAGGGAGCCACCCGTGTCGACCTTCCACATCTGGACGCTGGGCTGCCAGATGAACCAGGCAGACTCGCTCAAGCTCGCCGCGGGCCTCGAAGGACTCGGGTACCACGCCGTCGATGACGACGTGGACGCCGACCTCGTCGTCATCAACACCTGCTCCGTTCGACAGCACGCCGAGGACCGCGCGTACTCGCGCATGGGTGTTCTGCGCAAGCGCCGCAACGAGGGCAAGCGGTTCAAGATCGCCGTCATGGGCTGCATGGTCGGCCCGAAGACGGACGACCTGCGCAAGCGCTTCCCCTACGTGGACGTGTGGGCGCGACCGCAGGAGTTCGATGGCATCCTGCAGGTCGCGGGCGACCTCCGCGACGTGTCCGGTGGCGAGCTGGGCGCGCTGATGGGCGACCTCGACGGCGGCGCGATCAAGATGGCGCCCGGCACCTACGGGCTGCCGAAGGGGCCGACTGCGTACGTGCCCGTGATCCACGGCTGCGACAAGTTCTGCACGTACTGCATCGTCCCGCTGCGACGCGGCCGCGAGGACTCGCGCCCGGCGGCGGACATCCTCGACGAAGTGCGCTTCCTCGCCGCCCACGGCGTGCGAGAGGTGACGCTGCTCGGGCAGACCGTCGAGGCCTACGGGCACGACCTGGAGCCCGACACGACCGGGCTGTACGCCGAGACCGGCGGACGCCCCGACCTCGCGACGCTGTTCGAGGGCATCGACGCGATCGAGGGCATCTCGCGCGTGCGCTTCCTCACGTCGTACCCGAAGGACATGACCGACCGCATCATCGACGCGGTCGCCGACCAGCCGAAGGTCTGCGAGCACTTCAACATCCCGGTGCAGTCCGGCTCGGAGTCCATGCTGCTGCGCATGCGCCGCGGCTACACCGTCGCGGACTTCGAGGATCGTGTGGCGCGCATCCGCTCGCGCATGCCGGACGCGGCGATCGTGACCGACGTGATCGTGGGCTGCCCCGGCGAGACCGAGGCCGAG
The DNA here is from genome assembly GCA_947479915.1 of Chloroflexota bacterium. GTDB lineage: Bacteria > Chloroflexota > Dehalococcoidia > UBA2979 > UBA2979 > SHYQ01. The sequence continues at coordinate 60,653 of CANKAU010000003.1, forward strand.
TTCGCGGACACCATCGCGCTGCTCGAGCGCACGCAGTTCGACATCATCCACGTCGCCGCGTACTCGCCGCGCCCCGGCACGTACGCCGCACGCAACCTGCCGGACGACGTCCCCGCCGAGGTGAAGAAGGAACGTCTGCACATCGTGGAGGCGCTCCACGCTGCCTCGTCCGAGCGCATCAACCAGCGTTTGCTCGGCCGCGAGGTCGAGGTGCTGGTGGAGCAGAACGAGAACGGTCGCGCGACGGGCCGCACGCGTCAGGGCCAGCTGGTTCACTTCGACGTCATCGGCGCGCAGGGCCGCACGCTCGGTGACCTCGTCCGTGTCGAGATCTCGCAGGCCACGCCGTGGTCGCTGCAGGGTCACGTCGCCGGCATGCTCACGCTCTCCGTGCTGTAGCGCGGAGCCCGAAGAGAACACGATGCCCACCGCCCCTGTCGTCGCCACGATCGTCGTCATCTTCGCGATCGTGGAGGCGCGCCTGCAGGTGCTGCTGATCCATCGCTCCGCCGGCCACGAGGAAGACCGCTGGGCACTCCCTGGCGGCGTGTGGGACGGCAGCGAGTCGCTGCGTCAGAGCGCGCAGCGCAAGCTCGTCGGCGAGACCGGCGCGACCGACCTCTACCTGGAGCAGTTGTTCACCATGTCCGGCCTGGACGGCGCGCAGCCCTCGGTCGCCGTCGCGTACTTCGCGCTCATCGAGGCGTCGAAGGTGCGACTGCGCGAGGAGGAGGCGTGGCGTCCGGCGTGGTTCCCGGTGGAGGATCTGCCGCCGCTCGCCTTCGACAACAACCGCGTCATCGAGCAGGCGGTCGCGCGCGTCGGCGCGAAACTGGACTACACGAACATCGCGTACGGCCTGCTCCCCGACCTCTTCACGATCCGCGAGCTACAGGTCACGTACGAGGCGATCCTGCGCCGCCCGCTGGACCGCCGGAACTTCCGCAAGCGCATGATCTCCACGGGCATCATCGAAGCCACCGAGGAGGTCCGCCGCCGCGGCGCGCACCGCCCGGCGCAGCTCTTCCGCTTCACCTCGAAGGCTCCGGTGGTGCTGTAGCGGCTAGGCGATCTCGGGGTACGCGGCAGGGCAGTCACCGGAGTGCCGAACAAGCGTTACCGCGCGCGGATTCTTCAGCGGGAATCGCGCGATGTACACGCGCTTCCACCACGCGGGACCGTCCACGATCAGCAGATCGTGGTCTCCGGCCGCGTCCTGTAGCCACACGCCGCGCGCGCAGACGCGCGCCGCCGCGCCCTCCAGTTCGCCCAGCGACCCTCCGAAGAACACCGCGGACGCGAAGCCCTGTGCATCGAAGACCGGGGGCGAGGAGAACCTCCCGCCGATCGGCTGATACCGAACGAGCGGCTCGCGCCGCACGGGCTTCACTCCCGGCAGCGGCGTAGTTGTGCCCGGGACGAAGGTCACGGTGTCCGCGAGCAGCCAGCCATCCACCGCGAACTCGACCTGGACACCGGTCGCTCGCACGCGGCTCACGTCCTGGGCCGGCGTAGCACCAGGGCCGTAAAGGTGGATCAGCCAGTCCCCGCCCGCGTTCGAGAACGCAACGCCGACCAGCTTCCCCTCGCTGAACGCCTCGACGTACTGGCTTGGCCCCAGTCCTCGCCCGACCGCCCACATCGGCGGCACCTCGGCGGCCGTTGCCGGGCTGGGCCGCTCGACGAGCGGCATCAGGAGCGCCGCCAACACCAGCAGGACGATGCGCTTCACGGGAGAACCTCCACTCGCGGGAAACCTACCACGACGCGTTGCGAGCCCCAATTGACGCCCCTCGGCGAGTAAGCGTACCCTCGACGCATAGTCAGTTAGCGTACTGAGTACGCAAAGTGCGTGAATCGGACGGCCCGAGGATCGCGCGGCGTGCGAGGCCCACCGGGGCGCAGACGCGAGACGCAAGAGTCGAGGCTCCTCGATGACTTCTCCGGCGGCCGCGAGGCCGAACCCGTACTTCCCCATCGGTCAGCTCCAGTGCGAGACCGACAGCGGGATCGACACCATCCCGCTCGCCCTCGAGCAGTCGTTCCCGTCGTGGCAGACCACGATCCCGGAGCGCTACCGCGGCATGGACGCGGAGGAGCTGACGCGCCGCATCCGGAACGCGCGCGCGACGCTGGGCGACAAGGTCGTGATCCTCGGCCACCACTACCAGCGCGAGGACATCATCCAGTTCGCCGACGATCGAGGTGACTCGTTCGCGCTGGCGCAGTACGCGGCTTCGCATCCCGAGGCGCCGTACATCGTCTTCGCGGGCGTGCACTTCATGGCGGAGGCGGCAGACATTCTGGCCGCGCCGCACCAGCAGGTGATCCTGCCGAATATCGAGGCCGGCTGCTCCATGGCGGATATGGCCGCCGAGCCGGACGTCCACCAGGCGTGGCGCGAGCTGGGCGAGCTGTACGGCGGCACGGACGACATCATCCCTGTGACGTACATGAACAGCGCGGCGAGCCTGAAGGCGTTCTGCGGCGCGAACGGCGGGGTGGTCTGCACCTCGTCCAACGCGAAGCAAGTGCTGGAGTGGGCCTTCACGCAGGGCAAGCGCGTGTTCTTCTTCCCGGACCAGCACCTGGGCCGCAACACGGGCGCGGCGATGGGCATTCCGCTCGACGAGATGGTGCTGTGGAACTGGCGCGTGCCGGCAGGCAACCTCGGCGGCGCTTCCGAGGAGGCGCTGCAGGGTGCACGCATCATCCTGTGGCAGGGCCACTGCTCCGTGCACCAGCGCTTCAGCCTGACGCAGATCGAGGACGCCCGCGCGAAGTACGCCGCCCTCGGACAGCAGGTGCAGATCGTCGTGCACCCGGAGTGCCGCTACGAGGTGGTGCAGGCCGCGGACGCCAACGGCTCCACGGCATACATCGCGAAGTACGTGGCGAACGCTGCGCCGGGCTCGATCATCGGCGTAGGCACGGAGATCAACCTCGTCGCTCGGCTGGCGAAGGAGAACCCGGACAAGACCGTGTTCTGCCTCGACCCCGTCGTGTGCCCGTGCAGCACCATGTACCGCGTGCACCCGGCCTACCTCGCGTGGGTCATGGAGGAGCTCCTGGACGGGCGCGTGGTGAACCGCATCCAGGTCCCGGAGCACCACCGCAAGGACGCCCGCGTCGCCCTCGAGCGCATGTTGGCGCTGAAGTAGACCAGTATTTCGTGCGCGCTCATGGCGGGGATACCCGCCCCGCGCTCCGGGAGGTCGCAAGACGTCTCGGCCACTCCCGGATCCGCCTGCGAATCGCCGCCGGAAAGATCGCGCAATGACCTCATCTCCTGAATCCGGCGGAGCGTACGACCTCGTGGTCGTCGGGTCGGGGATCGCCGGGCTGTACGCCGCGCTGCAGGCGCGGGAGCACGGCGCGAGCGTCCTCGTCGTCACCAAAGGGTCGATGGAGGAGGCGAGCACCCGCTACGCGCAGGGCGGCATCGCCGCTGCGGTGGGCCCCGAGGACTCGCCCGAGGATCACCTGCGCGACACGATCGAGGCCGGCGCGGGACTCGTGGACGAGGCCGCTGCGCGCATCCTCGTGTTCGAGGCAGCCGACCGGATCGCGGACCTCGTGCGCTACGGCGTGCGCTTCGACAGCACGAACGGCGAGGTCTCGCTGGGCCGCGAGGCGGCGCACTCCGCTGCGCGCATCGTGCACGCGCGAGGCGACGCGACCGGTCTGGAGATCGAACTGTCGCTCTCCGCGCTCGCCCGACGCGAGGTCACCATCCTCGAGCACACCTTCGCGACGAAGATCGTCGTCGAGGATGGACGCGCGGTCGGTATCGAGACGCTGAACGCGAGCACGCGGCAGCGCGCGCGGTACGAGGCAGGCAACGTCATCCTCGCGACCGGCGGTGCGGGCCAGATGTACCGCACGACGACCAACCCCCCGGTGTCGACCGGCGACGGCGTGGCGCTCGCGTACGAGTGCGGCGCCGAGGTCATGGACATGGAGTTCACGCAGTTCCATCCGACCGCGCTGGTGCTGCCCGGACGCCCCGTCTTCCTGATCTCTGAGGCCGTCCGCGGCGAGGGCGCCCTGCTCTACAACACCGACGGCGAACGCTTCATGCCGGCCGTGCATCCGCTCGCCGAACTGGCACCTCGCGACGTCGTCGCGCGCGCGACCTACGCCGAGATGGCGCGCACGGGCAGCGATCACGTGCTGCTGGACATCACCGCGAAGGACGCCGCGTGGCTCGCCTCGCGCTTCCCGCAGATCTACGCGCAGTGCCTGGACGCGGGCCTCGACATGTCGAAGGACCGCATCCCGGTGTCGCCCGCCGCGCACTACACGATGGGCGGCGTGCGCACGAACACGTGGGGTGAGACGACCATCGCCGGGCTGTTCGCCGTCGGCGAGACCGCCAACACCGGCGTGCACGGCGCGAACCGCCTCGCCAGCAACTCGCTGCTCGAGACCGTCGTCTTCGCGAAGCGCACCGTAGAGCGCCTGTTCGAGCCCGGCACGTACGACCCGCCCCCCGCCCGCACCGAGGGTGCCCTGTCCCTGCTGCCCTCCGCCGGCAACCACACCACGCCGACGGCGCAGCAGGTGCGCGACCTGATGTGGGCGAACGTCGGCATCGTGCGCACCGGCCCCGGCCTCCGCGCCGCCGCGATCCAACTCGCGCAGTGGATGGCATGGCTGCCCGAGGCCCACGACCGCGCGTCGCACGACCTGCACGCAATCCTCGTCTGCGCGAGACTGGCGACCGAGGCCGCACTCCGCCGCGAGGAGTCGCGCGGGGCCCACTACCGCGAGGACTTCCCGGAGACAGTGGAGGCGTGGCGTCGCCACCTCGTCTTCCGGATGACGAACATCGCATCGATGGAAGAACCGCACGAAGACGGCGAGAAGGAGCGATGGCGTGAGCACGCAGGCTAGCAACGAGACGAAGCACGTCCTGCCCTCCGGTCACCCGGCCGCCAGCCTGATCGCGGAGATCGTTGCGAGCGCCCTCGAAGAGGATCGCGCGGGCTTTGACGTGACGACGCAGGCGACCGTGCCCCCCGACCAGCCCGGCGAGGCGACCCTCCTCTACAAGGAGGACGGCGTGGTCTGCGGCCTGGAGGTCGTGCGCGAAGTCTTCTGGCAGATGTCGGACGAGATCGAGATGGACTTCCTCGCCGAGGAGGGCGCGTGGGTGCCGAAGGGCACCGTGGTCGCGGAACTCCGCGGCCCGCTCGCGCCGATGCTGTCCGGCGAGCGCGTCGCCCTCAACCTGCTGCAGCGCATGTCAGGCACCGCGACCATGGCGCACCGCTACGTCGCCGAGGCGGCGCGGGGCGGCACCGGCCGCGTGGTCGACACGCGCAAGACCACGCCGGGTCTGCGCGCGCTCGAACGCTACGCCGTGCGCTCCGGCGGCGCGTTCAACCACCGCGATACGCTGGAGGACGGCGTCCTGATCAAGGACAACCACATCGAGGCGGCGACCCGCCGCGGCGTGGACCCGGCGCAGCTCATCGCGGAGGTGCGCGGCCGCGTGCAGCACCTCCTCCGCATCGAGGTGGAGGCGGACACGCCGCACCTCGCGCGGGCGGCGGCCCACGGCGGCGCGGACGTGGTGCTGCTGGACAACATGCCGCCCGACATGATGGCGGCGATCGTCGCGGAGTCCCGCGCGAACCCGAAGACGTCGCGCGTGCTGTTCGAGGCCTCCGGCGGCGTCCGCATCGAGACGATCGCCGCGATCGCGGCGACCGGCGTCGACCTGATCTCCGTGGGCGCGCTCACCCACTCGGCGCCGGCCCTCGACATCTCGCTCGACGTGCGGCCCGCGGACTGAGAAGCGAGAAGCAGCAAACAGCACAGGCGGGCAGCCCCCCTCGGCGCTGCGCGATTCGCTAATGGCGCGACCCGATCACGCTCGCTAGGATCAGCGCATGAACCAGGTCATCCTGCTCTCAGGCCCCCCGGGTGCCGGCAAGACGCTGGTCGGCGAGGCGCTCTGCGAGCGCTTCGACCGCATGGTTCACGTCGAGGTGGACGAGCTGCGTCACTGGGTGAAAGCGGGCTACAGCCACCCGTGGATCTTCGACCGCCAGGCCGCCGAGCAACTGGAGCTGGCCGGTCGCGAGGCCGTTGCGATCGCCCGCGAGGCGATCGCCATGCGCTACTCGGTGGTGATCACGGACGTGGCGCTGCCGCAGAAGGCGGAGCTGTACCGCGATCTGCTGTACCGCCTCCCCGTCCCCGCGCACATCGTCACGCTGCTCCCGAGCCTCGAGGTGACGCTGCGGCGTGACGCCGAGGCGCGCGTCTCGTTCCCGGAGCGCATCGAGCCGCTGCACCGACTCTTCACGGACGCAGTCGCGGAGGGCACGCTCCCGGGCATCGTCCTCGACACCTCGGCCGACACTGGGCCGAAGCAGACCGCGGACCGCGTGCAGGATCTCGTCGGGCGCGGCCTGTCGCTCGTCCGCGCCTCGAACTGGAACTAGCGCCGCAACAGCCACCCGGATCCGGGCGACCTACCCCCGCCTCGGCCGATCGCGATCCGCGCTGTCGAGGATGATCGTGACCGGGCCGTCGTTTGCCGACTCCACCACCATGTGCGCGCCGAAGCGGCCTTCCTCGACCTGGAGGCCACGCGAGCGCAGCGCGTCCCGAACCGCCTCGACCAGCGGCGCTGCGATCTCAGGACCGGCGGCTTCGGTGAAGGCGGGGCGCCGACCCCGGCGCGTGTCGGCGTACAGCGTGAACTGCGAGACGAGCAGCACGGCCCCGCCGATGTCCTCGACGGAGCGGTCGGGACGCTCGGCAGCCTCCGTGCCGGGCTCACCCGCGAAGAGCCGCATCTCCGCGATCTTGCGCGCGCACCAGTCCACCTCGGCGGGGCCGTCGTCCGGCGCTATGCCGAGGTAGACGAGCAGGCCCGCCTCGATCGCACCGGTCTCCGCGCCCGCAACGGTCACACGGGCGCGGAGGACGCGCTGGATGACGGCGCGCATGGCGGTCGGCGGCGAGCGGGCTAGTCGGCGGCGCTCGACGTCGTGGACGTCGAGGAGGACGAGGACGAGGAGTCGGAGGACGTGCTCTCGGACTTCTTCGGCGGGGTCTTGGAGCGGACGCCCTTCGGGCCGTCGCTGCCGGACGAGCTCGAGTCGCTTCGGCCGGAGGTCTTGTAGAAGCCCCCGGACTTGAAGACGAGGGGCGGCGCGACGAGCTGGCGCTTCGCCGGCTTGCCGCAGCGCTCGCAGGGATGCTCGATCGGGGATCCGAACGGCTGCTGCAGTTCGTACTTATGTCCAGCTTCACACCGGTAGTCGTACCGTGGCATGAGCACTCCCCGTGACGCGGACCACGTCACCTCGGCTGATGGCGAGTGGGTGGAACTGGCCGACAGTGTACGAAGCGCCTCCCCCGGTGACAACGGACAAGGCGCCACCGGTTGCCCGCGAGGCTCCCGCCCGGCCATACTGTGAGTTCGCACAGGCCATCACTTGAGCGACGAACCACCTATGTCGACGCCTGCCCACGCTCCGGCGCGGGCAAATCTATGCGCCGACGGATACGAGAAGGAGACCCGAATGGCCGCTGGTATTTCCATGCGCCAGATGCTTGAGGCTGGAGTTCACTTCGGCCACCAGACGCGGCGCTGGAACCCGCACATGCGCCGGTTCATCTTCACCGAGCGCAACGGCATCCACATCCTGGACCTCGCCCAGACGGTGCAGCGCCTCGACGCTGCGCTCGAGAAGGTGCGTGAGGTCGTGTCGTCCGGCGACCAGGTGCTCTTCGTCGGTACGAAGAAGCAGGCCCGCGGCATCATCGAGCAGGAAGCCAACCGCGCCGGCATGCCGTACATCAACACGCGCTGGCTGGGCGGCACGCTGACCAACTTCATCACCATCACCAAGCGCATCGAGCACTTCAAGACGCTCGAGCAGCGCGTTGAGGGTGGCGAGGAGGCGCTGGAGGCACAGGGCTTCACCAAGCGCGAGCGCATGGTGCTGGCCAAGGAGTTCGAGCGCCTCACCCGCTCGTTCGCTGGCATGCGCAACATGACCCGCCTGCCCGGCCTCCTCTTCATCGTCGACCCGACGATGGAGGAGAACGCGGTGCGCGAGGCGAACCGCGCGGGCATCCCGATCATCGCGATGTGCGACACGAACGCCGACCCGGACGTCATCCAGTTCCCGATCCCCAGCAACGACGACGCGATCCGCGCCATCCAGCTGATGACGGCCCGCATCGCGGACGCCTCGCTGGAGGGCATCGCCGTCGGCGAGGTGGAGCAGCAGTTCCAGGCCGCGACCGTGGGCGCTCCCTCCGAGGACGCTCCGGCCGAGTCCGCCGAGTAACACCGACCGCATCGCGGTTGACCCAGACAGGTGGGGGCGCGTCCGCGCGCCCCGCGCACGCACGAGGACAGAGACATGGCAGTCAGCACTGAGGACGTGAAGAAGCTCCGCGAGGAGACAGGCGCCGGCGTCATGGACGCCAAGCGCGCCCTGGACGAGACGGACGGCAACTTCGAGAAGGCCAAGGCGATCCTGCGCGAGCGCGGCATTGCCGCCGCCGCCAAGCGCGCCGAGCGCGAGACCGGCCAGGGCGTGGTGGAGGCCTACATCCACAACGGCGGGCGCATCGGCGTCATCGTCGAGGTGCAGTGCGAGACGGACTTCGTCGCCCGCACGGACACCTTCCGCCAGCTGGCCAAGGACGTGGCGATGCAGGTCGCCGCGATGAACCCGATGGCGCTCACCCCGGAAGACGTCCCGGCCGAGCACAACGGCACCGCCGAGGAGAACGCCCTGCTCACGCAGACGTTCATCAAGGACGGCAGCCGCACCATCCAGCAGCTGGTCCAGGACGTGGTCGCCACCACCGGCGAGAACGTCCGCATCGCGCGCTTCTCCCGCTTCGAGCTGGGCGCGTAACCGCAGTTCATTCACACAGTCGTAGCGCCCGGCCCACACGCGTGGACGGGCGCTACGCTATCGTGAAGTCCGGGGTCTTCCGCCCGATCCTCTCGGGATCGACGGCCGGGGGGATTGCCCGGCGGAGGAGACCATGACCGACGAAATCCTCCTGGAGACCGAAGAGCGCATGGAACACGCCGTGCAGGCGTTCCGTCGCGATCTCGCCTCCGTCCGCACCGGACGGGCCTCCACCTCCCTCATCGAGCACATGGGCGTGGACCTGTACGGGCAGCGCATGCAGCTCATCCAGCTCGCCAACCTCGGCGCGCCGGAAGCGCAGTTGCTCACCGTCACGCCGTACGACCGCGGCTCTGTGGACGCGATCATGCGCGCCATCCAGCAGAGCGACCTGGGCATCACGCCCCAGAGCGATGGGCGCATCATCCGCCTGCCGATCCCCCCGCTCACCGAGCAGCGCCGCAAGGAGTTCGTGAAGCAGGTTCACACCAAGGCCGAGGAAGGCCGGGTGTCGATCCGCAACGCGCGCCGCCACGCCAATGACGAGCTGAAGAAGGCCGTCCGCGCCGCCGAGATCTCCGAGGACGACGAGCGCCGCGCCAACACGGACGTCGAGCACCTCACCTCGAAGTACATCGACGAGCTGGACGCCGCTGCCCGGGAGAAGGAGCGCGAGCTCCTGGAGGTCTAGCGTTGGTCGTGACGTCCCAGACCGCGCCGCCGCTGCCGGAGCTCACGTCCCGGCCGCGTCACGTCGCCATCATCATGGACGGCAACGGGCGCTGGGCGAACGGGCGTGGCCTCGGACGGTCCGAGGGGCACCGCGCGGGTGCCGAGGCGATCCGCCCCGTCATCGAACGGCTCGCGGAGCACGGCGTCGAGGTGCTCACGCTCTTCGGCTTCTCGACCGAGAACTGGGGCCGCCCCCGCGCCGAGGTCCAGACGATCCTCCGCCTCGGCGGCGAGTTCATCGACCGCTACCTCGAGGAACTGCACCAGCGCGGCGTGCAGCTGCGCCACCTGGGCGACCCGGAGCGACTGCCCGGCGTGCTGCAGAAGAAGGTGCGACAGGCCGTGGAGCGCACCGCGCACAACGACCGCATGATCGTGAACCTCGCGTTCAACTACGGCGGGCGCGCGGACATCGTCTCCGCGGTGCAGCGCCTGATCGCCGAGGGCGTCCCCGCCGAGCGCGTCACCGAGGAGGCGATCACCGCCCGCCTCGCCACTGCGGGGCTGCCGGAGCCGGACCTGCTGATCCGCACCGGCGGTGAGCGACGGGTCTCCAACTTCCTCGTGTGGCAGAGCAGCTACTCCGAGTACTACTTCACCGACCGGCAGTGGCCGGACTTCGACGCCGCAGCCGTGGACGACGCGCTGCTCGAGTACGCCCAACGCCGCCGCCGCTTCGGCCGCGTGCTGGACGACGGCTCGCGGGACCCCGGGTCGGACGAGTCCGGCGCGAACGACTAGCCCGCCATGCTGCGACAGCGACTCATGGTCGCGTCCGTTGGTCTCCCGCTCCTCGCGCTGCTGCTCTACGTCCCCGAGCCGGTGTTCGCCGTTGTCGTGATCGCCCTCCTCGCCTACGGCGCGTACGAGATGATGCACGCCGCCGAGCCCGCCGCACCGCTCTCGTACGGACTGAGCGTCGCCGCCGGGGCCGCGCTGTTCCTCGCCCTGGCTCGCACCAGCCCGGAGGTGCCGCTCGGCCTGCTGCTGGGCACCACTGCCGTCACCGTCGCGCTGCTGCTCTGGCCCGCCGCGCGGCTGTCCGCGAGCGTCGGCGGGTGGTGGCTCGGCGCACTGCTCTATACGGCCGTCCCCGGCGCGCACCTCGTCCTCGCGCGGAACTTCGTCGACGGGCAGGCGTGGCTGGTGGTGCTGCTGGCGATCACCTTCGCCACGGACACGGGCGCATACGCGTGCGGTCGCCTGTTCGGCCGCCACAAGCTCGCGCCCGCGATCTCGCCGAACAAGACCATCGAGGGCGCGATCGGCGGCCTCGCGCTCGGTGCGGCAGCGGCCATCGGCGTGCCGACGCTGCTGGGCGTTGCCACGAGGATGCCCGGCCCGTTGCTGCTCGCGGGCGTCGTCCCCGCAGCGGCGATGATCGGCGACCTCGTGGAGTCGGCGCTCAAGCGGCGGCTTGGCGTGAAGGACATGTCGGGGCTACTGCCGGGCCACGGCGGACTGCTCGATCGCCTCGACAGCCTGTTGCTCGCGGGGCCGTGCCTATACTGGATTGTGCGATGGTTGCAGGCATGACGAGCCCCCTTCCGACGCGCGTTGCCGTCCTCGGGTCCACCGGATCCGTGGGGGAGCAGGCGCTCGATGTTGTGCGCTCGATGCCGGATCGCTTTCGCATCACCTCGCTCGCCGCGGGCCTGAACACCGCCCGGCTGCGCGACCAGATCGCCGAGTTCCACCCCGCCACCGCGAACGCGCGCCCCGGCCGCGAGGTCGATGCACTGCGCACCGCGTTCCCCGACGTCGCATGGCCGAGCCTCGACGAGATCGCCGTGCGCGACGACGTCGACGTGCTCCTCGTCGCGACGAGCGGGCTCGCGGGCCTCGCACCGACAATCGCCGCGCTGCGTGCGGGCAAGAAGGTCGCCATCGCGAACAAGGAGACGCTGGTCGTGGGCGGCCATGCCGTGCGCGCCGCTCTCGCCGAGGGCGCACCGCGCGGCGCGGAGCTGCGCCCCGTGGACTCCGAGCACTCCGCGATCTGGCAGTGCCTCTGGGGCGAGGCCCCGGAGAGCATCGACCGGCTCACGCTGACCGCCTCGGGCGGCGCGTTCCGCGATCACGACACGTCGGCGCTGGACGCGGTGACGCCCGCCGAGGCGCTGGCCCACCCCACGTGGAAGATGGGCCCGAAGATCACGATCGACAGCGCCACGCTCTTCAACAAGGGCCTCGAGGCAATCGAGGCGCGCTGGCTCTTCGACATCCCCCTCGACCGCGTCGACATCCTGCTGCACCGCGAGAGCGTGGTGCATTCGATGGTCACGTTCCGCGACGGCTCGGTGAAGGCGCAGCTCGGCGAGCCCGACATGCGCCTGCCGATCCAGGTCGCGATCGCCTACCCCGACCGCGCGCCCGCGCGCCCGGCACCGCCGTTGGACCTCGCGCTCCGCGGATCGCTGCACTTCGGCGCGATCAGCGTGGAGCGCTACCCGGCGCTCGGCGTCGCGCTGGAGGCCGGGCGGCGCGACGACACCTCGGCGGCGGCCGTCGCCGGGGCGGACGAGGCCGCCGTGGCGCACTTCCTCGCGGGGCGCTGCACCTTCACCGACATCCCTCGCCTCCTCGCGCGCGCGCTCGAGGCGCACGCGCCAGACGCGACACCCGACCTCGACGCGCTGCTGGCGGCGGAGACGTGGGGTCGACGATTCGTCGACGAGATCATCGCGACCGGGTCCCTGGTAATGAACGGAAGTTCGTCATGAACGAGAACTGGCGCGAGCACACTCCCCTGAGCACCCCGAAGCCCCCCGAGGGGCCCGAGAAGAACGGGCGACAGAGCCTGATCTCGCTCGGCCTCGTGATCGTCGGCGTGATCGCGATGGCGATCTTCGCGCGCAGCGCGCTGCAGAGCACGGCGCTGTTCCTTTTCATCCTGCTGGGCCTGGTCATGGCGCACGAGGCGGCGCACTTCTTCACGGCGAAGGCGTTCGGCATCTTCGTGCACGAGTTTGCCTTCGGCTTCCCGCCGCGCATCTGGGGCAAGCGCATCGGCGAGACGCTGTACTCGATCAACTGGCTGCCCGTCGGCGGCTTCGTGCGCCTCGAGGGCGAAGAGTCGGCCGAGGGGCCGCGCTCGTTCGCCTCGCAGGCCGCGTGGAAGCGCCTGATCGTGCTGGCCGCGGGCGCGATCACCAACCTGCTCCTGCCGATCATCCTGTTCGCGTTCGCGCTGACATTCCCGCACCAGGTGCCGGAGGGGCGCGCCGTGGTCACCGGCATCCAGTCCGGCACGCCTGCCGAGACCGCCGGCCTGAAGACCGGCGACGTGATCCTCAGCGTGGCGGGCCGCCCCGCGAACAACATCGTCGAGGCTTCCCGCTTCGTGCGGCTGAACCAGGGCAAGACGTTCGACCTCGAAGTGCGGCGCGACGGACAGGTCACGCACGTCAACGTCTACGGGCGCTGGGCGCCGCCTCCGGGCCAGGGCCCCACCGGCATCAGCATCGCGCCGCAGACGGTCGCGCCCGACGGAAAGCCGTACACGATCACCGAGCAGCAGCCCCCGTGGGAGGCGCTCCCGAACGCCACGCGCATGACGTGGGACACGATGATCCTCGCGCGGAACGAGGTCGTCGGGTGGTTCAAGGGCACCGGCGGCCCGCAGCTTGCCGGCCCGGTCGGCATCGCGCAGACCACCGGCGAGGTCGCCCGCTCGTCGGAGACGACCGTCGGCGCGATCTCGCCGCTGCTGGAGCTCGCCGCGCTGCTGTCGATCAACCTCGGCATCATGAACCTGCTCCCGCTGCCCATGCTGGACGGCGGCCGCATCTTCTTCCTGCTGATTGAGGTGGTGCGCGGCGGCAAGCGCATCGCCCCAGAGCGGGAGGCGATCGTGCACACGGTGGGCTTCGTCGCCTTCCTCGTGCTGGCGATCGTCGTGACGTTCGCCGACATCTCGCGGCTCATCGGCGGCGGTCCGTCGCTGCCGTAGCGGGCGTAATATGATCCTCGACGGGCCGTCCCATCCCGGCCCCGGGAGTCTTCGATGACCGCCTCCCCCGAGGCACTCGCTCCCACCCACCGACCGAGCCCACGCGCGGTCGTGCTCGCTATCCTCGGCATGGCGTTGCTAGGGCTGCTTGCCGTCGGAACGATGCAGTACGCGATGCCGCAGGGGGATGAGGCGCGGGGGATCGCGCCACTGCCGAAGGCGGTCGGCGCGACGTCAATAATCCTCGGTGGTCGCGAGATCTGGCTGACGCGCTCCGCGAACGGCGAACTACACGCGATCGACAATCGGTATGCGTACCGGAGTGGCCTCGCGTATCTGCCGCCGGACTCCGTTAATGCCCCGATCCGCGCGTGCTTCCCGGACGGGGCATTCACCCCAGCGGCGCCGTATGGGTATCCATTCTTCGCCCTCGATGGAACCCGTTGGAGCGCGCTCAGTCCGATGCAATGGCGTTACCCGGTTCGGATCGAGAGTGATCGGGTCCATGTGAATCTGAGCGATGGGATGGCGGTAGACAGCCGACCTCTGCAACTCGTCCCCGATCCCGACTCACCCGAGAGATTCTGGGTGCGGTACGAGTGCCTCACTTCAAATCCCTCGTCCTAACCAACCTCGGCTCCGCCTGCGATACCCTGTCCTCGCCAGCACCGATCGACTGAACGAGGTACCTCGATGGCCCCGATCCGCCGCAAGCCCACCCGCGCCGTCCGCGTCGGCGCCGTCCAGATCGGCGGCGGCGCGCCGATCGCCGTGCAGTCGATGGCCGCGACCAAGACGCAGGACATCGAGGCGACCGCACGGCAGGTGCAGCTCATCAACGCCGCGGGCGCGGACATCATCCGCATCGCCTGCGACTCCCGGAAGGACGTCGAGGCGCTCGCCGAGGTACGCGCGCGCACGCGTGACCTCAACGACGGTCGCGGCGCGACGCTATCGGTGGACCTGCAGGAGAACTACCGCCTCTCCGAGATCGTGGCGCCGCACGTGGACAAGATCCGGTACAACCCCGGCCACCTGCACCACCACGAGAAGGACAAGTCGATCCGCGACAAGGTCGCGTACATCGCCGACATCGCGGTGAAGCACGACATCGCGCTGCGCGTCGGCGTGAACTGCGGCTCGGTCGACCCGGAGAAGGCCGCGAAGTTCGGCCACGACGACGTCGGCGCAATGGTGGAGAGCGCCCTCGAGCACGCGCAGATGCTCGACGACCTCGGCTTCACGAGGTACGTGGTGTCGCTGAAGGACTCCGACTGGCGCAAGGTCGTGGAGGGCAACCGCCGCTTCTCGTCGCAGCGCCCCGACGTCCCGTTGCACCTCGGCGTGACCGAGGCAGGCATGCCGCCCGACGGCATCATCAAGACGCGCATCGCCTTCGAGCAGCTGCTCGCAGAGGGCATCGGCGACACGATCCGCGTCTCCCTCACGCTGCCGTTCGAGGACAAGGGCCAGGAGATCACCGTCGGCCGCGACCTGATCGCTGACATTGAGGCCGGTCGCTTCCGCTCAGTGCCGCTGAACTTCGGCGAGGGGCTGAACATCATCTCGTGCCCCTCGTGCTCCCGCGTTGAGAACGAGCAGTTCATCGTCCTCGCACAGGATCTGAAGAAGATGACCGAGTACGCGAAGGATTACCGCGTCACGATCGCCGTGATGGGCTGCCGCGTGAACGGCCCCGGTGAGACGGACGACGCGGACATCGGCCTGTGGTGCGGCCCGCTGGGCGTGAACCTGAAGCACGGCGAGGAAGTCGTGGGCCACTTCCCGTACGACCAGGTGCTGGACCAGGCGCACGCGCTCCTCGACCGCGTCATCCGCGACAAAGGGCTCGCGCCCGCGTAGCGCCGAGGGGGAGGGGAAGCCCTCACCCCAACCCTCTCCCGCTTCGCAGGAGAGGGAGCCGGAATCGGATTTCAGAACCCTCGCCCGTTTACGGGAGAGGGCAGGGTGAGGGCCTCCGCCCGTCACACCTCGAACAGCGAGCGCACATGACCAACGCCCTGCCACCTGCCGCGCTCTCCACGATGTGGGCCGTGCAGCCGCGCTTCGAGCGCGACCTCGGCGCGTTCCTCGATCGCACCGCGGAGCTGGGCTACGAGGCCGTCGAGATCAACCACTCGATGACCGCCGAGCATGCCGGCGCGATCATGGGCTACGCGTCGCTGCCGGTGACCGGCGTGCACGCGCCCGCGCCGCTGGAGCGTCACCCCACCGCCGGCTGGAACCGCGAGATGAACCTCGCGGCGACTGACGAGGCCGAGCGCGCGCTGGCCGTCGGCTACCACCAGCGCTCGATCGATCTCGCGGCCGACGCAGGCGCGCGGATCGTCGTCGTCCACCTCGGCGGTGTGGGGTCGAGGATGCTCGCGGGCGAGCGCCGCCTGCGCTCGATGTACGACCGCCGCGACTCCCTGTCGGCCGAGTGGCAGGCCGCCGTGGACGACACACTGAAGGAGCGCGCCGCGATCGCCGCCCCGTGGCTGGAGCAGGCGCGACGCAGCCTGGAGGAGATGGCGGAGACCGCCGCTGCGCGCGGCATCACGCTCTCCATCGAGACGCGGCTGCACTATCACGAGATCCCGCTGCCCTTCGAGCTCGCGAACCTCCTGCTCCCGTACCCCTCGGAGGTCGCGGGGTACCAGCACGACGTCGGCCACGCCGAGGTGCACCACCGGCTCGGCGTCACGGATCGCAGCGCGTGGTGGGATCTGCTGGGCGACCGCCTCGTCGGTCTGCACCTGCACGACGTGCGAGGGCTGACGGATCACCGCGCGCCCGGCAACGGCGACGTGGACTATGCCTGGCTGGCGGAACGCATCGCCGCCGCCACGCCGAACGCCGCTCGCACGTTCGAGATCGATCAGCACGAGTCGGACGAGGACGTCGCGCGCGGGCTGCGCTTGCTGCGGGAGCACGGCATCGCATAGGCGCGTCGAGCCTGCTCAGAATCGCGCATTCCTGCGTCGGACATCCTTGCGGACCGCGTGCGCGATCTCGTAGCGTCCGCCGCCGTTGCGCCAATTCCGGAAGGACTCGAGATGAAATCGAAGTTCGACGACGCCGCGGCGTCATACACGCGGGTGCGCCCGGAGTACCCGCCTCCACTCATCGACGCGCTCTTCGACCGCGTGCCGGAACACGACCCGCTCCGCACCCTCGAGGTCGGCCCGGCGACGGGACAGCTCACCGGCGCGCTGCTCGGGCGCGGCGCGCACGTTACCGCTGTTGAACTGGGACCGAACCTCGCCGAGAACCTCGCACGGCGCTTCCGGCGACAACCGAACCTCAGCATCGTGAACGCGCGCTTCGAGGACGCCCCGGTCGCCGAGGGTGCGTGGGACCTCGTGGTCTCGGCGACGGCGTATCACTGGGTGACGCCTGAGGCACGGATGACGAGGCCGCACCGACTGCTGGTTCCGGGCGGGCTGTTGGCGATCATCGACACCGTGCAGATCGCGTCGCCGGTGGATCGCGGGTACTTCGAGCGCAGCCACCCGATCTACCAGAAGTACTGGCCGCAGCAGGGCCCCTACGAGTTCGGGCCCGCCGAGGACGCCGACCACTGGGCCGCCGCCGAGATGCGCGAGTCGCCGCACTTCCAGGACGTCGAACTCCAGCACTGGCGTTGGGACGAGATCTACACCGTCGACCGCTACGAGGATCTCCTGCGGTCGTACTCGAACACGAACGACCTGCCGCCGGACGCGCGTGAGCGCTTCATCGCGGACATCCGCGCGATGGTGTCGGCGGAAGAGGGCGGCATGGTAATCCGCCCGCGCGTCGCGGTGCTGGTGACCGGGCGGCGCGTCTAGGCGAGGAACCGGGGAGGCACGGGCACGGCACGCGAGGGGTTGGTCCGGTCGCCGAGTTCACCGTTCGTCGCGTCCACAATGACCTCGCCGATGCTCGTGATGTGGACGCGGAACGTGGTGAGCGATCGTGGGGCCGGCCCGAAGATGCGGACGCCCGCCCTTGTGTAGGTCGAGCCGTGGCAGGCGCATCGGAACCAGCCCTGCTGACCCTCAAAGTCGAAGCCCGGGTTCCAGCGCAACGTGCACTGGAGGTGAGCGCATTGAGCGTCCATCGCGAGAATCCCGTTGCCCCCATCGCTCCCGTTACGCGCGGCGTCCGCAGGGTCGAGGTGCACGATCTGCAGGCGACGGAGCAAGCCGTTCGCGTCCTTGATTTCGAAGTGAACGGGCGCGCCACCGCGCACGAAATCGCCGGTGCTCCCCACGCGCAGCGCCGCCGCATACGGCCCGGTCGGCGTCAAGAAGTCTGAGAACAGCTTCCCCGCGCCCGGCACGACTCCGCCGAGCCCGACCGCGAACAGGAAGCGCGCGAAGCCTCGACGGGAGGTCGAGGTGCGCAGGGCGACGGGGCCGTCGTCGGGATCATGTGGTGCGTCGAAGTGCGACTCGGAGTGCGGCATCGAAGCCCCCTCGGCGGGAGCGTACTACACCGCCGCGCCACCGAGGCCCGAGAGCAGCCAGCCGACCGCGTAGGCGAGGAGCGCGGCGCCGCCGCCGAGGCCGAGCGTCTCGAGGCCCGACCACCACCACGACTCATCCACCACGCGCGCCTTCGCGGCGCCCGTGGCGAAGAACGTGACCGCCGTCATGCCGGCGCTCCACCACAGCGCGTTCCCGATCGCCCCCGGCACGATGAGATCGATCACGAACACCACCAGCGGCACCGAGCCCGCGATCATGAACGCGATGAACGTGGAGACGCCGGCGCGGATCGCGGAGCGCCCGTGCACGGGCAGCCCGTGCTCCTCGCGCAGCATCGTCTCCACCCACAGGTGCTCGTCCGCCGTGATCACCTCGACAACGCGGTCGAGGGTGTCGCCGGTGATGCCCTTCGCCTCGAAGATCTGGCGCACCTCTTCGCGCTCGCCCTCCGGGATCGCGCGGACGTGGGCGTGCTCCTCGGCGCGCAGGCGCTCGCGGCGCTGCTCCTCCGAGCGGTTCCCGAGGTAGTTGCTCACCGCCATGCTGAAGCCGTCCGCGAACAGGTTGGCCATGCCGAACAGCAGCACGAGGCCCGCCGACAGGCCCGCCCCCGCCGCGCCCGCGACCACCGCGAACGTGGTGACTGCGCCGTCGATGGCGCCGTAGATGAAGTCCTGCAGATAGGAGTGGTCGGGACCGTCGTTCAGCCGATCGCGAATCGCGTCCGGTGTGTGCGAGGGCTCCAGGTGCTCACGGGTCACGCTCATGCCCACAGAATGCCGCGATCAGGCCCGCGGCACCATACGCGTTTCGAGCAGTGGCAGCGGCTCGCCGGCCGCCTCGCAGCGCTCCGCCTCGGCGCGGACGTCCTCGACCATCGCCATGAACGAGGCGATGTCGATGCCGCGGTGCGTCGTCCCGTGCCGCCCGATGCGCTCCAGCGCCCGCCCCAGGAGCGCATTCGCCCCGTGCGCGTTGCCGCGCAGCCAGTGCGTGTACCCCGCGCCGAGCTGGGCGAGGCCCTTGAAGAACTCCTCGTCGCCGGTGCCCTTGCAGCGCGCCCAGCACGTCTCCCATGCCTCGTGCGCGCCGAAGTAGTTGCCCGCGCCGAAGAACGCGATCGCGGCCTCGTGCCCCTCGTCGATGCTCATCGCGTCGAAGTCGGGGAGAACGAGGCGGCTCGGGGTGCCATCGGGCAGCGGCCGTCCCGCCTCGTCACGCGGGCGCGGCGGCTTGGGGTCGAGCGGGGGCGGCCAGACGTCGGGTGGCTGAGTCATGCCCCCATCGTAGCGAGCGCCTAGCCCCGCGCCTCGCGCGCCCGTAGACTCGCGGCATGCGCATGTCACGAATGTTTGGCCACACCCTCCGCGAAGCGCCCACCGAGGCGGACACGCCCAGCCATGCCCTGCTGCTGCGCGGCGGGTACATCGACCAGCTCATGGCCGGGGTGTACTCGTTCATGCCGCTGGGGCACCGCGTGAAGCGGAAGATCGAGCAGGTCATCCGCGAGGAGATGGACGGCGCGGGGGCGCAGGAAGTGACGCTGCCCGCAATCCAGCCGGCCGAGCTGTGGGACCAGACCGGCCGCCGCGCCGCGATGGGCGACGTGCTGTTCCAGCTGACCGACCGCCGCGAGCGCGAGCTCGCCCTCGGCCCCACGCACGAGGAGGTGATCACGCGCCTCTTCGCCGACCACGCCGTGTCGTACCGCGACCTCCCCGTGACGCTGTACCAGATCCAGACCAAGTTCCGTGACGAGGCGCGCCCTCGCGGCGGCCTGATCCGCGTGCGCGAGTTCACCATGAAGGACGCCTACTCCTTCGACGCCGACGACGCCGGCCTCGACGTCTCGTACAACGCGATGTTCGAGGCGTACCGGCGCATCTTCGCTCGCTGCGGCGTGCCGACGGTGCCGGTACAGGCGGACTCGGGCGCGATCGGCGGTAAGGGGTCGCAGGAGTTCATCTTCCTCACCAACATCGGCGAGGACACGATCATCCTCTGCGACACCTGCACCTACGCCGCGAACCAGGAGAAGGCCGAGTTCGTCCGCCCTTCCTCGATCGCGGGTGACGGGCAGCCGATCGAGGAGGTCGCCACGCCCGGCGTCACCTCGATCGAGGCGCTCGCGGAGTTCCTCGGCATCGAGGCGCGCCAGACGGCGAAGGCCGTGTTCTTCATCGCGACGCGCCACAGCAAGGACGCCCCGGACGAGGTGTTCCCCGTCTTCGCGATGACGCGCGGGGACCTCGACGTAAACGAGGTGAAGCTCGCCAACGCACTGGGCGGCGTGGAGCTGCGGCCGATGGTGGACAGCGAGGTCGCGTCCTACGGCATCGTCGCGGGGTACGCCTCGCCGGTCGGTCTGCGCGCGGACGTGCGCGTGGTCGCAGACCTCTCGCTCGTCGACGCGCCAAACCTCGTGGCGGGCGCGAACAAGGCGGGCTTCCACCTGCGCAACGTGAACCACGGTCGCGACTGGCAGGCCGCCGTCATCGGCGACATCGTCAGCGCACAGGCGGGGCACGGCTGCGCGCGCTGCGCCGCTGAGGGCCGCGAGGGCCACCTCCGCGCCGAGCGCGGCATCGAGATGGGACACGTGTTCCGCCTCGACTACACGTACACGACGAAGATGAACGTCAGCGTGCAGGACGCGAGCGGCGGACAGCTCACGCCGACCATGGGCTGCTACGGCATCGGCGTGGGCCGCATCCTGTCAGCCGCCGTGGAAGCGCACTTCGACGACAACGGCATCGCTTGGCCGGCCGAGATCGCGCCGTACGACGTCCACCTCGTGGGCATCGGGCTCGACCGCGACGCCGAGGCGGCCGCGGACGCCGAGGCGCTGTACGCGGAGCTGACGGCAGCGGGCTTCGAGGTGCTGTTCGACGACCGCGACGAGCGCCCCGGCGTGAAGTTCAACGACGCCGACCTGCTGGGCATGCCGGTGCGTCTCACCGTCTCCAGCCGCAATACGAAGGCCGGGGTCGTGGAGTCGAAGGCGCGCACGGCTGCCGAGGCCGAGAGTGTCGCCCGCGCGGAGGTCGTCGCCCACGTCCGTGCACTGCGCGATCAGGCGATCGCCGAGTGCTCCGTGGAACGCATCGAGGCTATCGCTCGCCGACCTTCGCTCGCATAGGCAGGTCCGGCACCGCGGCGTCCAGCACCTCGATCGCCGCGTCCGGCGTGTCGGCCAGCGCGATCTCAATGGCGGTGGGCAGCGGGTGCCCGGCCGGGTCCAGGAATAGCCGTACCACGGGCTGCTCCTGGTGCCCCGGCGGGATCGCGCACACGACGCCGGTCATGCCCTCGTACCCGCCGCGCACCACGCGGATGTCCGTGCCCAGCGGCAGCACCGGGAACGACGCGAGCAGACGGTGCACGACCTCGCGGTTCAGGGTGCGCCCCGCGAGCGATTCGAGGATGTCGCGCGCCGCGGCAGGCGAGTGCCCGCTGTACCCCGGGCTCGGTGAGACGATCCGCTCGTAGGCATCAGCGACCGCGATGATCTCGGACGTCAGCGTGACCCGCTCCAGGTCGCGCTTCTCTTCGGCCGTCCGCAGCACGCGGTGCCCGCCCTTGCGACCGCGTGGGAAACCGGAGGCGTCGGCGGCCTCGTGGTGCTCGCCCGCGACGATCGACAGGTGGAGCGACGGCCCGCCGAAGGGCTCCAGCATCGCCTCGCCGAGGATCGCGTGGTCCTCGTAGCGGATGCGCTCCGGGATGCTTCGCTGCGAGTGTGGGATCGCCAGCACCTGTCGCGGCACGAACACCATGCCGGCATCGTGCAGCAGCGCGGCGCACACGGCCGTCACCCGCTCGCGCGCGTCCATCCCCACGAGCGTTGCGAGGCGCGATGTGACGGCGGCGACGCCGATGCTGTGGCCGTCCTCGTCTCCCCCGGAGCTGCGGTCGATCAGGTAGCCGCCCATCGGATCCGCCTGCTCGCAGTCCTCGATGAAGACACGCACGACGGAGGGCAGGTCGTCCACGAAGCGGCTGCGCGCGAGGGGCGCGGTGGGGCGCCCGTTGCGCAGACCCTCGAGCGCTCGCTGCGTGGACATGTTCAGGAGCGGCGCGACCAGCTCACGGACCTTCTGGTTGAAGTCGCGGAGGAGGGGGCGGACGGTGCTGCGACCGCTGTCCAGCGGAACCACGTGCAGGCCCTCGCCCCAGCGGTCGTTCACGAAGCACCAGGAGACACCACGCCCCTTGAGGGCCTGGAGGGTGCGGTCGGTCAGGGCGTGCCCGGCGCGCGCGATGATCTCGCCACCGGGACCGGTGACGTCGCGCGCCAGGGTCGCCCCCGGGGAAACAGGTCGATCGAGTCGTAGTCGGCGCACGGTGATCCTTTGCCACCCCGTCGCCCGCCGCAAGTCGCGGCTCAGGGATCATCGGCTGGTGGCGGCGGCATCCGCAGCCGTGCGGGACACGAATCTGTGCTCTTGAGGCGGGCCGGTGCGCGGTGCTACCATAAGGGGCGACGACGCCTCTCCAGAGACGTGGGACACGTTCCCACGTTTTTTGTTGGGAGCAGCCTCGTGCCCACACACGCCCCGGCACGGGCCATCGGATGAACCGAACAGGCCCCAGGTAGGACTCATGAAGAACGACTTCGTCATCGCCATCGCCCAGTTGTCGGCAGAGAAGAACCTCGACGCCGAGACGGTGTACGCCGCCGTCGAATCGGCACTGGCCTCTGCTTACAAGAAGGACGACCTCGAGTACGCGGACGTCGTGGTCAGCGTTGACCGCGCCACCGGCGACGAGCACGTCAAGCGCCGCTACCTGATCATGGACGACGACGACATCGAGGATGACGAGATCCAGATGTCGCCGGAGCGCGCGAAGCAGCTCGGCCTGGCGCAGAGCCCGGTCATCGGCGAGTACGTCACCGAAGACCTCCCCGAGAACCCGAACGCCGGCCGCATCGCCGCGCAGACCGCCAAGCAGGTCGTGCTGCAGCGATTGCGCGAAGCCGAGCGTGAGTCCGTCTACGAGGACTTCACGGGCAAGGAAGGCGAACTCGTCTCCGGCACCGTGCTCCGCGTGGAGCAGGGCCGCCGTCAGGTCATCCTCGACCTCGGTCGCACCGAGGCAGTCCTCCCGGGCTCGGAGCAGATCCGCGCCGAGCACTACCGCGTCGGCCAGCGCCTGCGCGTGTACGTGAAGGAGGTCTACAAGGCCTCCAAGGGCCCGCAGGTGGTCGTCTCCCGCTCCAACCCGGAGCTCGTGAAGCGCCTGTTCGAACTGGAGATCCCGGAGATCGGTCGTGGCGTCGTGGAGATCATGGGCGTGTCGCGTGACCCCGGCTACCGCACGAAGGTCGCCGTCATCTCTCGCCAGCACGGCATCGACCCGATCGGCGCGTGCGTGGGCGTCCGCGGCGCGCGCATCCAGAACATCGTCAACGAGCTCGGCGGCGAGCGAATCGACCTCGTCCGCTGGGATCCGATCGAGGAGGCCTACGTCGCCAACTCGCTGTCGCCGGCGGAGGTGACCTCGGTCCGCCTCGACCCGGAGACGAACACCGCGTACCTGGCGGTCCCGGACAAGCAGCTGAGCCTGGCGATCGGCAAGGAAGGGCAGAACGCCCGCCTCGCCGCGCACCTCACCGGCCGCCGCATCGACATCCGCCCGGAGAGCGCGCTGATCGCAGCCGGCGAGGACATGTACCCGCCGCCCGACGCGAACATGGACGCCATCCCGCTGGTCGGTCGCGAGTCCGCGGCCCCGGCCGCCCTCGTCCCGCCAGACACCATCGCCCCCTCGCAGGCGGCGTACGCGCGCCCGGGTCTGCCCGGCGAGCGCCCGCGCCCCGTTGCGCCGGTGCGCGTCGAGGAGGCGGAGGAGGACGTCCAGCTCACGCCGGAGCAGGAAGTGCTCGCGGAGCTCGGCGAGGTCGAGGTCATGGACGAGCCGGTGGCGGCCGCCGCCCCGGTGGAGGAGCCGCGCCCCATCGAGCGCCCGCGTCCCCGTTCCGCCCCGACCCCCGGCGGTCTGCGCTTCGCCGAGGAGATCGGCGAGCTGCAGGTCGACGACGACGAGGAAGAGCGCGCCCCGCGCCGTGGCCCCGGTGGGCCTCGCGGTGCACGCCCGCAGCCGGGTCGCCGTGGCGCGCCCGCCGCGCCGGCGCGTGGCGGTGCCCGTGGCCCGCAGCCGCGCCCGGGTCGCCGGGTCGACATCGGTGAGTTCGACGAGGAGGAGATCGAGGCGGCGCTGCACGGCGACGACGCCGATCTTCTGGAAGACGAGGATGGTTCCGACGAGGACGACTACTAGCGGGAGTGCCCCAGGCGGCGGGGCGCGCGTGCGGCATGTGCCGCAGCGCACCTGTGTCGCCTGCCGGCTGACCGGTGACCAGCGGACATTCGTCCGGCTAGTCCGGACGCCGGACGGCACCGTCCAGGTGGACGAACAGGGCAAGGCGCCCGGACGTGGCGCCTACCTGTGCCGGACGACCGCTTGCTGGGAACGCGGCGCAAAGGGGGCACTGGCCTCCGCGCTGCGCACGAGTATCAACCAAACGAACCGCGACGCCCTGCTCGCCTATGGCGCGCGGTTCGAAGCACCAACAGCGGGCTCGGACGAGGACGGCGCGGACGCCCCGCCCGATCCCCCGAGCGCCACAGAGAGCGGGGTCATATGACCAACAACACTGCCATCCAACTTCCTGCGGCGATCTCCGTCGGCGATCTCGCACAGACGCTCGGCGTGACTCCGGTCGACGTGATCAAAGAGCTGATGAAGAACGGCGTGATGGCCACGATCAACCAGGTCGTGGACTTCGACACTGCGGCCGTCGTGGCTACCGACCTGGGGTTCAACCCGGAAGAGCAGACCGTCGCCGCCCCGGCCGCCGCTGAGCCGGGCGCCGAGGCCGTCCCCGACACCAGCCGCGCCTCCATGCGCATCATCGTGGAGAACGAGGTCGGCGCCGTGACGCGCCCGCCCGTCGTCACCGTCCTCGGCCACGTGGACCACGGCAAGACCACCCTCCTCGACGCCATCCGCCACGCGAACGTCGTCTCCGGCGAGGCCGGCGGCATCACGCAGCACATCGGCGCGTACCAGGCCACGGCGCCGGACGGTCGCCTCGTCACGTTCATCGACACCCCCGGCCACGAGGCGTTCTCGCAGATGCGCGCGCGCGGCGCTCGCATCACAGACGTCGCGATCGTGGTCGTGGCGGCAGACGACGGTGTGATGCAGCAGACCCGGGAGGCGATCGACCACGTGCGCGCCGCCGGCGTGCCGATGGTCATCGCGCTCAACAAGATCGACGCGTCCAACGCGAACCCCGACCGCGCGAAGCAGCAGCTGATGGAGATCGGCCTGGTTCCCGAGGAATACGGTGGGGATCTGATCGTCGTCCCGACCTCCGCCATCAAGGCGGAGGGCATCGACGAGCTGCTGGAGAACGTCCTCGTCGTCGCGGAGCTGCAGGACCTGCGCGCCAACCCGGACCAGGACGCCCAGGGCATCATCATCGAGGCGAAGACGGACCGTCACCGCGGCGTCGTCGCCACCGTCCTCGTGCAGACCGGCACGCTGAAGCAGGGCGACGCGATCCTCAGCGGCACCGCCTACGGGCGCGTGAAGGCCATGACGAACGCCCGCGGCGAGCGCCTCAAGACGGCCGGCCCGTCGACCCCGGTCGAGGTTCTCGGACTGAACGACGTGCCCTCCGCCGGTGACCGCTTCGTCGTCCGCGCGGACGAGAAGACCGCCGCGGCCGAGGCCACCGCCCGCCAGCGCTCCATCGACGCCGGCGAGGAGGGTGCCGCGAAGGTCACGCTGGAGACGCTCTTCGGCGAGATCCACAAGGGCAACGTGACCGACTTCAACCTCGTGCTGAAGGCGGACGTGCAGGGCTCGATCGACCCGCTGGTGAAGACGCTCGAGGACCTCACGGTCGACGAGGTGCGCGTGAAGGTCGTGCACGCCTCGGTCGGCTCGGTCACGGAGTCGGACGTGCAGCTCGCCGCCGCTGCGCGCGGCGTCATCATCGCCTTCAACACCGGGGCCGAGCAGGGCGCGCACCGCCTCGCCGACCAGGAGAAGGTCGAGATCCGCGAGTACCGGATCATCTACGACATCGTGGAGGACGTGGAGAAGGCCGTGAAGGGCCTCCTCGACCCCATCTACGAGGAGCGCGCGGACGCCAAGATCGAGGTTCGACAGATCTTCCGCGTCGCCCGCCGCAACGCGATCGCCGGCAGCTACGTCCGCGACGGCTCCGCCGTCCGCGGCGCCCGCTGCCGCGTGCTGCGCAAGGGCACCGTCATCCACGAGGGCCAGATCGAGAGCCTGAAGCGCATCGACGAGGACGCCCGCGAGGTCGCGGCCGGCCTTGAGTGCGGCATCCAGGTCACGAACTTCGACTCCTTCGAGGAAGGCGACGAGATCGCGACCTACCACATGGAGCAGGTCCGCTGAGCCGCCGCACCGAGAAGCTCGGTGACCAGATCCAGTCGGTCCTGGCCGAGCTGGTACACAGGCGCGTGAAGGATCCGGACGTCGCGGAAGCGATGTTCTCCTTCGTGTTCGTGGAGATCTCGCCCGACCTGTCGCATGCCCGCGTGCACGTCTCCGTGCTGGGCGACGCGACGGACAAGGAGCGCGTGCTCAACGGCCTGGCCCGCGCAGAGCCGTTCCTGCATCGCGAGCTGGGCAAGGAACTGCACATCCGCCGCGTCCCGCGCCCCCACTTCATCCTCGACGAGTCGATCGAGGAAGCCGACCGCATGACGACCTTGCTGCGCACGGTCGCGCACGACGAGGGCCGCGAGTTCTAGTCGCGGCCCTGGCTGCTGTCTCGCGCGGCGCGCGCTAACGGGCCTCGACGAGCTTCCCGTCCGTGATGCGCAGCCGCCTGGTCACGCCGACCGAGGGTTGCGTGGTCATCGGCTCGCCGGGCTTGCGCTCGGCGTAGTTCACCTCGATCACCCCGTCCACGATGCGCGTGGTCTGCGGCGCAATGCGGTCGCCGAGCAGCACCGCGTTGGTGCCGGTGTACCCGGTCGCCTTCTTCAACGCCGCCACCGCGTAGAAGAAGGTCCCGCTGCCGCCCGGGCTCTGGGTGAGCACGAAGCCCACGTCTGCCTGCCCGTCGCCGTTGAGGTCGCCCGTCGCATCGTTCCCGAAGACGCGAGTCGTGATCTTCGAGGCCGACCCGGGCGCCGCCTCCACCTCGAGCAGGCCGTTCTTCAGCACGACCGGCTTGCCCTCCACCACGTACGTCGCGTCGCGGAATGACGCGACGGCCGCCGCCGATGCGGGGGTGGTGGCGGCCGTCGCGGTCGAGGTGGGAGCGGGCTGCGTGGCGCTAGCGGACACGGTCGGCGTGGCGGTGGTGGTACTGATGGCTGGGGCCGAGGTGCTGCACGCTGCGGCGGACAGCGCCACCGCCCCGCACGTTGTCATCACCACGCCTCGCAGCAGTCGGTACATCGCCTCGCCTCTCTGGTCGACCTCTGGTCAGACTGAGACGGTCTACTTCAGGTCGTACGCCACCGTCACCTGAACCTGCCACGTGACGCTCGGGATGGGGCCGGGGCCGCCACCGAACGAGGGGGTCGGCTGGTGCACCGTGACGCTGCGGATCTCGCCCAGCGTCACGCCGGCGGCCTTCGCGCTGGCCTCCGCCATCACCTTCGCCTGCTCCGTCGCCTGCTGGATGGCGGACGCGAGCTTCTCGGACGCGGGGGGCGTCGGGTTGCCCGGGCCGCCCTTGATGAACGAGTTCACGTTCGTCGCACCGCCGTCGATGGCCACGCGCATCGCTGTCGCCAGCTGCTCCGGACCGGTCGTGTCCACCATCAACTGCGCGTTCACGCTGTAGCCCACAGGCGGCGGCACCGGGATCGGGCGCACCGGCATGATCGCGGGCGTCGCGGGCGTCGTCAGCCCGCCGCCTGTGCCACCAGCCGGCGCCGAGGCGCCCGACCCGCCCTCCATGGGCGCGATCGCGGCCGGGTCGATCGCCGGCATCGGCACGGCGTAGCCGTAGTTCGGGCCGATGTTGAAGCCCTGGACGTGGATCGCCGACTCGGGGACACCCGCCGCCTTCAGCGAGGCGGTGAGCTTCGCGATGCGGTCCTGCACCGTCTTCACCGCGGTCTGGACGTCCGAGCCCTTCGAGCGCTCCTCGACGGTGAGCATCAGCGCTCCGCCGGCCACCTGCGCAGCGTCACCGGGGATCTGGCCGATGCCGGTCGCGGACAGGGTGCGCACCGCGGACACCGGCGCGACGCTGAGCGGAGGCGCGACGGGCGTCTGCGCCCCGGCGTGCGAGGGCAGCAGCACCACCTGCGCCGCGCCGAACAGCGCGGCCGCGGTCAACACCGCCAGCCCGGTCTTCTGCATCACGTTCGGTGTCATCTGGGGCTCCTCGCAACAACAGGGGTCTGTGTCTCCTGAACGTCGCCCCGGGCCGTGCGGTTCCCGGCATGCTGGCGGGAGCCCGGTGCGCTGTGAAACGATGCCCGCGAGGCGTCACCCGACGCAGCGGGATCGAGGTCTGATGCGCGGCTTCCTGAACATCGACAAGCCGCAGGGCATTACCTCGTTCGACGTGGTGCGGCAGATCCGGCGCGCGGCGCACATGAAGCGCGTTGGCCATGCCGGCACGCTCGACCCCCTCGCGACGGGCGTACTCCCGGTCGCCGTGGGCGATGCCACCCGCCTCGTCGATGAGCTGGTCGGGGCGCGCAAGCGATACCGCGCGGAGATCCTCCTCGGCCGCGAGACCGACACCTACGACACCGAGGGCGAGGTCGTCGAGGAGCGTGATGCCTCGGGCGTGACGGAGGCAAGCGTGCGCGCCGCGCTCGACGCGTTCGTGGGCACGATCATGCAGGCGCCCCCCGCGTACAGCGCGATCAAACGCGGCGGCGAGCCAGCCTACAAAGCCGCGCGCCGAGGCGATCCGCTCACGCTCGAAGCGCGCCCGGTCGTCGTGTACGACCTCGCTGTCATCGCACTGGCGCACGAGGGCGCGGTCGCGCGGCTCACGCTCGACATCCGCTGTGGGCAGGGGTTCTACGTCCGATCGCTCGCGCACGATCTCGGCGCGGCACTCGGGACCGGCGGAACCATCGCCGCACTCCGCCGCCTGCAGGTCGGCCCGTTCGTCGCTGAGGAGGCGATTCCGCTCGATCAGGCGGTCGCACGGCTCGAATCCGGCGACATCCACGGCCTCGTCTTGCCGCCCGATGCGGTGGTCGCGCACCTCCCATCAGTGAGCCTGAGCGAGGATGAGGTCGTGCGAGTGAGAAATGGGCTCTCAATGAGCCTCACTGACCTCGTGGCTGCCGATCTGCTGGAATCAGCACCGCAGGTACGCTGCTATGGCCCCGAAGGTGAGTTCGTGGGAATGTTGCGTCCCAAGGGCGCGGAAGGCCTCTGGCACCCGTTCAGAGTCTTCCCACCTGATACGATCGCGCCTCGGTAGCGGGGGGTCGCGTTGACACGCACGACCCGCGTACCGTAGGAACGGCAACACGTACCGCGACAGCGCCCGATGGATCGGGGCGCAGGACGCAATGCTCACCGGCCCACCCTCGCCAGCGCGCGATGGGCCGCCAACGGAGGATGAATGGAAGCCTACTGCCTGAAGTGCCGCGAGAAGCGCGAGATGAGCGAGCCGGTCGCCATCCAGATGAAGAACGGCAAGCCCGCGACCGAGGGCAAGTGCCCGGTGTGCGGCACCAAGATGTTCAAGATCGGCAAGACGGCGGCGCACTCCTAGGCGCCATTCCTCCCCACAGCAGACACGCGCGACGCCGCCCCTCCCGGGCGGCGTTTCGTTTGTCCATACGTGAGACAGGTTCGAGGTGATCGAGCCGTTACGCCTCGATGGGGGTCCGCCCCGCCTCGGGCAGCGCGAGCGCGAGCCGCAGGAACGCCTGCACGCGCGCGTCCGGTGGCGCACCCACCCGACGCACGCCGAGGAGCGTGCGCTCGGCGACCTGGTCGCCTCGGACCGCGCGGCCCGCGGCGACGTCTTCCTCCGCCACGGCGGCCGGAAGCACGCTCCAGCCCAGCCCCAGCGCGACGACCTGCCGCAGCACTTCCGGGTTCCCCGACTCGAGCATCACGCGAGGCAGGATGCCGAGGCGACGGAGGCCTTCGTCGATGAGCTGCCGCGTGTGCGAGCCCGCGGGATACAGCGCCCACTCCACGTCCGCCGCCTCGGTCGCGCCTGCGGTCACGTTCGGCGGCGCGTAGACGTGCAGCGCCTCCGTGCGCACCGACACGGCGTCGAGATCCTCGCCCGCAGGGGCGATGACGAAGGCGAGGTCCAGCTCGAAACGGCGGAGGCGATCCATGAGCGCCTCGGATGTGTCGACGAGCAGCCGCAGGTCGACGTCCGGGTGCGCCTCGCGGAACGCGCCGATAGTGCCCGGCAGGAGGTACAGGCTCGCCGCG
The DNA here is from genome assembly GCA_947479915.1 of Chloroflexota bacterium. Lineage (GTDB taxonomy): Bacteria > Chloroflexota > Dehalococcoidia > UBA2979 > UBA2979 > SHYQ01. The sequence continues at coordinate 91,141 of CANKAU010000003.1, forward strand.
TCGATCATCCCGACTGACAGCGACCCTGCCTCGCCCTGTCGGCGCGACGCCAGCCATGCACGCAGCTCCGAGGCGCGCCCCAGCACCTCCGAGGCAAACCGCGCCACCTCGACGCCGGCCTCCGTCAGCACGCGCCGACGCCCGTCACGCTCGAACAGCGGAACGCCGACGTGGCGCTCGAGGGCGGCGAGGGCCTGGGACAGCGCGGGCTGGCTCACGCCAAGGCGCTCCGCGGCCGCGGTGAACGTGGGGGAGCGCTCGACCTCACGGAGGTAGGCGAGCTGGTGGGCGTGGAACGGGAAGGGGACGGGCACGACCGCGTCGGGTGGCAGGTTTGGGGAGAATGGGTCCCGATCTGTCGTCATATAGGGAAGTCTAATCGTCTCCATCCAATTCATCCATTGGACGAATCAGTCCTCACCTCGGACGATGGAGTTCACCACCAACCACCACAAGGCTCCGAGGAGCCGCGCCGCGACCCCAAACCGGGAACGGCGGAGGAGAGGACATCGGATGGCCGGCAAGATCAACGTCGCAATCATCGGCGTGGGGAACTGCGCCTCGTCGCTCGTTCAGGGCGTCGAGTACTACAAGAACGCCGAAGCGGGCGACGTGATCCCGGGGCTGATGCACCCGGTGCTGGGCGGCTACCACATCCGCGACATCAACTTCACGGCTGCCTTCGACGTGGACATCGAGAAGGTCGGCAAGGACCTCAACGAGGCCATCTTCAGCGGCCAGAACAACACGATGAAGTTCACGGACGTGCCCGCGACCGGCGTCACGGTCTCGCGCGGCATGACGCACGACGGCCTGGGCAAGTACCTGTCGGAGGTCATCACGAAGGCCCCCGGCTCCACGGCCGACATCGTGAAGATCCTCAAGGAGACGAAGACCGACGTCGTCATCAACTACCTCCCGGTGGGATCCGAGATGGCGACCAAGTGGTACGTCGAGCAGATCCTCGAGGCGGGCTGCGCGATGGTGAACTGCATCCCGGTGTTCATCGCCCGCGAGGAGTACTGGGCCAACCGCTTCAAGGAGAAGAACCTCCCGATCGTCGGTGACGACATCAAGTCGCAGGTCGGCGCGACGATCCTCCACCGTGTGCTCGTGCGCCTGTTCCAGGATCGCGGCGTGCGCATCGACCGCACCTACCAGCTGAACTTCGGTGGCAACACCGACTTCATGAACATGCTGGAGCGCGAGCGTCTGGAGTCGAAGAAGATCTCCAAGACCAACGCCGTCACCAGCCAGATCGCGTACGACCTGCCGGCCGCCGACGTGCACGTCGGCCCGTCCGACTACGTGCCGTGGCTGAAAGACCGCAAGTGGTGCCACATCCGTATCGAGGGCACGACCTTCGGCGATGTCCCGCTGATGCTGGAGACCAAGCTCGAGGTGTGGGACTCGCCCAACTCCGCCGGCGTGGTGATCGACGCGATCCGCGCGGCGAAGATCGGCCTCGACCGGGGCATCGGGGGGCCGCTCTACGAGACCTCGGCGTACTTCATGAAGTCCCCGCCGAAGCAGATGCTGGACGAGGACGCGCGCGACGGCCTGGAGGCCTTCATCGCGGGCTAGCCCACGCGGTACGCTCTCTGCGGAGCCGGTTCAGGTTCCGTGGAAGGCTGCCGTGCTTCTCTACTGGACGTTCGTCATCGGAACCACCCTCGCCAGGGTGGTTCCGTTGCGTCTGAGCTACGCCATCGCGCGCGCCGTGGGCGTGGCGACCTACTACGCGTGGCCTGGCGGACGGCGGCGATGCGTCCAGAACCTGCGGCACGTCACCGGCGGCGACACGGTCGAGGCGCGGCGCATCGCGCGGGCCTCCTTCGCGAACTACATCGTGTACCTCGTCGACTTCTTCCGGCTCATCGGCAGCACGCGCGAGGAATTCGCTGGCCGCGTGGTGTCCGATGAGTGGGACAGCGTGGCGCTCGAGGGCAACGGGCACGGCATCGTCGCGATGACGCTGCACTACGGGAACTGGGACCTCGGCGCGGTGCTGATCGCGCAGCATGGGCGCGGCGTCGCAGCGATCGCGGATCGATTCGCCAGCCCACGCGTCGAGGAATTCGTGCTCGGCTCGCGGCGACACCTCGGCATGACGATCATCCCGGCCGACCACGTCGGCCCCGGCCTGCTCCGCGCGCTGCGTCGCGACGAGGTCGTCGCCGTGCTCATCGACATCCCGGCTCCGGGCAGCGGCGTGCCGGTCACGTTCTTCGGCGACACAATCGTGGTGTCCGACGGCGCAGCACGCCTCGCGCTCCGCACCGGCGCGCGCGTCGTCGCGGGCCTCGTGGTGCGTGACCAGCCGTGGGATGAGCGTGTGCGCGCCGAGGCCAGCCCCATCGACTTCACCCCCACCGGCGACGAGGCCGGCGACGCGCGTGCGCTGATGCAGGCCGTCTTCACGCACCTGGAGCACCGGGTCCGGCGCGATCCGGCTCAGTGGTACATCTTCCGCAACCTCTGGCCGTCCGATGTCCGCGGCACCACGCGGCTGCGCACGCCGCACGCGTCGCGGGGCGCCTGATGCTGCACTTCGTCGCGCTCTGGCTCCTCGTGCACATCGGTGGCGCGATCCCGCTCGCGGTGCTCGACCGGATCGCCGGAGCGGCGGGCAATGGCGCGTGGTGGGCCTCGCGGCGGCTCCGCGAGGTCACGCGCGACCACATGCGCCACGTGCTGGGGCCGGACGCCGCTGCGCACGACATCGACCGAGCAGCGCGCGAGTGCGTCCGATCAGCAGCGCGCGGCTATGCCGAATTCGCTCACCTGCACGGGCTCTCACCCACCGTCGTGCGTTCACGCATCACCTCGACCGACGGGATCGAGGCGCTCGCCGTCGCGCATGCCGAGGGACGCGGCGTGATCATCGTCTCCGCACACCTCGGGGCACCAGAGGTGATCAGTCACGCGGCGCCGACGTTCGAGGTCGAGATGGCCGGGGTGGCAGAGCCGCTGCGCCCGCAGCGCGTCCACGACTTCGTGCAGGGCATGCGCGCGGTGACGGGCGTGCAGTACTTCAGCGCGACACTGGCAGGGCTGCGCGAGGCGCGTGCGCACCTCGGTCGAGGCGGTGCGCTGGGCCTGCTCGTCGACCGTGACGTGCTGCACACGGGACGTCCGTACGCCTTCTTCGGAGAGCGCGCGCTCATGCCGACCGGTGCTGTGGAGTTGGCACGCCGCACCGGCGCGCCGATCGTCGCCGTGTGGTGCTACCGGGCGGTCGAGGCGGGACGGTACCGCCTGGTGGCGCGGCCCGTGCCACTGCCGGAAGCGACGGGAGCGCGCGATACCGACGTGGATTCGGGTATGCGTGCGGTGCTCGCAGCACTGGAAGCGGCGATCCGCGAGGAGCCGGGGCAGTGGTTTCCGCTGGCGCCGGTCTGGTCCGGCCTCGGCACCGCACGTGCGAATTGCAATATTGCTTAACCCGTCAAGTCTGTCTGCGCGCCTACAATGAACGCATGACTGGTCAGCCGCTGCACATGGATCGCGAGGAACCGAGCGCACCTCGACGATTCGGTCGCGCCGATCTGCAAGTGCACACCTCCCACGGCGACGGCATGGAGGACGCGCGCACCATCTTCGAGCGCATCGAGCTGCGCGGCGAGCTGGACGTCATCGCCATTACGGACCACGACGACGTGCGCGGCGCCCTGGAGGCGCGCGAGGTCTACAGCCACTCCCGCTACCACTTCGACCTGATCACCGGTATTGAGGTCACGACCCGGCAGGGCCATCTGCTCGCGCTCTTCGTGGACCAGCCGATCCCCTCGTTCCGTTCGCTGGAGGCCACCGTGGCCGCCGTGCACCGGGCAGGCGGCCTCGCGGTCGTCCCTCACCCGTTCTCGGCGCTCACGCGCTCCGTCGGCCGCCGTGCCCTGGAGCGTGTGCTGGCGATCGAGGACGAGAGCACCCACCCGGACGGTATCGAGCTGGCAAACCCGACGAGCATGGGCTGGGACACCGGCGCTCGGGCGCGCCGCCTGAACGCGACGCGCTACCACCTCGCCGAGACCGGCGGCAGCGACGCGCATTTCGTCGAGGCGCTCGGGAACGCGTACACGCTGTTCCCCGGTCGCGACTCGCTCGCGCTGCGCACCGCGATCCTCGAGCGCCGCACGACCGGCGTCATCGACCAGGGGACGCCACTCCGCGACATCGGCGCGCGCCGCTTGCTGGCCCAGCAGGTGCGCGGGCTCGCCGTCACCCCGCGGAAGGTGCTGGGGCCGATGGCCGCGCGCCTGCGCGACCGCATCACCCGGGCGGGGCTCGCGTGAAGATCGCCCTCGTGTCGCCGTACGACTGGGACGTCCCGGGCGGCGTGAACACGCACGTGGCCGCGCTCTCCACACACCTGCGCGGCCACGGGCACGAGGTGAAGATCCTGGCTCCCGCCGCCCGCGACGTGGACGACCCGCATGTCATCACCCTCGGCCGGCCGTGGCCCGTCGCCGCCTCGGGTTCGGTCGTACGCATCGCCCTCGACCCGATGGTCGGGCGGCGCGTGAAGCAGGTGCTGCAACGCGAGCAGTTCGACGTGGTGCACATCCACGAGCCGCTGATGCCGGTGCTGCCCATCCATGTGCTGCGCCACTCGCGCACCGCGAACCCGCGTGTCGTGAACGTGGGCACGTTCCATGCGAGGAAGGACGGCGGCAACCGTCTCTACGCCTACGGTCGCCGGCTCCTAAAGCGCTGGTTCCGCGAGCTCGACGGGAAGATCGCCGTCTCACCGCCGGCCAGCCAGTACGTCTCGCGATACTTCCCCGGCTACTACAACACCGTCCCGAACGGCATCGACGTCGCTCACTGGTCGAGGCAGGACATCACGCCGATGCCCGGCTACGAGGGCACACAGAACATCCTGTACACGGGCCGCGCAGAGAAGCGGAAGGGCCTTGCGGTGCTCATCCGCGCTTTCGGCATGGTGAATGCCCGCAACCCCGAGGCACGCCTGATCGTCGTCGGCCCTGACTCGCGCGCGCGCCGCCGCTATGAGTCGTGGGTGGAGACCAGCGGCCGTCGGGGCATCACGTTCGTCCCGGAGCAGGCCTACAGCGACCTCGTGCGGTTCCACCGCGCCAGCCAGATCTTCTGCTCGCCGGCCCTGGGCCACGAGTCGCAGGGGTACGTGCTGCTGGAGGCGATGGCGGCCGGCATCCCCGTAGTCGCCAGCGACATCGAGGGATACGCCTCGGTCATCACCCACGGCGTGGACGGACTGCTCGTTCGTCCGAACGACGCCATGGCGCTGGCCGACGCCCTGACGGCGCTCCTGCAGGACCCGAAGCGCCGCGCCACGCTCGCCGCGGCCGGCCGTCGGACGGTCGAGGACTACTCGTGGCCCCGGGTCACAGAGCGCGTACTCTCCTACTACGAACGCCTCCGCGAGCAGCAGGAGACGGTGGAGGCCTCGCGGCGATTGGCGCTTCGGCATACGCTGACGGCAACACGATGAACGTACGACTGCTTCCCGCTCGTCCCCCTGCCGCCGCGATCGACCCGATCGTGCGCGTCCTCGCGTCCCTGGGCATCGGCCCGGCGGCGCTGACGACTGCGGGGCTCATCGGCAACGTCTTCGCCGCCGCGCTGATCGTGGACGGCTCGCTGCTCGCCGGCGGCTTCGTGCTGCTCCTCGCGAGCGCGCTCGACATGCTCGACGGCGCGCTGGCACGCGCCACCGGCAGCGCCTCACGCTTCGGCGCAATGTTCGACTCCGTCCTCGATCGCTTCTCGGAGGCGGTCGTGCTGTTTGGCATCGCCTGGTACGCCATCGAGTCCGGCAACCGCGAACAGGCGCTGCTCGCGTTCGCCGCCGTCGTCGGTTCGCTGATGGTGTCCTACGTCCGCGCGCGCGCCGAGGGATTGAACCTGCAACTCCGCGACGGCATCTTCACCCGCGCCGAGCGAGTGGTTCTGACCGGCGCGATGCTCATCCTCGGCTACGTCACGATCGGCCTGTGGATCCTCGCGACGCTATCGCTGTTCACCGCGTTCCAGCGGCTGTGGATCGCGAGCCGCATGCTGCTCGCCGCCGACGCACCGCCGCGGCCGATGCGCGTGAGCGCGCCGAAGACCGCCAAGCCCGAGCCGCGCCGGTGACGTCCATGTCCGGCCCCCTCCCTCGCGAAGCCGAGGTCGAGGTGATGCAGTTCTTCGCGGAGCGCCTCGCGCGGCCCGTGAGCATCGATGTCTGGACGCGCCGCGGCACCGGCCTCGTGCTCCCCGACCGCGACACCTCCGCGCACGACGACGAGCAACTGGCACTGATGCGCCAGTTCGTGCGCCTGACGCCCGCGCTCACCGTCACCCCGTACGACATCGAGAAGCACGGCGACCGCGCCGCCGAGGCGCGCATCGACCTGACGCCGACCACGGTGATGCGGTGTGCGGGACGATCGGTGCAGTACGTGGGCATGGCGGGGGGGATGCTGTTCCCCGCGTTCCTCGACGTCATGTCCTACCTGTCGGTTGGCACGACGCCGCTGGACGACAGCTCCCGCGAGGTCCTCGCGACGCTGCGCGACCCGGTGCAGCTCGAGCTTCTGGTGGCGCCGTACGACAACTACTCCGGGCACCTGATGCGCCTCGCGTCCGCGCTCGCCGTGGAGTGCCGCGCGATCCGGCTACGCATCGTCGATGCGACCGAGTACCCGATCTTCGCCTCGCTGCGCGGGGTGAGCGGCGTGCCGGTGCTGTCGATCGACGGGCAGCGGTTCGTGGGCGTGTGGGATGAGACCGAGCTGGTCGAGCAGATCCGCCGGATCGCCACCGGCAACACCGAGGCAGTGATCCGCAGCGCGGTCTACGCCGTCCCGTTCATCACCGAGGCCGACGCCCGCGCGATGGAAGCGGAGAGTGCCGCCGAGGTCGCAGGCGCCATGGCGCCGTCGCCCTCGGGCGGCCTGTACATCCCCGGGCGCGACTAGCGCCGTCCCCCGGCGGGCCTGCCTGCTCGGCTAGGCCTTCTTCCTCGACAGCCGCAGCGCGAAGAACGCCAGCGCCGCCGCAACGACAACCGCCCCGCCACCGACGGCGATCGCCGTCGTCGAGGAGACCGCGGGGCCGCCAGCCTGCGCCCCGGCTGCGCCGCCAGCGGTGTTCTCGGCCGAGGTGACGGAGGTCGGGATGCCCAGCGGCTGCTGGGTCGCCTGCGCCCCGGCGATGCTCGTGGCCTTCGGCACGGGCGGGAAGTCGATGGCCTTCAGCCCAACGCTCTTGCGCCACGCGTTGTAGAGACCGTCCTGGTCGACGCCGATGTTCTTCTCGAGCGCCTCGTCGATCGGGGCGCCGTCCTTCACGGACTTGAAGATCGCGGCGAACTTGTCCTTGCCGTAGGTGTCGACCATGAACTTCACGGTCGACCACGACTGGCCGTAGAAGATGTCCACCTGGCCGGGCTGGTTCGTCGGCGCCGCCATGGAGCGCAGGCGCGTCGTGCCGTCCGCCTTGATCGCGCGCTCGATGGCCGGGCGGTACCCGCCCGGGTCCTTCTGTGCGTAGACCGCCGTCCCCTCGTCGATCCACGACGGGAGCGAGGTGAAGGGGCCGTCGCCCGCGACCTTCGTGACGATGTGTCCGGCCTCGTGGCGCGCGACGTCCTCGAACCCTCCGAGCGGGTCGTAGATGTGCAGCACGTCCGGGGAGACGCGGGAGCCGCCCGTGATCACCTGCTGATCGAAGGTGGCGGCGCGGGAGCGCTGCGCGGCCTTCGCGTCATTCGTGTTGCGCCACACCACGACCCGCACGTCGTAGGGCACCTTCACCTTCAGCAGCGTCTCGTTATCGGCGATCGATGCGACGGTGGCGTTGAGCGCGACGTCCGCGTTCGCCTCGTTGCCGCCGTACCAGTACACGCTGACCTGACCGCGCTTCTTCGACTGCCACTGGTAGCGGCCATCGAGGAACGTCATCGTCGCCTCGGGGGTGGTGACGCTGGCGCCGTTCTTGTCGGTGACGGTCCACGCGTAGGTGATCTGCGTGCCGGTGGGGATGTAGCGCTCGTTGGTGTTCGTCTGGAGCGTGACGGAGGCGTCCACGGTCCGCCCGCTGACCTCGGCGCGGAGCGAGCCGCCGACGTTGCCGTCCGGGCTCAGCACCTTGTAGTTCACGATTGCAGAGGCGATGTCGGCGTCACCCGTCGCGCGCACCTTGAAGGTGATCGAGGCGGGATCAGGCGTCTCGACCGTAGCGTTGGTCGCCTGCGGTGCGGCGTGCGCCACGCCCGGCTGCACCATCAGGAACGACAACGCTCCGATGAGGGCAACCGCCCCCGGGCCGAGCCCTCGAAACGCGTGCCGGAAGAACCCCGCGCGAGCACCCTCGATCATGACGCTACCTCTCCGCCGTCCACGCCGACCTGCTCACGCAGGTACGCCGTGACGAACTCGTCGATCGCGCCGTCCAGCACGGCGCCTGTGTCGCTGGTCTCCACGTTGGTGCGGAGGTCCTTCACCATCTTGTACGGGTGCAGGACGTAGGAGCGGATCTGGCTCCCCCACCCCGCGTCCACGTGCACCCCGCGGATCTTCGCCCGCTCGATCTCACGCTTCTCGATCTCCATCTCCAGGAGTCTCGAATGGAGTACGAGCATCGCGCTCTCGCGGTTTCGATTCTGTGAACGTTCATTCTGGCAGGTCACCATGATCCCCGTGGGGATATGGAGGATGCGGACCGCCGTGTCGTTCTTCTGGACGTTCTGACCGCCGTGGCCGCTGGCCCGGTAGGTGTCGATACGCAGGTCGTCCGGGTCGATGTCGACCGTCACGTCGCCCTGCTCCGCCTCGGGCATCACCTCGACCAGCGCGAACGTGGTGTGCCGCGAGTGCGACGAGTCGAACGGCGAGATCCGCACGAGGCGATGCGTGCCGCGCTCGGAGCGCAGCAGCCCGTAGGCGTTCTCGCCCTCGATTCGCACCTCGACGGACTTGACGCCAGCCTCGTCGCCGGGGCTGAGGGACAGGATGTCGGACTTGAACTTGTGAGACTCCGCCCAGCGCAGGTACATGCGCAGCAGCATCTCGGTCCAGTCCTGGGCCTCCGTACCGCCCTCCCGGGCATGGATCGAGATGAGCGCGTTCCGCTGGTCGTACGGACCGCTCAGGGTGAGCGCGATCTCGAGCGCCTCGTACTCCCGCTCGAGGGCACTGAGGTCGCGCTCGATGTCCTCGGTGAGCCCGGCGCGCTCCTCCTCGGTCGCCTCGGCGGCAAGCTCCAGCAGAGCCTGCACGTCGGCGGAGTGCGCCTCCAGGTTCTGCCAGGTGGTGAGGAGGCCCTCCAGCCGGGCGACACCACGCATGACGCGCTGGGCATTGGCCCGGTCGTCCCAGAGGTCGGACGCCTGTGCGGCGTCGCGGAGGAGGTTTAGTTCGTGCTGTTTTGCGGGCAGGTCAAAGTCGCACCTGAATGTCCCGCACGCGCTCAAGGAGCTCGGCGACTCGTTGTTCCCATTCGTTCATGCCCCCATGTTCGCACGGCGCGCCGAGGGACGCGAGGTCGGGGGCCGGGGGCCGGGGGCCGAGGAGCGGAGCCGGCTACAGCCCCTTCGCGGCGGCGAGGGTGTTCACGATGAGCATGGCGATGGTCATGGGGCCGACGCCGCCGGGGACGGGCGTGATCGCCGAGGCGACGGCGCTCACGCCCTCGAAGTCCACGTCGCCGACGAGGCGCTTGCCGGACTTGCGGCTCGCGTCGTCGATCTGGTTGATGCCGACGTCAATGACGACCGCACCGGGCTTCACCATGTCCGCGGTGATCGCGCGGGGGCGGCCCATCGCCGCCACGAGGATGTCCGCCTCGCGGGTAACGGCGCCGAGGTCACGCGTGCCGGTGTGCGCCAGCGTGACCGTGGCGTTCGCGCCGGGCGCCTTGTTCGCCAGCAGCATCGCCAGCGGCCGACCGACGAGCACGGAGCGGCCCACGATGACCACGCGCTGGCCTTCCGGGTCGATGCCCTCGCGGCGGAGCATCTCCAGCACTCCCGACGGGGTCGCAGGGGCGAAGGCAGGCACGCCCTGCAGCAGCAGGCCAAGGCTGGTCGGCGAGAGGCCGTCCACGTCCTTCTTCGGGCTGAGCGCGCTCATCACGGCCAGCTCGTCGAGGTGCTGCGGCAGGGGCATCTGCACGAGGATACCGGAGACGCTCGGGTCGGCGTTCAGGCGGGCGACCTCGTCCAGCAGCTCCTGCTGCGTGAGGGTGGCGGGGCGCTGGATGGTCTCGGAGGTCATCCCGGCCTCCTCGCACGCGCGGCCCTTGTTGCGCACGTAGACGTGCGAGGCGGGGTCGTCCCCGACGAGGATCACCGACAGGTGCGGCCGACGACCGCCGGCGGCGATGTGCGCCTCGACCTGCCGCGCCACGTCGGCGCGGACGGCGGCGGCAATCGCGGTGCCATCGATGATGCGTGCGGTCACGGGGATGCTCCTCGCCAGTCGTGCGGGTGGGTGCCGGAAGGGGGTCGGGAGGCGAGTATAGGCATGGCTTCGTGCTAGATTCCGCGAGCGCCCGCCTCGGACAGGCGGTGAAGGGGCCGCATGACCAGCCACGCCGTGGGCATTGATGTGATCGAGACCGATCGGGTCGCGTCGGTGCTGTCGAAGCACCCGGAGCGCTTCCTGTCGCGCGTGTTCACGCCCGCGGAGGTCGCATTCTGCCGCGGCCGCGTGCCAGAGCTCGCCGCTCGCTTCGCCGCCAAGGAAGCGATGATGAAGGCGCTCGGCACCGGGGCGCGCTCCGTCGCGTGGCGCGACATCGAAGTGCTCCCCGACCGTCGAGGCAAGCCCGTCGTCTACCTGTACGGCGGGGCGAAGCGGCGCGCGGCGGTGATCGGGCTGGACGCGATCGACATCTCTCTGACCCACCTGCAGGGCATCTCCATGGCGGTGGTCGTCGCGACGCAGGAGATCCTCGAGGAGGACCACACGGCGGGCCGTGCGCGGCTCATCGAGCGGCTGCAGGCGCGCGGGCTGCTGGGCGAGGACGAGCAGAACCCGGACGAGGCGTTCTAGTGGCCAAGCTCGTCACCACCGCCCAGATGCGCGCCCTCGAGGCTGCCGCGGTCGCCGCGGGCGTCTCCGAGCGCGAGCTGATGGCGCAGGCGGGCCTCGCGGCGGCGCAGGAAGCATGGATGGCAATCGGCGCGCTCGAGGGTGCCGAGGCGCTCGTGCTCTGCGGGCCCGGCAACAACGGAGGCGACGGACTCGTCGCGGCGCGACACCTGCACGAGTGGGGCGCCGAGGTACACGTCTACCTGCTGCGCGCCCGCCCCGCCGGCGACCCCGAGTGGTCCGCCGTGGTCGAGGCCGGCATCGGCGCAACGACCGTCGCGGAAGACTCCGGGTTCGCGTTTCTTGAGCAGCAGCTCTCGGGCGCCACCGTCGTCCTCGACGCGCTGTTCGGCACCGGGTTCACCCCGCGCGAACGCCCAATCGTGGGCGACGCGGCCGAGATTCTCATCCGCCTGGTCGCGGCACGAGAGGCGGTGCCGCCCGTGCAGTTGATCGCCCTCGACCTGCCGAGCGGTGTGGACGCGGACACGGGGTTCTCCGATCCACTGACCGTGGCCGCCGACGCGACGGTGACCTTCGGCTACGCCAAGACGGGGCTGTACTCGATGCCCGGGCGGCGCTTCGCCGGCGACATCCTGCCGGTCGCCATCGGCCTGGCGCCGGACGCCGCCGAGGGACTGCCGTTCGAGGAGCTGCGCATGCGCGACGTGCGCGCCCGGATGCCGGCGCGCTCCGAGGACGGGCACAAGGGGAGCTTCGGCACGGTGGTGATCGCCGCCGGGTCCCGGCGCTTCCCGGGAGCCGCCCGCCTCTCGGCCGAGGCTGCCGCCCGCTCGGGTGCCGGCCTCGTGACCCTCGCCGCGCCCGAGGTGATCCAGCCGCTGCTCACGAGCCTCGCAGACGCCACGCACGAGCCGCTCCCCTCCACTGATGGCACGTTGGACGGCGACGCCGCGCGGGCCCTGCTCCGGGCCATCCGAGGCGGCCGCGCGCGCGCGCTCCTGGTCGGCCCGGGCCTCGACCTCACCGCCGCGACCGAGGCATTCGTGACGCAGCTGCTGGCGGGCCTCGACGAGGTGGGCGGCCTCAACGCTGTCGTGCTCGACGCCGACGCCCTGAACGCGCTGGCGCGGCTACCGGGCTGGCACGAGCGCCTCGCACTGCCGCGCATCCTGACGCCGCACCCCGCTGAGATGGGCCGCCTGATCGGCGTGTCGTCCGAGGACGTCCAGGCGGCGCGGCTCACCGTGGCGTGCCGTTATGCAAAGCTCACCGGCAGCATCGTCGTCCTGAAGGGTGCCTGCACCATCGTGGCGCACCCGGACGGGCGCGCCCGGCTGTCCGAGGTCGCGACCTCAGCGCTCGCCCACGCGGGCACCGGCGACGTCCTCGCGGGCCTGATCGCCGGGTTCGTGGCGCAGGGCCTCGATCCGTTCGACGCTGCGTCGGCGGGCGTGGCGGTGCACGCGGAATGCGGCCGGCAGGCCGCGTCGAGCATCGGTGCTGCCTCGACGCTGGCGAGCGACCTCCTGCGACTGTTGCCCGCCGTCCGGCGCGCTGTGGACCCGGCGGGGCCGGGTCTGCACGCACTCGGCACGGGCGGAGACCGCGGCGATGCAGGATTGACGCAGGGGTCGAAATGGTACAATCACGAGAACGGATGATCCGGCTGTGCAGCCGCCTCCGGGGAGGTGCCGCATGACCGACGCCACCGCATCGTCCGACTCTACCGACCCCATCGCCATCGTCTTCCCGGGCCAGGGCTCGCAGGCGCCCGGCATGGGCAAGCTCGTCTACGACAACTCGCCGGCCGCCCGCCTCACCTTCGAGGAAGCCAGCGACGTCACCGGGATGGACCTCGCGAAGATCTGCTTCGAGAGTACCGAGGACGATCTCGCGACCACCCACAACACCCAGCCGGCCGTCCTGACGACCTCGATCGCGATCATCCGCGCGATGCGCGAGAAGCTCGCCGAGGTGGGGGAGACGGTGCGTCCTCGACTGTTCGGGGGGCATTCGCAGGGGCTGTTCAGCGCCGCCGTCGCCGCCAGCGCGCTGTCGTTCAAGGACGGGCTGCTGCTCATGATCGAGCGCGGCCGTCTGATGGGTGAGTTCAACACCCGACGTCCCGTGGGCATGGCCGCCATCCTCGGCCTGACCGCGGACGCGGTGCGCGAGGTCTGTGACCGCGCCACGACGGGCGACGACTCCCGCGTCGACGTGGCGAACTACAATGACGAGACGCAGATCGTGATCAGCGGGGACGCCTCGGCGCTGGAGCGGGCGATGGAGCTCGCGAAGGAGGCCAAGGGCAAGGCGATCCGTCTAAAGCTGAAGGTCTCCAGCCACACCCCACTGCATATCGAACAGGCCGCCGAGTTCGCCGGCATCATGCGCGACATCCCGATCGGCGCGCCGGACCGTCCGATCGTCTCCAACATCACCGCGGAGCTGCTCCGCACCGGGGCTGAGATCCGTGCCGAGTTCGAGGCGCAGCTCCGCTCGCCCGTGCTGTGGGCGGAGAACGTCAGGCGCATGACGCGCGAGGGCGTGGACCTGCTGATCGAGGTCGGCCCCGGCCACGTGCTCGCCGGCATGGCGAAGCGCATCTCGAAGGAGTTGACCGTGGTCTCGCTGGACGACGCGCGCGAAGCGCCCATCCCGATCTCGATCCTCCCCGTCCGAAACCCGGCGCAGTAACCCGATGACACGAGTCGTCGTCACTGGCATCGGACTGATCACGCCCGTCGGGAACGACACGGCGACCACGTGGGACGCGCTGGTGGCCGGGCGCTCCGGTATCGGCCCCATCACGCACTTCGACACCGCCGCGTACGAGTGCCCGATCGCGGGCGAGGTGCGCGACTTCGACCCCACGGACTTCGTGGACGCGAAGATCCTGCGTCGCCTCGACCGGTCCTCGGTCTTCGCGCTCGCGGGGGCGCAGCAGGCGATCGCAGACGCCGGCCTCGACATGACGCACGAGAACGCGAAGCGCGTGGGCGTGGTGCTGGGCACCGGCATGGGCGGCGCGCAGATGATCGTGGAGCAGAACGAGGTCCTCGAAGACAAGGGGCCGCGTCGCGTGTCCCCGTTCATGACCTCGCACATGCTGCCTGACACCCCGACCGGCCTGATCGCGATCGCCATCGGCGCGCGCGGGCCGAACTTCGGCATCAGCGCGGCCTGCGCCACCGGTGGCGCGACCACCGGCGAGGCGGCCGAGATCATCCGCAGCGGCCGCGCCGACGTGATGATCACCGGCGGCTTCGAGGCTCCTCTCACGCCGATCTACTACGCCGGATTCCACGCGATGAAGGCACTGGCCGTCGCCGACGATCCGACCAAGGCCGTGCGGCCGTTCGACGCGAACCGCTCCGGGTTCATCCTCGGCGAGGGCGCCGGGATCATGGTCCTCGAGTCGCTCGAGCACGCGCAGGCGCGCGGGGCGCGCATCTACGCCGAGTGGCTGGGCGCCGCGAGCACGAACGACGCCTACGACATGGTCGCCGCCGCCGAGGATGGCCACGGCGTCGCGGACGCGATGCGCGAGGCGATGTCCGAGGCGGGCATTGGCCCTGCGGACCTCGACTACATCAACGCGCACGGCACCGGCACCGCGCTCAACGACCGCGTGGAGACGCACGCGATCCGCGAGGTGTTCATGGAGGACGCCGACCGGCTCATGGTCTCTTCGACCAAGTCGATGATCGGTCACATGATGGGCGCGGCCGGGGCCGTCGAGGCCGCGATCACCGCGCTCGTCTGCCACCACGGCGTGGTGCCCCCCACGATCAACTACGAGACGCCCGACCCCGACTGCGACCTGGACTACGTGCCGAACGAGGCGCGCGTGTCTCCGGTTCGCCGTGCGATGAGCACGTCCGTCGGACTGGGCGGCCACAACTCCGCGATTATCTTCGGGAAATGGAACGGTGCCTGATGGCCGATGAGCGACGTGTGGTGGTGACCGGGGTCGGGCTGCTCACCGCCGTCGGCACGGGACGCGAGGCGACGTGGCAGGCGCTCCTCGCCGGGACGAACGGCATCCGCCCGATCACCCTGATCGACCCCAGCGACCTGCCCGCGAAGGTCGCGGGCGAGGTGCAGGGCTTCGACCCGTCCGTCGCGATCGAGCGCAAGGAAGCGCGCCGCATGGACCGCTTCACGCAGCTCGCCGTCGTCGCCTCGGGTGAGGCGCTGGAGCAGTCTGGCCTGGACGTCGCCGCCGAAGCGGATGAGATCGGCTGCATGATCGGCGCCGGCATCGGCGGCATGTCCACGCTGGAGGAGGAGTTCAAGGTCCTCTTCGAGAAGGGCCCGTCACGCGTGTCCCCGTTCCTCGTGCCGATGTTCATCGCGGACATGGCGGCGGGGCAGACCTCGATCCGCTACGGGCTGCGCGGCCCCAACTTCAACACGATGTCCGCGTGCGCCTCCGGCGCCGACGCGCTGGGCACAGCCCTCGAGGTGATCAAGCGTGGCGACGCGATCGCGATGGTCGCGGGCGGCGCCGAGGCCTCAGTGACGCGCATGTCCGTCGCGGCCTTCGCTGCCTCGCGCGCGCTCTCGCGCAACGAGGACGCCGAGACGGCGAGCCGCCCGTTCGACCTCAACCGCGACGGCTTCGTGCTGGGCGAGGGCGCCGGCATCCTCGTCATCGAGGAGCGCGAACACGCCATTGCGCGCGGCGCGACGATCCTCGCGGAGTTCGCGTCCTACGGGCAGTCCGCGGACGCGTTCCACGTGACGCAGCCCTCCGAGAACGGCGAGGGCGCGGCACGCGCGATGAACATGGCGCTCCGCAAGGCGGGCATCGTCGCCGCGGACGTGGACTACATCAACGCGCACGGCACCAGCACGCCGATGAACGACAAGTTCGAGACGATGTCGATCAAGAACGTCTTCGGCGAGGCCGCCTACACCATCCCGGTCTCCTCGACGAAGTCAATGGTCGGCCACACGCTCGGCGCGGCCGGCGGCGTGGAGGCTGCGGTCACGGTGCTTTCGCTCCGCGACCAGAAGATCCACGGCACGTTCCATCTCGTCACGCCCGACCCTGACTGCGACCTCGACTTCGTCACCGAAGGCGCCCGCACGCTCCCCCTCGAGTACGCCATGTCGAACAGCCTCGGCTTCGGCGGCCACAACTCCTCGCTGGTGTTCAAGCGGGCGGAGTAAAGGCCGCAGAGGGGACGACGCCGAACTGAGCGCGATCCCTCGCGATGCTATGCTCCGTGGACTCCCCCAGGAGCGTACCCGTTGCCCCCTCTCGCGCCTGGTCAGTCTTTGACCTCCTCCCCTGATCGCATCCTCCGAGGCTCCGGCGGGCGTCGATGGCGCGTGCTTGGCGCGCCGAACCTCGCGGGGTTCGCGGACGCGGGGGAGGGGCTTCCGGCGCTGATGCGCGTGCTGCTCGCGCATCGCGAGGTGCGCACGACCGTCGAGGCGCGCGCGTACCTCGGGCGGGCCGGGGAACTCACGGACCCACAGCTCATGCCGAACCTCGACATCGCGGTGGAGCGGCTGGCGCGCGCGTGCCGCGCGGGCGAGACGGTCGCGGTGTTCGGCGACTACGACGTGGACGGGGTTACCTCGACCACGATCCTCGTCGAGGGTCTGCGTGATCTGGGCGCGCGGCCGATCCCGTACCTCCCACACCGCTTCTCCGAAGGCTACGGGCCGAACGTGAACGCAGTCCGCGCGCTCGCCGCCCAGGGCGCCACCGTCCTCGTCACCGCCGACTGCGGCACCAGCGCCGTGACCGAGGTCGCCGAGGCGAACGCGCTCGGCATGGACGTGCTCGTGCTGGATCACCACACGGTGCCGGAGGTGCTGCCCGCTGCGCTGGCGATCGTGAACCCGAAACTCGTGGACTCCGCCTACGGTTCCGAGCCGGCAGCGGTCGGCGTGTCCTACAAGGTGATCCACGACCTGTACGACCAGATGGGCCGCGACTACGCGCCGGAGTCGCACCGCGCGCTGGTCGCGCTGGGCACGATCTGCGA
Source organism: Chloroflexota bacterium (assembly GCA_947479915.1). GTDB lineage: Bacteria > Chloroflexota > Dehalococcoidia > UBA2979 > UBA2979 > SHYQ01. The sequence continues at coordinate 108,173 of CANKAU010000003.1, forward strand.
CCTCGCGCCGATGGTGTCGGAGAACCGCGACCTCGTGCGGCTGGGCCTCGACGCCCTGCGCGCCTCGACGCGGCCGGGGCTGCACGCGCTGTGCGCGATCGCGGGGACGAGGGTCGAGGAGATCTCGGTCGAGACATGCGGCTGGGCGCTGGGCCCGCGCCTCAACGCCGCCGGGCGCATGGAGCACGCGCGCCTCGCGCTCGACCTGCTGCTCGCGACGACGAACGACGAGGCCGACGCGCTGGCCGCGCGCCTCGACGAGCTGAACCGCCAGCGGCGCGAACAGACGACCGAGGCGGTCGAACTGGCGCGCGCGTCACTCACGCCCGAGGACATCGCCGGGCCGCTGCTGATCGTCGCGTCGCCCGATATCTCGATGGGCATCGTCGGCCTCGCGGCCTCGCGGCTGGCAGACGAGTACCACCGCCCCGCGATCGCGATGCAGATCATCGACGGCGAGGGACGCGCCTCGTGCCGCTCGATCGACGAGTTCGACATCACGGCGCTGCTGCGCCGCAACGCGGATCTGTTCCTGCGCTTCGGCGGCCACCGCGCCGCGGCCGGCTTCAGCATCGACGCGAGCCGCCTCGAGGAGGTGCGCGACCGGCTGATCGCCGACGCCGCGGAGCGCCTGGACACCACGGACCTCGCACCGACGATCCCGATCGACGCGGAGCTGTCGCTGAGCGATGTGAACCGGCAGACGATCCAGTGGCTCGGGCTGCTCGGGCCGCACGGCATCGGGAACCCGACGCCCACGTTCCTCGCGCGTGGCGTCACAGTCGCCGAGACTCGCGCGGTGGGCGCCGAGGGGACGCACCTGCAGCTCACGCTGAAGGAGGGCGCAGTCACCTGGCGGGCGATCTCCTTCGGGAACGCGGAGCACATGGTGCCGCCCGGCGAGCGCGCGGACATCGTGTTCACGTTCAAGCGCGATGACTTCCGGGGCGGCGGCGCACTGCAGCTCGAGGTCCTCGACCTGCGGCCGGAGACGGCGGACTAGCCTCCACGTTTCGCCAGTCGCCGGCGCGTCATGGTCTGCTGACCGGCGCTTAACAGCCCCCGCACACATTTCGATCGCCCACTTGCGACGCTGGTCGTGTCGCCCCACCACCCACGACGGTCGCGCCGAGAGGCTCGCCCAGGAGGTCTCATGGAATCCAAGCGAAAGACGGCAATCATTGGCGCACTCATCACTGGAGCGGCGCTGACCATCGCCTCCGTCGGGGTCGCCGCCGCGCAGACGCCGAGCGCCACGCCCAGCGCGACGCCGCCCACGCAGGGCGCTCCCGCGACACCGGGCCAGCCGGGCGACGGACAGCACCCCTGCCCCGAGGGCGCCGAGCACGCCGGTGACCGAGGCGCCCACGGTCAGATGAACGGCCAGATGGAGGCGATGAGCGGCTCTCACGGCCAGAACCACGCCGCGATGCACGCGCAAATGGCCGCGATGCACGCGCGGATGGGCCAGCCCTAGCGCGACCTGACGCAGACGCCCCGGGTCTCCCCGGGGCGTCCGTGCGTCCTGTCGGTGGCGATCCGCGGTCAGTCGTCGAGGCGCTTCTTCGCGTCAGCGCGCGACCAGATCGACTGGTACGCCCGCCCGATAATCGCGTCGCGGAATTCGCTGAGCTCCATGCCGCGCAGGCGCACCATGCAATCCTCCGGCGACATGTCCGCGGGATCGGCGCCCTCGACGCGCACGAGTAGCTGCTCCCATAGACCGCAGTCCACCAGCGACCGCACGCGGCGGCCCCACGGGATCATCGTGATCGACTCGGGACGAGGGAGCTGCGGGCGCAGGCGACGAAGCGAGCGGATGCGGTCCGCGGCGGTGCGCACCATGGGCACCACGGCCATCATCGGACCGACATTCGAGGCGGTGCGCGCGTCCACCAGCAGCGTCTGGTTGAACGCCGGGAAGTAGACGCAGATCACCTCTGCCTCCCGGATGTTCTGGATCGCCGCCTCGAGGTCGAGGTCGGAGCCGCCGTCGATCATCGTCGTGCCTTACTTCGCCACGAGGCGCAGGTAGCGGTGACGCCCCACGCGGATCTCGTCGCCCGGGCCGACCTCGATATTGAAGTCGGCGACCTTCTCGCCGTTGAGCAGCAGGCCACCCTCGCCGACCAGCCGGCGCACCTCACCGTTGCTCTTCACCAGCGCCGCCTCGCGCAGCACGTCCGTGAGCGCCGTGCGGCCGACAACGGCGTGCTCCGGCATCTCGTCGGGGGTCTCCTTGCGCTGCACCGTGGCCTCGAAGTATTCGCGGGCATCGCGCGCGGCGTCCGCGCCGTGGAAGACGGTGGTGATCTCCTCGCCGAGGCGCTTCTTGGCGTCCATCGGCCGGAGCGAGCCGTCCGCCAGCGATGCCTCGAGCGCATCGACCTCGACAGGGGTCAGCGGCGTGAGCAGCGTGAAGTAATTGATGATCGTGGCGTCGGGGATCGACATGACCTTACCGAACATGTCGTTCGCCGGCTCCGTGATGCCGATGTAGTTGCCGTACGACTTCGACATCTTCTCGTGGCCATCCGTGCCGACGAGGATCGGCAGCGTGATGCAGACCTGCGGCTGCTGTCCGCGCGCTTCCTGCAACTGCCGCCCCGCGAAGAGGTTGAACGTCTGGTCCGTGCCGCCCAGCTGCACGTCCGCGTTCAACTCGAACGCGTCGTACGCCTGCATCATCGCGTACAGGAACTCACTGACGTGGATCGGGTCGCCGTTCTCCTGGCGCTTCGCGAAGTTCTCGCGGCGCATGAACTGCTGCACCGTGTAGTGCGCGGTGAGGCGGGTGACATCGGCGAACGTGAGCTTCGACAGCCACTCGCCGTTGTAGCGGATGAGTGTCTTCGCGCGATCGAGGATTGCGAACGCCTGATCGGTGTAGGTCTTCGCGTTCTCAGCGATCTCGGCATCCGTGAGCACAGGGCGCGTCTTGTCGCGGCCCGTCGGGTCGCCGATGGTCGCGGTGAACGAGCCGATGAGGAACGTCACCTCATGCCCCAGGTCCTGGAACTGGCGCAGCTTGCGCATGGAGACGGAGTGACCGAGGTGGAGATCGACGCGGGTGGGGTCGTAGCCGCAGTAGACGCGGAGTGGTCGGTCCTGCTCCAGCCGGGCGCGGAGCTCGCGCTCCATGGTCACGCGGGTCGGCTCGTCGCCGAACTCCGTCCCCGCCATGAGGATGCGCATCTGCTCCTCGACCGGGGCCATCTTGCGGGCGCTGCTCGTCATGCCGGTCACTCCATCATCCCGATCGCGGTCACGCGAACCACTGGCGCGCGCGCTGCGCGTCCAGCGCGATCTGCGCCTTCAATGCCTCGAGGCCATCGAACTTCTGCTCCCCGCGGAGCATCTCCACCAGCTCGATCGTGACCACGTGCCCATAGAGGTCGCCCTCGAAGTCGAGGAGGTGCGTCTCCACCGTGGTCGTGCGGCCGTCGAACGTGGGGCGCGTGCCGATGTTCGTCACGGCCTGGTACGTCCGATCGTCCACCAGCGCGCGCGTGACGTATACCCCGTGCGGCGGCAGCGCCCGATCCGGGCTGACGCCCACGTTCAGCGTGGGGAAACCCATCTGCCGGCCGCGTTGCTCGCCGTGGAGCACGGGGCCGCGAATCGCGTAGGGGCGGCCCAGCAGCGCCTGCACCTCGTCCATCCGTCCCGACGCCAACGCGTCGCGCACGCGCGTCGAGGAGATGCGGTCGCGACCGTCGGCGTCCGGGAGCAGCGGCACCGCGATGACCTCGAAGCCCTGCTCTTCGCCGATCGCACGCAGGCGGTCGACGGTGCCCTCGCCGCCCCGTCCGAGGCGGAAGTCCTCGCCCACGACGAGGACGCGCATGCGGGCCTCTTCGACGAGCAGGCGGGTGAAGTCGGCGGCGGACACCTGCTGCAGCTCGGACGTGAAGGTGAGCACGGAGACGAACGCGACGCCGAGGTCACGGAGCAGCTCGACGCGTCGCTCCAGCGATTCGATGTACGAGAACGAGACGTCGGGTCGGACCACGGTCACGGGGTGCGGGTGGAAGGTGACGACGCCACCGGTCAGGCCGCGCGCGCGCGCCTCGTCCTGCATGCGCGAGATGAGCATCCGATGGCCGCCGTGGACACCGTCGAACACGCCGATGGACAGCGCATGATCGCCGGGCGTGACGGTGCGTCGCAGTTCATCTCGGACCAGCAGCACGGGCGGTGGGGTCCCTTCTGCACTCTCGACCAGCAGCGGCGTCCTCTAGACGCCGGTGAAGTCCTCTTCCAGCTCCGCGCCGTTCGAGGCGCCGAACAGGGGCGCCACGGCGCCCGCCAGCTTCACGAGGTCGATGTCGCCGAATGACTCCGACTGCACGGCTTCCAGGTAGCGCTGCTTGATGAGCTCCAGCACCGCCATGAAGTCCACGATGACCTCGGTGCGGGTCGTCGCGCCCTCGATCAGGCGGCGGAACGAGGTGCGGTTGGTGAGCTCCAGCTGGCCGACCATGCGCGAGATGCGGTCGCGCAGCCGCACCGGTTCGCGGCGCACCTCGCTGACCGGCGCTTCCTCGGGGATGCGCTCCATGATGTCGCGAATGACATCGACCAGCGACGAGAGCGTGACGGACTCGAGGCCCGTCGGCATCGGCACCTTCGGCAGCGGCGCCACGCGGCGGTATGTGCCGCTGGTGCCGTCGCGGTCGCGGAAGAACTCCGCGGCCTGCTTGAAACGGCGGTACTCACGCAGCGCCTCGATGAGCGCGCGGATGTCGTTGCCTTCTTCTTCTTCCTCGACGACCGGCTGCGCCTCCCGCGGCAGCAGCGCGCGCGACTTCAGCAGCAGCAGCCGCGCACCGATCGCGATGAACTCCGCGAGCTGGCCGAGGTTGATGCGCTCCTGCGACCGGAGGTACCTCAGGTACTGCTCCGTCACGGCGAGGAGCGACACCTCCGTGATGTCCAGCTCCTCACGCTCGATGAGGTGCAGCAGCAGGTCGAGCGGGCCGTCGAAGACCGGGAGGTCGAACTTGAAGACTTCCTCGGCCTCAGGCACCGCGGGGGCTTCGTCAGCGGGCGCCGCCGTGCTCGACTCGTCGGTGACGACGGGTTCCTCGGCAGCCTCGGGCACCGCCACGGGCTCGGGGTCGGGGACCGCCTCGGCGTCCTCGGCGGGGGCCGGGGGCGCCTCGTCCTCGGCGGTCAGCGGCGTCGGCTCCTGGTCCTGATCGCTCACCATGCGCTAGTTGGCCGGGTGCTGGAGACGGGTCGTCTCTTCGGTCTCGGCGTCGCCCGCCACGTCCTCTTCGGGCGTGGGGATCGCCTCGGCGCCCTCCACGGTGGGCTCCAGCTCCTCGTCGGATTCGAGGGGGAGTGTGTTCGCTTCGTGATCCTGATCGCTGACCATGGTCATGCCCCCGATGCTACGGATGCGGGCGGCTCGGCGAAGGGACGCGAGAGCGCCTCTCCGAGGCGGCGTGCCTCGTTCGCCAGGTCGCCGAAATTGTTCGGCGTGAGCGACTGCGCCCCGTCGGAGAGCGCGTGGTCCGGGTTCGGGTGCACCTCGATCATCAGTCCGTCCGCGCCCGCGGCGAGCGCCGCCATGGACATGGGCCGCACGAGGTACCACTTGCCGGTGCCGTGCGACGGGTCGGCGATGACGGGCAGGTGGCTCAGTCGCTTCACCAACGCCACGGCGTTCAGGTCGAGCGTGTTGCGGATCGCGGTCTCGAAGGTGCGGATGCCGCGCTCGCAGAGGATGAGGTTGGGGTTGTTCTGCGACATGACGTACTCGGACGCCAGCAGCCACTCCTCGATCGTCGCGGACATGCCGCGCTTCAGCAGCACCGGCTTGCCGGTCTTCCCGGCCTCCTGCAGCAGCACGAAGTTCTGCATGTTCCGCGCACCGATCTGCAGCACGTCGGAGTACTCGGCGCAGACGTCCACGTCACGGACCGACAGGCACTCCGTGATGACCGGCAGGCCGACCTCGTCGCCCGCCTGGCGCAGCAGCTTCAACGCGTCGAGGCCGAGGCCCTGGAACGAGTACGGCGAGGTGCGCGGCTTGAACGCGCCACCGCGGAGCACGTGCGCGCCGGCCTTCTTCACGCCTCGAGCGGCGGCGAGGATCTGATCCTCGCCCTCGATGGCGCACGGCCCGGCCATGAAGACGGGGTGACCGCCGCCGACCTTCACGCCGTGCGGCAGCTCGACGATCGTGTCCTTGGGGTGGGTCTCGCGGCTGGAGAGCTTGTACGGCTTCGAGACGCGGATGACCTCGTCCACGCCAGCCATCATCGAGATCTCGTCGCGATGCTCCTGCATCACCTGGCCGAGGCCGGCGATGACCTCGCGCTCCACGCCGCGGATCGGCTGGCCCTGCAGCCCGAACATGACGAGGCGATCCATGACCGCCTGCACCTGCTCCGGCGTGTGGTCGGGACGCATGACGACGATCATGACGTCGCCTCCTGCTTCTCCACGAGGTCGCGACGCAGCACGCGCGCGCCTCGAAGGTAGATGTGCTGGATCTCCGCCGCCGACTTCTCGGTGTTCACGTGCATCAGGATGCGCAGGCACTTCGGCAGGCTGCCCGGCACGTTCATCTCGTGCACGCACTCCAGTGCGACGTCTGTCCACCCCAGCTCCCGGGCAGCGACCGCAGGGAACTCCGCGTTCAGGTCCGCCGTGGTGGAGAAGATGATCGAAGCAACGTGCTCGTGGGGCAGCTCGTTCGCCGTGACGATCGTGTCGAGCAGCTCGCGCGCCGCGTCGAGGATCTCCTCGCGGGTGTTGGACTCGACGGTGGTGGCGCCTCGGATGCCGCGCACGAGCATGGGTCTGACTCCGTCCCCCTGCGATCAGTGGCAGGGCCTGCGATCTGGGTGCGGGCTGCTCAGGAGCCAGACGACCCGGTCGACGCCCGGTCGACGCGGGTCACGCGGCTCTGCGTATAGACGAGGGAGAGGAGGCGCGGCGAGGCGGCCTGAAGGACACAGCGAGCGTCAGGAGCGGGGAGCAGGCTCACGGCCGGAGATCTCCTCGACGAATGCCCGAACCGCGTCCGGGCGTCCCGGCGCCGTCGCATCAGCGATCGTGCGCACGAACGCGCTGCCGACCACCGCCGCGTCGGCCAGCTTGCCGACCGCCGCCACGTGCTCGCGGGCCGAGATGCCGAAGCCCACGGCCAGTGGCAGGTCAGTCCGTGCGCGCACCCGCGCGATGAACTCCGGCAGCTCCGCCGACACCTCGGTGCGCGCGCCGGTGATGCCCACCACGCTCACACAGTAGATGAACCCGCTCGCGTGCTCCGCCACCAGCCGGATGCGGTCATCCGTGGACGTGGGCGCCAGCAGGTACACCATGTGCAGCCCCGCTTCGCGGGCCGGCACTTCCAGTTCGGCGGCCTCCTGCGGCGGCAGGTCGACTATGATGAATCCATCGACGCCCGCGCGGGCAGCGGCCTCCACGAACCGGTTCACGCCATAGGCGAGGACGGGGTTGAAGTATCCCATAACCAGTAAGGGCGCGCGAACCCCGCGCGCTCGCAGCTCGGCCACTGCGGCGAACACCGTCTCGGTGTTGCAGCCGGCCTTGATCGCCTGCTCGTAGGCCACCTGGTTCACCGGTCCGTCGCCCAGCGGGTCGCTGAACGGCAGGCCGATCTCCACCGCGTCCGCGCCACCCTCGATCGCCGCCTCCACCAGGCGGACGGTGTCGTTCAGCTCCGGCCAGCCGGCCGGGAGGAACGGGATCAGGGCCGGACGGCCCTCGGCGCGGGTGCGCGCGAACATCTCCTCGAGGCGGTCGGTCACTGGGCCACTCCGTACACGGTTGCCACGAAACTCACTCCGTTAAAGATCGCGTGTGCGGCGATGGTCGTCCAGAGCGACCCGGACGCACGATACACCCACGCAAACACGATGCCGATCAGGGCGAACGGCACGACCACGCTCACGTTGAAGTGCACCAGGGCGAAGGCCACCCCGCTCACCAGCATCCCCGCGGCCGGGCCGAAGCGATCCGCGATGCCTCGATACACCAGCGCGCGGAAGAACAGCTCTTCCGAGAGTGGCGCGACCACGACCACGGCGAGCCCCAACGCGACCCAGATGGCGGCGGTCCGCGGCAGGTCGTCGGGGATCTGGTTGCCCGCCCGGAACCCGGACAGGTCGAGCCCGCTCACGCGTTCCACGAGGAAGACCGCTCCGGCATACCCGAGGACGCAGCCGTAGGCACTGAAGAGCGCCACCGGCACCCACGACCACTGCTGCGGCAGATCCAGTCGCAGCGCGCGCAGGGAGATGCCGCGCGCGCGCGCGAGGATGAGGACGACCGCCCCGAGCCACGCCTCCATCCCGAGTGTGCCGAGGGTCAACAGGAACGCGACGGTCGGGTCGGTGCGGTGGTAGTCGCCACGGAGGATGAACACGACGCTCAGGCCCAGCACCAGCAGGAAGCCCAGCCCGGCAAGCGCCGTGCCGTACGCCACGTCGCGCACCCGCCACGGGCGGGCGCCCTCCGGCGGAGCGGGAGGCGGTGGCGGGGCGGGCGGCAGGCCGAGCGGCTCGTCGTGGAACATGCGACGAGGCTACCAGCGCCCGCCATGAAGCGGGGACGGAACACCCCGCCCCCCTCGGGTACCATCGAGACATGCCGGAGATCTCGCACGTCATCTGGGACCTCGACGGGACACTGCTCGACACCGAGCCGTCCTACCTCCTGTCGGGCATGGAACTGGCGCGCCGGTACGGGCGGGAGCTGACCCCGGCAATCCGCGAGCGGATGATGGGCCGCCCCGGCCTGGTCGCCGCGCGCATCTTCCTCGACGCCCTCGACATCCCGATCACGCCCGAGCAGTTCATCGAGGAGCGCGAGGCGATGCTGGAGGCGCTCTTCCGGGAGTGCCAACCGATGCCCGGGGCGCTCGCCTTGAGCCGCCACCTGCACGCCCACGGGATCCCGCAGGCCGTCGCCACTTCGTCCGACCGCAGGAACGTGGGGTTCAAGACGGTGCGCCACGCGGACTGGTTCGCGACATTCGGCGCGGTGGTGACCGCCGACGACGTGGAGCACGGCAAGCCCGCGCCCGACATCTTCCTCCGTGCCGCCGAGCAGATCGGCGCGCCGCCGGCTTCGACGCTGGTCTTCGAGGATTCGCCGCTCGGCGTGGAGGCGGCGCTGGCGGCCGGGATGCACGTCGTGGCCACGCCCGAGGAGGTCTACCGCGACCGCGTGGGCCACGCGCACCTCGTCCTCACGAGCCTCGAGGAGTTCCAACCCGAGGCGTGGGGGCTGCCGCCCTTCGCGTAGGGTCGGCGGTCTGAGTCGGCCGGCCTATTCCCCAGCCTCGCTCAACACCTGGACCGCGCGTTCCGCCTCTAGATCTCGACCCCGAGCGCGGTCGCGACGGTCTGCATGTCCTTGTCGCCTCGACCGGACAGGTTCACGACGATCAGGTCGTCCGGCGACACCGTGCCGCGCATCTTCAGCACGTGGGCGATCGCGTGTGAGGACTCCAGCGCGGGGATGATGCCTTCGAGGCGCGAGAGCTTCTGCAGTGCGTCGAGCGCCTCGTCATCAGTGACGGCGGCGTACTCGGCGCGCTCGCTGACCTTCAGCCACGAGTGCTCGGGACCCACGCCGGGGTAGTCGAGGCCGGCCGAGATGGAGTGCGCCTCCATCACCTGGCCCCACTGGTCCTGCAGCAGGTACGACCGCGCGCCGTGCAGCACGCCCGGGCGTCCTGCGGACAACGTTGCGGCATGCTTCTTCGCAAGGCCCTCACCGGCAGCCTCGACGCCGATCAGGCGCACGTTGTCCTCGAGCAGCGGGTAGAACAGCCCCATCGCGTTCGAGCCGCCACCGACGCACGCGACGGCGATCGTGGGCAGGCGTCCCTCGACGGCGAGCATCTGCGCGCGCGCCTCGATGCCGATGATCGACTGGAAATCGCGAACCATCGCGGGATACGGGTGCGGCCCGACAACGCTGCCGATGATGTAGTACGTGTCACGGACGTTGGTGACCCAGTCGCGGATCGCCTCGTTCGTCGCGTCCTTCAGGGTGCGCGATCCGCTCTGCACGGTGCGCACCTCGGCGCCCAGCACTTTCATCTTCAGCACGTTGATCGCCTGCCGCCGCACGTCCTCGGCGCCCATGTACACGATGCAGTCGAGGCCGAAGAGCGCGCACACGGTGGCGGTCGCGACGCCGTGCTGGCCCGCGCCCGTCTCGGCGATGATGCGCTTCTTGCCCATGCGCCGCGCCAGCAGCCCCTGCGCGAGGACGGCGTTGATCTTGTGCGCACCGGTGTGGTTCAGATCCTCGCGCTTCAGGTAGACCTTGCAGCCCACCTCGGCGGACAGTCGCTCCGCATACGTCAGCGGCGAGGGCCGTCCGACGTAGTCCTTCAGCAGCGCGTCCAGCTCACGGTGGAACTCGGGGTCCTCCATCGCGGCGTGGTAGGCGGCTTCGAGTTCGATGAGCGCAGGCATCAGCGTCTCGGGGACGTACTGCCCGCCGAACTCACCGAAGTGGCCGCGCTCGTCCGGAAGGGTGGTGGTCATGAGTTCGTCCCGTCGGCTGCTCGTACCGCCTCGATGAAGGCGCGCACGCGCGCGTAGTCCTTGCGTCCGTCCGTCTCCGTGCCGCTCGACACGTCCACGGCCCATGGCCCGACGAGGCGCACCGCCTCGCCGACGTTCTCGGGCGTCAGCCCGCCCGCCAGCAGCAGGGGCACGCGCTCCGCCACTCGACGCGCGACCTCCCAGTCGAAGGTGACACCCGTCCCGCCGCGGTACTGCCCGTGTGCGGAGTCGAGGTGGAGCGCGATCGCAAAGCCCGGTCGCACGAGTTGCATGGGATCCGAGGGCGAGTCGATCGGCGAGATGTGCACCGTCTGGATCACCTGCTTCGTGACCAGCAGGCAGTCTTCCCAGGACTCGTCGCCGGAAAGCTGCACCAGGTCGACGCCCGCCTCCTCGGCGATCTCGTTCACCTCGTCGATGCTCTGATCGGCGAAGACGCCCACGGTCAGCGGGCGCTTAGCGTCGAGGTAGCGCGAGATGACCTGCGTGCCGTGCTGGAACCATGCCTCGTTGTCGTGACGGGCGTGGGCGATCGTCTGCGGCGGCAGCGAGAGCTCATGCGCGGCGAGTGGCCCGCCGAGCGCGCGCACCATGGCCTGCGCCTGGTCGACGTCGACCTGCCGCGAAGACTTCGCGAAGACCATCCCGACGAAGTCCGCGCCGGCCTCGGCAGCGGCGATCACGGCCTCGGGAGTGCGGTTGCCGCAGATCTTCACGAGCGTCACGGTGCTGCGCCTTCCTCAACACCTACCAGCATGAGTTCCCGCGCCTTCGCCGTCACGTCGCCGCTCAGCACCAGCGCCTCGCCGACGAGCAGCGCGTGCGCGCCCGCCTCGGCCATGCGTCGCGCGTCGGCGGCCGTCTTGATCGAGGACTCGGCGACGAGTGTGATGTCCACCCCCAGCGACCTCACGAGGGCGGCCACGCGCTCCGTCACACCGAGGTCCTCGACAAACGTCCGCAGGTCGCGGTTGTTCACCCCGATCACCCGTGCGCCGCAGTCGAGCGCGACGCGCAGCTCGTCCTCGTCGTGCACCTCGACCAGCGGCTCCATCTCGTACGAGCGGACGACACCGATCAACTCGGTGAGCGCCGCCGGTTCGAGCAGCATGGTGATGAGCAGGATCGCGTCCGCGCCAAACGCCCGCGCCTCCAGCACCTGGTACGGGTCGAACACGAACTCCTTGCGCAGGATCGCAGGGCGATCGGGGTCGAGTCCTACGGCGCGCCGCGCGGCCTCGAGGTCGGCGATCGTGCCCTTGAAGTGATCCGGCTCGGTGAGCACCGAGATCGCGGCCGCACCCGCCGCGGCGTAGGCGAGCGCCTGCTTCCCGGCGTCGAGGTTCGCGTCGAACAGGCCCTTGCTCGGCGAAGCCCGCTTGATCTCCGCGATCAGCCGCAGCTGCGCGCCCTCGGGCGTGGCGTGGCGACCGTTCCGGATGCGCTCCGCGAACGACACCTGCGTCGCGAACGCGGGATCGAGCGCGTTCGCCTCGATGCGCGCCCGCAGCGCAGCCTCGTCACGCGTCGCGCGATCCTCGACAAGCCGCACGCGGCGATCCGCGACGATGCGATCGAGGACGGTGCCGGTGGTGCGGGCGCGCTCGCTCGTCATCGCGCTACCGCCCGGCCGCGCGGCGGGTGGCCTCGACGAACGCGCCCACCTTCGCAGCGGCATCGCCGTCGTCGATCGACTGCTTCGCCATGTCGACGCCCGCGCGCAGCGACGAGGCAAGACCGGTGACGTACAGCCCCGCGCCTGCCTGCGCGACGATCAGATCGCGCACGGCCGGGGGCCCCTCGCCGCGAAGCACATCGCGGAAGATCTGTGCGTTCTGCTCGGGCGTGCCGCCCTCGATGTCGGCGGCGCTGTGCACCGCAACGCCGAGGTCGAACGGCGTGACCGTGCGCTGCGAGACGGTGTCCCCGCGCACCTCGAAGATGGTCGTGGGGCCGGTCACCGTGATGTCATCGAGACCGTCCTCGCCCGAAACGACCAGCGCGTGCCGCATGCCGAGGCGCGCGAGCACTTGCGCCATCTTCTCGGCGAGCGCGACGTTCGGCACGCCCATGACGTGGCACGAGGCGCCGGCGGGGTTGGTGAGCGGGCCTAGGATGTTGAACACCGTGCGGAAGCCGAGCTGCGGGCGCAACGGCCCGGCGAACTTCATGGCGGGGTGGAACGTCTGCGCGAACATGAAGCCGACGCCGGTCTTCTCGATCGTCTGCGCGACCTGCTCCGGCCCGAGCGTGACCACCGCGCCGAGTGCCTCGAGCAGATCGGCGGAGCCGGACTGCGAGGTCATCGCGCGGTTGCCGTGCTTGCCGATCTTCGCGCCCGCACCGGCCGCGACGAACGCCGCAGCGGTCGAGGCGTTGAACACCTTCTTGTTCGAGCCGCCTGTGCCGCAGGTATCCAGCAGCGGCTTCACGTTCACATCGACGTGCAGCGAGTGCTCGCGCATCGCGCGGGCCATGCCGACGAGCTCGTCGACTGTTTCGCCCTTCATGCGCAACGCCGTGACGAACGCACCGAACTGCGCCTCTGTCGCCTTCTCGCCCTCGAGATCGACGAGGCCCGCGCGCATGATCTCGCGCATCGACTCGGCGGCCTCGACCTCGCTCAGGTCGCGCCGCTCATCGACGAGCGCTGCGAGTGCCTGCTTGATCATCGTCTGTCCCTTGTCCCGGTTACGCCCGGCCTGATGCGCTGACCGGCAGGCGCATGTTGAGGAAGTTCTGCAGCAGCTGGTGGCCGTGCTGCGTCATGATCGACTCGGGGTGGAACTGCACCCCTTCGATCACATGCTCGCGATGCCGCACGCCCATGATGATGCCGCTCTCCGAGCGGGCGCTCACCTCCAGGACGCTCGGCAGCGTCTCCTGCTTGATCGCGAGCGAATGATAGCGAATCGCCTCGAACGGGTTCGGGAGCCCCTCGAACACGCCGCGGTTGTCGTGCGTGATCTGGCTGGTCTTGCCGTGCATGATCTCGCCTGCGCTGACCACGTCACCGCCGAACGCCTCACCGATGCACTGGTGCCCGAGGCACACGCCCAGCAGCGGCGCCACGCCCGCGAACGCGGTGACGAGGCCCACCGAGATGCCCGCCTCGTGCGGGGAGCAGGGGCCGGGGGAGATCACGACCTGGTCGGGCCGCATCGCGATGCAGTCCTCGACGCTGATTTGATCGTTGCGGTGCACCTCGATCTGGGCGCCCAGTTCGCTGAGGTACTGGTAGAGGTTGAACGTGAACGAGTCGTAGTTGTCGATGAGCAACAGCATCGCTAGCTCCCCTGCGCCATCTTGTTCAGCTGCTCGATGTGCGTGCGGTCGTGGCTCGCCATCCCCTGGATGCGCTCACCGATCTGCCCGAGGCCGCGCGTCTCGTGCTCGATGTACGCATCGAGGAGCGTGCCCGCCTCGCGCAGCCACCCGATCGTCGCGCCGCGCACGGCCTGCATGCGGGCGCGGATGGTGGTCTCATCCTCGGCGGGACGCAGGTGCGCATTGTCGGCCCACTGCTTGTCGTTGAAGCGACGGAACGTGCGCGCCGGCTCGGTGAGGCAGCGCTTCGCCTCGCCGAGGTAGTACGCCTCCACGTCGGCGACGTGCGACAGCACGTCGAGCGGGCTCCACCCACCGTCGAGGTCGTCGTGGCGGCGCGCTGCCGCGATCGCATCGAACGCCGCGAGGACGCCGCCGCGCGCGTCGATCAACTCGCGCTCCAGCGTCGCGGCGTCGAACGTCGGGGCGACGGGCGTGCCCGCTGCCGCCGAGGACGCCGCGAGCCAGTCGCGCACCTCGGGCAGCAGGTCCAGCGCGTGTGCCTCGGTCGGGGGCGCCCACACCGCCTCGCTGTAGAGGCCGCCGCGGAGCTTCGGCTCGCCGGCCCAGTCGACGCACGTGAAGGTGTTGAGGATGAAGCGCTCACCCTCGTCGCCTTCGAGATAGATCGTGTCGAGGAACTCGAACGGGCCCGGCTCGACGCCGAGCATCAGGCGCATCAGCCGTGCGAGCGCGTCCTCAGCGGTCTCGTTGTCGGCGACGCCGACGAGCGGCATCGACCAGTGACCCGTGAACGGGCCGAGCGCGTGCTTGGTGAGCAGCATCTGCCCGTCGCCCCGCACGAGGACACCCGCGGTCGCGAGCCTCGGCGGGTCGCCGGCGTGCGGCTTGTCGGTGGTGGTGGGCTGCGAAGACTGGTTCGTCATCGCTAGTAGCCCAGGCTGCCGCTGGGGCCGCCCTCGCCGCCCTCGGCGTCGTCGATGGCCGCGAGGAGGGCGCGCGCCTTCTGGCGGCACTCCTCGTACTCCTTCTCCGGGTCGGAGTCGTAGACGATGCCCGCGCCCGCCTGCACGTGCGCGAGGCCACCCTGCATCACCAGTGTCCGGATCGTGATGCACGTCTCGATGTTCCCCGACATGTCGAAGAAGCCGACGCCGCCCGCGTAGGGGCCGCGTCGATCGGGTTCCAACTCCGCGATGATTTCCATCGCACGGATCTTCGGCGCGCCGGAGACGGTGCCCGCGGGGAACGAGGAGCGCAGCGCGTCGTACGCGCTCATGCCCTCGCGCAGCTTGCCCTGCACGTGACTGACGATGTGCATGACGTGCGAGTAGTACTCCAGGTCGAGGCGCTGCGTGACCTCCACGCTGCCCGTCGCGGCGACGCGGCCGACGTCGTTCCGACCGAGGTCGAGGAGCATGACGTGCTCCGCGATCTCCTTCGGGTCGTGGATCAGCTCCTCGGCGAGGCGCGCGTCCTCCAGCGCATCGACGCCGCGGCGGCGCGTGCCCGCGATCGGGTGCACCTCCACCACGCCCTCCTCGATGTTCACGAGGAGCTCTGGCGAGGAGCCGACGATCGTGGTCTCACCGAACTGCAGGTAGAGCAGGTACGGCGAGGGGTTGATGGCGCGGAGCGAACGGTAGACCTCGAACGGGTGCGCGCCGGTCTCGCGCGTGAAGCGCTGACTCAGCACGACCTGGATGATGTCGCCACCGGTGATGTACTGCTTCGACTTCGCGACGGCGTCGATGAAGTCCTGCTTGTCCGCCCAGTTCGTCGTTACCTCGCGCCCGCGGACGCCCGTGTTCGGGACGTACGGCAGCGCGCCCAGCGGCTGGCGGAGGCGGTCGATCAGCTCGTCGATCTTCGCCTGCGCCTGCCGGTACGCGGCGTCGATGTCGCCGTCGAGGCGGACGTGCGAGACGGCCTTGATCGTGTGCTTCACGTGGTCGAACACCAGCAGCGTGTCCGTGAACATGAGCCACGACTCCGGGATGCCCAGGACGTCCTTCCGCCCCAGTGGCACGCGCGGCTCGAAGTGCGTGACCGCCTCGTAGCCGAGGTAGCCGACGGCGCCGCCGTGGAAGCGGGGCAGCCCCGGCACCTCCACGCTCTGGTAGCGCGTCATCTCCTGCTGCACCACGTCCAGCGGATCGCCCGCCTCGTGCTGGCCGGCGTACACGCGGTACGGCTCCGTACCGATGAAGGAGTAGCGCCCCTGCCGCTCGCCGCCCTCGACGGACTCGAGGAGGAACGAGTATGGGCCGCGCGCGACCTTCAGGAACGCGGAGACGGGTGTTTCCAGGTCGGCGCGCACCTCGCGGTACACGGGCACCACGTTGCCACGGCCGGTCATCTTGCGGACGTCTACGAGGCTGGGGGTGTAGTTGGCGGTGGCGGTGGTCATCGGGCGGCTCCTGAGGGTTTGCGGTCGAGGTGGGCGGTCGGCATCGAGCGTCGCCAGCGCCACGCGCCCGGCTCCCCCGCTCGTCTCCCGTACCTCGCTCGCTGCTCGATCATCCCGCACTCCTCGACACAACAAAAAGACCATCACCCGTTGTGGGGCGATGGTCCTCGCGGTGCCACCCACTTGCCCCCCGCGCGGCCACACGAGGTGACGCGACGGAGGCTCGCTCCAGGCACGGCCGCACTCTCGCCGTCGCAGCCTCGATGGGCGCGACAACGGGCGGGCGATGCCCTGGGCATGGATAACGGCGCCCTCACCGTCGACGCCTACCCCCGCTTGCGCGGGCTCGGGCCGAGACTCCCGGGTCCATTCCGCCGCTGCTCGACAGGCACCGGGCTCGCACCAGCCCCGGCTCGCTCGCGTGCCTCGGCGGCGCCCGTCTTCACGGATGCCCTCGATGCACAGCCCCGCAGCGCGACGTACTACTCCCGATCGCAGTCAGTATGTACGCGTGACGTAACGAGGTTACGCGGCGGGCCGGGAGGGAGTCAAACCCCCGTGATCGGATCCAGCCGTTCGCGCCCGCTAGTGGATGTTCTTGCCGTCCCATGTGTAGGCGAGTCGGACGCCGGTCTCGCTCCGACCCAGGGCGGGGATCGACGCGGTCGTGACCTTGCCGGTGGCCGGATCTTTCACGTTCACGCGAACCTGGTCGGTGATCCAGACGCGGACGTTCCCCCCTGTTCCGGCGGCAGGAGCATCCTTCTTGCCTTTCACCTTCGCGTTCATCTCACGAGCACCGCCGGGCGGCAGCAGGGCCGCGCCGTCCGCCTCGCCGTGCCCAATCCACATCTGCGCCGGCGTCTTCGACTCGTTTGTCAGCGTCACCACGACCGGGATCTCGATGTCCTCACCGGAGGGGACGCAGGCGAGCAGAGCGCTTGCTGACACGGCCAGGATGACCAATAGCCGGGTACCGACAGAGCGAAGCATGGCGCACCTCCAGCGTTGAGCCTCAAGCGTGCTCGCCGCGCGCCGCGGGCACTACAGCGGAGGGTCGAGGTGCGAGCGGGACGTTCGTCCCGAAGTGCGAAGCGCGTCTACTCCACCCGCTCCACCCCGGCCACATCACACCGATCGCAGTTCGGGACGTCGCCGGGGATGCGTGGGGGCGTCGAGGGGCTGCCCCAGTCCTCGACGGTGTCGGTGAGCAGCGGGGAGCGATGGTTGAAGCCGCGCGCCGCCATCTCGACGGCGAGCGCCTCGTGGCGGGCGTGGAGCGCAGCGAGGTGCCCCACCCAGCGCTGCGTCTCCGGGTGCTTCCAGTAGCCGCCGCCCCCGCGCAGCAGCGCGGACCACATCGTGTGAACCTCGACGTGCTCGCCCAGCAGGTGCTGGCGGCAGAGCGCGGTGACCGGGACCGACCACGAGCGCATCGAGGTTCCTGGGGCGGCGGCGGCCGGCGCTACTTGAGCTTCGAGAAGTCGGTGGGCACCATCAGGCGGTTCTCGAAGCGCGCGTTCAGGATGCCGTCACGCTCCGAATCCGCGCGGACGCGGTGCCACTCCGGGTCGGCCTGGAAGCCGGCCCATGCGCGCTCGCGGTGCGCGAAGTCATCGAACGCCAGCATGTAGATCAACTCTTCGCTGCTGCCGCCCACGGCGTTCGTCCAGTAACCCACGTTGGTCATGCCGTGCTTCTCGAACAGCGCGCACGTCTCGTCGCGGAAGCGCGCCTGCAGCGCGGCCAACTTGCCCGGCATCGAGTGGTAGATCCGCAGCTCGTAGATCATCGGTCGCCTCTTCCTCGCATGGCCTCGGCCCGGGCGCGGCGCGCCGCCGAGTGACCTCGCGCATGCTACCTGAGCACGGCGTGCCGGTGGCGCGGGCTAGCGGGTGAGGTTCTCCTCCGCGCGGCGCTTCGCGATGCGCGTGATGAGATCGACCGGCACCGGCGCGTCGTACGAGAACTGGATGGTGCCCTTCGAGACGGTGTACGGCTGCAGCTCCTCCGCGAGCTCCTCGACCAGCGTCCCGCTGCCGGGGTACAGCGCGTAGTGCTGCTTCCACGCGCCGAAGTAAAGCAGCGCACGCCCGCCGAGGCGGTACGCGGGCATGCCGTACGCGATGCGCTCCTCGGCGTCCGGGAGCGCCTTGCGGATGCATGCGCGGACGCGCTTCAGCGCGCGCTGCGCGACCGGCTCGAGCGCCGCGAGGTATTCGTCGACGGTGGTGGGCTTCGCAGGCATCGTCGCCTCCGCTACCAGGCGGTGTAGCCGCCGTCGATCAGCAGTTCCTGGCCCGTCATGAAGTCGCTGCCGTGCCCCGCGAGGAAGACGAGGCTCCCGGCCAGCTCGTGCGGCTGTCCCCAGCGGCCCATCGGCGTGCGCTCCTCGATGAACGCTTTGCGCGTCGGGTCGGAGTAGACCGGGCGCGTCATCGCGGTTTCGAAGTAGGTGGGCGAGAGCAGGTTCACCTGCACGCCGTTCTTCGCCCACTCCAGCGCCATGACGCGCGTGAGCTGCATGATCGCGCCCTTGCTGGAGGCGTACGGCCCCTGCGCGGGCAGCGCGGTGTTCACGAAGATGCTGCCGATGTTGATCACCTTGCCGTGCCCCTGCGCCACCATCACCCGCCCGGCCGCACGGCCCGCGAGGAAGTAGCCCTTCAGGTTGGTGTCCAGCACGCGCTGCCACTCCTCGAGCGTGATCTCGAGGATCGGCTTGCGGATGTTCATGCCCGCGTTGTTCACCAGGATGTCCAGGTGCCCCATGCGCGCGACGGCCTCGGTCACCATCGCCTCGACGGAGGCTTCGTCGGTGATGTCGCAGGTGATCGCCTCGGCGCGGCGGCCCATGGCGCGGACCTCGGCGGCGACGGCGTCGATCTCGCCCGAGCTGCGGCTGCTGACGACGATGTCGGCGCCCGCCGCGGCGAGCGCGTAGGCGAACGTCTCGCCAAGGCCTCGACCGCCGCCGGTGATCAACGCGACGCGGCCGGTGAGGTCGAAGAGCTGCGTGCCCAGCAGTTCCGGGCGCTCGGGCAGGGCGGGATGGTCGAAGGAGGAGTTCGTCGTCATGCCGCGAGTCTAGCGAAGGGGCGCGATTCGCGCGCGGCGCGGGGGAGGGAGACTCACCCTCACCCCCTCCCGCCGGGCGGGAGGGGGTGAGGGCCGTCCGGAATCCTCGACGCTAGTAGGTCACACCTCGCACCGCGCCGCCGTCGACGCCGATGGTCTGGCCGGTGATCGCGGACGCCTGCTGCGAGCAGTAGAAGGTGATCATCGCCGCGACTTCCTCGGGCTGGATCATGCGGCCGATCGGGATGCCGGCGACGGTCGCCGCCTCGGCCTCCTCGTGCGAGATGCCGCGAACCTCCTGCGTGCGCGCCATGTTGATGGCGTGGCGGTCGGTGTCCGTGGCGCCCGGGTGGACCACGTTCACCGTGACGCCCGACTTCGCGACGGCGTCAGAGACGCCCTTCGAGATGTTCGCGATCGCCGCGTTCGTCGCGCCGGCGGTGCTGCCGTTGATCGCCTGGCCGAGGCCCGACTGCCGCGCGGCGAGCCCCGCCACGTTGATCACGCGGCCCCAGCCCGCCTCGATCATGCCGGGAAGGACAGCCTCCATCGCGCGGCGGTAGCCGTGGACCTTCACGGTGAAGTGGTGCAGCCAGTCGTCGTCAGTGAGCGTGCCCACGTTGAACGACACACCGTTGTTCACCAGGATGTCGACGCTGCCAAGCTCGCTCTTCACCTTCGCGACGAGGCCGGCGATGTCCTCCTTGACCGACATGTCGGCCTGAATCGCCACCACCTTCACGCCAGTCGCCGCGCGGATCTCGCTGGCGACCTCCTCGAGGCGGTCGAGCTGGCGCGCGCAGATCGCGACGTTCACGCCCTCGCGAGCGAGCGCCCACGCCGTCGCACGGCCGATGCCGCGGCTGCCGCCCGTGATCAGCGCGTTCTTCCCGGTGATACCCAGGTCCATGACTCCACCCTTCGTCAGTCGATGATGATGCGTCGAAGCGGCCGGGCCGCCGTTCATGCCCTGCGCGCGCCTACTTGAAGGCCGGCAGGATCTCCTTCGTGAAGAACCGCAGGTCGTCCGGCGTCAGGCCGATGAACGCGACCTGCTCCACGCCGCCCGCCTCCAGGCGCTTCAGCCGATCGATGCACTCGTCGGGCGTGCCGATGATGCTCGCGCCCTCCACCGTCTCGCGGCGCGCCTCCGGCGGCGAGTAGAAGAGGTTGCGGCCACCCTGCGACGGCGGCGCGGTGGACTCCGCGAGCACGCGCAGCGCGTCCATCTGACGCTCCACCAGTCCCTCGCGGTCAGCCTCGGAGCGGGCCATGCGCAGGCTGCGCGTCAGGATGGCGTCGTGCTTGGAGTACGGCGCGCCCATCGCCTCGCGCGCCTCGCGGTACCAGCCGACGCGCTCGATGGAGACATCGATCGATCCGACCTGGTCGAGGTAGAGCTTGAAGCCCTCGCGCGCCGCACGGCCGATGGACTCCGGGCTGCCGGCGCCGATCCACAGCGGCGGGTGCGGCGTCTGCACCGGGCGGGGATCCACCTGCACGTCGTCGAAGTGCCAGAACTGCCCGTCGAACGAGAAGCGCTCCGTGTCCTGCCACGCGCGACGGAGCACCGTCACGGCCTCCTCGAAGCGCGCCTGGGCGCTGTCGATGTCGATGCCGAAGCCCTTGAACTCGTAGTCGCGGTAGCCGCGCCCGAGGCCGAGGTCGAGGCGGCCCTTCGACAGCACGTCGATCATGCCGGCCTGCTCGGCGAGCATCAGCGGGTTGTGCCACGGCACCACGACCACGGCGGCACCAAGGCGGATCGTCTTCGTGCGAGCGGCGAGGTGGGAGAGCAGGTTGAGCGAGGCGGAGAGCTGGCCGCGCCCGGTGAAGTGATGCTCGACGAGGTAGACGCCGAAGAAGCCGGCGTCCTCTGCCTCCATCACCATCTCGATGAACTCGTTGTAGGCGTCCGAGTCCGTGTTGCCTTCAGTGCGTGACGGCCCGCCGAAGATCCCGAATCGCATCAGTCCTCTGTCCCCGGGTCGCCCCGTTCATGCTCCGGACGAAACGAAGGACGCGGATGCCCGCGCCCCTCGCACGCTATGCCGTGGGCGCGGGCTAGCTGCCGCGCTGACGCGGGTCCAGGATGTCGCGCAGGGCGTCACCCACCAGGTTGGCGGCCAGCACCGTGAGGCTGATCGCCACGCCCGGGAAGATCGCCAGCCACGGCGCCTGCTTGAAGAACGACCGGCCTTCCGCGCTCAGCATGCCGCCCCACGAGGGGATCGGCGGCTGCACGCCCAGGCCGAGGAACGACAGCGAGGCCTCGGCCGTGATGAACGCGCCGAACTGCACGCTCAACGCGACGATCAGCGGCGCCATGACGTTCGGCAGGATGTGCCGCATCACGATGCGCTGCGAGGTGGCGCCGAGCGACGTCGCAGCCTCGACGTACGGCATCGCCTTCACGGCGAGCGTGCTGCCGCGGACGACGCGGTTCACGGTCGTGGAGCCGACGATGCCCAGCGCGATGGCGACGGTGAGGAGGCTCGGCAGCTTGTTGCCGATCGCCACCACCAGCAGCATCGTCAGGAGCAGCAGCGGCACCGAGTGGATGCCGTCCGTCACGCGCTGCAGCGCGAGGTCGAACTTCCCGCCGAAGAACCCGGACGAGAGGCCGAGCATCGCCCCCAGCAGACCGCTGATCAGCACACCGGACGTGCTGGCGAGCATCGACGTCCGCGCCCCGTAGACCACTCGGCTGAAGACGTCACGTCCCAGCGAGTCAGTGCCGAAGAAGTGGAGGCCGCTCGGCCCCAGGAGACGAGCGGAGAACTCCTGCTCGGCGTAGCCGAACGGCGCGATGAACCCCGCGCCGATCGCGGTGATCACCACGATGGTCAGCACCACGCCGCCCACCGTCTCCACCGGACGGCGGCGCACCTGCCGCATGATCAGAGAGAGGCGAGACCGCGGCGCCGGAACGCTGGACGGGATCGCGGCACCAACTGGTGTTGCTTGCACGCTCATCGCCGACTCCTTACGAGTACCGAATGCGCGGGTCGAGCCACGCGTAGGAGATGTCCACAAGGAGGCTCATCATGGCGACCACGGTGCCGAAGAGCAGCATGTTCGCCTGGAGCTGGGTGTAGTTCCGGGTGCGGATCGCGTTCAGCGTCAGCGTGCCCAGGCCCGGGATGTTGAAGATGGACTCGGTGACCACGGCGCCACCGAAGAGCGCGCCCAGCTGAAGACCGATGATCGTGACCACCGGGATCAGGGCGTTCTTCAGCGCGTGACGCTGCATCACCTTCGCCTCGCTCAGGCCCTTCGACCACGCGGTGCGGATGTAGTCCTGCCGCAGCACCTCCAGCAGCGAGGAGCGCACGAAGCGCGTCGTCGTGCCGCCGAAGGCGAGCCCCAGGACGATCGCGGCGGGCAGCACCTGCTGCATGTTCCCGGCGAAGTCCTCGAACGGTGAGCGGTAGACCGGTGGTGCGCCGTACCCCCACCAGAGGGCGGGAAGCAGGACCACCATGGTGCCGACCCAGAAGTTCGGCACGGAGAGCGTGATGATCGACCAGACGCGCACCACCTGGTCGAGGGCCGTCCGCTGGCGACTGGCGGAGATGACCCCTGCGGGGATCGCGACGATGACCGCGATGCTGGAGGCCAGCAGAGCCAGCTCCAGGGTGATCGGCCCGCGGCGCTTGATCTCGTCGGTGACCGGCTTGCGCGTCGTCATCGACTGGCCGAGGTCGCCGGTGAGGAGCTTGCCGACGGCGATGCCGTACTGCTCCGGCAGCGACTTATCGATGCCGAGTTCCTGCTTGAGCGCGAGCTTCTGCGCCTCGAGCTCCGCGCCGGAGCGGACGGTGCCGCCCTCGAGGTAGAGGTCGACGATGTCACCGGGGACAACGCGCATCAGCACGAACAGCAGCGTGTAGAGGATGAACAGCGTCGGGATCATCAAGAGGACTCGACGCGTCACGTAGCGAAGCATCTTCGCACTCCGTCTCTTGTCGGCTCAGAGCCGACGGACGCGGCGCCCCCCGAAAGGAACGCCGCGTCCAAAGCATCACGACTCACGCTGCCTGCGCAGCGGGGACGGGACCTACGCCTTGTCGATCCAGGTGTAGGCGTGACCCGACTGGTACCAGAACGGAGGCCCATCGACGAAGTTCTTCACGTCCTTGGACCAGGCCGT
>CANKAU010000004.1 GCA_947479915.1 Chloroflexota bacterium
ACACCCCGGTGTGTCGGATCGCCTCGGGCAGCAGTACACGACGCCTGTCCAGTTCTTCGCCCAGAATCTCCCCAGCCTTCTGGGCGATGTCAACATTCGTGACAGAACCGTACAGACGTCCCTGCTCTCCAACGCGTACAGCCATGACGAGCGGGTGGCCCTCGAGCTTGCCGACAAGCCCAAGTGCCCGCTCATCCTCGAGCCGCTGCCGGTTCTCCTCGATCTCCCGCAGCCTTTCGGCACGGGCGAGGACATCCGGTGTCGCCGGTGCGGCTAGGCCGCGCGGCAACAGGTAGTTTCTGGCGTACCCAGGGGCGACGGTTTTCACCTCGCCCATAGACGCCGAACCCTCAACGGTCTCCAGGAACACGACCTTCACGTCAGATGACCCTCTCGGCGTGTCGGAGCCGGAACTGCCGCTAACATTAGGGGCAGCGCTCGCGACAAATTGCCAGTTATCAAGAAAAGGCTGCACAGTCTCTGCGATCGGGGACGAACTTGTCGGAGTTTGTCCCAATCACAGGCCGTCACGGAGGCAGCGGCTGTGAATATCACAGTCGCGGTCGCCGCACGTGACAGGTTACGCGCTCGCCGTCCCTTGCCGCAATCCGTCCGCTTCGCGCTGCCGCCCGCCGAGGCGGCTCGCTCTGTTCCGCGATGATAGAACGCGCGTTCTTACTCTGTCAAACGTTTGTTCGTATCTCGGCCGCGCTAATACGCGAACATGCCCCACGCCACGATGGAGAGCACCCACAGCAGCGCGTACGACAGGATCGACGCGCCGAGGCTCACCCCGACCAGGGTGAACCCCGCCGCCGTCGCCCTCCATCCGGGTCCACCGACGAGTCGCGCGGCGGCAACGCCACACCCGACACCGAGCACGAGAGCGAGGAATGGCAGGAACGCCTCCACGCCCCGCAGAAACGCCCGGATGGTCAGCGCCCGATCCGAGAGTCGCCCATCGATGCACGCGTCCGGAGGCCGATCCCCGACGGCCGCGTCTCGATAGCACCGCATCGTGAGCGGGGCGCCCTGCCAGTCGACACAGGTACGAGTCCCGCTTCCAAACTGGTCAGGCTCCCCGCTGTACCGATAGGTCAGACACACACGGGGGCCGTCGGGCGACTCCTCGACCGTCTTCCCGGTCACGATCATCAGTTGGCACCCGACGCCGAGGAGGGTGGCTGCAACCAGAAGCAACAGCAACGCCGGGCGTCTCATGGCCGGATGATAGTGCCGCGCGCTACTTCCGCTTCGGCGCGTTGCGCTGGGCGCTGCGGATGTGCGCCGCCTCGTTCTCACGGGCGCGATCGCGGGCGAGGCGTTCGAGGAGCGCCACGGACGGCGGCTGCTCCGGCGTGAAGATGATCGTGCCGCCGGAGACCGTGTGCGGGGCAATCGCTGACCGCATCGAGGCGAGCAGTTTCGCCTGCATCACGTAGAGCGCGCACTGGGTGCGGCTGGCGCCGTGCGGCCCGAAGCCGATCAGCGGCCCGAAGTGGATGAGCGTCGGAACGCCGTTGCTCAGGACCTCGGTCGCCTCAGGGACCAGCGCATGCAGCGTCGTCCGCACGTCCTCCAGCGCCAGGCGCTGCGCCTCGGGCAGCCGCGCTAGGAAGGCGTCGACCTCGGGCGAGGTGGGAGCGGGCATGGCGCTGGTCACCGGATGCCGACCGCCTGCTGCTCCTCGCGGACGAAGGCGGTGATCTGGGCGACCTGCTGGTCGGTAAGCCCCTCGATCGGGGCCATGGGGCCGAAGTTCCAGTGGTGGGGGCGCACGCCGTTCTTCACGGCGATCAGGAACGAGGCGTCCCCGTGGTGCGCCGGGCGGTAGATCGCGTCCAGGAACGGCGGCCCCTGCGTCGTGCCCTTCAGGTCGCCGCCGTGACAGCGCGCGCAGTACGCCGCGTACAGGCCACGACCATCCAGCGTCCCGTTCGAGGTGACAGGTGCGGCGGTGTCGGAGGTGCCGCCGCACGCGCCGAGCACGGCGGCAGCCATCCCCAGCCCGCCCGCGAGCGCAGCCCAGCGCGGTGCTCGCAGCCGCGACACGACTAACCTCGGAGCGCGGTCTCGAGACCGCCGTCGTATGCGGCAATGGCTGCATCCAGCGCGAGATCAACGCCGGTACCGGCCGCGCCGAGGCGCACGCGATCCCCGCCCGCGATGCCCAGCACCGTCGCGTCGATGTCGTCAGCCAGCGCGAGGGCGACCAACTGCGCGGCTGCGTCATCGCCCTCGACGGCGACGAGGAAGCGCGAGGGCGCCTCGCCGAAGAGCGCGCCGTCGCGGCGGCCCTCGATCGTCACGCCGGAGGCGTCGATACCGGTGCCACCGAGGATGCACATCTCCGCGAGCGCGACCGCCAGGCCGCCGTCCGCGAGGTCGTGCGCCGCGGTCAGGAGTCCACGGTCGTGCGCTGCGAGGACGAGTCGCTGCACGCGCGCCTCCAGGTCGAGGTCGATCGCGGGCATCCCGCCGAGCGTGTCCGTGACGACGTGCTGGTACTCGGAGCCCGCGAGCGTGGACGCGGGCTGCTCGACCGGCCCGCCGAGGAGCACCACGGTCGCACCCGCAGGGAGCGCGGCGGTCAGCGCCTTCGTCACGTCCTGCAGCACGCCGACCATGCCAATGCTGGGCGTGGGGAAGATCGCGCCGGTCGGGGTCTCGTTGTAGAGCGAAGCGTTGCCGGAGATCACGGGCGTGCCGAGCGCGCGGGCGGCCTCGGACAGGCCGATGATCGCCTCTTCGAGCTGGTAGGCGACGTCCGACTTCTCGGGGTTGCCGAAGTTCAGGCAGTCCGTGAGCGCGGCCGGCTTCGCGCCGGTCGCCACCACGTTGCGGGCGGCCTCGGCGACGGCGAGTGCGGCGCCGACGCGCGGGTTCAGCGCGACCAGGCGGCCGTTGCAGTCCGTGGAGACGGCGAAGCCGCGCGCGCTCCCCTTCAGTCGCAGCACCGCCGCGTCGCCGCCGGGGCGAACGACCGTGTTGTTCTGCACCTGGTGGTCGTACTGGCGGAAGATCCAGCGGCGGCTCGCGATGTTCTCGGAGCCCAGCAGCCGCAGCAGCGTGGCAGTGGGGTCGGCGACGTCCGCCTCGGCGCCCGGGTCGATCGCCTGCAGCGCGTCGAGGTCGGCGGGGCGCACGCCCTCCGGCGGGTACTGCGGCGGGTCGGTCAGCACGGCGATCGGGATGCGCGCCATCACCTCGGCGCCGTCGCGGATCGTGGCGACCCCGTCGCCCGTGACGTGACCGATGACGTCCGCGTGCAGCTCCCAGCGGCGGAACAGCTGGAGCACGTCGTTCAGGTGCTCGACCTTCGGGATGACCAGCATCCGCTCCTGCGACTCCGACAGCATGACCTCGTAGGCCGTCATCCCCTGCGCGCGGCGCGGCACGAGCGCGACGTCAATGTCGATGCCGGTGCCCGCGCGGTCGGCGGCCTCGACGGCGCTCGAGGTGAGCCCGGCGGCGCCGAGGTCCTGCAGGCCCTCGATCCAGTCGCGGTGCTGCTCGGCGAGCTCGACGCACGCCTCCATCAGGAGCTTCTCCATGAACGGGTTGCCCACCTGGACCGCGGGACGCCGGTCGTCCGAGCCCTCGGCGAGCTCGACGGAGGCAAACGTCGCCCCGTGGATGCCGTCGCGCCCCGTGTCCGCGCCCACGAGGACGAGCGGGTTGCCGACGCCGCGCGCGCTGGCGGAAAGCATGTGTTCCCGCCGCCCGACACCGACGGCCATGGCGTTCACCAGCGGATTGCCGCTGTAGGACGGGTCCATCTGCACCTCGCCGCCCACGGTCGGGACGCCGACGCAGTTCCCGTAGCCGCCGATGCCCGCGACCACGCCGCCGAACAGGCGGCGATTGTTGCGGTCCGTCAGCGGCCCGAAGCGGAGCGAGTCGAGGAGCGCGACGGGCCGCATACCCATGGCGAAGATGTCGCGCAGGATGCCGCCCACGCCGGTGGCCGCGCCCTCGTAGGGCTCCAGCGCGCTCGGGTGGTTGTGGGACTCCATCTTGAAGACGGCGACCCATCCGTCACCCAGGTCGATCGCGCCGGCGTTCTCCTCGCCCGTCTTGGTGAGGACGTACTCGCCGGTGGTCGGGAAGTGCTTGAACAGCGGGCGGGAGTGCTTGTAGCCGCAGTGCTCAGACCAGAGTGCGCCCGCCATGCCGAGTTCGACCGGGGTCGGCTCGCGGTCGAGCATCTGCACCAGCCGGTCGTACTCGGCGTGCGACATCGCGACCGCTTCGAGTGCGTGTTCGTCGACGGCCATGCGGTCACCTCGGGCGCGAGTACGGGGAGAGCCGCCAGCGTAGCAAAGGCGCGCCGTGTGGGCGCGGGGCTAGCGGAAGCCACCGCCTCGCATGGGCGTCGCGAGGCCACGCCCCGGCTCGAACATCGCTGGGTCCATCATGCCAACAACGAACCCGAGGAACAGGGCGATCATGACGACGTAGAACACGATGCCAATCAGGGCCGAGAGAGCGACGGTCCCGCCCGAGACGCCGAATCCCAACGAGAACGGGGGATACCGGTCGGTCACCAGGGTGAACGCGTACCCCTGCACGCGAAGTCCCCACGCGTTCACGGCGACCACGAGGTCGAAGAAGCGCCGGGGCGTCCGCCCGGTGAATAGGATCCCGAGCCACATGGCCAGTGCGGCGCCGAGCGAGGCGACCCCGAGCAGCAGGATGAGGAAGTAGTGGGGGATCGCGAGCAGCCACTTCACGAAGGGCAGCACGCGGTTCAGCGTGTCGTCCTGCGGGTAGTCCATCTCCAGGTGGACGGCCTGCTCCTCGTCGGTCGAGGGGTACTCGTCACGAAGCGAGACGAAGTACGCCATCACGCGCGCGCTGAGCTGCACCAGGTAGACCCACCAGTTGAACCACGGTCGCGGGTACTTGCCGCGGACGAGGATCATCAGCATCAGCGCGAGCAGCGGAGCCAGTCCGACCCACGACTGGTTGCTCGAGGTGAGCATGACGAGCAGCGCGAAGATCGGCATGACCATCAGCGAACGGAAGAACACTGTCAGCCGGTTGCGCGGCCCCTCCGGGAAGTCCACCCAGTAGCGCACGGGGTAGTCGATGCCGCCCGGCGGCGACGGCGGAGCCGCAGCCAGTGCGGGTGCCGGGGTGCTCGTGGTCTCGGCTGGGTCGTTCCACTGCGTCGTCACGGTGCACTCCTCGCGATCGCCGCCCCGAGCATGGGACAAGGGCGCCAACAGGCGCCCTTGTATCACAGTCGTGCGTGCCTCGTGGGCTACTTCAGCGAGAACGGTGGGTAGCGGTCGGTCACCAGCAGGAACGCGTAGCCGGCGACGCGGAGCGCCCAGCGCTGCGCGCCGACGGCGAAGTCGAACAGGCCGCGCGGGTACCGGCCGGTCACGAGGATCGCGAGCCAGGCGATGAGCGTGGTGAAGACCAGCGCGATGTAGATGAAGAACAGCACGATGTAGTGCGGGATGGCGAGGAACCACTTCACCAGCGGCAGCCCGCGGCTGAGCTGCGCGGCGTCCGGGTAGTCGATCTCCAGGCGCACCGACTGCGCCTCGTCGGTGCTGGGGTACTCGTCGCGCTGGAGCGCGGCGTAGGCGCCCACGCGGCCGCCGAAGCGGCTGACCTCGCGACTGAAGTCGAACCACCAGCGCGGGTACTTCTGGCGGAAGAGGATCATCAGCAGCGTGGGAACGAACAGCGGCGCGGCGGCAGCGGAGAAGCCGAGGCCCGCGGATACCGCCGCCGGCCCGACGAGCGCCGCGAAGATGGCGACTCCGGCCAGCGCGCGGAGGATCGCGCGGCGCTGTTCGTTCGGGAGCTGAGCAAACGGCCCCGGAGCGACGTTGAACGCCCGCTCCCCGAACTGCGCTTCGATCTCGCCGGTGCGGCCGTCCATGCTCGCGCTGCCGCTGGTGGGAATGCCGGTCGTTGCACCGCTGCCGCTGGTCCACCCCGAGCCGCCGGAGGACAGGGCCCCCCAGAGAACGAGAATGGGGACCACGAGGATCAGCCGGAAGAAGACGGTAAGCCGGTTACGCGGCCCCTCGGGGTAGTCCACGGAGTAGCGGACGGGGTAGTCCACGCCCGCGGGGGGCGTGGCACTGGCGGCATCGGTGGTCATGTGCGCGCTCCTTGCGTGGCGCGCTGCCCTCGAGGCCTGCGAGATGCACGACGGGGGTGCTCGCTCGCTCTCGCGATTCTCGCACGGTGGCGCGTGCCACCGCGTATCACTTTCGTTACAAGCGCACGCCCAGGCTGTCGAGGACGGACAGCCAGATCGCGTTGCCGTCCGTGTTGCCCAGCAGCGGCTCACAGGCGCGCTCGGGGTGCGGCATCATCCCGAGCACGTTGCCGCGCTCGTTCAGGATCCCCGCGATGTTGTTCCTCGACCCGTTCGGGTTCGCGTCGGGCGTGACCGAGCCGTCGAGGTTGCCGTAGCGGAACGCGACGCGCCCCGTGTCCTCCAGCATCGCAACGGTGGCGTCATCCGCGAAGTAGCGGCCCTCGCCGTGGGAGACCGGCATCAGATAGCCGCGCGCGGGGTCCAGGCTGCTCGTGAACGGCGAGGTGCTGTTCGCGGGGACAAGGTAGGCGTCGCTGCAGCGGAACTGCAGCGACTCGTTGCGCATCAGCACGCCGGGTAGCAGCCCGGCCTCGCACAGGATCTGGAAGCCGTTGCAGATGCCGATGACCAGTCCGCCCGCCTCGGCGTGCGCGCGCACCGCGGGCATGATCGGCGAGAACCGCGCGATGGCGCCCGTGCGCAGGTAGTCGCCGTAGGAGAAGCCGCCCGGCAGTACCACGATCTCGTCCGGCTCGATGTGCGTCTCGCGGTGCCAGACGCGCCGCGACTCTATGCCGACCTGCTGCAGCGCCCAGATGCAGTCGCCATCGCTCCACGTCCCGGGGAACACCACGACCGCAGCGCGCATGAAGGCTCCTTCGAGGACCGCAGGGGCGAGGGGGAGTGCCCCCAGTATACGAGCGCCCTCGCTGCGCGCTCGCCGTGAACCGTTCCGAGCCGGAGCCGGAGCCGGAGCCGGTGGTACCGGCCGCGATCCATGAGGCGTTCGAGGTGGCGACGCGTGGCGGCCCAAAAGGGCTCCGCCCGTTGAGGATCCCGACCGTCGGGACGAGGCGTCGATCCCGTGGCGCTCTCACCGAACACCCGTGCCGGATGCCGACTAGTCTCCGTCGCCTCCGCGTCGGGGATCGGGTTCGCGAGTCCGAGTCCGCCGGGCGTGTGAGGGGCGCGGCCCCTTTCCACATTCTTCTGCTTCAGAACCCCTCCCCCGCCGGGAGGGCAGGGGTGAGCGGCGCGTGCCTCGCGGCGCGACGCCTACGCGTCGTCCTCGCCGATGAGCGGGCGGTCGCCGTCGGCGCGGCGAGGTGACTCGGGACGGCGGCGCAGTGGCGGCGAGATCAGGTCGTCCTCCTCGCCCGGCTGCACAATCACGCTGCCGCGCGGCGCAGCGGGGCGAGGCGCACTCGTCGGCCGCGTGGCCGGGCGCGCGCCCCGCGTCGCGAGCTCGCGCCGCGACGGCTCGGGGTACTCGACGCGGGGGTGGTACACCGCCGACAGCGTGCCAACGTAGGAGTCCGCGACCGTCCGCAGATCGCGCAGCGTGAGATCGCACTCGTCGAACTCACCCTCCTCGACACGCTCGCGGATCACATCCTCCACGATCGCGCGGATGCGCTCCGCACTGCGATCGCTGCTCGCGCGCACGGCAGCCTCGGACGCGTCTGCGAGCATGACCAGTGCCGTCTCGCGCGACTGAGGCTTGGGGCCCGGGTAGCGGAACGTGTCCGCATCGACGTCCGGGTTCGCCTCGGCAGCGCGCCGGTAGAAGAACGCGGCGAGACGCGTCCCGTGGTGCTCGGGGATGAAGCGGATCAGGCGCTCCGGCAGGTGCTCGCGGCGCGCCAGCTCGATGCCCGCGGTGACGTGCTGGTGGATCACGCGCGTGCTCTGCAGCGGGTCGAGGTTGTCGTGCGGGCTCGACTCCTCGCCCAGGTTCTCCACGAAGAACGGCGGGGCAATCAGCTTGCCGATGTCGTGGTAGTACGCCCCGACACGCACGAGGAGCGCGTTCGCACCGATGCGGTCCGCCGCGCGCTCCGCGAGATTGCCGACGAGAATCGAATGCTGGAACGTGCCGGGCGCCTCGTCCTGCAGGCGGCGGAGCAGCGGGTGGTTCAACTGCGCGAGCTCCATCAAGTCGACGCGCGTCAGGATGCCGAGCCGCCGCCGCACGAGGTGGAACGCCGCCACCGTGACCACGACCGTGAGCAGCGCGTTCGTCGCGACCGCCCCCGCGAGCCACGGCGCATCCGCGCGCCTCGTGTCCGGGTCGAGGAACACCAGTGAGATGAGCGCAACGCCCGCAGCACCCGCCGACACCGCGCCCGCGAGCGCGTAGCTCTGCAGGCGCTCGGCACGCCCCGCGACCAGCACACCGGCCATCGACCCGACGCCGACGCTGAGGATCAGGCGCGCGGTCTCGATCTGCGCCACGTCGCCCGCGGCGCCGAAGCCGGGCACGTACACCGACACGAAGCCCGCGATCCCCGCAAGCAGCATCGACAGCACGATCGCAACGCCGACATCGATCAGCACGGCCGCGAGGATCGGCGCCGCGGCGACGGGGACGGCGTAGGCAATGAAGTGACGATGCAGGTCGGGCAGCACGACAGGCAGCACGAACTTCACGAGCGTCGCCGGCACCAGCAACAGCACCGCGAGCACGACCTTGCGGCGCGTGTTCCCCAGCATCGCGTGGCGCTGCACCGCGAGGTACGCCGGCGCGGTGCAGCCCACGAGGATCGCGAACAGTGCGGTCGAGAGGAGCGTGGGCCATTCGAGGCCGCCGTCGCGGATGCCGAGCTCACTGAGTGCCTCGATCTGCGCGGCAGTGAGCGACGTCCGCTCGGGCACCACGACCTGGCCCTCCTTGATCGTCACGCGCACGGGAGGGGTGTTCGCGGCCGCGTCGCGGCGGAGTGCTTCCGTGCGCGCGGTGTCGGAAAGCTGCGTGGGCGCGATGTGACTCGACAGCAGCTCCATCGCTGCGTTGGCCTCGTCCGCGGTGAGCTGCGCGCCGAGGAACGAGCGAGCGCGTCCGCGCGCCGCCTCGATGTCCGCCGCGCCAACGGTGCCCGTCAGGGTGCGCCCTAGCGCGTTGCCTGCCTGGTCGGCGATCAGCCGGAAGCGATCGTCGTTCGCGGACACCAGCGTGCGCGCCGCGGCGGCAGAGAGCTGCGCGCCGGGAATCGCACGAACCGCCGTCTCCCGCGCTGATGCGGACTGCGTGGTGTTGCGGCGTTCTGCCTCGATCGCCGCGATGATGCGGTTCATCTGCGCCAGCTGGCGATCACGCACCGCGGGGTCGAGGACCAGCACGTCCGGCACGGCCGCTGCCGCCTGTCGACGCACCTCGGCGGTGCGGACGGGCGAGTCGAACTCCACGTCGCGCGGGGCCACGATCGCGCGGTCCACGGTCCGCCCCTCGGCGAGGCGGCTGCCGCCGGGGAACCACGGGAACAGCGCCGCCATCATGCCGAGCGACAGCAGCACCGCGAGCGCGAGTGCGGGGCCTCGAGTGGAGGCGGGCGGGCGAGCGGGTTCGGGGCGGCGACTCATCGGCGGCTCCCGCCCCCGATCGGCGGCGGCGCGATCGGCTACGAGTCCGCGAGGATCTCCCGGGCGATGGCGTTGGCCGCGCCGCCGTCCGCACGACCCGCGATGCGCGCCATGAGCGGGCGCATCACCTTGCCGATGTCTGCGGCCGAGGTGGCGCCGGCCTCCTCGATCACCTCGCGGACGATGGTGCGCAGCTCGTCGTCGGACATCTGCTGCGGCAGGAACTCGACGATCGCCTCGAGCTCGCCCTGCTCCTTCGCCACGAGATCCATGCGGTTGGCGGCGGAGAACTCCGTGATCGAGTCACGGCGCTGCTTCGCCTCCTTCTGCAGGACCTTGGTCGTGTCCTCGTCGGTGAGCGGGTGACCGAGGTCGATGCGGGCGTTCTCCAGCGCGGCGATCACCAGGCGCAGCGCATCGCGCCGCTGGTTGTTGCCCGCCTTCCACGCGGTCGTCATCTCGGTGCGGATCGTGTCGGCGATGGCCACGCGTGGACTCCTCGAGGTGTGTGGTGGTCGCGGCGGTGCCCGGAGACTCCGGGCACGCGGCCGGCGGACTGCAGAACGTCACCACAAATGATGAACCCCGGCGGAGCCGGGGTTCGTTCGCTTGGACTAGTAGTCCCGGCGCGTCTTCTGGCGCATCACGGCCTTGCGCAGCTTGCGGCGGCGGGCAGCTTCCTTCTTCTTGCGTCGCTCGGACGGCTTCTCGTAGTACTCGTGCCGTCGGGCGTCCGTGAGGATGCCATCCGCCTGCACGCGCTTGTTGAAGCGGCGAAGCGCAGCCTCAAGGGACTCAGAATCACCGACGTAAACTTCGGACACTCGTACCACCCCCGCCGTCACGGTCGGCCCCAGCCGCTGGGGTGTCGCCGTTCCGGGATGCCTTGATCGGAGCGCGCACGTCCCGGTCGGGAGAAGCGCGCACCTTGAATCGTATGCGGCGCAACGCGCCGCGGTCAACGAGGCTCGCCCGAGCCTCTCCGAATTCTCCGCCAGACGGAAGCGGCGCGGGCTTCCTCGTGGGAAGCAGCCGCGCCGGATCGATCCGTCGGAGCCTCGCCTAGTCGGCGGAGGGGAGCACCTTCGGCTGGAGCTCTTCCATGCCGCGGCCGTTGACGTTCAGGTTGCAGTCGCCCGGCTTGATGCAGAGCACCTCGACGCCGGTCGTCTCGTCCTTGTAGCGCTTACCCAGTGCGACAGCCATCTTCAGATCCCCTTACAGCTGCTCGAGCGGGGTGTCATCGTGACGCAGCTCGGCGTCGTCAGAACCACGCGTGACGATGAACTCGGCACCGCACTTGGGGCAGCGGTAGCGCTTCCCGGTGACTGCTGGCATCTCTGTCTCCTCCTCTGCACCGCCCGGAGTTCCCGCCGGACGATGTTGTTGGTCGAACTACCCACCAGGGCGGCCACGCGCCGCCTCGGTGCCTCAGGCGCGCGAGGCGCCTACTTCAGCGACTTGATGTACGCGATGATCTGGTCGATCTGCTCCGGCTTCAGCGACGAGCCGAAGGTCGCGGGCATCACGTTCGGGCCGAAGCCCTTCGCGATCTTCGCGTTCGGGTTGGCGATCGACTCCTTGAGGTAGGCCTCGTCGGCCTTCACCGGGCCGCCGCTGGCGAGCTCGCGGTTGGAGTCGAACAGACCCTTCCACGTCGGGCCAACGCCGGCCTTGCCATCGATCGAGTGGCACGCCGCGCAGCCGTTTGCCGTCGCGACGGACTGGCCGAGCTTGACCGGGTCGTTGCCACCCGCCGCAGCACCCGCGCCGCCGGCCGGGGCCGGGGCACCGCCGGTGAGCGGGTTGCGCTCGCGGAACTCGAGGACGGACGCGCCGTACTGGCCGCAGTTCTTGGTCGTGACGCTGAGCTTGCTCGGGTCAGCAACCAGGATGTCCTTCGCCGTCGCCGGCGGGTTCTGGATTGCGTCGTGCTCCTTGCCGAGCTCCTCGACGAGGTCCCAGCGCGCGGAGGTGATCATGTTGACCAGGTAGTTGACCTGCGTGTCCGACAGCGGCCCACCGTAGCGCTCGGACCACACCGGCATGGCGGTGTTGGAGCGGCCACAGGCGATCGTGTTGAAGAGGAACTCGCGGATGTTGCGCACCTCGCCGGCCGGGGTCGGCGGCAGGCCGAGCGCGTTGTTCTGCTCAAGCACGAGGAACGCGACGTTGTTCAGCGCCGGGGCGATGCCGCCCTCCTCCTGGCCCTTGCCGTTGAGGCCGTGGCAGGTGCGGCAGTTGGCGACGAAGATCTCCGCGCCGCGCTTGGCGGTCAGCTCAGCCTGCGAGTCACGGGCGTCCGCCTCGCGTGCCGGCTCCGTCGCGAAGTACGCGCCGAAGACGAGGAACGCCATGAACAGCAACCCGATCATGACGTTGACCTGCTTGGTCGTGTTCATGCGCCTGTCACTCCGCCAGTCTCAGCACTCACGCCGCCCGCGGGGGGCGAACTAGATCTTGGTCGCGCGCTTCGGGTTGTCCGGGCCACCGAGGGTGATCGATCCCGTCTGCACGGTGATGTTCCCCGCCCCGTCGATCTCGATCTTCATCGTGTCCATGGAGCGCGGCGCGGGACCGAAGACCCGGACGCCCGCCTTGGTGTAGGTGGAGCCGTGGCAGGGGCAACGGAACCAGCCCTTGTCACCCTCGTAGTCGAAGCCGGAGATCCACGGCACGGTGCAGCCGAGGTGCGGGCACTTTCGCCACAGGGCGATGAGGCCCTCGGCGCCGCCCGAGCCACCCGGGCGGCTCTCCGCCGGGTCAAGGTTGGCCATCCAGAACTGGCCCTCGGCGAACTGCTTCGGCTCGCCACCCTTGGCGAAGTCCTTCACGTTGCCGGCCGGTACGGGGCCACCGAAGCCGCGCACGTTGCGCGGGTACAGGTAGTCCACCAGCGTGCCCACGCTGCCCAGCAGCGTCAGGCCCAGGCCGCTCCAGAACGAGGCGCGGATGAACGTGCGCCGCGAGACATCGTCCACCGCGGAAACCGCGGCGGCCGGAACCGCGCCCGGGTTGGCAACCTCGGTCTTGCGGGAGGACAGTGCCGCGCGCCACGCATCGGTCGGCGTGGGCGGGGGTGCGGCAGTCGTCTCCGTCTCGGTCTCGTTCGTCACCAGCGCAACTCCTCGGAAGCCCGACCTAGTGGTGGGCGAAGATCGTGTACGGACCGAGCGCCAGGCCCTGGCCACGGAAGTACGTGCCCACCACCGTGAGCGTGACGTACACGGCGATGAAGCCAGAGAACTGCAGGATCATGTGGTCGCGCTTCGTCTGCGCGATGCCGCGCTTGTGGGCGACCGCCGACAGCAGGATCGGCAGGCCGACCATCGCCATCACCGGGATGATCTGCTCCACCAGCACGGCGGGGATGTTCAGCGCGAAGTCGATCTTCGGGCCACCCAGCAGGTCTGCGCGCAGCAGGCCGCCGAGCTGGATGTCCTTCAGGAACGCCAGCGGCGCGCCGTCCTGCCACAGCGGGAAGTTCTTCTGGAACTCGCGCATGTTGACCAGCCACGACACCGGGAACTTCGTCCCCGTGGCTGCTTGCCAGAGGTTCGCGTGCGTGCCGTTGTCGAAGAAGATCAGCAGCAGCGTGCCCAGCGAGCCGACCGCCGCGCCCACGTAGACGTTGAGCCAGTGGCGCGGGCCGGACAGCCACTCGCCCTGGCCGTCGTTGTCCGTGTCCCAGTACGGGATCGCGCCCAGCGCGATGAGAGCAACCGTCGGCACGATGACGCCGGCGAGCGCCGGGTGCATGTGCAGGAGCATCTCCTGCAGGTTCAGGAAGTACCACGGGGCCTTCGAGGGGTTCGGGGTCACGGCCGGGTTGGCGCGGTCCAGCAGGATCGCGTCCACCGTCACCGACAGGCCCACGAGCAGGATCGTGAAGACCACGGCCGAGATGAACTCGATGAAGACGAGGTCAGGCCAGACCAGCAGCTCTTCTTCGCGCTGGCGGCGGGCACGCCCTCGAACGGCGGCGGACTGTGCTTCGGCGGGGTTAGCGGTCGTCATCGGATGCTCCTCCCGGCCTACAGCGGCTTAGCGAGCCCGCCGTCACGGCGGATGCGCCAGAAGTGGACCGTCATGAACACCGCGGCCATCAGCGGCAGGCCGATGACGTGCAGCGTGTAGAAGCGGATCAGGGCGTTCTGACCGACCTGGAAGCCACCGACCAGCACGAAGCGGTTCGGCTCGCCGAGGAGCGGGGCCGACCCAACCATGTTCGTGCCGACCGTGATGGCCCACAGCGCCAGCTGGTCCCACGGGAGCAGGTAGCCGGTGAAGGAGAGCAGGAGCGTGAGCACCAGCAGCACCACACCGATGACCCAGTTGAACTCACGCGGCGGCTTGTACGCGCCCGTGTAGAACACTCGCATCATGTGCATCAGGACGGTTAGCACCATGCCGTGCGCCATCCAGCGGTGCATGTTGCGCATCAGCTGACCGAAGCGGACGTCCGTGTCCAGCCGCAGGATGTCCTCGTAGGCACGTTCCACGGAGGGCACGTAGTAGAACATCAGCAGCACGCCGCTGATGGTGAGGCCGAGGAACAGGAAGAACGACAGTCCGCCGAGGCAGAACGTGTGCGTGATCTTCACGTGCGTGCGGTGGATGCGCGTCGGGTGCAGGTGCAGGAACACGTTGGTCGCAACGGCCAGCATCTGGTTCCGCGGGGTGTTCGGGTACCCTGAGCGGAAAATCGAGCGCCAGACTCGGTTGGAGAAGATCGCGTCGTAGAGCCGATCGCCCATCGAACGACGGGTCGGACGTTCAGTCGCCGCCATCAGCAGTCCCCTCGCCAATCCAAACAACGCACCTCGCGTGGAGGTCTACGTCGCACCTGTCCAGCGTGACCGACGCGCTGCGGGATTCGATCCTGCGCGCGCCTCCGAGCATGGTCAATCCGCGACCGCCGCCGGTCTAGGCTTCCCACCACTTGCCGAGCACGACCATAACGCCCAGTCCGATCATGAACGTGAAGAACACGCCCATCAGCTCCAGGCCTTCGCCCTCACCGAGCATCTGTGCCTCCGACAAGTCAGCGCATGCTACCGTCCGCGCGCCGGACGGCACGCGGGGTCGGCCCGAATGTAGCGATGCCAGCGACCTTAGGTCAACGAACCCACGTCGAAGACACCCGGATCAGCCTCGCGAGGTGCCCATCGAGGCCGCCCGGCGGCCCGCCACGCGGGGGATCCCGCCCCGCTTGAGGCGCAGGATGCCGCGCAGGTCGTCCGTCGCGGTCTTGACGATCTTGACCCGAGTGTCGGGGTCTTCCTCCCACCGCACGGGCACCTCGCGCAGGCGGTAGCCGTTCTCCTGGGCCACCAGCAGCAGCTCGGAGTCGAAAAACCACGCGTTATCACGAACGAGGGGGATCAGGGCGCGCGCGGCCTCGCGGCTCATCGCCTTGAACCCGCACTGGGCGTCCGTGACCTTCAGGCCGGCGAGATAGTTGAGGATGAAGACATACGAGCGGCTGATGAACTCGCGCTTGAACGACCGGTTGGTCTGGGAGTCCCGGTGGAGGCGCGTCCCGTAGGCCACGTCCACCTCGCCCGCCGCGATCGGGTCGATGAGCGCCGGGAGGTGTCCGAGGTCGGTGGAGAGGTCCACGTCCATGTAGGCGACCACGTCCGCCTGCGCGGTGAGCCACGCCGTCCTCAGCGCGATGCCACGCCCCTTCACGGGGATGAACAGCACGGCGACGCGCCCGGCGTACTGGGCCTCCAGCCCCCGTGCCACCTCGAGCGTCCGATCCGTCGAGGCGTTGTCCGCCACGACGATGCGCCACTGGTGCTCCGGGTGCGCGTCGAAGAACTCGATCGTCTTCGCCACGCTGCCCGGCAGCGCGCGCTCTTCGTTGTAGACGGGGATCACGACGTCGACGGTGGCCATGCGGCACATCCTACCGGAGCGAACGGCTGCGAGGTGGCGCGGACACGCGGCGAGGGCGGTGCGGATCCGTGTCCTCGACGTGCGCGTATCCTCGGAGCGCGCTCCCGCTCGCCGGAGGACTCGATGCGCTGGATGCTGATCGCGATTGCAGTGCTCGGCTTCCTCGCGGTTGGCTGTGAGCGAGGTATGCCGTCGGGCAATCAGCCCGCGACGAGCGCCGAACCGTCGTCCGTCACGCCCGCGAGCATCACGAGCAATCCGACCGGCCCCAGCTACCTACCGCAGCCGTCGGTGACGGCCCCGAGCGCCACCGCAAGCTCAAACACCCCGCCGCCGACAGGCAGGCCGGCGGTTCCGTCGGCAGAAGACCTGTGCGCGCGACCGGTGACACAAAGCCAGACTGGGGCCGTTCTGAGCATGTCTCCACCCGCCCCGCGGGGCGGTGAGACCGTCACAGTCATTGGCAGTGGCCTGGCCCCCGGCGATTACGGGGCGTCGATGGGAATCCCCAACTCGGACGGCGTCCTGTTCGCCGGCGTCCCGCTCGGGCATGTCGGCATCAACGGCGCGCTTCGGGGCACGTTCGTCATGCCATCCGTGGCCCCGGGAACCTGCCTCCGGCTGATCGCTTACCCGGATCCGTCGGCGCCGATGCACCCCGCAGAGACGATCGCCGCGGCAACACCCTTCCTGTCGCGCCAGAATGCCGTCGTCCCAGGGCGGTGCGAGGACCTCCCCGATGCGCCGCTGAGAACAGGTGGGCACCGAGCTGAGATCAGCCCTCCGCCGTATCGTGTCGGCGAACCGATCACGGTCACCGCGAGCGGGCTGGGCAAAGCGATGCTGCAATTCGCCTCGGGCGTCGGGATCCATTTCTCGGTGTACTTCGCGGAGCGATCCCAGGCGCCTCTGATCGATACGGACGCGACCGCCTGGGATCGGGACGGGAACTTCTCGGCGACGTTCACTCCTCGAGGTGACCCGCGATTCAGCGGCCTGTGCATTGAGGTCGCCGTCATGCGGAACGTCGTCGCTGGCCCCGGCTCCACCTTCGGCGTCGCCCGCTTCACCTACCCCTAGCCTCCTCGCCCCCCCCCGGGCAGAACGGGCGCCTCGCGGCGCCCGTTCGTGCATCCTCGTGCCGCCGCGCGGCCTAGTGCCGGAAGTGGCGGACGCCGGTGACGATGAGCGAGACGCCGAGGCGGTTCGCCGCGTCCACGGAGTCCTGGTCGCGGATCGAGCCGCCGGTGTGGGCGACCACGGTCACGCCCGCGCTCGCGCAGACCTCGACGGTGTCGGGGAACGGGATGAGCGCGTCGGTCGCGGCCACGGCGCCCTTCGCGCGCTCGCCGGCCTGCTCCTTGCACAGCTCGGCGCTGCCGACGCGGTTCGGCTGACCCGCGCCCATGCCGATGAGCACGCGGTCCTTCACGAAGGCGACCGCGTTGCTCTTCACGTGCTTGCAGATGATCCACGCGATGTTGAGGTCGGCCAGCTCGGCCGCGCTCGGCTGGCGCTCGCTGACCACGTCCCAGGTGTTGTCCTGCGAGACGTCCGCGTTCTCCACCAGCATGCCGCCGCGCACGCCTCGGACCTCCACGCGGTCCGCGTGCGGGCTGCCGAGGGGCGCCGTGAGGATGCGCAGGTCGGCGGACTTCTTCTTGAGGTGCTCCAGCGCGTCCGGCTCGTAGCCCGGCGCGATCACGATCTCGTAGAACATCCGCGTGTCGCCGTCGGAAGGGCTGCGCACCTGCCGCAGCGCGTCCGCGAAGGCGAAGTCCACGATGCGGTTCGTGGCGACAATGCCGCCGTACGCCGACACGAAGTCGCCCTCGCTCAGCGCGCGCTCGTAGAGGCCCGCGACGCCGTTCGGCTCCTCGCCCGCCGCGAAGCACGCGGGGTTGGTGTGCTTGATGATCGCGATCGCCGGCTCGTCGAAGTCCGCGACCACGTTGTAGGCCGCGTCGGCGTCGAGGATGTTCACGTAGGACATCGCCTTGCCGTGGTGCTGCTCGAACGCGCCGATGCCCTCGACGGGCGTCTTCACGGAGTCGAGCGTGTAGAACGCGCCGCGCTGGTGCGGGTTCTCGCCGTAGCGGAGCTCCTCGCGGCGGGTCATGGCGACGGTGAGCTGCGCGGGGAAGATGTCAGCCTCCTCGCGCAGGTACTCGGCGATGTTCGTGTCGTAGTGCGCGACGTGCTGGAACGCCTTCGCCGCGTAGCGACGGCGCGTCGCCGCGTCGATGCCGCCCGGG
This sequence comes from Chloroflexota bacterium, assembly GCA_947479915.1. Taxonomy (GTDB): domain Bacteria; phylum Chloroflexota; class Dehalococcoidia; order UBA2979; family UBA2979; genus SHYQ01. Next base: position 17,806 of record CANKAU010000004.1, read on the forward strand.
TCGCCGTTCGCCGCGCGCAGCGCCGCGATCAGGTCGTCGTAGTCCGCAGGGTCGATGATCGGCAGCACCGCGCTGTGATTCTTCGCCGCCGCGCGGATCATCGCCGGCCCGCCGATGTCGATCTGCTCGATCGCCTCGGCGAACGTGGCGCCCCCGGCGACCGTCGCGACGAACGGGTACAGGTTCCCGGCGACGAGGTCGATGTTCGGCACGCCGTACTTCTCGGCGTCCGCCTCGTCGATGCCGCGGCGGTAGAGGATGCCGCCGTGAACCAGCGGGTGCAGCGTCTTCACGCGGCCGTTGAACATCTCCGGGCTGCCCGTGAGCTCGGCAACCTCGGTCACCGGGACGCCCGCGGCGCGCACGGCGGCGGCGGTGCCGCCGGTCGAGATGATCTGCCAGCCCATCCCGTGCAGCGCCTGCGCGAGATCGCCGATGCCCTGCTTGTCGTACACCGCGAGCATCGCCCGCCGGATCGTGTCGGCCATTGCCGTCTCCAAGCACAAACCCGCCGTCTCAGGCGGGCGCTCTGTGTTCTGTTCGGTCAGCGTCGAGGCCCGAAGGTCTGCCCTCGAAGCCCGAAGGTCCGCGCGGCCGGCGCGGGTATCCCGCGCGTCGAGGCCGCCGAACTACGTACCGGGCACTCCGCGCACCACACCGCCGGTGCCGCGCGCGACCACCTCGCCGATGCGCCACGAGCCGGGCAGTGCGGCGAGCGTGGCGTCGAGGTCGCCCGGCGCGACGGCGACGATCATGCCGACGCCCATGTTGAACGTGCGGAACATCTCCGCCGGGTCCACGTTGCCCTCGTGCTGGATCAGCTGGAACAGCCCGGGGATCGTCCACGAGGCGGTGTCCACCTGCGCGGCGAGGTGATCCGGGAACGGCCGGCCGAGGTTGCCCGGGATGCCGCCGCCGGTGATGTGCGCCAGCGCCTTCAGGGTCGGCATGAGCGGCTTCAGCGCCGGATAGAACGACTCGTGGACGCGCAGCAGCGCCTCGCCCAGCGTGACGCCGCCCAGCTCCACGGGGCGCTCGCCCAGCACCAGGCGCTCCACGCCCTCGCGCGCGGCGCGGGCGGCGGCGGTCTCGTCGCGCGCACCCTTGCCGAGGCCCCAGATCGCGCGCACCAGCGAGTAGCCGTTGGTCTGCAGGCCGCTGGAGGGCAGCGCAACCAGCGCGTCGCCTTCGGCCAGCCGGGAGCCGTCGATGATCCCGTCGCGCTCGACCACGCCGACGATGAACCCGGCGAGATCGAAGTCGCCGCTGCGGTAGATGTCCGGCATGTCGGCCGTCTCGCCGCCCAGCAGCGCGATCCCCTGCGCCTCGCACGCCGCGCCGATGCCCGCGACGATCTCGACGCGCTGCTCCTGCGGCAGGTCGGCGGTCGCGAGGTAGTCGAGGAAGAACAGCGGCTCGGCGCCCACGGTGATCAAGTCGTTGACGTTGTTGTTCACCACGTCGCGCCCGGTGCCCTCGAACTGGCCGAGGGTGGCGGCGATCAGCACCTTCGTGCCCACGCCGTCCGTCGCGCCCACCAGCACGGGGTCGCGGTAGCCCTTGTCGCCCAGCGCGAAGAGGCCGGCGAAGCCGCCGCCCATGCGCAGCACCTCCGGCCCGTGCGTGCCTCGACCGATCGCGCCGAAGCGGCGCGCCGTCGCGTCACCCGCGTCGATGTCGACCCCGGCGTCGGCGTAGGAGATGGAGCGTCGAGGCTGCTCGGACGGCGGCTGAGTCATCGGTGGCCACTCACGTCGACGGGGAGGTGTCGCGAGGGACACAGGGTACCGCGCGAGGGCGTTAGGTGCGTGGGGTCAGGGAGGGGGCGGGACAAGGTAGGTGGCGTGGTACCGCTGCTCCAAGACTTCCGGCAGTTCCCACTGATCGCCAATGCCGCAGATCCCTCTGATGTCATGGAAGAAAGTGATCGCGGATTCGTTTACCCACAGCCAGGATCCGGGCTCGACCATTCCGCCACCAAGTGAATTCAAGAAGAACAGCCAGTAGTGGCCGCCGGCAGTCGAAGCGCCCACGGAGGCCATCCAGAGAAACCGTGGTTCTGCGGCGAGCCCGTAGGCGAGGCTCTTCAGCGTCGCTCCGCGACGCGCAGGTGGGCTCCCTGCTGGATCGATCCGGATCACGTCGCCTCCGCAGCCGGATTGCGTCCTGATGAATCGAACCGGCGTCCCGCTTGGAACACCCGGCGGGCACAGCAAAGCACCTTGATTGGGAACACTCTCGCAAGGACCGGTACTCGTACCACCTTCTAGAAACGGCTCAAGCGCAGCGGAGTCCCCCGTCACCATCGCGGCGACGATCGCATCGAGATGCGGCACACCGGTCTTCGGCGGGACGTCCCACGCCCGCACAGCCTTCGGTGTGCTGGCGACGGGCGTCGCGGTTGCGGAAGCCACGCTTGGCGCAACTCTGGCGGGAACTGCGGGGAGCGTTGCCGTGGGCGTCTTGACGGGTTCGGAGGTGGGTGATGCAGCACTCGGCGGTGTGGAGGGCGCCGACAGCACAGCGGGCGTTCCCGTGGGGCTCGGCGTCTGCGGGGGGTGATCGACCGACGCACCGCACGCGGTGGTCAGCAGGACGAGCGCGGCGAGAACCAGCCCTCGCATGGCGAAAGGCTAGGCCGTGGTGACGACGGGGGACTCGGTCGTGACCTCTGCGCCCTCGTTGCGGGTGGTGTCGAGGGCGAACTTGTCGAACTGCAGCGGCACGGCGGCCGGGTACTGGCCCGTGAAGCACGCCGTGCACTGGTTGCCCGCGACCTGCCCGGTGGCCGCCACGGTGCCCTCGATCGACAGGTAGCCGAGGCTGTCCGCGCCGATGTGGTCGCGGATCTCGGGCACGCTCTCGTTCGCGGCGATCAGCTCGCCACGCGTCGCCATGTCCACGCCGTAGAAGCAGGGGTGCGTGATCGGCGGCGAGGTGATGCGCATGTGCACCTCCGTCGCGCCGGCGCGGCGGAGCATCTCGACCACGCGCGGGGTCGTGGTGCCTCGGACGATCGAGTCGTCAACGACGATCACACGCTTGCCCTGGAGCACCTCGCGCAGGGGGTTGAACTTCAGGCGCACGCCGCGCTCACGGAGGCGCTGATCGGGCTGGATGAAGGTGCGGCCCACGTAGCGGTTCTTCACCAGACCCTCGGCGTACGGGATGCCAGAGGCCTGCGCGTAGCCGATCGCCGCTGCCGTCGCCGAGTCCGGCACGCCGATGACGATGTCCGCTTCCACTGGGTGCTCCTCGGCCAGCTTCGCGCCCATGCGCATGCGGACCGGGTGGAGCAACTCCCCGCCGAGGCGGGAGTCCGGGCGGGCGAAGTAGATGAACTCGAAGAGGCAGAGCGCCTGCGACTGGCCCTCCGCCATGGGCACCGTCTCGCCCATGGGGTACGAGGAGTGCATGCCCTCCGCGTCGATGCGGACGACCTCGCCCGGCTGGACCTCGCGCACGAAGTCCGCGCCCAGGTGGTCGAGCGCACAGGTCTCGGAGGCGAACACCCAGCCGTGGCCGTTGAGGCGGCCGATGCACAGCGGGCGGATGCCCAGCGGGTCGCGCACGCCGAACAGCGCGTCCTTGGTCAGGATGGTGAGGGAGTAGGCGCCGTTGGCGCGCCGCATCAGCGTCGCGAAGCGCTCGTCCCACGTCTCGCCAGGCGTCTCCACCAGCAGCCGGCCGAGGACCTCGGTGTCCGTGGTCGTCTCGAACTGGACGCCGAGGGCGTCGAGGTCACCGCGCATCACGTCCGCGTTGACCACGTTGCCGTTGTGCGCGATCGCCAGCTCGCCGTGCGCGCCGCGCACCACGAAGGGCTGCGCGTTGCACTGCACGGAGGCGCCGGTGGTGGAATAGCGGGTGTGGCCGATGGCCGCGAAGCCGGGGAGGGTGGAGAGCGTCTCCTCCATGAACACCTGGGACACAAGGCCCATCTCGGCGTACAGGTGGATGCGCTTGCCATCAGTGGTGGCGATGCCGGCGGACTCTTGTCCGCGGTGCTGAAGAGCATGAAGGCCGAAGAAGGTAAGCCGAGCGACGTCTTCGCCAGGGGCGTAGACGCCGAACACGCCGCACTTTTCACCGAGGTGGTCGAGCAACCAGCACCTGCTCCCACGCCCGTCAAGAACCGGAGTGTACCACGCTGAAACGACCGAGCCGGGGCTTGTTACGCCCCGGCTCTTTGATATCGCGCGTTTCTGCGTTAGCCGCTAGCAGCAGCCCTCGGACGAGTCGCAGCAGCCCGGTTCGCAGTCGCAGTCACACGGGGCCGCAGCAGCCGCCAGCGGGATCGCACCGGCCGGCAGCCCCTGCGCGGGTCGCACCATCGTCAGCAGGATCATCGGACACTCCATCCTCATCGCACATGTTGAACGCACCCGCCCCGCTCCGCAGCGCCCGCTCCACCCGGGCGAGCTCGGCGTCGAGGTGATCAAGCTCGGCCCGGGCGCTCGCAACTTCCGCGCGGCGTGCTTGGAGGCGGGGCAGCAGGTCCGTGGCCATGTCGTCGCACCGACCGTCGGCGCACGTGCTGGCCAGTCGCCCTGCCTCGTGAAGGTCGATGCCGAGCGAGCGGAGCGAGACGAGCACCCGCAGGCGGCACAGATCCGCCTCCACGTACTCGCGGTAGCCCGCCGCCGTGCGCGGTGGCTCCGGCAGCACGCCCTCCGCCTCGTAGAAGCGGACGGCACTCGCCGTCACCCCAGCACGCCGTGCGACCTCGGAGACCTTCATGGGACGACCCTAGACCTTCAACTAACTGGAAGGTCAAGCGTACCTCGCGCGCGTCGAGGGCGAGCGGCCCCAGCAACCTCGAGGTATGAGCGAGGGGCGGCCCATCCCCCTGCCCCCTTCCCGGCGCGGGACGGGGATGACTTGCGAGGGCTTCGCCCTCGCGCTCCCGACCGGCCCGCAGGGCCTGAGCCATGTACCTTCCGCGACGGCGCGCCAACACGCTCATCGGCGGCGTCCCATGTCCGAGGTCCGAGGTCCGGCGTCCGAGATCCGAGATCCGAGATCCGAGATCCGGGATCCTCAAAGGGCGAAGCCCTTTGAATCTCAACCCCTCCCGCGCCGGGAGGGGCAGGGGTGGGCCGCCCCTCTCGGATCCACAAGCCGACTACCGAGGACGACGCTGCTCCCCCGCTCCGCCGCGAGGCTACGCGCGCAGCAGCTTGGCATGCTCGATCTTGGTGCAGCGATCCATGACCACATCGAGGCCCGCGGCGCGGGCGGCGGCGGCGGCCTCCTCGTTCACGATCTCCAGCTGCATCCAGACCGCCTTCGCGTGCGCGGCAATGGCGTCCTCGACGACCGGGGGCACATCCGCTGGCCGCCGGAAGATGTCGACGATGTCGACCGCCTCGGGCAGGTCGCGCACGGAGTCGTAGACCGGCATCCCGAAGATCTCCTCCTCCGTCGGGTTCACGAGGTAGACCGTGTACCCGGCGTCGATGAGGTACTTCGCGACCTCGTTGGAAGCGCGGTCGGGGCGAGACGAGACGCCGACCACGGCGATGGTCTTCGCGTCGCGCATGAGTTCCAGGCTGTGTTCCACGGCGGCCTCCGGTGCGGATCTCTCGATCCATCGTCGCACCGAGGGGAAGGCGTCGCGCTAGCGGTCGTCCTCGAGGTCGTCGTCCTCGAGCGCCCAGTCGGGGAGCGTCGTGGGCGTGAACGGCGCACCGGACATCTCCGCGAGCGCGGCGCCGAGGTCGTTCGCACGGTCCAGCGCCTCCTCGGCGAGGGGGCGCGCGGCCACCGTGACGGCCACCGCGAGCACGCGGTCGTTGTCCTTCACCACACGCACTTCCCAGTGCACCACGTCCTGCAGGTCGCCCCCGCGGAGTTCGTCCTCGAAGTCCCCGCTGACCTCGATGCGCTTGATGCGTGGGAACGGCACGAGCTCCTGGGTGCCGAGCCCGAGGCCGAGGAAGCCCTGCTGCCAGCGGCACGTCCCCTTCGGGCGCTCCATCAGGAACGCACTCCCGGCGACCTGGTACACGAAGCCCAGCATGGCCGTGGGCCCCGCGACGATCGCGAAGAGCAGCAGCAGCATCAGTACCCACAGCGGCAGGCTGTTCATGAACACGACCAGCACCCACACCGCCGCGATCGCCAGCGCTGCCTGCACGATCGGCCCGACGAGGTCGCGCCGCGAGGGCCGGATCGCGATCGTGTCCGGGGTGATCGAGGCATACGCGCGGTGCACGGGGATCGTCCGGGGGCTGCCGGTCGTGGTCATCGGGACGCCTCGAGAGTGGTGCGCTGGGTGCACAGGCGATCGTAGAGCGCGTGACGCCTCGGCGTCCCGCGACGGCACCTGCAATGGAGAACGCGCGCTCGCCCTCGCGCGCGCCGGACGACGAGGGCTATCATCGAGGCACTGGAGGCCTCATGCGTCACGACCTGATGGACATCCTCGCGTGCCCGATGTGCAAGGGCGTCCTCACGCTCAGCGCGACCCGCGAAGAGGCCGGTGAGGTAATCGAGGGGGCGCTCTCCTGCGCCACCTGCAACGAGACCTTCCCGATCACCGATGGCATCCCGAACCTCCTCCCGCCCGACCTGCGTCGCGCGATGGAGGCCGAGGCCGCCCGACCGAGCATTCACTAATGGACGCCCGCTGATGGGTCCCATGACGCAGCAGCGCTCCCGGCTCCTCGGACGCGCGCTGATCGCGATCGCCGCGCTCCAGCAGATCGCGATCCTGCGGCAGCTCGGCCGGCGCTCGTTCGGGGTCTGGCTGCTGCTCGCGCTGCTCACCGCCCCGCTGTCGGCGCTCCTCGGCTGGGTCGGGTACACGCTCGTGGTGATGAACTGGGACGACCCCGCGGACTACCCGCCCGCCAAGGACGACCGCACCGCATAGCGAACGCCGGATCTAGGCGCGCTCCCAGCCCACCTCGGCAACCCGCACCACCTCGTCACGCTCCGCCTGCGGGCGCGCGTCGCGCAGCGCGGCAATCGTGCGGCCCAGCAGCGGATGCAGCACATCGCCCGCGACGTCCGCGAGCGGCACGAGAACGAACGACCGCTCCGCGATCAGGACGTGCGGCACAGTGAGATCCGGCTCGTCGACGGTCTCGCCCTCGATCAGCGCGATGTCGATGTCGAGCGGGCGCGCAGTCCAGCGCTCGGCGGCGAAGTCGCGCCCGTGTGCCGCCTCGATGCGCTTCGCGAGCACCAGCAGCGCGCGCGGGGCGAGGTCACTCGGGCCGCTGACCGCGATGTTGAGGAATGCCGGCTGCTCGACCACGCCCCACGGCGGCGTCTCGTACAGCGCCGACACCGCGTCGACCGCGACGCCGCCGGCCCGCAGCTCCTCGATCGCCGCGCGCAGCTGCTCCCGCCGATCGCCGAGGTTCGAGCCAAGCGCGAGGTACACGTAGCGCGTGGGCATCGACGTGTCGGAGCGGGCTAGGGCAGTACGCCGCGCACGACGGCATCGGAGACGCGCACGACCTGCACCATCTCCTCCACGTCATGCACGCGCACGATGTCGACGCCCTGCTGGATGGAGAGCGCGACGGTGGCGGCGGTGCCCCACACGCGCTGCGGCGCGGGGCGATCCACCACGTAGCCGATCGCGGACTTCCTCGACGTGCCGATGAGAAGCGGCCGGCCGAGGTCACGCAATTCGCCGAGGCGGCGGAGCATGTTGTAGTTCTGCACCGGCCCCCACCCGAAGCCGAAGCCGGGGTCGAGGATGATCCGGTCGCGCGGCACGCCCGCCATCTCGGCCAGTGCGATGCCGCGCCGCAGTCCGTTGCGAATGTCCTCGATCACGTCGCCGCCGAACTCGCGGCCTCGCTGGTTGTGCATGATCACGACCGGCACGTCCGCCTTCGCCACGGTGGCCGCCATGTCGGGGTCGCCCTGCAGCCCGGTGACGTCGTTCACGGCATCCGCGCCCGCGTTGATCGCGCGCAGGGCGACCGAGGCCTTCGTGGTGTCCACCGTGATCGGGGTACCTCGAACCGCGCGACGCACGGCGCCGAGGACGAGCGACAGCCGATCCCACTCATCGTCCGCGTCCACGGGGGCGAACTCCGGGCGCGTCGACTCGGCGCCGATGTCGATGATGTCCGCGCCGGCCTCGACCATCGCGCGCGCGCGGGCGGCAGCCCCCGCGGGGTCGGGGATGCCGTCGCCGGAGAAGGAGTCAGGCGTCGCGTTGATGACGCCCATGACGAAGGTGCGGGTGCCCCACACGAAGCGTGTCTTGCCGATCTGCATGGGCGCGGGGGCCTCGCCCCCGAACGGGAGCATGCGGCCCACGGCGGGCGGAGTCGGATCCGGCCTAAACCACTTCAATGGGCTCTTCTTCGATCACGCCGCCCTGGCGGATGTGGTAGGCGCGCACGTCCGCCTCCTCGTGCTCCAGCGAGACGAGGATGTAGAACGTCCCGGGGAACATCGGCTCCTGCTCGACCTCACCCGGCGGGAAGAACGCCATGCGCACGTCCGTCGGCGAGGGCCGCGCCGGCGATGCGACGTGTGAGTGGTAGATCGAGAACAGCGTCTCGCCCTCGTCGTCGCGCTGCCGCTCCAGGCGCATCATCTGCACCGGGTTCATCTCGTAGCGGTACGGGCTCGCGGCGCTGTTGCCCACCCGGTGCACCGCGATCGGCACGCCGTCCTTCGCGTGCACCATCCCGCACGCCTCGTTCGGCAGGTCCTCGCGGGCATGGGCGACCATCTCATCGATGATGGCGCGGGGGATGCGAGGCATGAAGCCGCCTTTCGAGGACACAGGGAGCGTGCGAGCACCGATCTTCGTTCGTGCGGTCGTCCGACTCAATCCCCCGCGATTCGCAAGGGATCTGGCGCTCCGCTGAAAGTCGCGAAAAATAACAAACGGCCCCTGATGAGGCCGCCCGGCCTGCCGATAATCCACCCGGGAGAGTCCTGCCTCACGGGCCTGTCCCACCGGGGGGAGCGTTCGCCATGCAAGCGATGATCTGCGACGCCTGCCGTCGCCCGATGGAGCGCGAGGGCTTCGAACTCTCGCTGCTGCGCGCGGCGGTGGTCCACACGCCGGGAGAGATCCCGCACCTGACCAACGTCACCGGCAACAACGGCGTGCACTCCGCGTCGCTGTGCCTGCGGTGCGGCGAGCGCCTGAGCGCCATCATCCGCGCGAAGCTCCAGGATCCCTGCCCCACCTGCGAGATCGCCCCGCTCGCCGCGGGCGACGCCCGCACCGAGGAGCGCCTGCAGCGGCGGCGCGTCGGCTAACGCCGCCCGCGCCGGCCTCCTACCACCACATCTTCTCGGCGACGCGCTCGGCGATGTCTGCGTAGTTGCGGCTCCACAGGCCGGTCGAGAGGTACTTCCACCCACCGTCGGCGAGCAGGCAAACGACCTGCCCTGACTCCATGCGCTCGGCAGTGCGCTGCGCGGCACGCACAGCGGATCCCGCCGAGATGCCGGCAAAGATGCCCGTCCGCGCCGTCAGTTCCTTCGTCGTCGCGAACGACGTCTCGGAGTCGACCACGATCCGGCCATCCAGCACGGTGTCGTCGAAGACCGGCGGGATGTAGCCATCCTCGAGGGCGCGCAGGCCCTGGACCATGTCGCCGGGGTGGGGCGCCGCCGCGATCACGCGGATCCCGGGGTTGTATTCCTTCAGCCGTCGGCCGACGCCGGTGAGCGTGCCACCGGTGCCGAGGCCCGCGACGAAGGCGTTCAGGTTCGGCAGGTCGCGGATGATCTCCGGGCCGGTGGTCTCGTAGTGCGCGCGCGGGTTCTCAGTGTTCTCGTACTGGAACGGCATGAACCAGTCCGGATGCTGGGCCGCGATCTCCGTCGCCATCTTCACGGAGCCGTTGGTGCCCAGGTCGCCCGGCGAGTAGATGATCTCCGCGCCGAACGCTTCGAGGAGATAGACGCGCTCCTCGGACACGGCGTCAGGCAGCACCACCTTCACGGGGTAGCCGCGCAGCTGGCCGATCATGGCGAGCGCGATGCCGGTGTTGCCGGAGGTCGGTTCGAGGATCGTCTGGCCGGGCTTCAGCTTCCCGGCGCGCTCGGCCTCGTCGATCATGAAGAGGGCGATGCGATCCTTCACGGAGCCGGAGGGGTTCTGCCCTTCGAGCTTGGCCCAGATCTCCACGCGCGGGTTGGGCGACATCACGGAGATGTCCACCAGTGGCGTGTTGCCGATCAGGTCCAGCACGCTCGCGTACTTCATGTTCTTCTCTTCTTGGCCTCGCGCCGGGCACACCCGGCGGGCCGCTCCACGCCCGCGCGCAGCGAATGACTCGGGCTAGTTGCCGCCGGCCAGCGCCGGGAGGAACGAGACGACGTCACCGTCCTTGATCGAGGTGTCCTTGCCGCCGAGGTAGCGGACATCCTCGTCGTTCAGGTAGATGTTCACGAAGCGCAGGAGCTCGCCCTTGTCGTCCGTGATGCGCCCGGCGAACCCGGGGTAGTCACGGTCGATGTTGTCGATGAGCTCACGGATCGTGCCGCCGTCCGCCTTGAATTCGCGCTGGCCGTTGACGGCCTGCTGGATCACGGACGTGACGTTCACGGTCACGGGCATGGAGTGGTCCCTTCTGCTCGCGCTCTTTGAACGCGGATGCGTGCGCGCGTCAGTCGCGCCCGCCTGGTGCGGCCGGGAGCGCGAGGCTCCCGGCCCGTGTCCTCAGGACTAGTGCGTGTTCACAAACGTGCCGTCCGGCATGACGATCGGCGGCGAGCCGCAGAAGGCGTCGTAGTCGATCAGCTCAGTCACCGTCGGGTGGTCGCCGCAGAGCGGGCAGCTCGGGTCGCGGCGCACCTTCATGGTGCGGAACTCCATGGTCAGCGCGTCGATGAGCAGCAGGCGGTTCACCAGCGGGTTGCCCACGCCGAGGATCTGCTTGAACACCTCCGTCGCCTGGATCGAGCCGACGATGCCGGTGATCGCACCCAGGACACCGGCCTCCGCGCACGAGGGCACCAGGCCCGGGGGCGGGGGATCCGGGTAGAGGCAGCGGTAGCAGCCGGAGCCCGGCTTGTAGACCGTGGCCTGCCCGTCGAAGAGCAGGATCGCGCCGTCCACCAGCGTCTTGCCGGCCAGATAGCACGCGTCGTTCACCAGGTAGCGCGTCGCGAAGTTGTCCGCGCCGTTCACCACGATGTCGTACTGGCTGATGATCTCCATCGCGTTGTCGGACGTGATCGGCAGCGGGTGGCCGACGACCTCGACGTTCGGGTTGTGCGCGAGGAGCGTCTCCTTCGCGGACTGGAGCTTCGGCCGCCCGATGTCGTCCGTCTGGTGCAGCACCTGGCGCTGGAGGTTCGACAGGTCGACCGTGTCGAACTCGCAGATGCCGATGGTGCCCACGCCCGCGAGCGCCAAGTACAGCGCGACCGGCCCGCCGAGGCCGCCCGCACCGATCACCAGCACCTTCGCGTTACGCAGCTTGCGCTGACCCTGCGGCCCGACCTGCGCCATGATGATGTGACGCGAGTACCGCATCACTTCCTCGGGCGACAGCGCCGCGCTATTCGTCTTCGGCTGATCCACCATCGCTACGCTCCCGATCCACCCGCAAGGGCGGGAATCACTGCTACTTGATCGCCGTCCGCCACCAGAGTGGCGATCCCATCCAGGTCGTGAATCTCCTGGTTGTTCAGATAGATGTTGATGTGCGTCGGCACGTGCCGCTCGCGGTCGTACACCAGGTCGCCGAAGCCGGGGAAGCGCGCCTCCACCGCATCCAGCACCTCGCCCACGTTCGCGCCATCGACCTCCACGTACTCGCGGTTCGCCGTCAGGCGGCGGAACGGCGAGGGAATGTACACGCTCACACTCATATCAACCCCGGACTACAGCGCAACGCTCAGGTAGCGCTCGCCGGTGTCACACAGCATCGTCACCACGGTCTTGCCGGGGCCGATCTGCTTCGCCACCTCAACCGCGGCCCACACGTTCGCGCCCGACGACACACCGACGAGGAGTCCCTCCTCGCGGGCCAGCCGGCGCGTCATGGCGAAGGCGTCCTCGTCACGGACGCCCATGACCTCGTCGTACACGCTGCGGTTGAGGACACTCGGCACGAACGACGCGCCAATGCCCTGGATCGCGTGGATGCCCGCACGCCCGCCCTGCAGCACCGGAGCGCGCGAGGGCTCGACCGCGACCACCCGGATCGCCAGCCCGGCGCCTCGCAGCACCTCGCCGACGCCGGTAATCGTACCGCCCGTCCCCACTCCAGCGACGAAGGCGTCCACCTTGCCCCCGGTGGCCGCGAGGATCTCGGGCCCGGTGGTCTGCCGGTGGATCTCCGGGTTGGCGGGGTTGTCGAACTGCTGCGGCATGAAGTAGCCGTGCTTCTTCACGAGCTCCTGCGCGGCGAAGACGGCGCCCGTCATGCCCTCCAGCGCGGGAGTCAGGACGAGGTCCGCGCCCAGCCGCTCCAGCATGCGGCGACGCTCCACGCTCATGTCCTCCGGCATCGTCAGGACCAGGTGGTAGCCCTTCGTGGCCGCGACCATGGCGAGGCCGATGCCGGTGTTGCCGGAAGTCGGCTCCACCAGCGTGTCGCCGGGCTTGATCGCGCCGGCCGCCTCGGCCGCCTCGATCATCGCGAGGGCGATGCGATCCTTCACGGAGCCGCCCGGGTTGAACACCTCGAACTTGCCGAGCACCTCGGCGGCGCCTTCGGGCACCACGCGGTGCAGGCGGACAAGCGGCGTCCGCCCGATCAGGTCGAGGACGGAGTCCGCAATCGCGGGCTTGTGCGTGTTCAGGTCAGTCTGCTCGGTCATCTCACTCCACCGCTCGCGCACGCCTTAGATGACGTATCGCGCTGCGGTCGCCCGCTCACGCTCGTGCTCTCGTTCGTGTTCCACCAGGTCTGCCAGCGACACGGACGCGAGCTTCGCGCGCATGTCGTCGTAAATCTCCTGCCAGACCCAGTCCTGCCCGCAGATCGCCTCCTCCTGCGGGTCGTCGTTCTCCAGGCACTGCATCGGCGCCAGCGACCCCTCAAGGCTCTCCAGCAGGTGGAGAAGGCAGATCTCGTCCGGCGTCTTCGCGAGCTGGTGACCACCGGCGGGGCCGCGGGTGCTGCGGATGAAGCCATCGCGGCGCAGCTGCGCCAGCAGGTGGTCCAGGTACGCCTCGGGGATCTGGCGGCGCCGCGCGATCTCGGCGCGCTGCACGGGGCCTTCGCCCTCGTGCTTCGCGAGGTCGATCATCGCGCGGACGCCGTAGTCGCCCTTGGTGCTGAGCAGCATCGGAGTGCTTCCCGCCGCCGAGGTGCCGTCGCTCGCCGCGAGCGCTCGGTATTCTCGACCATTCGAGTCAACATTGTAGCAGAAGCCGCTGTCGGCGCTACCCCCCCGGGGTACTTTTCTGCGAAGTGCCTCGAATCGCACCGCCCATGGCCAGCAGCCCGGCGATCATCAACGGCACGCCGATCGAGAACAGCGCGAGCACCCCGGTGACCAGCATCATGGCCCCGGCCGAGGCGAGCAGCCGGGGCGACACGCGCCACGCGCCAAGCCCGCACACGACCGCCTGCCCGACGAGGATCGCCGCGACCACCGCGACGTAGGCCCAGGCGCCCTCGCTCGCGATATCCACCGCACCCTGCGCAATCAGCACGAGGTACACCACCGCGATCGCGCCCGAGGCCAGCGAGGCGGCCAGGCCGAGGATCGACGGCCGGCGGCGCGCCGGGCCCACCGCCACCGGCTAGTTGCCGCCCGCGACCGCCGGGACGATCGAGACCTCGTCACCGTCCTTGAGGGCGGTCGTGAGGCCGTCGAGGAATCGGACGTCCTCGCCGTTGACGTAGATGTTCACGAAGCGGCGCAGCTCGCCGCCGTCGTCCAGCAGGCGCTCCTGCATCCCGGGGAAGGCGCCCTCCAGGGACGCGACCACGCCGCGGAGGTCGCTGGGGTCGGCCGCGTAGGTGTCCTGGTCGCCGGTCAGGCCACGGAGCGGGGTCGGGATCTTCACGTTCACAGCCATCGAATCGGTCCTTCCAACACGTTCAGTCGTTTGTTGCGCGAGCCCTCAGGGCCCGCAGGTCTGGAGCGAGGCGGGCCGGGTATCCCCGGCGTGCGCCCCAGGAGAAGTGCGCCTAACCCTCGACGATGTCGCCGAGCGTCGCTTCGTCGACGCGCACACCCTTGTCGCGCGCCCACTGGAGCGCGCGCTCGATCTCGTCTTCCTCGCCGGTCAACTCGAGGATCACGAAGCCCGCCGTGGGACCGACGTCCGCCATGCGGACATCGGTCACCACCGCGAACTGGTGGCCCATGTTGTAGACCAGCGGTTCCTTGATCAGTTGCTGGCTGTAGGTCAGCCGCACGTGCTTCGTTGCCATGTACTGTCCCCTACGCCCGAGCGCCCACGGGGGCACCCTGTCGCTCGCGCAGCGCCTCGTCGAAGGCGCTCGCGTTCGCAGGCACGCGTAGCGGCTCCACGACCTTGTCCGCGACCGCCTCGATGGTCTTGAGGCCACCACCGGAGATCACGGCGACGGTCTCCTCGTCGCGGCGGATGAAGCCGGACGCGACCATCTTCTTCAGGCAGCCGATAGTCACGCCGCCGGCCGTCTCCGCGAAGATGCCCTCGGTCTCGGCGAGGAGCTTGATGCCCTCGACGATCTCATCGTCGTTGACCATCTCGGCGCCGCCGTTGGTCTCCTGCATCTGCTTGAGCGCGTAGTAGCCGTCGGCCGGGTTCCCGATCGCCAGCGAGCGAGCGATGGTGTTCGGCTTCTGCGGCACGAAGTTCAGCGTGTGCTTCTCGAACGCCGTGGTGATCGGCGAGCAGCCCTCCGCCTGCGCGCCGGACATGCGCGTGTGCGGCGTGTCGATCAGCCCCACCTTGTGGAACTCCTGCAGGCCCTTCCAGATCTTCGTGTACATCGAGCCCGAGGCCATCGGCGCGACGATGTGATCCGGTGAGCGCCAGCCGAGCTGCTCAGCGATCTCGTAGCCCAGCGTGCGGCTGCCCTCCGCGTAGTACGGGCGGACGTTGATGTTCACGAACGCCCACGGCCGCGCCATGGACAGCTCGGTGCAGAGCCGGTTCACGTCGTCGTAGGAGCCGCGCACCATGACCAGCGTCGGGTTGTAGATCGCGGAGCCCACGACCTTGCCCTGCTCCAGGTCGTCCGGGATGAACACGTAGCAGTCCATGCCCGCCCCGGCCGCGTGCGCCGCGACCGAGTTGGCGAGGTTGCCGGTGGACGCGCACGCCATCGCCTCAAAGCCGAACTCGCGCGCCTTCGCGATCGCCACGGAGACCACGCGGTCCTTGAACGACCACGTGGGGTTCACGGTGTCGTTCTTGATCCACAGCGTGTCGAGACCGACCGCCTTCGCGAGGCGATCCGCCTTGATCAGCGGCGTGTAGCCGGTACCCAGGTCGACCTTGTACTTGGGGTCACACGGCAGCAACTCCGCGTAGCGCCAGAGGCTGGTCGGCCCGCGCTCGATGGAGTCGCGCGTCATCGCGCCGCGGATGCCGTCGTAGTCGTAGGCGACTTCCAGCGGGCCGAAGCAGAACTCACAGGAGAAGATGGGGTTCAGGGGATACTCGCGGCCGCATTCGCGGCACTTGAGTGCGTGAGCAAACGTCATGGTGTGGATCCTCGGATGGTGCGCGCGGCAGGCCGCGGCGCATCGGATGACGGTCGAGTGCGGGGACGCCCGAGGCGCGAAGCGGAGGCTTCGCGTCGGGCTAGCGCATCACCATGGGACGCATCGGAGCGCGCGAAGCGTCGCGACGCGACGAGGCACCCGGGGCGGGTTGGCGATGGAGATGGCGAAGTGAGGTCATGAGCGGCGCCTTCCGTTCATCTTCCCCGAGGCGACCCGTGTCACCTCGAGCCGGACTTAGCACCGTGTTCGACCAGGCGTGGCCGACCGGTTGCCGCGGGTTCGTAGGGCCGGGCCCTCCCCCGCTCTGGATGAACATCAAGGCACTGGCCCGAGGGGCTGCCGCCTGATGCGTACGTACGAAGGCTAGATTCGCGCCTCGACTTCTGTCAATCGGGCGAGGACGGCCGTCGGCTACAGCCCCTGCCCCAGCGTCTTGCCGAGCCGCGCGTCGATGATCGCCGCGCGCACGACGCCGAGGTCGATCTGCCCCTGCGACACCACCGCGCCCCCGATCTCGATGACCGGGATCTCGAGCATGTACTTCCGCTCCAGCTCCTCGTCGCCCTCGATGTTCACATCGTCGATGTGGAACGGGAGCGTCTGCTGGAGCGCGCGGAGCTGGAGGCGCGCCACGTCGCAGAGGTGGCAGCCCTTGCGGCCGTACAGGGTCACGTGCGGCGACTCCTCCGGCAGGATCGGCGCGCCGCGCATCATCCTCGGCGCACCGGGATGCGGCCGGGTGGCGTCGGCGCGAGCTTGTCGTCGACCGGCGGCTGGCGCAGCAGCCAGGTGATCGCGGGGATCGAGCCGATCGTCGTGAGGATAGAGACCAGCTGCGGCACCGTGGCGCCGGGGAGGAACGTGTCGGCGGAGTCGACGCGGAGGAAGCTGACCGCCCAGCGCATGATCGAGTAGCCGATGAGGAACACGAAGAACGTGAGCCCCGGCCGGCGCCTCAGCGGACCGAACATGCACCAGAACAGCGCGCCGAG
Source organism: Chloroflexota bacterium (assembly GCA_947479915.1). GTDB lineage: Bacteria > Chloroflexota > Dehalococcoidia > UBA2979 > UBA2979 > SHYQ01. The sequence goes on from CANKAU010000004.1 coordinate 34,419, forward strand.
GATCACCAGGTCGCCGATCAGCTCATAGGTGGTCGCAGGGTGGTGCGCTCCCACGGTGAGCGAGTGCGCGAACGCCGGTGAGTCCGGGTGCGAATAGAGCACCGCCCACGGCAGGTTCGTCGCCTTCGCGAGGTGCTCGCCGTTCACGAGGTCGCCGAGGCGGCCGATCGCCATGCCGGTGATCAGCCCGAAGCTCGCGATATCGAGGCCCTTGCGGAGCGGGTAGCCTCGGAACCAGGCGAACAGGAACGACCCGAGGACGCCGCCCAGCACGGCGCCCCACACGGAGATGCCGCCCTCCGCGATGGCGAAGATGTCCCAGATGTTCTTGCCGTAGTAGGCCCAGTGCTCCGCAACGAAGAGCGCGCGCGCGCCGACGATGCCGCTGGGCACCCCGACCAGCGCGAGTGTGTACGCGTCGTCCTCGTCGTAGCCGATCTTGCGCCCGGCCCACAGCGAGAGCTGCACGCCGACCAGGATGCCGACGGCGGTGAAGAACCCGTGCCAGGTGATGAGGAAGGGCCCCAGCTTGAAGATGTTGGGGCTCCACGGGATCGTGATGACGAGGAACGGGAGCACGTGGCCTCCAGATCATCGACGGCCGGTGGGCGGCCCTCGCGCGGATCACGATACTGCGCCATCTGTCGAGGTGCGCGGCGCCGTGGAGGGGATCGGGACTCGCGGCGCTCGCTGTTCGAGGCGGTCGAGGTGCATCCGCAGGGCGGCCCACCCCTGCCCCTCCCGGCGCGGGAGGGGTTGAGAGGAGAACCAACCGTGAGGAGCTGCGCCCCTCACACTCCCGGCGGACTCGCCCTGCCCGCGGTCGTTCCCGATCCGGGTTCCTCAAAGGGCGAAGCCCTTTGAGCTTCATCCCCCTTCCCGCGCAGGGAAGGGGGCAGGGGGATGGGCCGCCCCCCGTTCCACCTCGATCGCCTCGACCAACTGTTCCCCGCGTCGCAGGGCGAGCGCCGCGCCGCCCGCTCGCCGACGAGAGCGCCCTCGATCGCTACGAGGTGCGGGACCAGCGACGCGAGCGACGCTTAGCGACCTGCACGGCGGCAGCGTGGGCGCGCTCCGCGTAGGGCGCGCCGATCGAGGCGAGCGGCTCGCTATCGGGGCCTTCGCGGTGGCGCAGCGCGGCTGCGATCAGGTGGTCGAGCAGCGCCGGGTTCTTCGGCAGCAGCGATCCGTGGAGGTACGTCCCGATCGCCTCGTTGCGCTGGGCGCCCTCGGTGCCGTCGTCGCCGTTGTTACCGTAGCCGTAGTCCACCATCGCGAACGGTCGCGCGCCCGGGCCGAGGTACGTGCGCCCGCCGTGGTTCTCGAACCCCGCGAGCTCGCCCACGCCCGGCACGACCGCCGTTGCGATCACATCGCCGATGCAGCGCGCCCAGCCCGGGCCGGGCGCCACGGTCGTCACGTCGAAGACGCCCGCTCCCGGCAGTTCCGCGCCCGTCCCGTCGCGATACGACTGGCCGAACAACTGGTAGCCGCCGCAGATCGCGAGCATCGCCACGTTCTCGTCGGCCCACGCGCGCAGCCGCGGGCCGTGCGCCGCGAGGTCCTCCGCGATACGCCGCTGCTCGCGATCCTGCCCGCCGCCGATCAGCACGAGGTCGGTGTCGTCCGGCAGCGGATCGCCGAGGCTGACGGACGTCACCTCGACATCCACGCCGTGCTCGGCGGCGCGCGCGCGGAGGGCGATCACGTTGCCGCGATCGGCGTACACGTTCATCACGTCGTCGTAGAGCGTGACGACGCGGATCGAACGACGCGCGTGCTGCGTCGACGAAGGCTGGGCCTGCTCGTCGTTCGTCACTTGCTCGCCTCCCAGTACGCGCCCACACCGGCGCGCCGCGCGAGCGCCGAGCGCACGTCCATCATCGCGGTGTACGTCGCGACGACATCGAGCCGGCCGCCCGGCGGCGTGCGCGCGAGCGCGGCGTCCAGCGCGCGCTCGGTCTGCGGGATCACGGAGACGGGCGGGCAGCCCGCGAGCGAGAAGCGCAGGGCGAGGTCATCGGCGCGATCGCCGGAACAGACGATCGTGGCGCCGGTGCCGGCGAGCATCTCCAGGTCGGCGTCGTAGATCCACGACACGTCCTGCCCGTCCTGCACGCCGTCGTTCAGCATGGCGAGCACGGTCAGCGGCGGTGCGGCAACGGTGAGGACGCGCAGCACTTCGTTCAGCCCGGCGGGGTTCTTCGCCAGCAGCAGTCGCACGCGCCGGCCGGCGACCTCGAAGCGTTCCTGCCGCCCGAACGCAGGCCCCGCCTCCGCCAGCGCCGAGGCGATCGTGACGACGTCCAGCCCCAACGCGTACGCCGCGGCGGCGGCGGCGAGCGCGTTGTACGCGGAGTACAGCCCGGCCAGCGGCAGCTCGAACTGGAACGTCTGCTGCTCCGCGCCGTGCCCGATCGCCACGTGCACCGTGCTGCCGTCTTCGCGCAGCTCGATGCGGCGCGCGGAGACGTCCGGCACGGGGCGCGTGCGCCCGCACGTCGGGCAGTGCCAGCGACCGACGTGGCCCATGTAGATCGCCTCGTAGGTGAAGCGCGAGCCGCAACCGCAGAACCGCGCGTCCGAGGCGTGATCGGCGTGGGTCAGTGCGACCGCGTCGTCGTCCACCCCAAACGTGACGACGCGCGCGCCGCGCGCGTGCTCCGCGAGCTGCGCGATGGAGGGATCGTCCGCGTTGAGCACCAGCGTCGGCGGCGTCTGCACCTCCTCGAGGGCGCGCGCCCAGCCCTCGGCGACGGAGTCCACCTCGCCGTAGCGATCGAGCTGGTCGCGGAACAGGTTGAGGAAGACGGCGAGACGCGGCCGCAGGCGCGGCATCAGGCGCGCGAGGGCCGCCTCGTCTACCTCGAACACCCCGGCGCGCGCGTCGGCGCGGGGAACCAGACCGCGCCCGTCCACCGAGCCGGAGTACGCCGCGATCAGGCCACGTTCGAGGTTCGAGCCGGACGGGTTCGTCAGCGGGTCGACGCCCCCGGCACGCAGGATCGCCGCGAGCAGGTGCGTAGTCGTCGTCTTGCCGTTCGTGCCCGTGACCGTCGCCACCCCGTGCCCCGGCTGCAGCGCGAGCCGCTCGATGAGGCTCGGCGCGAGTGCACCCGCGACCAGGCCGGGGATCGCGGTGCCCCCGCTGCGACCGAGGCGGCGCGCAATGGCACGCGAGGCGCGGCCCAGCAGCAGCGCGAGGCGCTCGCGCGGCGACGGCGGGCTGGACTGCTGGGTGGCGGTGCTCACCGGATCAATTCTCGCCCACGGACGCCGCTGGCGCGCCCGGCGAGTCCGGGGGATCGCCGGAACCGTCGTCGAGGAGGCCGAGCGAGTCGAGCGCGGGGAACAGGTCGCCCACGCCGGGGACGCGCACGTGGGCCGGCGGGTCGCCGTCGTCCCGGTCGCCCACCTGCACCACCCACCAGCCGTACAGACGCGGCGGGCCTACGTCGTAGCGCGGCGTGTCGCCGACGAACACCGCCTCGTCCGCCGTCGCGCCCAGTGCCTCAAGCGCGGCCTCGAAGATGCCAGGGTGGGGCTTGGACTGGCGCAGCTCGTCGCTGAACAGCAGCACATCGAAGTGCTCCAGCAGGCCGTGCGCCTCCAGCACCGGGCGCAGGTGCCGCCCACCGGAGACACCCGTGTTCGAGATCAGGCCCACGGCGAAGCCACGCGCACGCGCCTCCTCGATCACCTCGAGGGCGCCCGGCAGCAGTTCGGGCGGCGTCTGGACGATCGGCCCGCCGTACGCCTCGATGAAGGCGTCGATGTCACCCTCCGGCACGCGGTCGGGGAGCGCCGGGTCGAACCGCTCGATGACATGGCGGCCGCGCTCCTCGGCGGTGACGTCGCGGCCCTCCTCCTGGAGCGCGGAGAGCGCGGCCATCGACTCGCGGTGGCGCTCCGTGAACTCCTCGATGGTGGGATCGATGCCGTGGCGGCGAAGAATCGCGGCGACGCCGTCGAAGCGCATCTGGGCGCGCTCGGGGAAGACGGCGCGACGCTCGGTCAGCAGCGTGCCCCACAGGTCGAAGACGATCGCGCGCAGCGGCATTCGACATCGACCTCCCTGTGGACACGGTACCGGACACGGAACAGGCGCCGCATGCGGCGCCTGTTCCCGATCTGCCGTGGGCCGCGGACTAGGAGTCCTTGCGAGCCTCGTCGGTCGAGGAAGCCACCTTGGCGTCTTCCTTCTTCTTCTCGTCGGCCGTGCGCGTCTCCTCGCGGAACTCGCGGATGCCGCGCCCCAGCGCGCCGCCGAGCCCGGCGAGTCGCGACGCGCCGAAGAGCACGACGACGATCGCGAGGATGATCAGCAGTTCAGTCGGGCCAAGCGTGCCAAACATGAGTCAGTCCCTCCCGGTCCGCGCGGTGGCCGCGGCCGTCCCACGATCGTACACCCGTGGACGGAAATGCAACGCTCCCGGCCGGACATCTGCCGCGCCGATCGCGTCGGGCGAGCGCGGATGCGCTCAAATGCCCGCGAATCGGGCCGCTAGCCGGCGATCCGCTCCACAAAGACGCGCATCACGCCGCCGCAGATCTTGTCGTCGCCGTCCGTCGGCTCGGTGAGGTCCACGACCACCGTCCGAGGCTGGCCGTCCGCCATGGTCTCCATGGCCTCCTGCCAGACCTCGGCCTCGCCGCAGCCGCCGCCGATCGTGCCGATGAACGACCCGTCCGGGCGCAGCAGCATGGAGGCCCCCGGCTTGCGAGGGGTGGAGCCCAGCGCCGAGGAGACGGTGGCCAGCACGCGCGGCTCGCCGGTCTTCTGGGCCTGGATGATTTCCTGGTACAGCTCAAGGGACATGTGAAGGCTCCCACTGGAATGCCGAGCAGCGCCCGGCACCCCTCGATCATACCGCGCGCCGATCGCTGGTCCGAAAATCCGGCACCGCGAGGATCTGGGGAGATCCGGAGGCGGCCCCCCCTGCGTATCTCCGGCAGAGCGGCGGTCGGCGTCCGGAACGCCGGTGACGCCCACCCTGCGCACGCACCAGGACGGTGCCGCGCGCGGGTTCGCAGCCAGTGGGTGCGGCGGCCGGATCTGCTCCGACGCCGGACAAGCACAGGGGCCGATTGCTCGGCCCCCGTGCCCCAGAGGGAACTGGCAGCGTTGGTGTCGCCGACCGTCGCTCGCGTCACATCTCCGGCGATCCCGGGAATCCCCGGTAGCGCTTCGACGAGTCGCTCGCGAGGCGCGTTTGTCGCGCCGAGTCGATAACGGGCACAGCATACTCCGCGGTCAAAGCGCGGTGGACGGGTTCCTGACACGCCCCGTCGCAGAACGCCGCCGATCCTCCGTTAAATTCCGGATCGAGCGCGATCCGCTACCGGACAGGCCACCGGATCGGCGCGCGCTGCTCGCGCATGCGGCCGCCACCACCACCACGCCGAAGCATCACGATCTCCGCGAGGATCGACAGCGCGATCTCCTCGGGCGTCTCGGCGCCAAGGTCGATGCCGACCGGGGTGCTGACGGAATCCAGGGCCTCCATGTCGAAGCCCTCCTCGGCGAGGTGCTGGATCACCGTGGCGGTGCGCCGGCGACTGCCGATCATGCCCACGTAGCCCGCGCCGCGCCCGACGACGCCGCGCAGGGCGTCCTCGTCCTGCTTGTGGCCACGCGAGACGAGGACCACGTAGTCCTGCGGCCCGAACGTCATCGCTGCCAGCGCCTCGTTCGTGTCGCCGTTGTGGATCGCCTCCGCCATCGGGAAGCGCTCCTTGTTCGCGAACTCCTCGCGGTCGTCCAGCACGGTGACGTCGAACCCCACGAAGTCGCCGATCGTGGCGACCGCCAGTCCGACGTGGCCGCCGCCGATGACGACGAGGCGCGCGGGGGCCTCGAACAGCTGAACCATCATCTCGGCATCGCCGGGGTGCGCCTGCGAGCGGCGGGTCACGGCGCGGCCGTCCCGGCTGAAGTACAGCGTCTGCATGACGACGCGGGGGAAGTCCGTGAAGACGTTCAGCGCCACCTCGTGCACGGCGTCGTCCAGCGCCGCATCGCCGAGGCTCCCGACGCGGTGCCCGTCCTTGCCGACGAGCATCTTGTCGCCCGGCGTGGCGATCGGCGGCTCACCCGGGACGGTCACCGTCGCGGTGACGACCAACGGCCCGCCGGCCAGTGCCGCCTCGATCTCCTGCACGATCTGCATGCGCGTCTGCGCGTCCATCCACGTTCCGTTCCGCCACCACCTCGCGCGGCGACCCGCTCCGAGGCGATCCGTCTTGCCGCCGCCGATCATACGCCGCACCCCGGCTGCCGCTCCTCGCTCGGCCCGAGTGCACCGACCGAGGCGGGCACGAGTTGTCGGGCGAGGGTGGCTGGCCGGACGCTACGTTCGGTGCGGAGGAAGAGGGAGCGATGCTGGCCGGACTGAACGAGTCGATCGAGCACATCGAGGCACACCTCGACGCAGCGATCGACGTCGCTGACCTCGCGCGCATCGCGCTGACCTCGGAGTACCACTACCGCCGCATGTTCTCGGCGCTCGCGGGGATGCCGCTGTCGGAGTACGTGCGCCGCCGCCGCCTGACGATCGCGGGCGCCGAGGTGATCGCGGGGCGTCGCACGCTCCTCGAGATCGCGCTCGGCGCGGGCTACAGATCGGGCGAGGCCTTCGCGCGGGCGTTCCGCGCGTTCCACGGGCTCGGCCCGGACGAGGCGCGGCGGTCGGGCGCCCCCCTCCAGTCACAACCGCGGATCGCGTTCCGCCTGACCGTCGAAGGGAGCCAACCGATGGAGTACCGCATCGTCCAGAAGGACGCGTTCCGCATCCTCGGACGCACCGTCCGCGTGCCGATCGTCCACCAGGGAATGAACGAAGCGCTCGTCTCGTTCATCCGGGGCATCGGCCGCGAGGAGATCGCGCGCATCGCGGCGCTCTCGGATGGCGAGCCGTCCGGCGTCCTTGGCGTCAGCGCGAACCTCTCACCGGGGCGCGAGGAGGGCAGCGAGTTCGACTACACGCACGGGGTGGTGAGCAGTCAGCCGGCCGGTGACCTCGACACCCTCGAGGTGCCCGCGGGGACGTGGGCGGTGTTCGGCAGCAGCGGCCCGTTCCCGCTGGCGATCCAGTACCTCTGGCGCGACGTGTTCACGCAGTGGTTCCCCTCGAACCCCTACGCCTCGTGCCCCGGCCCGGAGATCCTGCGCACCGTGCTGTCCGAGGACAGCGCGCAGGCCGACTGCGAGCTGTGGATCCCCGTGGAGCACGTCCCGCCGCGCTAGCCCTCCGCGGGTGCGACGCGGAAGTGCTCCGCGACGACCTCGCGCGGGGTGAAGCGGAGCAGCACCCACAGCGCCGCCGCGACGACGAGGATGTCGTCCGCCTGTCCGATGACCGGGATGATGTCCGGGATGATGTCGATCGGCGAGGCGAGGTAGATCAGCAGCGGCACCGGCAGCAGCCGCACGAACCACGGCACACGCGGATCGCGCACCAGCCCCCACACGCCGCGCATCACCCCGCGCCAACCGAGGTCCTCGATGTCCTCGATGAACTCGCGCACGCGCTGGTCGCGCGCTGCGAGGAACCCCAAGACGCCCATCACGACGACGACGATCACGATCGGCACGATCCACGCTAACCAGCCGGTGAACATCGATCGCTCCGATCCGCCGCCATTCTGCCTCGCGAACGGGCGCCGTGCGCCTCGAACGGTTCGCGGTGACGGGGGTATCCGAGGCGTGGGAGCACGAGGGCGCCCGTCCTCGCCAGTCATCCCCCTTCCCTCCCAGGGAAGGGGGCAGGGGGATAGGCCTACGACGACGGTGCGGGCGTCTCGATCACGGCGAACGATGCCGCCGATGGCGCCGCCGGGCTAGAGGTTGAAGAGGATGTTGATCACATCGCCGTCCTGGACGATGTAACCCTTGCCCTCGGTGCGGAGCTTGCCGGCCTTCTTCAGTTCGGCGCTGGAACCCTTCGCAGCGACGACGTCCTGCCAGGTGGAAACCTCGGCGCGGATGAAGCCCTTCTCCAGGTCGCTGTGGATGCGCCCCGCCGCCTGAGGCGCGGTCGCGCCCACCGGCACCGTCCACGCGCGGCACTCGTCGTCGCCCGCGGTGAGGAACGACTGCAGCCCCAGCAGCTCGTACGCCGCCACGATCGCGCGGTCGAGGGGCGACTCCGGCGGCAGGCCGAGGTCCGCGCGGAACGCGGCGGCATCCTCGGGCTCCATCTGCGACAGCTCCGCCTCGATCTTCGCGCAGAGCGCGGCGACGGCGATGCCCGGCTCGCTGTACCTCGCGCGGAACTCCGCCTCGATCTCGGCGGCACGCGCGAGGTCGTCCTCGCCGATGTTCACGATCAGCAGCATGGGGAGGCGCGTGATCAGCTGGTACGCGCGCAACTCCTTGTTCTCGGTCTCGTTGAAGGACATGGAGCGCAGGCCCTTGCCGTCCTCCAGGTGCGCCTGCATTCGCTGCAGCAGTTCCTTGTGGCGCTCCAGCTCACCGCGCTGGGCGCTCGGCATCGAGCGCATCTCCTGGTCGAGGCGCGACAGCCGCCGCTCGATCAGCCCGAGGTCGACGAACGTCAGCTCGAGGTCGAGCGCCTCGATGTCGCGGTGCGGGTCCACGGTCTCGTCGGGGTGCGGCACGGAGTCGTCGATGAACGAGCGGACGACGTGGACGATGGCGTCCATTTTGGCGATCTCGGCGACGAACTGGGCGCCCGGGCCCTCGTTGCCGAAGCCGCCCACGGGGTAGTCCACCCAGCGGATCTCCGCGTAGGTCGTCTTCTTCGTCTTGTAGACCTCGGACAGGGCGTCCACGCGCGGGTCGGGCACGTGCACCATGCCGACGTTCGGCTGGTTGCCGGACGAGTACGCGCCCACCTGCGCCGTCCCTCGCGTCACCGCGTTGAACAGCGAGGTCTTGCCGCTGCGAGCCTTGCCGATGATGCCTAGTTCCATGCCCTCAGTCTCGCGGGACGGCGGCGAGGGGGCAAGGTGTCAGGGCAGATCCGCGAACTTCGTGAACCCATGATCAGGAGCGAGTCCGACAAACGCCGGGCCACCATTCTGTGGATCATCTCCGTTCACGAAGAAGATCAGGATGAACGAGTCGCCAGGGAACGTCCGGACCTCCGGCGCGCCGTATGCGGGTGGCGAGACCGGGAGACGTTGTTGGGTCCTGAGCGACCGCGACGCCCAGTCGTCCACTCGCAACCCAACCACGAGGATCCCACCGCACGGGCGCGTGCTCACCAGTTCGACCGGTCGGAGCGGTGGAGTCAACAGAGCCGCTACGTTCGCGTCGTCCGCGGCGGTCGGCTGGTAGAGGAAGCTCCCCCCACACTCCTCGAACGGCCCAAGCAAAACGCCGGGACGCCCGCCTGTCCTCAGCAGCCCCTTTAGCGCCGTCGGATCCTTTGCCGCCTGCGCTTGCGCGAACGCATCGAGTAACGGCCGATATCGTTCGACGGCAAACGGCAGCGGCCGCGGCGAAACACTCGCCGTGGCGGGTGTTGCTGTTATCGTCGGCGGCGTTTGGGGCACCGAGGCGCTCGCGACCGGTCTTTGGTCCGTCACCGCCGGCAAAGGAGCGGAACTTGGAAGGCAGCCGCTCGCTACCAGCGTGACCGCGACCGCCAGAGCCGGCGCGAGTCCAGCGCGTACGACGCGAGCGCCGAAAGCTGTCCACCCGTCCATCGAAGTTGCCTACGGCAGATCGGCGCGCACGAGGTCGAGCCACGGCTGGGACGCCTCGTCCAGCTCCGCGGTGGCGTAGGCGATCCAGCGGCAGTGCGCGTCGCCGTGCGTCCACTCGGCGGAGCCGCCCTCCTCGGCGTCCAGGATGTAGATCCAGCGGCGGCGCTGCTCACCCCCGGCGACCTCGTCCACGGTGCTGATCAGCGTCCGCAACTCGACCGCGAGGCCGGTCTGTTGCGTCACCGCGCGCAGCGCCGCGTCATCCGTCGCCTCGCCGTCCTCGACGGAACCGGCGGGGAGCTGCGCTGCACCGGCGCGATCGATCACCAGCAGATCGTCCATGCCCCCTGCCCCGGTGCGGAACACCGCGGCGGCGACCATGCGTACACGTGGACCGGCACTCGTCATCGAACTTTCCTCCGTGGTGGCTTGGCCCCGGCCTGCTCCTGCCCGAACGGGCAGCGGTCGAGGAGCGCACATTCGCCGCAAAGCGGCTGGGTCTTGCGGCAAATGCGCTGCCCGTGGCGCACGATCAGCGCGTGCCATTCGTTCAGCGCCCACACGTCATCCTCGGCCGTGCCGATCATGCGCGTGAAGTACTCGCGATACACGTCGTAGCGGCGCTCCCCGGGCGGGTGGCCGAGGCGCTCGAACAGCCGGTACGCGTAGGCGTCCACGACGAACGTGGGCAGCCGACCGGCGTACAACGTCATCGCGTCCGCGGTCTCGGGCCCGACGCCCCAGATGCGCAGCAGCCGCGCGCGTACCGTCTCCGTGTCGCCCGCCAACAGCGCGTCGATGTCGCCGCCGTGCTCCTCGATCACCGTCCCGCAGAACGACTGGAGCTTGCGCGCCTTCACGCGGTAGTGCCCGGAGGGCCGCACGAGGTCACCGAGCACGTCCTCCGGCAGCGCGACGATCGCGGCGCACGACAGCATGCCCGCCTCGCGCAGGTTCGTGAGCGCCGTCGCCGCGCCGCGCCACGAGGTGTTCTGCGTCAGGATCGCGCCGAGGCAGATCTCCAGCCGCTGCTCCGAGCCCTCGGTCGCCGCGGTGGGCCACCACTGCTGCTCGCCGTGTTGCGCGAGGAGCGCGTCGTAGACGCGCTTCAGCTCGCGCGCGCTGAACGGCTTCGGCGGCGCGGCGTGCTCGCCACGCACCGCAGGATCCTCGAGGCCGGTGGGGCCGGGCTGCAGACGGCCACCCGCCCTGGGTGCTGCCCCGCCGCGCGTGCCGTCGCGTTCCGCCTCGCGCTGGGCCTCGCGAGACAGCGGGCGCGAGACGCCGTGGGCGGCGAGGTACGCAGCATCCTCGGTGCGCTGCGCGGCGCGACGCACCCAGCGCCCGCTCATGCGCGGAATGCCGATCCGTTGGTGAATCGCGGTGAGAGCAGGCGGGCGTTCAACGCGCCCACAGGGGTATCGATGCCTTCGGCTCGGCGTCGTAGTGCGCGATGTACGGCTTCACGTCCAGGATCGGCGTCCCGTCGACCAGGTCGAGGCCTTCGAGGCTCAACGTGGCGCCCTCTATCCCGCGCAGCCTGCACACCGTCACGCTGATCGGGTTCGGGCGGCCGCCGCGCAGCGCGAGCGAGCCCTGCAGCGGGTAGCGGTCGTCGCCTCCGGGGTACGCCTGCCGGCGCTGCCGGAACTCCTCGGGCATCTCGTGCAGCCAGCCGACCACGATGACGTGCGAGTAGTCAGCCAGCCCGAGCAGCGCGGCGTCGAGGTCGGGCGCGCCGTCGAGGACCACCTCGGAGCGGACGCGCGACCAGTCCTGGCGCGCGGCGTCGTGCTCGTCGCTGACGACATGGCCGATCGGGGTGAGGGTGATGGCTTCCACGGCGCTCATTCTACGCGAGCGCCCCGCGGGCCTCGTGCGCCGCGGACGCAGCGCGGAGCGTCGAGCGCACCCGAGCATCCGCGAGGTGACGCGAGGTGGGACGCGATGCGCAGCGTGCCGCCTCGCGGCACTCCGGCGAGGGCGTGCGCAGGGCCGGACGGCCCGCCGGGGAGCGCGATCCGGGCGCGGCAGCTACCCAAATACATGGTAAGATTTGAACGTGCTCGAGGAGTCTCTACATCCCCGATCCTCGACGCGACGACTGATGATCGCGACGCACCTGAACCCGCACGCGACCCTGCTCCGCATCCACGGAGACGGGCGCCGAGCAAATGAGGCCGCATGACCACGACCGCGCCCAAGGGGAAAGCAGCGGACTACACCGCTGACAGCATCCAGATCCTCGAGGGCCTCGAGGCCGTCAGACGCCGCCCCGGCATGTACATCGGCTCCACCGATCAGCGCGGCCTCCACCACCTCATCTACGAGATCGTCGACAACGCCGTCGACGAGGCGATGGCCGGGTTCTGCACCCGCATCGAGATCACCATCGAGCCGGACGGCCACGTGCGCGTGACCGACAACGGTCGAGGCATCCCCGTCGGCAAGCACGCCAAGACCGGCCTCTCCGGCGTGGAGACGGTATTCACCGTCCTGCACGCGGGTGGCAAGTTCGGCGGCGGCGCGTACAAGGTGTCCGGCGGCCTCCACGGCGTCGGCGCGTCCGTGGTCAACGCGCTGTCCGAGGACCTCGAGGTCGAGATCCACCAGGGCGGCGCTGTCTACAACCAGACCTACCACCGCGGCGCGCCCGCGGGCGGGCTGGTCAAGGGCAAGCAGAAGGTGGACGACTCCGGCACGATCGTCCGCTTCCTCCCCGACCACACGATGTTCGAGACGCTGGACTACGACTTCGACATCCTGTCGCAGCGCTTCCGCGAGATGGCGTACCTGACCAAGGCGCTGTTCATCAAGTTCGTCGACCTGCGCGACGACGGCCACGAGGCCTCGTACTACTTCGACAGCGGCATCGAGGCGTTCGTGCGCCAGATCGGCCGCACCCGCCAGCCGCTGCACGCCGACCCCATCTACGTGACGATGGAGACCGAGGAAGCCTCGGTCGAGGTCGCGATCCAGTACAACTCCTCCTTCGGCGAGGTAGTGCACTCCTTCGCGAACGCGATCAAAACGATCGACGGCGGCAGCCACGTCACCGGCTTCCGCACCGCCCTCACCAGCGTCCTGAACGACTACGCCCGCAAGGCGAAGATCCTGAAGGACGGCGACCAGAACCTCACCGGCGACGACGTGCGCGAGGGTCTCGCTGCCGTCATCTCCGTGAAGCTCTCCGAGCCGCAGTTCGAAGGCCAGACCAAGACCCGCCTCGGCAACCCCGAGATCAAGGGCATGGTCGAGTCCGCCGTGCGCACCTCGCTCGGCCAGTACCTAGAAGAGAACCCGTCCGTCGGTCGCAAGATCATGGACAAGGCGCTCACCGCCGCCCGCGCTCGCGAGGCCGCCCGCAAGGCGCGCGACCTGGTGCAGCGCAAGGGCGTCCTCGAGGGCTCCAACCTCCCCGGCAAGCTCGCGGACTGCCAGGAGAACGACCCCGCGCAGTGCGAGCTCTACATCGTGGAGGGCGAGTCAGCCGGCGGCTCCGCCAAGGGCGGCCGTGATCGCCGCACGCAGGCCGTCCTGGCCCTGCGCGGCAAGATCCTCAACGTGGAGAAGGCTCGCCTCGACAAGATGCTCGAGAACGAGCAGGTGCGGAACATCATCACCGCGCTCGGCACCGGCTTCGGCGCCGATTGGAACGGCGAGAAGCTCCGCTACCACAAGGTCATCATCATGACCGACGCGGACGTGGACGGCGCGCACATCCGCACGCTGCTGCTCACCTTCTTTTACCGCTTCATGCCGAACCTGATCGCGGACGGCTACCTGTACATCGCCCAGCCGCCGCTGTTCTCCGCCACCCGCGGCCGCAACGTCGCGTGGCTCTTCAACGAGAAGGCGCTCGCCGAGTACCAGGCGCAGCACGGCTCCTCCGGCTACCACCTGCAGCGCTACAAGGGCCTCGGCGAGATGAACGCGGAGCAGCTCTGGGACACGACGATGAACCCCGCGAACCGCAGCCTCCTGCGCGCCGAGGTCCACGACGCCGAGGACGCCGACGCGCTCTTCACCATGCTGATGGGCGACGAGGTTCCCCCGCGCAAGAAGTTCATCACCACGCACGCCCTCGACGCGACGCTGGACGTCTAGCCCTCGCCCCGATCGAGGTACACGCGAACGCCCCTCCGTCTCCGGAGGGGCGTTCTGCTTGTGTACGCCAGTGCTGATCGAGGGGCAGTCGTAGCGTCATTGCATCGGTACCAGCCCGTCATGTCGCGGCCGCCGGGCGTACGTTAGGTCGGCATGAGCGTGTCGAAGGAAGTGATGCCATGAGCCAGGTCGCCTTGATCGTCGTGACCGTCGTCGTCGTACTGCTGGTGCTCGGTTACCTCACGATCTCCTTCGTTTAACCGGCGCCGCGCGCCTCACTCCGCCACCACGAACCCCAGTGACTGCACGCCGGGGTTGTCCAGCCACAGCACGGTGCAGCGGCCGGGGATCATCGGCGGCATCGGGAAGGTCGCGCGGAGACGGCCGTCGAGGGCGACCGTGACGGGCACCTCGCGCATCGGCTGCAGCGTCGCGACGACGAGCAACGTACGCGCGCCCGGCGCGAGGCGGTCGCCCGTGACGGTGACGCGCTCACCGACACGTGGCGAGGCCGGCTCGATCTGCAGCAGCGGCGATCCGGAGTCCTGCAGCACGGAGTTCTGGTAGTCGCACTCCGGCGCGCGGGCACTCGCCTGCGTCGGCGCGGTCGTACTCGACGCGCTCGATGCGCTCGTCGCGGTCGCGCGCGGCTCGCCCGCGCCGGGCACGAACGTCGCGCGGACCTGTGGGGCACGAGACGGCTCGCCGCACGCCACGAGGATCCCGAGCGCCACCATCGCGATCGCGATCAGCGGCGCGCGCATCGTCGTGCGCTACAGCCGCGCCAGCAGCGTGGGGAGCGAGGACGCGAGCAGCGCGAGGCCGGAGGCGGTGAGGCACGTCAGCACGACGCGGCGGAACGTGACCTCGCTCAGTCCGATGTAAACGCGCATGCCGATGAGCGCCGGGACGAGCATCGCCACGATCACAATGCCGAGCGTCGGGAGCACCTCGCGCGTCACGCGGCCGGTGGCGACCAGCGCGCCGCCGCTCAGCGCGAGCACCACGAGGTTGAAGTTCTGCACCACCGCGCGCGCGTGGTCGCGGTCGTACTGGCGCAGCGTGGTCCACAGCGTCGGCACCGCCCCCGCTGACCCCACGATGCCGCCGAGGATGCCGCCCGCCAGCCCCACCGTCCCGTTCGCGAACGACCCGAGGTCGGGCACGCGGGGCAGGCGCGTCGCGAAGAGGATCGCCGGGCACCACGTCACCAGCAGCCCGCCCAGCAGCGCCTTGAAGAGCGGCACGTCCAGCATCGGCAGGACGGCGACGCCGATCGGCACGCCCACGAGTCCGCCGAGCAGGAACGGCGCGAGCAGCGCGAGGTCGAAGCCTCGACGCACGCGGATCGCGGCGGTGATCTGCCCCGCGAGCCCGCCGAGGATCGCCAGCGTCGCCGCGAGCGCCGGGTCGACGCCCCAGGCCCAGAAGGACAGCGCGACCAGGCTGAACGCGAAGCCGGACAGCCCTTGCACGAAGCCCGCCACCGCCGCGCCGAGGATGATGATGCCGACCGTGGAATCCATCGCGACACGATACTCCGCGCGGCACACACCGCCCCAGCGGCGCCAACCCGCAGGCACGCGGTATCCTCCACACATGACGAGCGAGCCGTTCCAGCGCTTCTACGTGGAGTTCGACCCCGCGCCCGCAGAGCCGTGCCCCGTCGCGTTCGAGGATGACCCGGTCATCGTGCTGTTCTTCCAGTCGTGGGCCTACAGCCTCGACTTCGGCGGGACGCACGAGCTGGCGCAGGCCGCGCAGTACCTCAAGACGCGGCAGAAGCTCGACCTGCGCCCGCTGCTGAAGTACGCCGACCGCGATATCGAGACGCCAAACGACCAGCGCGAGTTCGACCGGTCATGGCAGCCCGCCGCCGACCTCGCCGCGTGCGCGCGCATCGTCGCCGCCGCGTGGACCGCGCCGGACGACACGCTCGCGCCGCTCATCCAGGGCTACGCGCACCTCGCCCCGCGTCTCCTCGAGCTCGCTGCGATGTGCGAGTGGGCCGCCGCGGCGAACGCCGACACGCGCGTCCGCATGTCGTTCCTCCTGGAGCAGCCGGAAGCGAAGACCTCGAGGCCCGCGGGGTACTAGGGCGCGCGGGGAATCAGGTAGTCGACACCGCCGTAGGTGAAGACTCGCGAGACGGACGTCTCACAACTGCCCGAACCCCACACACTCCCCCGATCACCGACGATCCCCCGGTCGTCTAGTTCGACAATGAGGACGTGCTCGGGGCGGCTCGGATCCACGAAGACGAGCGTGTATATGCGACCGTCCCTCGGGGGACTCCTGAACCCGGTGACCAGCAGCAACTCCGCCGCCGCCAATCGATCTGCGGCGACCGTGTGCGTCGGCTCCAGGTTGATCCAGTCCGACTCACAGCCCCCGCCGACCAATCTGGCTGGTACGGGCGTTCCGATGGCCACGCCCGCGGGACAAACCACCATTTGTCCCGAACCGAAGCTACGCTCCCGGCAGGGGTACAAGCCTCCCGTGATCCGGCGCACGATGGCGGCCGCGTCTCCTTGCATGATGTCCGCAATCGCTGCGTCGACGATCGGGACGCCGCTCGGCGGTGGACTCACCCATGCCTGAACGGGCCCGTCTGGAGTCACGACCGCCCGCGAGCGCACGGTGGCGGTAGGGGTGGGGGTGATACCCGTGGCGGGCGTCACGATGGGCTGGGCGGTGAGTGTCGCCGTAGCGGCCGCCGTCGGCGCAGGCCGCGCGCGGTGATCCTCGCAGCCCACGAGGAGCAGGACGACCGTCGCCAGCGCCGCCAGCACGTACCGCATCGCTACGGCCGTCCGATGTCGAACAGCGCGCCGAGGGTGCCGCCGGCGCCGCGCAGCATCGACTCGGGCGTGGCGCAGCCGATCCGGACGTGTGTGATGCCGGTGTCGTCCGCGTACACGCCGAAGATGCCGTTGTCCTTCGGCGATCCCCTGAACACCACCACGTAGCGCTCGCCGGCGCTGGCGACGCGATCGCCGTCGAGGGCCGCCGCCACCGGCTCGACGCCGCGCGCGAGCAGGCCTGTAGTCTTCGCGACCGCGGTCGCACGGTCGACATCGACGCCGTTGCAGCCCTCGCCGATCGTGAAGCTCTCCACGGGCGTGCCGAGCGCCTCGCCGGGGGCGCAGACACGCCAGCCGTCGTTGTTCGGCGGCGCGCAGGGGAGGCGGCGCATCTGGAACATCGCCTGCAGTCCGGACTCGTCGCCGCGGCGCGCGAGGTCAAGGATGCGCCGGATGACCTGGGGCGGCGGGCCGCCGGTGGGTGCGGGCAGCGTGAACGGCGGAGGTGTCGGGTAGAACGCCGCGGCGTTGCTGCGACCCGCGCCCGCGCTGATCCCCAGCGGTGCGCGCACCTGCGGTGGCGTGGCGGTGGGCGTACTCCTCGACGGCACGAGGCCGCCCTCGCACGCGACGACGAGTGCGGCCGCCAGCACGAGCAGCGGCAGCGCAGTCAGTCGCGCCAGCGCGTGCATCACGGCACCAGGAACGGACGGGCCATGCGCAGGCCCTCGCCCGACTCGGGGTAGATCCAGACGACCGTGCATGTGCTGGACGGCGTCTCAGGCAGCGTGAAACGCGCGGCGGCGCGTCCGTCCTCGGCGACCGTCAGGCGGCCCAGCTCGGTGCGCTGGTCGATCGACTGCGGCACGCCCATCGCGAGGATGTAGCGCCCCGGCGCGGTGCCGGTCGCGGCGAAGACGACGGGCTCGCCCACGCGCGGCGCCGCCGGCGTCAGCGACGCCGTGAAGCTGAAGCGCCGGTCGAGGAAGTCTGCGGAGTCGTTGCAGGAGGCGCGCTCGGCGGACATCGGCACGTGCGCGCCTCGCGTCGCGGCGGTCGCACGGGCGTGGGGGTCGGCGCACCCGGCCAGCGCCAGCGCGAGCATCGTCGCCGCGAGCACGATCCACCCGCCGTACCGCATCGCCGCTCCTCGCTCGCCGTCACCCGGCGCGCGTGCCACGATACAACCGTGACGATGAACATCGAACGCACCGCTGAGCAGGCCGCGCGGCACGAGGAGTACGAGCGCTGGCTGCGCTCCTCCACGCCCTCCGCGCTGGCGTTCCGCTGGTTCATGGGGCCCGGGCAGTGGGCCGCGAACACCGCGCTCTTCCGCCTCGCCGAGGGCCTCAAGCTCGATCACACCACCCGGCTGCTGGACATCGGCTCCGGGCGCGGCGGCATCCTGCGTGCGCTGGACGACCAGCTCCAGATGGACACGCCCCCGGTCGGCCTCGACTTCTCGCGCGCGATGATCGACCTCGCCCGCAGCGACGAGACGAACCCCGCGCGCGACGCACGTTACGTGGAGGCCAGCGCGATCGCGCTGCCGTTCCGCGACTCCACCTTCAACCTCGTCACCTGTGGCTACGTGGTCAAGCACCTCGATGACGACGGCGTGCGCGCGATGTTCTACGAGATCGGTCGCGTGCTGCAGCCCGGCGGCCTAGCCGTGATCTGGGAGTTCGGCCCCACCGGCAACACGCGCCTCGACGCGTGGAACGCGAAGGTGGTGTCGAGGGGCGTCGCGCAGCCTCGACTGCGGTCGAGCAAGACACTGCGCCAACTGGCGACGGACGTCGGCTTCCCGTTCACGCGCTACGCGGACCTGCGGCCGTTCCTGCTGCCGCCCATCCCGCGCGCCTCGATCATCGTCGGTCGGCCGCCCGAGGGCTTCGACCTCTCGAAGCTGTAGCAGCAGGAGGGGCGGCCTCGCGGCGTCCGGAGAGACCGCGTGAGGCGCCCCACTCGTCACCTCGACGGCTACTCGCGGTACAGCCCATGAGCGTCGATGTATGCGCGGACAGCGGGCGGCAGCAGCCCGTCCGTCGTCAGGCCCGAGGCGATCCTTGAGCGGATGTTTGTCGCGGAGACGTCCATGCGGGGCATCGGCAGCACGTCCACACGATCGTCGATGCCGGGGAGGCCGGCACGCAGCGCGTCCGTGATCAGCGGGTGCTCGCCCGCCTCGCCGTCCCTGCGCGCCACGGCGAGGCGGATGCGCATCACCAGTCGCTGCGGCTCGTGCCACTGCGGCAGATCCAGCAGCGAGTCCTCGCCGATGATCAGCCACCAGTCACCGGGCCGCGTCGTCGTCAGCTCGCCAACCGTGTCGAGCGTGTAGGTCGGGCCGTTGCGCTCGATCTCGATGCGGCTGGACTCCGCCCACTCGAGCCCCTCGATCGCGAGTTCGACCATGGCGAGGCGATCGGCGGCGGGGCTGATCGCGCGCCCGGACTTCCGCCACGGATCGCCCGCCGGGATGAACAGCACGCGGTCAAGATGCAGCGCGTCACGCGCGGCCTGCGCCAGCGCGAGGTGAGCGACGTGCGGCGGGTCGAAGGTGCCGCCCATGATCCCGAAACGGGTCGGCGGCGCGTGGGCTTCGCCCTCGATCACCGCGCCCTCGTTCATCGCGCTAGGACTCCCACGCCAGGTCGACACCGCCTACGCGGATGCGCTCGCCGTCTTTCACCTTCAGGCGGGTCAGCACGCGCTGCACGCCCATCCGGCGCAGGCGGATGTAGAACTCCTCGCGGGCCTCGCGCTCGTCGAGGGGCAGCGTCTGGGCGAGCCAGTTGGGCGTCGGCCCGTCCACGATCGCCACCCCGTCGTCGTCGCGGTAGGCGTCGAAGCGCGAGCGCTGCGCGGGCTCGGGGTGCAGCTCCGGCAGCTCGCGCGCGGCCTCGCGTACCTCGGTCGCCTGGATCTCGCGGAGCGCCTGGAGCGCGCGCAGTGCGAGCTCCCGGGTGCCCTCGCGCGCGGCGGCCGAGAGCGACAGCCACGGCAGGCCGAGGGCATCGATCTCCGGCTGGATCAGCTCCAGCCGCGCCTGTGCGTCCGGGTCGTCCATCTTGTTCAGCCCGAGGATCTGCGGCTTCTGCGCCAGCCCGTGGCCGAACTCCTTCAACTCGTTGTTGATGAGGTGGAAGTCCTCGAGGGGCTCCTCGCGCGTCATGTCCAGCAGGTGCACCAGCACGCGCGTCCGCTCGATGTGCCGGAGGAACTCGATGCCGAGGCCCACGCCTTCGCTGGCGCCCTCGATCAGCCCGGGCATGTCCGCGGCGACGAACGAGTCGTAGCCGAGGTTCACGACGCCCAGCTGAGGCTCCAACGTGGTGAACGGGTACGCGCCGATCTTCGGCGTCGCCTTGCTCCACGCGGTCAGCAGCGTGGACTTCCCGGCGTTCGGCAAGCCGACGATGCCGACGTCCGCGAGCAACTTCAACTCCAGGCGCAGGCTCACCCGCTGCCCCACCGCGCCGTACTGCGCCCACTTCGGCGCCTGGCGCGTAGGCGTGGCGAACCGACGGTTGCCCATGCCGCCTCGACCGCCGCGCGCCACAATGGCGCGGTCGCCGGCGTGCTGCAGGTCGGCGAGCGGCTCCTCGGAGTCGGAGCCCACCACCCACACAGTCGTCCCTACGGGCACCGGGAGCTCCAGCGCGGCCGCGGAGGCACCTCGACGCTGGTTGGGGCCACCGGGCACACCGGGGCCGGCTGCGTGGACGCGTGAGTCCGAGTAGCGATCGAGCGACGCGAGGCGCGAATCGGCGACGAGGACCACGTCCCCACCTCGACCGCCGTCGCCGCCATCCGGCCCGCCCAGCGGCGAGAACTTCTCGCGCAGGAACGAGACGCCGCCGTCACCGCCGGTTCCCGCTGCGACTTCAACCTCAACGCTATCGATCACGGACGACTCGCAGGCTGCGCCGGCAAGGGCGCGAAAGACGATGTGGGTATGTGGATGGTGTCAGTCCACTGTGGGGGTGCGTCCACCCATGCGGCAAGCCGCCAGATCGTAGTCATCGTCATGGTGTGGAAGGTGTGGAGAGCAGACGCGGGCTGAATCTAGAGGGACGGTGCATATCTCGGTCACGACTCACTGGTTCATCCACACTTATGCGATTCGTCGCCCGGCAGACCGTTGCACGCCCGATCGAGGTTTTCCCGGGATCCGCGAGTAAGCCACAACCCCCCTGTGATATCCCCGGATTTCCTCGTGTTATCCACGAAACCGCTCACTGATGGAGTCATCAGACTACTCAGTTGATCGAGACGGTCGCTGACAAGCCCCGCCAAATTGAAACGGGGATAAGTCGCACCTTTGTGGATAGATAACAGGTGAAGAGCCAGAGAAATGAGGCCGCGGAGGGGCCTCGGAGCGGCTACGCGATGCGGCGCGAGGACTCGATCATCTCGCGCAGGCTGCCGATATCGCGCTTCGTCTCCGGGTCCACCGCCAGCGAGCGCTCCATCTTGCGCCAGCCGTGGTGGACGGTGGAGTGGTCGCGCCCACCGAGGGCGTCACCGATCTCCACGAGCGAGCGGTGAGCCAGCTCGCGCATCAGGTACATCGCGACCTGTCGCGGGTAGGCGACGCGCTTCTCACGGCTCTTGGAGAGCAGACCCTCACGGTCGATCTCGAAGTAGCGGCAGACGATGTCCATGATCAGCTCGGGGGACGGGGGCAGTCGCGGCTCCGTCGGCTCCAGCGAGGCGAGCGAGGAGTGCACCAGGTCGGGCGACAGCGGCTCGCCGGTGAGCCGCGAGTACGCGACGACGCGCGTCAGCGATCCCTCGAGCTCGCGGATGTTGTTCTTGAAGCGGGCGGCGATCACGCTCAACACGTCGTCGCGGACGCGGATGTTCTGCTCCGCCGCCTTGTGCCGCAGGATCGCGATGCGCGTCTCCATGTCGGGCGCCTGCAGGTCCGCGATCATTCCCCACTCGAAGCGCGTCCGCAGACGCTCTTCCAGGTGCTGGATGTGGGCCGGGCTCTTGTCGGAGGTGATGACGATCTGCTTGCCGGCCTCGTAGAGCTCGTTGAAGGTGTAGAAGAACTCCTCCTGCGTCTGCTCCTTGCCGGCGATGAACTGCACGTCGTCCATGAGCAGCGCGTCCGCGGAGCGGTAGCGCGCGCGGAAGTCGTCCATCTTGCGCTGCTGGATCGCGGTGATGAGCTGGTTGGTGAAGGCCTCCGCGCTCAGGTAGACCACGTGCAGCCCCTGTTCGAGGAGCGCGTGACCGACGGCGTGCAGCAGGTGGGTCTTGCCCAGCCCCGGGCCGCCGTAGATGAACAGCGGGTTGTACAGGCGACCCGCGTCCCGCGCGACGCCCTCGGCGGCCGCGAACGCGAGGCGGTTGCCCGGCCCGACGATGTAGTTGTCGAACGTGTAGCGCTCGCGCAGGCGGGGGCGCGGCTGCGAGGAGCGCTGGGCGGTGCCCGCGAGCTCGTTCAGCGCCGCGACCTGGTCCTCGACGGAGCGCAGAGGCTCGAACGTCACGTCCAGCGGGTGCCCGGCAAGGTCGGTCAGCGAGCGGATGATCGCGGGGCGCAGACGCTTCTGCAACCACTCGGTCACGAACTCCGAGCGCGTGCCCACCACGAGGTAGTCCTGCTCCAGCCGTACGCCGGAGGTGCCGTCCAACCAGGTGTCGTAGTTAGCGCGAGATACCTGAGAGGAGAGGTCCTTCAGCGCTGCCTGCCAGAGAGCGACGGGGTCGTCGTGCACGCAGCCGTTACCTCACAGCCCGAGGTGGTCTCGGGCAACACACATCACGCTAGCGGCACGCGGAGAGCGTGCGCGCATTATCCACAGATGTTGTTGATCTGTTGATAGGACGCGATGAACTGGAACCGTCGCAAGTGTTCGGAGCCGGTCCCGTCGCATCGTTTGCCGCAAACGCGAGGAGGGAATCGACCGGGGCGAAATGTAGCACCGGGTTTTAAGGCCGATCAAGCAGGTTATGTCGGAGCGAGAGCAATTCATCTGTGATCCCGGCAATGTTTGTTGGCGGGATCGCCTGACCTGATGCGAATCGATGTGCCGCGTGCGCTTCGGCGCGTGCGGCCGTGCGACCTCGTGGTGTCTCTGTATACTGGTGCCACCGTGCAACCGAACGCCGACCGGCTTCGCCGGCGGAGTATCGAGGAGGCTCCCCATGCCAGCGCCCAAGAGCGGTGCCGGGCATCTCCTGGCCATTGATATCGGCAACACCAGCGTCGCGATTGGTGTCTTCGACGGTGAAGACCTGATCGCCACGTTCCGCATCGCCACCGACCAGGACAACTTCGCGGACGAGTACGCGATCCTGCTGCTTGGCCTGCTGCGGAGCCGCGACCTCGCCCCGGCCGACATCAGCGCGGCGATCATGTCCAGCACGGTGCCCCCGCTGATCACGACCTTTCAGCAGGTGTGCCGCGCCCACTTCGACGTCGAGCCGATCGTCGTCGGCCCCGGGGTGAAGACCGGCGTGCGCGTGCTCTACGACAACCCGCGCGAGGTCGGCCCGGACCGCATCCTGCACGCCGTCGCTGCCCTCGATCGCTACGACCCGCCGATGATCATCGTCGACCTCGGCACCGCCTGCGTGTTCGACGCGGTGTCGAGGGACGGCGACTACCTGGGCGGCGCGATTGCGCCGGGCATCGGGCTCGCGTCGCAGGCGCTGTTCAGCCGCGCGGCGATGTTGCATCGCGTGGGAATCACGCACCCCGACGGGCCGATCGGCCGCAACACCGTGCACTCCATGCAGTCGGGCATCTTCTTCGGCTACGTGGAGCTGGTACGCGGCATGGTGCGGCGCTTCAAGGAAGAGATCGGCGAGGAGGCGCTCGTGATCGGCACGGGCGGCTACGCCGACCTGATCGCCGAAGAGGCCGGCTGCTTCGACGCCATGGAGCCTGACCTCAACCTCGACGGCCTGCGGCTGGTGTACGAGGTGAACCGATGACCAGCACTGACGACTCTCGCGACGACGCGACCCCGATCCCGGGCCGACCCGGCGATCCGCTCCGCGGACGACACGTGGTGCTGGGCGTGAGTGGATCGATCGCCTGCTACAAGGCGATCGAGATCACCAGCCGCCTCGTACAGGCCGGCGCGATCGTCGATGTTGTGCTGACGAAGGCGGCGACGGAGTTCGTCACGCCGCTCGCGTTCAAGGCGATCACGCAGCGCACGCCCTACACCGACATGTTCGATGTGAACGGCCCGGACGGCGAAGCGCACGTCGAGCTCGCGCGGCGCGCGGACGTGATGCTGATCGCACCGGCCACCGCCGCGACGCTCTCGCGCCTCGCGACCGGGCTCGCCGAGGACTTCGTGACGCTGACCGCGATCGCGACGACGGCGCCGTTGCTGATCGCGCCGGCGATGGACACGCAGATGTGGGCGCACCCCGCGGTGCAGACAAACGCGGCGACGCTCACGGATCGCGGCGCGCAGTTCATCGGCCCCGCCGAGGGACGCCTCGCCTCGGGCCGCGTCGGCGCGGGCCGGCTCGTCGAGCCCGAGCGGATCGTGGATGACGTGCGCGCGCGGCTCGGTCGCGAGCACGGCGACCTCGCGGGCCGCGCGATCGTGGTGACCGCGGGCGGCACGCGCGAGGCGATCGATCCCGTGCGCTACATCAGCAACCACAGCAGCGGAAAGATGGGCTACGCGATCGCCGAGGCCGCGCGTGATCGCGGTGCCGACGTGGTCATCGTGTCCACGGTGGGCCTCGCCGCGCCGGTCGGCGTGCGCGTCGTGCGCGTGGACTCCGCGGTGCAGATGCAGGCCGCGGTGCACCGCGAGTGCGCCGAGGCGGACGTGCTGGTGATGGCCGCGGCGGTCGCCGACTTCCGTCCCGCGACCGCTGCCGATCAGAAGATGAAGAAGAGCGAGGGCACGGCCGGGACGACGATCGACCTCGTCGAGAACCCGGACATCATCGGCACCACGCCCGTGACGTCCTCGCGCGGCCCGCTGCTGAAGATCGCATTCGCCGCGGAGACGCAGAACCTGATCGAGAACGCCGCGGCGAAGATGAAGAGCAAGGGCGCACGGTTCATCGTGGCGAACGATGTGACCGCGACCGACGCCGGCTTCGGCTCCGACGACAACCGCGTCACGATCCTCGACGACCAGGGCGGCCGCGCGGACCTGCCGCTGATGACGAAGTACGCCGTCGGCCACGCGATCCTCGATCGCGTCCGCCCGCTGCTCGGGTAACGCCTACTGCTCCCGCTCCAACGACTGCACGAGGCGCTCGAACGCCAGCCAGTCCTCGACGCTGCGCCAGTGCGCGGCGCGGGTCGCCTTCGCGTTCATCGGGTGCGCGAGCAGCGCGGGCACAGTGGGATGCGTGTCGTCGAAGTCGGCGAAGACCTCGGCGCTGTCGTCGAGGTGCGTGACCAGGCCGTGCTCGATCGCGTGCGGTGCTTTGGGCGCGCGGTTCGTCGCGATGTAGCCTCGCACCGGGATCGCGTGACGCTCCAGCCAGCGGTGCACCGCCTCGGACTCATGCGTCCCGCGCGCGGTGAGCACGATCAGTTCGTGTCGCTCGGCGAGACGTCGAGCGACCTCGATGGCCCCGGGCTGAGGTGGCATCTGCAGCGTCAGGTCGGTCTCGTGGATCTCGGTGAGGAACGATTCGAAGCGTTCTTTGCCGATGGCCGCGTGGATGATTGTCTCGGGATGCTCGGCGTCCGGGTAGCGCTCGCGCATGTTGCGGATGTCGAAGCCCGTGCGCGCGAGCGTGATCTCCCGCAGCAGCGAGACGAAGTCGCCGAGCGTGTTGTCGAAGTCGATGCCGAGGCGCATCAGGCGGCCGCTCTCGAATGCGGGATGCTCGAAGGGGCGGAGCCCCTTCGAATCTCAACCCCTCCCGCGCCGGGAGGGGCAGGGGTGGGCCGCCCGCCGCAATCTCTACGGACGTTCATCGCGCGGGCTGCAACAGCTGCACGATGTTGCCGTCCGGATCGGGGAACGTCGCGATCCAGCCGCCCCACGGCTCCTGCTCTGGCTCGCGCAGGAACGTCACGCCGCTCGCGCGCAGCCGCGTCGAGGTCGCTTCGATGTCGTCCACGCGCAGCAGCAGCATGATGCGCAGCGGATCGCGCGCGACGCCCTCGACCTCGCGGTGCACGGAGACGTTGAGGCGCACGTCGTCCGCCTCGGACAGCACGAAGGACACGAACTGCGCGCGGTCGGAGCGCGGCACGAGGCCGAGCGTGTCGATGTAGAACGCGCGCATCGCCGGGTAGCGCTCGGCCGTCGTCCAGATGACGACACCCGCCAGGCCGGAGATGCGGTCGCTCATCGCATGGCTCCGGCTACCTCGCGCGGTTCAGGGCGAAGTGGATCAGGGTGCGCACGGGGTTGCCGGACATGCCCTTCACCCACACGCCGCTGTCCGCCGGCTTCGACATCACGCCGGCGATGTCGAAGTGCGCCCACGGCGTGGTGCCGACGAATCGCTCGAGGAACTTCGCCGCGGTGATCGATCCGGCGGGGCGGCCGCCGGTGTTCTTGATGTCGGCGACGTCGGACTTGATCTGGTCGTCGTACTCGGCGTCCAGCGGCATGCGCCAGACCTTCTCGCCGGCGGCCTCCGCGGCGCGCTCCACCTGGGTCATCGTGCGGTCGTCGTTGCAGAAGATGCCGGTGCGCACGCCGCCCAGCGCGACGCCCATCGCGCCGGTCAGCGTCGCGACGTCGAGGATCGCGGTCGCGCCCTTCGACTTCGCGTAGGCGATGCCGTCCGCGAGCACGAGGCGGCCTTCGGCGTCGGTGTTCAGTACCTCGATGCTGGTGCCGTCCATCGCGTAGACGACGTCGCCGGGCTTGGTGGCGGTGCCGCCGGGCATGTTCTCGGTGCACGGGGCGATCGCGATCACGTTGACGCGTGCCTGCAGTCGCGCCAGCGCGCCGATCGCGGCGATGACGCTGGCTGCGCCGCTCATGTCGCCCTTCATCGCGTCCATGCCCTCGGCGGGCTTCAGCGAGATGCCGCCCGTGTCGAAGGTGATGCCCTTGCCGACGAGGGCGATCGGGCGGCCGTTCCCGGCGCCCTTGTACGTCAGGACGATGAACTTCGGCGGCTGCGCGGAGCCGTTCGCGACCGACAGGTACGAGCCCATCTTCAGCCGCTCAGCCTCGGCGCGCTCGATGATCGTGCACTCAATGCCGAGCTCCGCCGCCATCTGCTGCGCGCGCGCCGCGACGATCGTCGGGGTCATCAGGTTGGACGGCTCGTTCGCCAGGTCACGCGCGAGGTTGGTCTGCTCGCCGAGCACGACGCCCTCGGCGACCCCGCGCTGCATCGCGTTCGCGCGGCGCGTCGAGGTCTCCACGAGCGTCACGTCGCCGACCGCGTGGCGGGGGCGATCCTGCTCGCGCGTGTGGTGGCGGTCGAAGCGGTAGAGGCCCATCACGATCGCCTCGGCGGCGGCGCGGCCCGCGTCGGTCGGGTCGAGGGCGGTCGCGCTCTCCTGCAGCGACAGCGCCACGGTGCCTGCGTTCATGTCCCGCAGTCGGCGCGACAGGTTGCCGAGGCGCGTCCGCACGGCGTCGGCCGTCACGCCCTCGCGCTTGCCGGTGCCCAGCACCACGACGCGCTTCGCCTTCAGGCGTCGCCCGGCCGGGAGGACGGTCACCTCGCCGCTGCGGCCAGTCAGCAGGCCGTCCGCGATCATCTGCGCGACGACTCCGCCGAGCGCGGCGTCGACTGCGGCTGCCTCCGAGGCGAGTCGTCCGTCCTCGGTGACCTCGATCACGGCGGTGTCCGCCGTCTGCGCCGTGATGCCACCGCCCGCGACCGTGATCTTCATCGCCCGTCCTCGTCCTGTGCCCGGAGGCGCGTCGTGTCTGGAATCCGTCCTGTCGAATGCATCGCGAGCATAGGCGGTGCGATTCCGGCCCTTCAATAAGCGGTCGCCCCGAGCGGGTGAGGATTCGGTAATGGTCGCGCGGGTTCCTCGCCCCCGGCGTGCGGTCTACACTGGGGCGACCGGGAGTCATCTTGCGAATCAAGCTGCTGCGCTACATGCACGAGGTGACCGCGCCCGATCGGACGCGGGTCGCGTGGTTCGATCTCGTCGAGCTCGCGCTCGTGGTGCTCGGTTTTCTCCTCTACTTCCTCGTGCGCGGAGGCGTGGTCGACCGGACCGCCGAGGCGTTCGCGCACGCCCGCTGGATCATCGACGGCCAGCGCGCCGCCGGTGTGTTCATTGAGCCGATGGTGAACGAGTGGGCACTCGCCGCCTCGTGGCGCGTGGCGCTGTTCAACTTCGTGTACTTCTGGCTCGACTTCCCGCTCATCGTGGGCGTGGGGCTGTTCCTCTTCTGGCGGAGCCGCCGGCACTACACGCTGTTGCGGGACTCCCTGCTGATCTCGGGTGCCTTCGCGCTGGTCGTGTACTGGACGTTCCCCGTGGCGCCGCCGCGCTACCTGCCGGAGTGGGGCTTCGTGGACACCATGCAGCAGTACGCGAAGCTCTCGTACCAGGCGCAGTCGCTGGCGCCGTTCGTGAACCCGTTCGCCGCCGTCCCCAGTCTCCACGTGGGCTGGGCGCTGCTTTTCGCGATCGTCCTGTACGAGGTGTCCCCGTCGCGGATCGTGCGCGTCGGCGGCCTCGGCGTGCTGGGGCTGCAGAGCGTCGCGGTGATCGCGACGGCGAACCACTTCCTGTTCGACGCCCTGGTCGGCATCGTCATCTCGCTGGCCGCGCTCGGGGTCGCCTACTGGCTGGACCGCGCGGGCTACCCGATGATCCGCGACTCGCTCCGCCGCCGTCTGAGCTAGTTAGCGTCCTTCGGCTCCGCGGGGCGCAGGGGCACAGCCCCCACGTCGTGCTACTCCGCCCGCAGCCATGCCAGCGCGAGGAAGCCCGGCCCGAGGCGGGCCGCCTCGTGGCGCGTGATCGCCGCGATCACCACCTCCACCGCGTCCAGGTTCCGTTCGCACCAGAGCGCCATCGCCTCGGCGGCGGGGCCGGCCGCGCCGTGGTGCACGGCCACACGCGGCCGCCCGCCCTCCGCGCGGACGGCGGCTGCGAACTGGTCGCGTAGCGCGATGAGCGCGTCCGGGCGCTTCGGCGAGGCGACGAGCGTGGTCAGCACCTCGCCGGCCATCTCGGTCACCATGCGGTTCGGGGTCACATAGAGGCTCGGCGCGATCAGGCCCACCACCTCCGGGTGCTCGTGCATCGCCAGCACGCGGCTACGACGCCCCGCCGCGCGCGCCTGCTCGGCGGCGTCCTCGACGCTCGCGCCCGCCGCCGCGGCCTCGGCCGCGACGACCGCCGCCCAGCCCGCCGCCATCAGCGCCGCGCCGGTCTCGACGAGGTGGAAGGTGGCCCCGCGGGCCTCGACGGCGGCTCGGGCGGCCTCGCCCGCCTCGTCCGGGCTGCCGTAGCCGTCGCCGGTGCGGATATAGATGACACCCTCGCCCGGCTCGGCGACCGCGGCGCACGCTTGAGCGATGACCTCCGCCTCGAACGGCCCGCGCTCCAGCGCGAGGCGCGGGATCGGGATGCGCTCCAGGAGCAGCTCCGGCTCTGCGGGGGTGACGGCGATGCGCAACGTGGCGCGCACCTCGGGCGGGACGCAGGCATCGGCGTCCACGATGACGCGGAAGCGTGCCGGGGTGGCGGGAGTGGGCATGGCGCAGCCTCTCAGGGCGGCCCGTAGCGTCTCGTCGGGCGTCTGTGCTAGCGTGATCGAGTCTCTGGGGCCTTCCGTTATGGGGGTCTCGGGCGACCTCACACTCCCCAGCCCCTCCGACAATACCGGGATGGCGGGCCGAGATCACACCGGGTGAGGTCGCGAAGTGTGTCCCCGTTTCGAGAACTAGGTAACTGACTCACCCAATGCAGACGGCCGAACGCAAGCAAGAGATCATCGAGCAGTACAAGCAGCACGAAGGTGACACCGGGTCTCCCGAGGTCCAGGTCGCGCTGCTGACGGACCGGATCGTCCGGCTTACCGACCACCTTCGAGCGCACAAGCACGACTTCGCCACCCGGCGCGGCCTGCTGAAGCTCGTGGGCCAGCGCCGCCGAATGTTGCGCTACCTGAGCAACACGGACGTCGCCCGATACCACGCCCTCATTCAGTCCCTCGGTCTGCGCCGATAGCGCAGGCCTCGGCGTTCTGAGTCGCCGCACGGCCATGTGGTCGTGCGGCGCGGATGTGTAGTAGCGAGAGATTATCCAACCCATTCCGCGGACGTTCAGTCCGATCCGCAGTTGCGGCAGCCATCAGCCCTCCGTCGCCCTCGCAGAGTGGCCGGCGAAGCGCTCCGGCACTCAACTCACCGTGGCGCACCAACCAATACGCGCCCGGCTGCACCGCCGCCCCGCAGACTCGAACGTTCGCGCCCCGGCTGAGGGCCGGTCGGCGATCCCAGCGATCGCCCTGTGATGACGAGAGAGATAAGAGGTATACCTGTGACCACTACTGGTGCGCAGACGCGCACATTCACGACCGAGATCGAGGGCAAGACCCTGGAGATCGGCCTCGGCCGGCTGGCCCAGAACGCCGCCGCCTCCTGCACCATCCGTTACGGCGACACGGTGCTCCTGATGACGGTCTGCGAGGGCGACCCGCGCCCCGGACTGGACTTCTTCCCGCTGACCGTCGACTACGAAGAGCGCATGTACGCGATCGGCAAGATCCCGGGCTCGTTCTTCCGTCGCGAGGGTCGCCCCGGCACGGACGCGACGCTCACCGCGCGCATGACCGACCGCCCGATCCGCCCGCTCTTCCCGAAGGGCTTCAAGCGCGAGGTGGAGATCGCCGCGCTGCTGATCGCCTCCGACCGTGAGAACCCTGCGGACCCGCTGGCCGCCACGGCTGCCTCGGTCTGCATCAACATCTCGAAGCTGCCGTTCGAGGGCCCGGTGTCCTCGGTCCGCGTCGGTCGTGTGAACGGCAAGTTCAAGGCGTTCCCGACGTACGCCGAGCTCAAGGAGTCCGACCTTGAGCTGACCGTCGCCGCCACGCCCGACTCGATCGTCATGCTCGAGGCCGGCGCGAACCAGATGCCCGAGGCCGAGCTCATCGAGGCCATCGAGTACGGCGAGAAGATCTGCCAGCAGCTCAACGACCTGCAGAAGCAGATCATCGCTGAGATGGCCCAGCCGAAGATGGCGTGG
The DNA here is from genome assembly GCA_947479915.1 of Chloroflexota bacterium. Classification (GTDB taxonomy): domain Bacteria; phylum Chloroflexota; class Dehalococcoidia; order UBA2979; family UBA2979; genus SHYQ01. The sequence goes on from CANKAU010000004.1 coordinate 65,148, forward strand.
AGCAAGCCCGAGGAAGACCACACCCTCGAGGACCGCATCCGCGAGCACCTGAAGGACCGCGGCCAGGAGATGCTGGACGCCGTCCAGGGCGAGGGCTTCCGCGGCATCGACGAGATGGGCAAGCGCGTCTACGCGGAGCTCTCCGCGACCGACGCTGCGATCGACGAGAAGGCCGTGCGCGGCGCCACCGAGGTGGTGCTGAAGGCGTACGTCCGCAGTCGCGTGCTGAACGACGACGTCCGCGCCGACGGCCGCACCTCCACCCAGATCCGCCCGATCTCCGCTGACGTCGGCGTGCTGCCGCGCGTCCACGGCTCGGGCCTCTTCCAGCGCGGCCAGACGCAGGTTCTGACCGTTGCCACGCTGGGCGCCATTCGTGACCGGGCCAAGATGGACAACATCGACCCGACCGAGTGGAAGATGTACATGCACCACTACAACTTCCCGGCCTTCTCGGTCGGCGAGGCGCGTGGTCTGCGTGGTCCGGGCCGTCGCGAGATCGGTCACGGCATGCTCGCCGAGAAGGCGCTGCTGCCGGTGCTCCCCTCTTTCGCGGACTTCCCCTACACGCTGCGTGTCGTCTCTGACGTGCTGCAGTCCAACGGGTCGACCTCGCAGGGTGCGGTGTGTGGTTCCACGCTCGCGCTGATGGACGCCGGTGTCCCGATCAAGGCGCCGGTTTCCGGCATCGCGATGGGCCTGATGACGTCCGACGAGAACGCCACGTCGTACAAGATCCTCACCGACATCGCCGGCATCGAGGACGCGTTCGGCGACATGGACTTCAAGGTCGCGGGCACCGAGACCGGTGTCACCGCGGTTCAGCTGGACATCAAGCTGAAGAAGCTCCCGGCGAACTTCCTGCAGGACGTGTTCTCCCGCGCCCGCGAGGCGCGCATGCACATCATGGGCGTCATGCTGGCCGCGCTCCCCGCACCGCGCGAGGAAGTCGGCGAGTTCGCGCCGAAGATCACCTCGATCAAGATCGACCCGAGCAAGATCGGTGCGGTCATTGGACCGGGCGGCCGCGTGATCAACGCGATCATCGCCGCTACGGGCGCCTCCATCGACGTGGAGGAGGACGGCTCGATCTTCGTGGGTGGCGCTGACGCCGAGGGCGTGAAGCAGGCCATCCGCCAGATCCAGGGCCTGACGAAGGAGATCATCCCGGGCGAGGTCTTCGAAGGCCCTGTGTCGCGGATCATGTCCTTCGGCGCGTTTGTCGAGATCCTGCCCGGCAAGGACGGCATGGTCCACATCTCCGAGCTGGCCGAGGGCCGCGTGGAGCGTGTGGAGGACGTCGTCCAGGTCGGCGACCGCGTCAAGGTGAAGGTGATCGAGGTGGACAACCTCGGCCGCATCAACCTCTCGATGCGTGACGTGGACAACGCCGACGGCGGCGTCGGCATGAGCGACGACGATGTCGCGCGTGGCGATGGCCCGCGCGGCGGTGGTGGCTTCGGCGGCGGCGACCGTGGCCCGCGCCCGGGTGGCGGCGGTGGTCGCGGTGGCGACCGCGGCGGCCCGCCCCGTGGCGGCGGCGGTGGCCGTGGTGGCGACCGAGGTGGCCCGCCGCGTGGTGGCGGGGACCGTGGTCCTCGTCCCGGTGGCGCCTTCGACCGCAACGACGGTCCCCCGCGCAACGACGCTCCTCGCGAGGACCGTCCGCCCCGTGAGGACCGCCCCCCGCGCGAGGATCGCCCCGCCGGTGGGGACGCCCCTCGTCCCGGTGGCGGCGGGCGTCGCTGGTAAGCCAGCGCGCGTAAGCGAACATCGAGAAGCCCGGCAGCAATGCCGGGCTTCTTGTTGCCCTCGGGCGGATCGCGGAGCAGCGACCGCCTGGGCCAGCGATGCTCGGGGCGTTGAGGTGCCTTGCGGTGGGCGGCCCACCCCTGCCCCTCCCGGCGCGGGAGGGGGATGAAGTTCAAAGGGCTGTGCCCTTTGAGGATCCCGATCTCGGTCGGATCTGCGGGCCGCGCACCGCTGGGAGACTCGATGCCTCCGCCGGGAGTGTGAGGGGGCGCAGCCCCTCACAACATCCTCTGAATTCTGAGCCGCTCCCGCGCCGGGAGGGGGCAGGGGTGGGCCCCCGTAGCACCTCGACGCTGCGAGGCGAGCGACGACTACGCGTCGCGCCGATGCCGCTCCCCCCGCGCCCGGATAGACTGCGCACCACGACAGCAACGACCTCGCGCGCAGCCCGAGCGGCGTCGAGGAGACAGGGGACGGCGATGATCCGCGTAGCGATCTGCGGCACCGGGACGATGGGCCAGCTCGTGCTCGAAACGATCGAGGCGCAGGAGGACCTGCAGCCCGTCGGCTTCGTCGAGCCGCTCGCGCAGGGCGACGAGGAGCACCGCGCCAGCAGCGGCACCACCTACGGCGTGCACGCCGACCCGAACGCGCTGTTCGAGCGCACGCACCCGGACGTGGTGGTGGACTTCACCAACGCGCAGTTCACCCCCGCGCTGGTGGACGCCGCGCTCAAGCACGGCGTGCGCCCCGTCATCGGCACGTCGGGCGTGGACGCCGCCACGATCGCGAAGCTGCGCGAGGGCTCCGCGGCCGCCGGGCGCGGCGCGGTCTACGCCGCGAACTTCGCCATCGGCGCCGTGCTCCAGATGTACATGGCCGCGCTCGCGTCGAGGTTCTTCGACAGTGCGGAGATCATCGAGCTGCACCACGACCGCAAGGTGGACGCGCCCAGCGGCACCGCGCTCACCACGGCGCGCCTCATGCGCGCCGCGCGCGACAGCGACTTCACCATGAACGTGCCCGCGCTGGAGCATCTCCCCGGCGGTCGAGGCGCGGACACCGGCGGCGTGCCCATCCACTCCGTGCGGCTGCCCGGCTTCGTCGCGTCGCAGGAGGTGATCTTCGGCGGCTTCGGCCAGACGCTGACGCTCCGCCACGACACCACCGGCCGCGAGGCGTTCATGCCCGGCGTGGTGATTGCCGTGCGCGAGGTGATGAACCGCACCGGTCTCGTCGAGGGCCTCGACCAGCTCGTCGGCCTCGGAGGGTAGTTTCCATGAACATGCAGTCGTTCGGTCTGATGGACATGCAGCTCCGCATCGACCCGGACGCGCGCACGCTCTACATCGTCCTCGGCCACAGCGGCGAGATGGCGATGGAGTCCCGCGAGCTGGATGAGCGCCGCACGCTGGAGTACGACCTGAAGGGCGACCTCGTCGGCGTCGAGTTCCTCGACATCGACGAGGGCATCGACCTCGACGGCGTCCCCGCCGCCTCGAGGATCGCGCGCGCGCTCGGCATCATGCGCGCGGTGGAGTGGACGTGGAGTGAGGGGCAGGGGTAGGCGACGTGCAGCCTTTCGAGCGTATCGGGCTGAACGAACGTGACCTCGCGTTGGTGGCATGGCTGAGCATCGGCCTGTCTGCAGCATTGCTAAAGCGCGATGTCCGACAGAGCGCGTTGTCCGTCCTCAAACTGGCAATCACTCCGAAGCTCCTCGTCCCCTGCGTGGTCCGAGCGATTGGCACCTTTTGGGCCTGTCGTCTCGGGTCTTCATTCGGCCTTTGGAATCAAGGGCTCGCGAAGGACACTGTCGTTTGGTACTTGAGCGCGGGTCTTGGCGGATTTGGGTCTGCGGTCTCAGCGAAGAACTCACATTTCATCTGGCTGTTCGTACGCCGATCGGTCGCGTTAGCCGCGGTGGCGGAGCTCTTCACGAACGGTCTGTTCGTGTTCTCCCTTCCGACTGAACTTCTGCTTCAACCGGTTCTTATCTTCGTTGGTGTGTTGGGGGCCGTCGCCGCGACGAAGGCAGAGTACAAGTCGGTGAAGCGGCTCACCGATGGGATCCTCTTCACGCTCGGACTCTTAATCGTGGTCTTCGTGACCCGACGACTTGTTGAAGCGTGGGACAAGCTCGACGGCGCGCAGTTGGTTAGAGAACTGGTGTTGCCACTGTGGCTATCAAGCGCCACCGTCGCCTTCTTGTTTGGAATGTCTCTGTTCTCTGGTTATGAGCAGCTCTTCACACACCTCCGGTCGCAGAGCACAACGAGTCAAATTCGATGGTTCGTGACGCTTTCGTTGGTGTTTCGTCTCAACATTCGACTTGCGGCAGTGACATCGCTTAGTCATGCGTGGCGGTGGAAATTGGCCCGCGCGGAGTCCCTCCGCGAGGCCTGGGTTCTCGTGGGAACGTACCTGCGTGAGCCCGACTCCGAGCCTGTCTAAGCGCATGCTTCTGCCTCCTCGCCCCTGCCTTCCCCGCCCGTTATCCTGAACGCACGTCGCTCGCGGTGGGCGACGACCCCTGGCGCTGTATCCGCCCACGAGGGCTTCGAGGTGCGCGCCCCCATGTCCGAGGAGCCGATCGTGGAGCCAGTTGTCGCCGTCATCGGGGCCACCGGTGCCGTGGGGGATGTCTTCCTTCGCGTCGCTGAGCAGCGCGAGTTCCCGATGAAGCAGCTCAAGCTCCTCGCCTCGCCCCGCTCCGTGGGCAAGCAGCTCATGTTCCGCGGCCAGCCGATCACCGTGGAGGACACCACCGAGCAGACGCTCGAGGGCGCCGACATCGTCTTCTGCTCCGCGTCCAGCGCCGTGTCGAAGCAGTGGGGCCCATGGCTCCGCGCTCGCAACGCCGTGATGATCGATGACGGCTCCGCGTTCCGCATGGACGCGGACGTGCCGCTGGTCGTCCCGGAGGTCAACGGCGACGACCTCGAATGGCACAAGGGCATCGTCTCGATCCCGAACTGCACCACCACCCCGCTGGTCATGGCGCTCAACGCCATGCGGCAGGTCGCGCCGCTGAAGCGCGTCACGGCTGCCAGCTACCAGGCGGTCACCGGCACGGGCGCGGCGGCGAAGGCCGAGCTGGAGGCGCAGATCGGCCACATCGGTCGCGGCGAGCCCGTGCCCGCTCCCACCGTGTACCCCGTCCAGATCGCGATGAACGTGCTGCCGCAGGTGGACGACTTTGACGAGGACGACTACACGAAGGAGGAGCTGAAGATGCGCAACGAGACGCGCAAGATCCTCCACCTCGACACGCTGCCGTTCGCGGCGACCTGCGTGCGCGTCCCCGTGGTCGTCTCGCACTCCGAGGCCGTGCACGCCGAGTTCACGTCCGAGGCCTCCATCGCGCGGATCATCGACGCGCTGAAGTCGCAGGCCGGCGTGGTGGTGACCGAGGACCCGACGACGTACATGACCCCGCTGCAGGCGGCGGGCGACGACCTGGTCTACGTCTCGCGCATCCGTCGCGACCCGACGGTGGAGCACGGCATCGTCTTCTGGTGCGTCACGGACAACCTGCGCAAGGGCGCCGCCACCAACGCGATCCAGATCGCCGAGGAGATGCTGCGCCGCAACCTGGTCCCCGGCGCGAAGTAGCGCCGGAGCCCCCGCGGAGCGGCGAGGCCGTCGCGCGCGAGGGCGGTCGAGGAGACTGCGAGGGGCGGCCCATCCCCCTGCCCCCTTCCCGGCGCGGGAAGGGGGATAAGAAGCGAGGGCTACCGCCCTCGCGCTCCCCGTCCGAACCGAGGGTGCTGCGCACCTCGGGATACAGAACTCGCCGATCCCACACCCCGCCTTCACGTCGACGCCCGGCCTCCGGCCCCCTCGCCCACGCAGTGGGAGAGGGCGGGGGGTGAGGGCGCACCACGCACCTCGTCAGCGCGGCGCCCCCTCGACATCCCCGTCCCACGACCGCGCCCTCGTCCGACCCGCCCGAGGTGGGCCGCACGCTCGGTTCCGGGATGCTCGAAGGGGCGCAGCCCCTTCGAATCTCAACCCCTCCCGCGCCGGGAGGGGCAGGGGTGGGCCGCCCCTCGCAGTCTCCTCGACGTCGCTGGTCCCTCGCCCCGGCGCGCCGAGGGGAGTGGGCCGCCCCCCATCCCAGCGGCTACACTGCGCACCTGACACCCAGCGGCTCGCCGCCGCCCCGCCTGCCCTCGAGGACCCGACCATGACTGCACCGCTCGGCCGCCTGCTCACCGCGATGGTCACGCCCATGACGCCCGCCGGCGACGTGGACCTGGAGGCGACGAAGGTGCTCGCGAAGGCGCTGGTCGCCTCGGGCACGGACGGCATCGTCTCCACCGGCAGCACCGGCGAGGCCGCCACCCTGTCCGACGAGGAGACCGTGGCCGTGTGGGTCGCGACGAAGGAGGCGGTGGGCGCGGACGTCGCCGTGATCGCCGGCGCGACGAACAACGACACGCGCCGCTCGATCCGCCTCGCCCGCGAGGCCGATCGCGTGGGCCTGGACGGCGTCCTGCTCACGGTGCCCGCGTACAGCAAACCGCCGCAGTCCGGCCTCATCCGCCACTTCACGGCGATCGCGGAGGCCACCTCGCTGCCCGGCATCCTGTACAACGTGCCGAGCCGCGCCGCCCTGAACATGCCGATGCCGACCGTGGCCACGCTGGCCAACGTGCCGAACATCGTCGGCATCAAGGAGGCGAGCGGCGACCTCAACCAGATCAGCGCGATCATCGACGCCACGTCCTCGCACGGCGACGGCTTCCGCGTGTGGTCAGGCAACGACAGCGACACGCTCGCGGTGATAGCACTCGGCGGCTACGGCGTGGTCAGCGTCGCGAGCCACCTCGTCGGCCGCCAGATCCGCGCGATGATCGACGCGAGCCTCGCGGGCCGCAACGCCGAGGCCGCCGCGATCCACCACCGCCTGACGCCGCTCGTCGACATGCTGTTCGTGGAGAGCAACCCGATCCCCGTGAAGTACGCGGTGAACCTCGCCGGCATCGTCGTCGGCGACTGCCGCCTCCCGCTCGTCCCCCCGTCCGAGTCCGCCGCCACGCTGCTGCGCGCCGAGCTCGCCCGCCACGCGATCGACCTCAAGGCCGCTGTGGGGGTGTAGTTGCCTTACCCGCTGTGGACGTACTACCCGAACCGCGATCGACCACCCCGATGGGTGGATGAGTTTGTTGCTGTCGTGAGTTCGAGCCAATCGCAGATCGACTCCGCGTCCGCGCTGCATCTCACTAGTGACACGGTTCTACGCCACGTTCGCGACGGGCTCGAAGCACTTGGGTACGAGGTGGAGAGCGGTAAGACAGCGAGCGGCAAGATTCGGCGTCCTGTGCTCTTCGGTGAGAACGGTCGCGAGCGGGTCGCGTATGAAGTTGACGCGGTGCATGACGAACTCGGGATCGTCGTCGAGATCGAAGCTGGACGTGGCGCACGAGGCAACGCTGTCTACCGAGATATCATCCGCGCTGCTCTGCTTGTCGACGCCCGCTACCTGGCCGTGGGTGTCATGGCAGAGTACCGGCATCAGAGCAGCGGACGAGAAATGGTCGTGAAAAGGTACGCGGATGCGCGTGGACAACTCGACGCCATCTACGCGAGCGGCAGACTTCAGCTGCCGTTCGAAGGTGTCCTTCTCTTCGGTTACTAGCGATGGAGCTGCGCCTCCCCTCCTGCACCATCCGCCCGTGGCGTGCGAGCGATCTTGAGTCGCTGGTGCTGCATGCGGACAATCCGAGGATCGCCGCGAACCTGCGCGACGTGTTCCCGTCGCCGTACACGCGCGCGGACGGCGAGGCGTGGCTCGCGGTCGCGGCACGTCCCTCGAACTTCGCGATCGAGGTGGACGGCGCGGCGGTCGGCGGCATCGGGCTGCGGCTCGGCGAGGACGTGCACCGGCGCACGGCGGAGATCGGCTACTGGCTCGGCGAGGCGTACTGGGGCCGCGGCATCGTGACCGAGGCGGTGGGCGCGCTCACGCGCTGGGGCGTCGAGGCGTTCGACCTCGTGCGGGTCGATGCGCACGTCTTCGCGCCGAACGTGGCGAGCGCGCGCGTGCTGGAGAAGAACGGCTACGTGCTCGAAGGCCGCCTGCGCAGGCGCGTTGAGAAGCGCGGCGAGATCCTCGATGCGCTCGTGTACGCGTACGTCCTCGAGGACTAGCGCGCGAGGCTAGCGCTGCGGCTGATCGCGCTTCGCGACCCACTCGGCCCAGGCCTCGCGGGTCTTCGTGCGGGCCTTCTCGTAGCCCATGCGGTCGCCGAAGTAGCCGCCGAGGATCGCGGGGAGCACGCGGCTCATCACAAGCAGGTACACGCCGTAGAAGAGCGTCGCCCAGATCAGCGAGTCGCGGAACATCGGCACGCCGAGGACAATCGCGAGCCCCGTGGTCGCGGCGATAATGATGCCGAGGTACGCGAAGCCGTTGACCCAATTCGCCTCGATGGCGCGCTGGATGCGCAGCGTCTCGAGGAGCGTGTCCGGCACAGCGTCCACGGGAGCTCGGCCGGCGCGGACGTCCTCGCGGCAGTGCGGGCACATCTCCGTGTCACGCGAGAGCGGGGTGTAACAGTTGCCGCAGAACCGCCCCACGTTCGGCGCTTGCCCACGCGAGATCGCGACGATGTGATCCTCCAGCTCCTGGCTGAAGATCGGGCAGTCGTCGTCCGGGCGGAAGCGCACATCGTTCGGGTCGTCGAAGCTCACGCGCCTGCTCGCTTCCGGGTTGTGGTCTCGCGGTGCTCCCCCAACATTCCCACCCCGCCCGCGCTGCGGGAAGGGGGCGTCGAGGGCTGTCCCGCGGTGAGCGCGCCCGCGAGGTCCGCGAGCACCGCCGCCGCCTCACCGTGGTACGCCGCCGCGCGGCCGGACGGCGAGGGCATCACCCACACCTCGGCGCCCTCGAGCGGCTCAACGGGCTGGCGGCCCCAGCCGCGCGCCCGCCACGCTCGCGCGTAGATCGCACCGAAGCCGCGCGTGGTCGTGAAGCACACCGCTCGAGGCCGCGCGGCACGGATGCGCTCGCGGAACGCCGGCGCGGAGTCGCGCAGCTCGGCGTCGGTGATGCCGGTCGAGTCGGTGAGCACGCGCTTCACCACGTCGGTGAAGCCGATGCGGAATGGGCCGCGCCCGCTCCCTGCTGCGTCGGCCAGCGCCGCGTCGTCCTCGGGCGTGACAGGGCCGGCGACGAGCGGCGACGAGGACAGCGTGCGCCAGAAGGCGTTGCCGGGGTGCCCGTAGTAGTGGCCGCGCAGCGCGGATCGCTCCCCCGGGTTGATCCCGACGAACACGAGGTCGAGGCCGGGGATGAGCAGATCCGGGAGCGTGCGCACCTCGTCGGCGCGGGGCTCCTCGGACAGCGCGGGGGTCACGGGTTCAGCTGGGCCCAGGCGAACGACTCGTGGCCCAGCGCGACGCCGAGCCACATGGTGACCAGCGACGCGCCAAGGATGAAGACCGAGAACCCGAAGGACTTCTGCCGCGCGCGCTCCAGTTCGGTGCGCACCTCGTTCGCCTCTTCCGTGCTGGCGGAGAACGGGTCGTCCTGGATCGCGATCACGCGGTCGGAGAGCCCGGCGATGCGCTTGCCGTAGTAGCGCATGTGGATGCCGATGAGGATCATCGTCACCACGAACATGATCATCTTCAGCGAGAAGAGCGGCCCGAAGACGTACTCCTCGGGCGACTCGCGGACGTTCACCGGGACGATCGTGTAGTACTGGTACAGCCCGGTCACGATGAGCACGACGATCGAGATCGTCGCGAGCATCCCGAATCGCGCCGCGACCACGCGGGTGACGCCGCGCTTGAGGCGCTCGTCATCCTCGATCAGCCACGTCGCGGGGACGACCGCGAGGAACATCAGGATCTGCGGCCCCACGAGGATCGCCGCAGCCGTGACGTGAAGCGCGAGCGCGATCGTTCCCACTGTGTTCCTCTTCTCGGGGCGGGCTGCTGGGCGGGCTGCTGGGCGGGCTGCTGGGCGGGCTACAGGCCCCGACTAGATAGCAGCGCCGAAGATGTCGCGCGTGACGATCGCCTGATCGCGCTCGGGGCCGACCGAGATCATGTCGATCGGCGCGCCGAGGATCTGCTCCACCCGGCGCACGTACTGGCGCGCCTCGGTCGGCAGGTCGCCCAGCGTGCGGACGTCCGTGACGTCCTTCTTCCACCCGGGCAGTTCCTCGTAGATCGGCTTGGCGCGGAGCGCCTCGTTCAACGTCGCGGGGAGCGTGGTCACGCGGCGGTCATCCACCTCGTACGCGACGCACACCTTGATGCTGTCGAACGCGGACAGCGAGTCGAGCCGCGTCAGCGCGACGGACGTCACGCCGTTGAGGCGCGCCGTGTACCGCGCGAGGACGCCGTCGAACCAGCCGACGCGACGCGCGCGCCCGGTGGTCGTGCCGTACTCGGCCGTGCCGGCGGCGCCGCCCACGCCTTCGCGCAGCATCTCCATCTCGGGGCCGGACTCGATCTCGGTGGGCATCGGGCCGTTGCCGACGCGCGTCTGGTAGCTCTTGTACACGCCGACCACGCGCTCGATCGCCGTCGGGCCGAGCCCGATGCCGATCGCGCCACCGGCGGCGACCGACGCCGGCACGGACGACGTGACGTAGGGGTACGTGCCGCTGTCGAGATCCAGCAGCGAGCCCTGCGCGCCCTCGAGCAGGATCATCTCGCCGCGCTCGTCGGCGTCCTGCACGAAGGAGATCGTGTCCGCGACGTAGGGGCGCATCTTCTCGGCGAAGCCCAGGTACTCCTGCAGCACCGTGTCGAAGTCGAGCGGATCCTTGCCGTAGACCGTCGTGAGCAGGCGGTTCTTGTAGGAGAGCGTGTGCTTCAACTTCTCAGCGAAGTACTCGCGGTCCATCAGGTCGGCGACGCGGATGCCGAGGCGGCCCACCTTGTCGTGGAACGCCGGACCGGTGCCCGTGCCGGTCGTGCCGATGGCGAGCTCGCCCCGGAGCGCCTCGTCGGCACGGTCGATGATCGGGTGCCACGGCATGATGACGTGCGCGTGCTGGCTGATCAGCAGGCGCGCCGTGCTGACGCCGCGCTCGGACAGCATCGCGATCTCGGCGAGGAGCTTCGCCGGGTCGATGACGACGCCGTTGCCGATGATGCAGGTCTTGTCGCCGCGGAAGATGCCCGCAGGCACCAGGTGCAACGCGAATTTCCCCTGCTCGTTGATGATGGTGTGGCCCGCGTTGTTTCCGGCGGAGTATCGGGCGATGACGGAGCAGTAGCGCGAGTGGAAGTCCACCACGCGGCCCTTGCCTTCGTCGCCCCACTGGCCACCGATCACGACAACTGCGGGCATGACGATCTCCGGCGGGCGATGTGAAGCGCCAATGGACATGGGTGGTGGGATTTCGCGCACGGCGCGAACCCGAGGGATCATACCCTGAGCGCGTACCAGAAGGGGAGCCATGCCGTTCGAGCGCCCCACCGACCCTCTCCGGCGCCCCTCGAGGCTCCGTCGCGGCCTCCCGGCGGCGGCGGCGGCCGCGCTCGCGGCTGTGGCGCTGCTGGCCGCCTGCACCTCGACGGCCACCCCGCCGCGCAGCCCGTTCGATGACCGCGGGGCGGTTCCCACGGTGCCGCCGGGGGTGACGAACTTCCCGCCCCCGTTCGCACCTCCCACCCTCACCCCGACTCCCGGAACCCCCATCGCGCCTCCCGGGACGCCCTCGTCCCCGGCCGCCGGGGACGCCGAGGCAGCGACGGGCGCGGCCATCGACGTGCTGGCGAACCGGATGGCAGTCAGCGCGACGCGGCTCTCTCGTGTCAGCGTGGAGGCGGTGGCGTGGCCGGACGCGTGCCTGGGCGCCTCGCTCCCCGGGCAAGCGTGCGCGCAGGTGGTGACCCCCGGCTATCGCGTCACGCTTCGCTACGACACCGGATCGACCCACGAGGTGCGCACCGGCGGCGGCGGGCTCGCAGTCTGGGTCGCGCAGTCGAGGTTGCAGGCCACGGTCGCGGAGTCCGAGTCTCAGCGCCCCGGGGCGCCGATCGCGCTGACGGGCGCCTCGGGCCGGGCGATGAGCGTACTGCTGGCGCCGGGCACTCAGCGCCTCGGCATCCCGATCGGCGCGCTCAAAGCGGGCGACCGCATCACGCTCGGCGTGGACGACTCAGGTGACGGCGGCCCACTCCGCGCGGTCTGGATCGCGCGGGAGTAGGCCGCGAGCGGGTCGCGCCGCCGCTGCCCCGCACCCTCGAAGAACTGCCCTAGCGCACACCCTCGCGGGCGCCGATCGCGTCGGCGTAGGCGAGCAGGGCCCGCGCGCGGCGGACGGTGCGACGGTCGACGAGACGGTCGTAGGTCGAGGCCTCGGGCATCTCGCCGGCGACCACCCCCACCCACGCGTCGGCGGCCCGCACGCGATCCCATTCCGCCAGCGTCGCGCGGGCGACCGCGACCTCGACGGGGTCGGGGGCGAACAGCGCGTTCATCGCGCGGGCCTCGTCCTCGTCATGCACGAGGGCGCCCGCGGCGCCGAGGTCGTGGGCGCGGCGGGCGAGGTCGGCGGTCTCCGGACGGTGGTGCACCACCGAGACGATCCACGGCAGGCGTGCGGTGTGCGCCGCGACCGCCAGGTCCGCCATCGCGTGGTCGTAGAGCGACCCGGCGCGGTTGCCCAGGCCCATGTCCTCGCGCAGCCCGTCGATCGACAGCGCGACCCCGCTGTGCCGGTCCACGGCGTCGAGGATCCTCGACAGGTGGGAGAGCGCCTCGGCGGAGTCGACCTCCGGGATCAGGCGGATGCCTCCGGGGTTGATGCCCTGCCGCATCTCGCGCTTGCGGATCGCGACATCCGCGTCGCGGGCGTCCTGCGGGATCTCCGCCCCCGAGAGGACGATCGCTGTCACGTGTGCGCCGGTCTCCCCGGCGACGATGGCGTCCAGGTCGCCCTCGAGCTCCCCGGAACGGGTGTCCGAGACGCGGACGTGCACCGGGCGCCCGGTCGCCGCAATGGCGAGGATGGCGCGCTGGGCGTTGGCGCGGGCCTGCGCCCGTCGCCCGTGCACCGAGGGCGCGGCGAGGTTGATCGCCACGGCGTCCGCAGCGGAGCTGGTGGCGGCCGCCAGGGCCGCCTCGTCCAGGGCATCGATCAGGAGAGTGCTGCGCAGCGCGAGCATCGGAGGTTCCGTTCTTGGGGCCGTTCGTCCGCGGAAGGGTACCCCATGTCGCACGGAGGGGGTCGTGACCGCACGCGCGTCGGGTTCCCGCCCCGGCCTAGCCCCCCGCGAGGATCGCGTCCAGCCGGTCGGCGTCTGCCGATGGCCCGACGACCGCCAGGGAGTAGCGGCGCTCGCCGAAGACCCGCTTCGCGACGCGCTGCACATCCTCCGCTGTGACGGATCGGAGGCGCTCGACGGTGACGTCGGGCGGTTCGATCTGTCCGTCCATCAGCAGCTGGGTGCCCCGGCGTTGCCCGAGCGACATCGGCGTCTCCAGCGAGAGGCGGAACGAACCGCAGGCGTAGTCCTTCGTGCGCTGGAGCTCCTCGTCCCCCATCGGCTCGTCGACCATGCGCTGGAGCTCGGCGGTGATCACCTGCAGCGCCTCCTCCTGGTGCTCGCGGGTGACGCCGGCGCTCACCGACACCGTGCCGATGTCCATGTAGCGCGACGCGCCCGAGGACACCGAGTACGCCAGCCCGCGGCGCTCCCGCACCTCCTTGAACAGGCGGGACGACATGCCTCGACCGAGCGCGGTGTTCATGATGTCCAGCGCGTAGCGCTCCGGGTCGTTGCGGCCCATGCCGGGCGCGGAAAGCGCGAGGTTGGTCTGCTCGATCTCGCGCTGTTCGATGAGGATGTGCTCCGCGGGTCGCTCGCCCCGGCCGGGCGCGAACGTGGCGGCGGCGCCCAGCGGCAGCCCGCCGAACTCGCGCTCGGCGAACGCGCGCACCTGCGCGACGTCGATGTTCCCCGCGACCGACAGCACGGCGTTCGCGGCGTTGTAGAAGGACGCCATGTGCGCCACGAAGTCCTCGCGCTGCATCGCCTGCACCGTCTCGATGGTCCCGGCGATCGGCCAGCCGACCGGCTGGTCGCCGTAGGCGGCGGTGGAGAGCAGCTCACCCACGTATGCGCCCGGCGAGTCGTGCGAGCGCCGGATCTCTTGCTGCACCACCGTGCGCTCCCGCTCGATCTCCTCGGACGACAGGAGCGAGCGGAGCAGCATGTCCCCGAGCACCTCGATGCCCGTCTCCACGCGCTCGAACGGCAGGTTGTTCCAGTAGCAGGTGATCTCCTTCGTCGTGAAGGCGTTCAGCCCGCCCCCCGCGCCCTCGATCGCCTCGGAGATCTCCGGCGCCGTCGGCCGCCGCTCCGTCCCCTTGAACAGCATGTGCTCGATGTAGTGCGACAGCCCGTTCGTCCTCGGGTTCTCGTCCCGCGACCCGACCCGCACGAAGAAGGAGGTGGCGGCGCTCTGCGCCGTGGGGATAACGGTGGTGACCAGCCGCAGCCCGTTGGACAGCGTGAAGAGCTCGGGTTCGTTCGCCAAGACAGCACCTTCTTCTACGGGTGTCCGAGGGAGGAGTAGTGGCGATCAGCCTAGGCACGCTCGGTCGGGGGTGGCAACGCTGCGGCCCGCGTGGCCTGCCGTTCGACACGCCTCGACCGCGTCCGTAAGATGGGACAAACCAGACGTCTCCCCCAGGCGCTCACCCCATGACTTCCTACATCTTCGTGACCGGCGGCGTGGTCTCTTCCGTAGGGAAGGGCATTGTCACCGCTTCCCTCGGCCGCATCCTGAAGGCCCGCGGGCTGCAGGTGTCCATCCTGAAGCTGGACCCCTACATCAACGTGGATCCCGGCACCATGTCGCCCTACCAGCACGGCGAGGTCTTCGTGACCGACGACGGTGCTGAGACCGACCTGGACCTCGGCCACTACGAGCGCTTCATCGACATCGACCTGACGCGGGGCAATTCCACCTCCTCCGGGCAGGTGTACGAGGAAGTCATCCGCAAGGAGCGTCGGGGCGACTACCTCGGCGGCACGATCCAGGCGATTCCGCACGTCACGAACGAGATCAAGCGCCGCATCCGCGCCGCTGGCACCGCGCTGAAGGCGGACGTGGTGGTGGTGGAGGTCGGCGGCACCGTCGGCGACATCGAGAGCCAGCCGTTCCTCGAGGCGATCTCGCAGATGCGCTACTCGTCGCCCAAGGACGAGACGCTCTCCATCCACGTCACGCTGCTGCCGTACATCGGCTCCACGCACGAGCTGAAGACGAAGCCGACGCAGCACTCCGTGCGCGAGCTCCGCGCCTTCGGCATCCAGCCGGACGTGATCGTCGCGCGCTCGGACTTCCCGGTGCCGGAGTCGCTCCGCGAGAAGATCGCGCTGTTCTGCAACGTCCAGCGCGAGGCGGTGATCCCGCTGCAGACCGCGGACTCGATCTACGAAGTGCCGCTGATCCTCGAGCGCTCCGGCCTCGGGCTCATCGTCACGCGCACGCTCGACCTCGGCGAGGCGTCGCCGGACCTGGACGAGTGGACGAGGTTCGTGGAGCGCCTGCAGGCGCCGAAGCGGGCCGCGCGCATCGGTATCGTCGGCAAGTACGTGGAGCTGCACGACGCCTACCTCTCGATCAAGGAGGCGCTGGTGCACGCCGGAGTCCACCACGAGGCGGAGCTGGACCTGCGCTGGATCCACGCCGAGGACCTAGAGACGAACGACGCGGAGCAGGTCATCGGCGACGTCGATGGCGTGATGCTCTGCCCCGGCTTCGGTGACCGCGGCCTGGAGGGCAAGATCCAGGCCGTCCAGTACGCCCGCGAGCGGAAGATCCCGTACCTGGGCGATTGCCTCGGCCTGCAGATGCTCGTCGTCGAGTTCGCGCGCAACGTCGCCGGGCTGCCCGAGGCGAACACGACCGAGGCCGACCCGAAGACGCCGTTCCCCGTCATCTCGCTGCTCTCCGAGCAGCAGCAGGTGCACGAGCTGGGCGGGACCATGCGCCTGGGCGGTTACGACTGCAACCTCGTGCCCGGCACGAAGGCGGCCGCCGCCTACGGCACGCCGACCGCTCGCGAGCGTCACCGCCACCGCTACGAGGTGAACAACGCCCTGCTGCCGCAGCTGGAGCAGGCGGGCCTCGTCGTCGCGGGTCGTGACGCGGAGAGCGGCCTCGTGGAGATCGTGGAGCTGAAGGACCACCCGTTCATGGTGGGCGCGCAGTTCCACCCGGAGTTCACCAGCCGCCCGAACCGCCCGAACGCGCTGTTCCGCGAGTTCGTCGGCGCCGCCTGCGACCGCGCCCAGCTCCGCCTCGCGAACGAGGCCGCCGAGGGCGCTGCGGCCTCGAGCGCCATCTAGTGCAGGCCGGGGTGGGTTTCCTCCGTAGGGAGTACGCGTGAGTTTCTGGCGGCTGCTTCACATCCTGTCGCTCTGCCTGATGATGGCCGGCGTTGGCGGCACCCTCGTCCCGATCTGGCGGGCGTGGGCGACCGAGGCGATTGAGCGTCGTGTGATGCTCCTCGACGAGGCGCACCGCAACGAGACGATCATGCTGCTGCCGGGCACGATCGCGATGATGTTCAGCGGCTACGCATGGGCGACGGCCACCGGCGTGAACGTCATCGTCACGTGGTGGCTGGTGGCGCTGCAGGTGCTGACCATGGTCGACCTGTTCATCTTCCTGCCGCTGATGGGCGTGGGCCTGCGCCGCGTGCGCTACCTCGCGCTGGCGGCGGCGAAGGAAGGCACCGTGACTGACGAGTTGCGCGACGCCATGTCGGACAACGTGCCGCTGGTCTTCAGTACGTTGATCGCGCTCACCATCCCGCTGATGGTGTGGCTGCCGATCTTCAAGCCCTTCTAGTCCCCTAGTCCCTTCGGGAGCTGACGATGCAGATCTTCATGGACACCGCGAACATCGATGAGATCCGGCGCGGAGCCGCGCTCGGCGTGGTGGACGGCGTCACCACGAACCCCTCGCTCCTGGCGAAGGAGGGCGTCGAGTATCGCGACCGCGTGCTGGAGATCGCCTCTGTCGTGGACGGCCCGATCTCTGCCGAGTGCATCTCGACCGAGCTCGAGCCGCTGCTCGCGGAGGCGCGCCGCGTCGCCGCGTGGCACGACAGCGTCGTCGTGAAGATCCCGATGGGCGAGGTCGGCCTGCAGGCGATCAAGCGACTGTCCGCCGAGGGCATCCGCATCAACACCACGCTGATCTTCTCCGCGAACCAGGCACTGCTCGCCGCGAAGGCCGGCGCGACCTACGTCTCGCCCTTCGTCGGGCGCCTGAACGACGGCGGCCAGGACGGCCTCGCGGTCATCCGCGAGTCGGTCGAGATCTTCGAGAACTTCGACCTCGACTGCGAGGTGCTCGCCGCCAGCATCCGCGGCGCACGCGACGTGACCGAGTGCGCGCTGGCGGGATCGCACGTCGCCACGCTGCCGCCCGCGGTGCTGTTCCAGATGATCGGGCACCCGCTGACGGACAAGGGCATCGAGATCTTCCTGCGCGACGCGCAGAAGTACTCGGCGGTCTAGGCGGCTCGACGCGCGGATCCCCGCGCCGCCGTCCGCATACCTCGACGAGACGGGAACAACGGCCACTTGCCGAGGTGACAACACATTCGCTACGATGAAGCCCAGCACCGCGTTCGCGGCTTGCTCCTCAAACCGCCCCTCGTGATTCCTCAACGCGCCGGGCGACGCATATTTCAGACCAGGCACATATATGACGAGTTCTCCGCGTGGACGCGAGTTGGCGTCCGCTGATGCCGCGAATCGACCGCGAGGTCGTCGCCCGGGTGGTAGTAGCGGCGGCGGTCGAGGGCGACCCCGCTCCGGCGGTGGTGGTGGCGGCAACGGCCGAGCCCCCCAGGCCGACGTGTCGCTGGAGTCGATGCCCGACATCGACCCCTCGGTTCCCGTCCTCAACATCTCGGAGCTGGAAGACCGGTCGCGCGACGACCTGATCGACCTCGCCGAGGAAGAGTTCGAGATCGAGAACGCGGCCGGTTACGCGAAGAACGAGCTGATCTTCCGGGTCCTTGAGGCCCAGGCCGAGCGCAACGGCACGATCTTCTCCGGCGGCATCCTCAACATCGTCGACGACGGCTTCGGCTTCATGCGGGGCGAGCGTCTGCTCCCCGGCCCGAACGACGTGTACGTCTCGCAGTCGCAGATCCGCCGCTTCGGCCTCCGCTCCGGCGACTACGTCACGGGCCAGGTGCGCCAGCCGAAGTCGTCCGAGAAGTACTACGGTCTGCTGCGCGTGGACGCGGTCAACGGCATCGACCCGGAGGAGGCCAAGCGCCGCCCCGACTTCGACAGCCTGACGCCGATCTTCCCGAACAAGATGATGCATCTCGAGACGGCGCAGCACGAAGTCGGCCAGCGCATGGTCGACCTCTTCTCGCCGATCGGTGGCGGCCAGCGCGGCCTCATCGTCTCGCCGCCGAAGGCCGGCAAGACGATGCTGCTGAAGTCGATCGCCCACGGCATTGTGCAGAACCACCCGGAGGCGCACCTGATGGTGCTGCTGATCGGTGAGCGCCCCGAGGAAGTCACCGACATGCGTCGCTCCGTGCGTGGCGAGGTTATCGCCAGCACCTTCGACGAGCCGGTGGAGGACCACACCCGCGTCGCCGAGGCAGCGCTGGAGCGCGCGAAGCGCCTGGTGGAGGGCGGCACCGACGTCGTGATCCTGATGGACTCGATCACGCGACTGGCCCGCGCCTACAACACCGCCATGCCCACCAGCGGCCGCACGCTGTCCGGTGGTATGGACCCGATCGCCCTCTACCCGCCCAAGCGCTTCTTCGGCGCGGCCCGCAACACGGAAGAGGGCGGCAGCCTGACGATCATCGCGACCTGCCTCGTGGAGACGGGCTCGCGCATGGACGACGTCATTTTCGAGGAGTTCAAGGGCACCGGTAACATGGAGCTCCGGCTCACCCGGCGCCTCGCGGAGAAGCGCGTCTTCCCCGCGATCGACGTCCTCGGATCGTCGACCCGCCGCGAGGATCTGCTCTTCGAGGCGGACGAGCTGCGCCAGGTCTGGCTGCTCCGCCGCATGGCTTCCATGCTGGAGGAGGACTCCTCGGACGCCGCCGAGCGCATCATCGACCGCCTGTCGAAGACGCCGACGAACGCCGAGTTCCTGGCGACGCTGAAGACAGACGTCATCTAGGTCGGGCTCGCCGCGCCCACGCCCGTAGAGGGTGCGTGCGCGGCGCTGGTGGACCGCTGAGGTCGGTGCGACCGGCATTCGAATGACACGGCAGACGAACAACGGCGGGCATCGCAAGGTGCCCGCCGTTGCATTTCGCAACGACCGAGCGGACCTCGAAGGTCGCACAAACGTGCGCCGAGGGGGTTGCCAAGACTGCCATAGAGGGTGGTAGCCTACCCGAAGTCAGGTGGTTGTGAGAGCGCGCACAAACACGCGCCTTCGGCGGGGCCGACCAACCAACCGGACGCGCGGCGCTTCCCAGCCAGCCGCGCCTCTGGAAACAGAGAGCAACGCTCGACCCTCCGCAGGGCGAGCACGGAGAGCGCGCGACACCGGGTACCGGTGGCGGGCGTGCCGCAGGGGAGTCCGCTCATCCAGGGAACGCTTACCCCCGCGCCGGGGCCGCGACGAAGTCGCCGCCTGCTCCGCGCGAGGATCCATCCCACGGTGCTCACGCCTCGCGAGTCACTGCGTCGACCGCTGACGCAGTTCGGCTTCGTCGCCGCGATTTTCGTCACTGTGCTGGGGCTCGGCTTCTTCCCCGTCCAGGTCGCCGCCGTCACGACGACTCCGAATGTGCAGGCTTCGCGCCTCTCGCTCCCCGGCCTCGCTGCCGTCGCCTCACCTGCTACGTCTGATGCCCTCGTCTCCCGCGCGGTTCCGCTCACGCTCGTCGCGCCGAACTCCGGCCCCGGCGACGCCGTGGTCCGTCCGTCCGAGGCGATCCCGCGCGACGGCCAGCCTGCTGGCGCCGCTGGCGATGTGGTGCGCGCCGCAGCAGCCCTGTCGCAGACCGACCGCGTTCCCGTGTTCTTCGAATACAAGGTGCAGACCGGCGACACCGTCTCCGGCGTCGCCTCGCGCTTCGGCATTCGCTCCTCGTACGTCTCGTGGAACAACGCGGACGTGACGAACGCGAACGCGCTCACGGTGGGTCAGACGCTGCAGGTACCGGCGGTCGAGGGCATCATCCACTCCGTCCGCCTCGGCGAGTCCGTCTCCGAGATCGCTGCCCGCTACGACGCGAACGCACAGGACATCATCGAGTTCCGCGCGAACGGCCTGCAGGGCGACCCGAACCGCCTCCGCGAGGGATCGCAGATCCTCGTCCCGGGTGGCCGCAAGGTGGAGATCGCCGCCACGATCGCCCCGCCGCGCCAGGCCGCAGCCGCCGCGCCGACGACCGCGCCCCGCACCCCCGCAGTTACCGTTGCTCCGAACAGCGCGTGGTCGTGGCCCGTCCGAGGTCTCCTGACCTCGCCGTTTGGCCCCTCGCACCCGCTCGGCATCGACGTCGCCGTCCCGGTGGGCACGCCGGTGCAGGCGTCGGCCGCAGGCACGGTCACCTTCGTCGGCGGCAACCCGTGCTGCTCGTACGGCTACCACATCATCGTGGACAACGGTGCCGGCTACGAAACGCTGTACGCCCACCTCTCCGCATTCGCCGTCGCCAAGGGCGACAAGGTTGCCGCCGGTCAGCGCATCGGCAGTAGCGGCAACTCCGGTGCCTCCACCGGCCCGCACGTGCACTTCGAACTGCACCTTGGTGGTCGCGTGCAGGACCCGATGCAGTACCTCCCGTAGCGAGCTGCCTCACGAGTACACAAGAAGAGCCGCCCATCGGGCGGCTCTTCTGTTTGTGCCACGCAGTTCGGAAAGGAGGGGCGTCCCCGTGGCGAGTGTGGTGATCGCGGCAGCGGCAGGCGTGCCCGCCGGAGTCGCTGCTAGGCGCGTGCCTCGAGGATCACGAGACGGCGTTCCTCGGTCGCGCCGCGGCGCGCGATGGAGAAGCGCGAGACGGGCTCCTCGGGCTTCAGGGCGAGCGCCTCTGCGAATGCCTTGAGCTCCGCGCCGTCGCCGGCCGGGTCGTAGCCGACCGGGATCGTGATCGTCGGCTCCAGCGCGCGGATCGCCTTCGCCGCGTCCGCGGGGGACAGCGTGTCGGCGAGGCCGATCGGCACGATCACAATGTCGACGTCCGAGAGCAGATCGAGCTGCTCCTTGGTCGGGTGGCCACCGAGACCGCCGAGGTGCGCGACGCGCAACTCCTCCGCCTCGAAGTGCCACAGCACGCTGCGAAGTGCCTCGGGCGGATCGGGCAGGCGGCCCTCGACCTGGCGGAGCGTCGCGCGCACCGACTCGATCAGCACGCCGCGGATCTCGTACTCACCGGGGCCATCCAGCACCATCGGCGCGCCGTCGGTGGGGGCCACGCTCGCCACGCCGTTCCGCATTGGGTCCTGGTGGCTGATGGTGATGATGTGCGCGTCCGGGCGGCCCATGGTGCCGCCGACGGACTTGTCGTACGGATCCATCACCACGGCAGCGGCTCGCGTCCGGATGCGCGTCGCGGCATGCCCAAGCCAGGTGATGTCCATGCGGACCTCCGAGGTCACGAAACGCGGGGGAGTGTCGGTACCTCGATTCTATCCGAGGCAGCGGGGTGCGGCGAGCCGCGGCGTGTGGTGCGGGATTAGGCCCGCGCCACCGCGCGAGGCGCCTCGAGGCCGGCGCGGGAGGCGCGGACGCCGGCCCACTCCAGCACCATCGCGCTCCACGAGAGCCCGCCGCCGAACGCGGCGAGGAGCACCCGGTCGCCCGGCTTCAGACGGCCGTCTGCCTCCGCCTCCGCGAGCGCGATCGGGATCGTCGCGCTGGACGTGTTCCCGTAGCGATCGACGTTCACGTAGACGCGCTCCATCGGCAGGCCCACGCGCTCGGCCATCGCGGTGATGATCCGGCGGTTCGCCTGGTGCGGCACGCAGAGCGCGATGTCGTCGATGGTCAGCCCCGCCTTCGCGATCGCCTCGGCGGACGTCTCGGAGAGCGCATTGACCGCGCTGCGGAAGACGGCCGCGCCGTTCATGACGATGTGCGCCTCCTGCGCGAGCGCCGCGCCGAAGGGGTTCGTGGCGCCGGGGGCGCCCGGGGTGCACGGCCCGGAGGCCCACAGCAGTCCTGCCTGCGATCCATCCGAGCGCAGCAGCATGGCGCCCACGCCGCCCGGCTCGCCCTCGACGGCGCGCTCGACGATCGCGGCGCCGGCGCCGTCGCCGAAGAGCACGCAGGTGCTGCGGTCGGTCCAGTCGACGATGCGCGTCATCGTCTCGGTGCCCACTACGAGCGCGCGCTGCGAGGTGCCCGCGGCGACGAACTGCACGGCGGTGGAGAGGGCAGACATGAAGCCGTTGCACGCCGCGTTCACATCGAACGCGCCGGCGCGGCCCGCGCCCACGGCGTGCTGGATGCGCGTGGCGGAGGCGGGGAACATCCCGTCCGGCGTGCACGTCGCTGCGATGACGAGATCGATCGTGGCCGGGTCGATCTGGGCCGACTCGATCGCGGCGAGGCCCGCGCGGGCGCCCATGGTGCTGGACGTTTCGTCGGGCGCGGCAACGCGCCGCTCGCGGATGCCGGTGCGCTCCACGATCCACTCGTTCGTGGTGTCCAAGGTCTGCTCGAGCTCGGCGTTGGTGACGATGCGGTCGGGGACGTAGCGGCCGACGCCGGTGATGCGAGCACCGTACCCCGAGGAGGTGGGGGTCATCGGCGGCTCCCTTCGCGCGGCGGCCTCACGGTTGAGGAGCCACGCTCTTCATCTCCCAGCAACCGCTGGAGTTCGCGCAGGGTGCGATGGTGCAGTGCCTTCACCGCCCCCTCGGTTCGCGCCATGATACGGCCAATCTCGGCATTCGAGAGACCGTCGACATACTTCAGAGAGATCAGCTGCTGCCGGTCCGGGGCCAGCGCGCTGATCGCCGCCCGCACCCGCGCGATGCTCTCGTTCTGTTCGAGGCTCGCCTCGGGGCCGGGTGTCGCGGCGGGAATCTGGAGCGCGGCGTCCAGCGCCTCGGTCGGGGGGCGGCGGCCGCGGTCGCGGTACCAGTTCACCAGCAGGTTGTGGGCGATGCTCATGAGCCACGCCGGGAAGCCGGCGCCGCGCCCCCGGTACTGATCGAGGCCCGCGAGCGCCCGCACGAATGTGCGCGAGGTCAGTTCTTCGGCGTCGCTGGGATTCGAGGTGCGGGAGAGCAGGTAGCGGTAGACCCGAGGCGCGTGGGCCTCGTACAGGTCGGAGAACGCACTGCGGTCGGGGAGGGCGCCGTCGGCGTCCTCGTGCTGGTCGGGCGTAGCGGGACTCCTGCTGCGGGCGCGCCCTCGGTGTCCGCAGTATAGGCGGCGCGCCTGCGGGCGCGGGTGGCCGGGGCGCGACCGCGAGGAGGGCGGTTACTACGAAGTCGTAATCGAATCTGGATTGACCCGCCGGGGGCGGTCTGCCTACAATTCAAGGGCAGTTAGCACTCTCGACTGGAGAGTGCTAATCGACGGAAACACAGCCCGAGCGGAGGTCGAAGGTGCTCACCGAGCGTCGCGCGGCAATCCTGGGCATGGTCGTGAACGAGTACATCAGCACCGCTGAGCCGGTCAGCTCGCGGGCGATCGTCGCGCGTCACCACCTCGACATTTCCACGGCCACGATCCGGAACGAGCTCGCGCGCCTCGAGGAGGACGGGTACATCACCCAGCCCT
The DNA here is from genome assembly GCA_947479915.1 of Chloroflexota bacterium. Taxonomy (GTDB): domain Bacteria; phylum Chloroflexota; class Dehalococcoidia; order UBA2979; family UBA2979; genus SHYQ01. Next base: position 88,633 of record CANKAU010000004.1, read on the forward strand.
ATACCTCGGCCGGGCGCGTTCCCTCCGACATGGGCTACCGCACCTTCGTCGAGATGCTGATGTCCGAGGAGCCCGTCGAGGCCCAGGAGCAGCGGACGATCGAGCACCAGCTGCACCAGGTGATGGGCGGACTGGACGAGTGGTTGAGCCTGTCCGCCACGATCCTCGCGGGCTCCGTGGGGAACGCCGCCGTCGTGACGAGGCCGCGCGCGGCGTCCAGCCGCATCCGGCATGCGCAGCTGGTTGAGCTGAACCACGACACGGCGCTGCTGGTGGCGGTGATGGACGACGGGCGCGTGCGACAGCGCATGCTGCCGCTCCAGTCGCCCACCTCGCAGGCGCAGCTCACGGACCGAGCGGTGCGACTGAACGTGCGCATCGAGGGGGCCGACGCGCGGATCGCGCGCGCGGTCGCCGCGGAGCTGCCGGATCCGGACGAGGCGGCGACGGCGCGTGCGATCGCCGATCTGATCGACGAGCAGCGCATCGCCGAGGAGACGTTCCTCGATGGACTGAACGCCGTGCTGAAGCAGCCGGAGTTCCTGGACACCGATCGCATGCTGGAGGCCGTGGCCACGCTGCAGGCCTACCGCGTGCGTCGTGTGCTGGAGCAGGCAATCGACGCGCAGATCGGCTCGACGCAGGTCGTGATCGGTCGCGAGCACGGTGACGATTCGATGCAGGAGTGGAGCATGGTGATCTCGCGCTACGGCGACGAGGACGCCATCGGCACCGTGGCGGTGATCGGCCCCACGCGGATGGCGTACCACCGCACCATCCCGCGCGTCCGCTACGTCGCGCGACTGATGAGCCACTTGCTGCACGAGGTTCGCCAGGCGTAGGCCGGCGCACCGCGAGACCTCGTCCGGCCGCCGTGTGGCGCGGCAGTCGGACGATCATCCGATGTTGAGGGAGACCCGATGACCGAAGAACGGAGCGACGCCGTCGCACCGGAGTCTGACTCGTCCGTGTCCGATGGGGCGTCCGAGCCCGTGGAGACGGTGGAGTCGTTGCGCGCGGATCTGGAACAGGCGCGCGCGCAGCACCTGCGCGCCGTGGCCGATTACCAGAACCTGCAGCGTCGAGCACAGGAGGAGCGTGCGGAGTTCGGTCGCTACCAGCTGACCGCGAGCATCCTCAACTTCCTCCCGGTGCTGGACGACCTGGAGCGCGCGGTGGAGACGCCGCACGAGGACATCAAGGACCACGCGTGGGTGGCGGGCGTGGAGCTCGTCATGTCGAAGTTCCGCAGCGTGCTGGAGTCCGCCGGCGTGACGGAGATCCTCGCGCTCGGCGCGGCGTTCGACCCCGCGAAGCACGAGGCCGTCGGCAGCGCGCCGGGGCCGGACGGCACCGTGGTGCGCGTGCTGCGGCGCGGCTACACGCTGAACGATCGCGTGATGCGCGCCGCGATGGTGCTGGTGGGCGACGGCGACCGCGCCTCGACGCCTCCGACCGAGTAACCGCCACCTGCCCCGACGGGGCGATTCGAATACGAGATAGAGCCGTCACGCGTGACCGCGACGGCAGGAGAAGAGGGCCACATGGCAAAGGTAATCGGCATCGACCTGGGGACGACGAACTCCTGCGTCGCGGTGATGGAGGGCGGCGAGCCTCGCGTCATCCCGAACGCGGAGGGTGGGCGCACGACGCCGTCCGTGGTCGCGATCGCGAAGGACGGCGAGCGCCTGGTGGGCACCGTGGCGAAGCGCCAGTCGGTGACCAACCCGCAGAACACGATCTACTCGGCGAAGCGCCTCATGGGCCGCAAGTTCGAGGATGAAGAGGTGCAGCGCCTGAAGCGCATCGCCGGCTTCAACATCGTGAAGCGCGATAACGCGGACGCGGGCATCGAGATGGGCGACCGTCAGTACAGCCCGCCCGAGATCAGCGCCATGATCCTCCAGAAGCTGAAGGCCGACGCCGAGGCGTACCTGGGCGAGGCGGTCAACGAGGCGGTCATCACCGTCCCCGCGTACTTCAACGACGCCCAGCGACAGGCCACGCGTGACGCCGGCCGCATCGCGGGACTCGAGGTGCTGCGCATCATCAACGAGCCGACCGCGGCGTCGCTGGCGTACGGCCTCGACTCCAAGGCGGAGGAGTTGATCGCGGTCTACGACCTGGGTGGCGGCACGTTCGACATCTCCGTGCTGGAGATCGGCGACGGCACGTTCCAGGTGAAGGCCACCAACGGCGACACGTTCCTCGGCGGCGACGACTTCGACAACGTGCTGATCGAGTTCCTCGTCGCGGAGTTCAAGCGCGAGCAGGGCGTGGACCTGGCGCAGGACCGCAGCGCGCTGCAGCGCCTCAAGGAGGCCGCGGAGCGCGCGAAGATCGAGCTGTCGTCCGCGCAGCAGACGGAGATCAACCTCCCGTTCATCACTGCCGACGCCTCCGGGCCGAAGCACATGGTGCTGAACCTGACGCGCTCGAAGTTCGAGCAGCTCGTCGGCGACCTCGTCGACCGCAGCATCGAGCCGGTGCGACAGGCGCTGAAGGACGCGGGCGTCTCGCCCGGCGACATCGACGAGGTCGTGCTGGTCGGCGGCATGACGCGCATGCCGCTGGTGCAGGCGAAGGTGCAGGAGTTCTTCGGCAAGGAGCCGCACCGCGGCGTGAACCCGGACGAGGTCGTGGCGATCGGCGCCGCGGTCCAGGCCGGGGTGCTCAAGGGCGAGGTCAAGGACGTCCTGCTGCTCGATGTGACCCCGCTGACGCTGGGCATTGAGACGCTGGGCGGCGTGATGACCCCGCTGATCGAGCGCAACACGACGATCCCGACGAGTGCCTCGCAGACGTTCTCGACCGCGTCCGACAACCAGCCGTCCGTCGAGATCCACGTGCTGCAGGGCGAGCGGTCGATGGCCACCGACAACAAGTCGCTGGCGCGCTTCATCCTCGACGGTCTGCTGCCCGCGCCGCGCGGGGTCCCGCAGGTCGAGGTGACGTTCGACATCGACGCGAACGGCATCGTGAAGGTGTCGGCGTCCGACAAGGCGACGGGCAAGCAGCAGCACGTCACGATCCAGTCGGCCAGCGGCCTGACGGACGTCGAGGTGGAGCGCCTCCGCAAGGAGGGCGAGGCCCACGCCGCGGAGGACGCGGAGCGCCGCGCCGCCGTGGAGACGCGCAACCAGGCGGAGAGCCTGGCGTACTCCGCCGAGAAGATGCTCACCGACAACGCCGAGGTGATCTCGGAGGACCACAAGAAGACGGTGACGGACGCCGTCGCCGCGGTTCGCGAGGCGCTGAAGGGCGAGGACAACACCGCCGTCAACGAGAAGCTCGAAGCGCTCTCGAAGGCGATGCAGGAGGTCGGCGCCGCGGTCTACGGCGCCCAGCAGGCCGCGAACGCCCCCGGCGGCGGCGGCGAGTCGCAGCCCGGCAGCGGTGACGCCGAGGGCGAGACGATCGAGGGCGAGTTCCGCGAGGTATAGTCGCGGCCTCGAAGGTCACACACACAGCGCGGGAGTCGGTCGATGGAAACAGCGCACCGGCTCCCGCGCTTCTTTGTGTTGTGGAGCACGTTGGTGTGGGTGGTCGCGTGGGGCCTGTGGTTCGCGGTGTATCACGCGATTGCGCCAGTTCCCCCGAGTCCGGTTGACCTTCGAGCCGACCCGGATCGCATTCTCGCGTACACGAAACAGTTGACGTTGATCGCGGCAGTCGTCGGTCCGCTGTACTGGGGCGTAGGGATCGCTCTACAAGCCGCTGTTGTCCGGGCCGTGATACGGATGCGGCCGCTCGAGTGGGTCGCATGGTCGGTGCTGCTCGTGATCGCGTACGTGGCCATCGATACGGTGCTCAACGTGCTAAGCACGCTGCTAGTTATGGCCCTGCCGTTTCTCGCGATCGAGATCTTTGGTTCTGAATTCGGGAATGTGCGCGGGCTCTTCGCGGCCCGGGACGTCTTTAGAATCGCTGCCGGTCTCGTGTCCGGTCTTGTGTTCGCCGCCGTGTTTGCCGCGAGGCAGAGCACGGTGCTGCGGCGAGGCGGTCATGACGCCGCAGCGCGCGCATGGCGACGGTCGGCGGCATCCGGATGGGCGATCGTGGCTTTCGCGAGCGTTCTCGCGGTAATCCTTTCAGACGTGGCGCGGTTGCTCGATGTTGAACCGCTCGTCGCACCCTTTCGTCAGGGCCTCGCGGTCGCGGCCCAGGCGAGCGTCGGCCTCCTGACCGGCCTCGCCCTCAAGCACATCGTCGAGGCGGCACCCGCGCCGGCCGAGGCTACGCCTGCACCCGTGGACATCGAGGCATAGCGAACAGGCCCGGGCGAAAGCCCGGGCCTGTTGCGTTCGATGCCGCCCGGCGGGGTTACGGCTTCGGCGTGGCGGTCGCGGTCGCGGTGCCGGAGGCCGCCGGAGTCGCGGTCGCGCCGGCGGGGGTCGCCGTCGGGACGGGGCCGGTGGCGGTCGGGGCCGGCGAGCCGGGGATCATCGGCTCGAAGACGAAGACGTTGCGGCTCGTCGGGTCCACGGTGACCTTCACCCACGCGGCGTTGGCGCTGCCGAAGGTCTGCACGCGCGTGAAGTTCGCCACGGCCTTCGCGTTGTCACCGACGACGAACTTGTTCGCGCCCGGCTTCACAGCGGGGTCGATCGCCAGCGGCTTGTCGACCTTGAAGAAGTGGGTGTCGCCGTGCACGTACACGACCTGGCCGTTGAACTTCATCGTCTCGTCCGCCATCGCGTTGAAGAAGGCGTTGAGGCCGTTGAAGTTCGGGTCGCTGCGCTCGTCGATCGTCGGCGTCTCGGGGACGTCGAAGGACAGATCGGCCTGCGCGATGATCATGACGCCGGCGAGCTTGCGCTGCTTGGCGATCGCGAACGTGTCGCGCAGCCACGAGATGTTCGCGGCGTCGCGCTCGGCGGCCTCGATGTTGTCGGCGAGGCAGTCGTTCAGGGTGCGCTTGGTGCGGCCGCCGTCATCGCAGCCCTTCGCGTCGAGGACGAAGTTGTTGTTGCTGCCGATCATGTTGATGCCGATGAACGCCACGTTGCCGTAGATCCAGCGGGTGTTCTCGGCGTACTTGCCGCCCACGGGGCCCTGGTGCTCCAGCGGCATGGTCGCCTTCCCGAAGGACGCGACGGTGTTGAACATGGTCTTGCGCAGGTAGTCCAGGCGCTCCAGCGCGTTGAAGTCGCCGTTGTTGGAACGGTGGCAGTCCGTCCACTCGTTGTCACCAACGACGTAGACGGTCGGGGCGGTGGTGGAGTTGAAGCGCGCCTTCGCGTCGTCGTAGGACGAGTTGTCGCAGCGCGACGATCCGTCCTTCGTGTCGCCGTCGAAGACGGTGAAGGCGAGGCCGGACGCGTTCATGTCGCTGATCATGACGGGGATGTCGGCGGCGTTGTTCGCCTTCGCGTAGGGGACGTCGCCCCAGAGCGCGAAGCTGAAGCGCTGGGGGTCATCCGCGCTGGCGCGGCGCGCCGGGATGGTGATCGCCGCCGCGGCGACGAGGACGAGAGCGATGGCAATCATCGCCCAGCGGCTGGACTGGATCAGATGCATGGGGCCTCCGAGGCGTGGTCTGGACGTTCAAGCGGTTCTGAACGGCGACGCTATGCCTCGGCTCGCGCTGGTCGGTTCGCATCGTGTTAAGGGCGGATCGGGGTCTTCCCCGGGCGCTCAGCACTGGCGACCCGGTACAATAGATCGCCTATGACGACTGAAACTGACCTCTACGGCGTCCTCGGCGTGGCGCGGAATGCGTCCGCCGACGAGATCAAGCGTGCGTTCCGCAAGCTCGCCATGGAGTTCCACCCCGACCGGAACAAGGACCCTGAGGCGGAGACCCGCTTCAAGCAGGTCAATGCCGCCTACGAGGTGCTGTCCGACCAGGACAAGCGCGCGAAGTACGACCGCTTTGGCATGGGCGGCGTCAACGGCGGCGCGCAGGGCTTCTCCGGCCACGAGGGCTTCGGCGGCTTCGGCGACATCTTCGACGCGTTCTTCCGCGGCACGGCGCAGCGACGTGCGGGGCCGCAGCCCGGCTCCGACCTGCGCGCCACGCTGGAGCTGACGCTCGAGGAGGCCGTGTTCGGCGTGGAGAAGGAGATCGTCTACCAGCGCACGGAGCGGTGTAACGACTGCAAGGCCACCGGTCAGGCGGACGGCGCGCCTCGCGACACCTGTCCTGAGTGCAACGGCGCGGGCGAGCTGCGGCGCGTGCAGCAGTCGCTCTTCGGTCAGTTCGTGAACGTCACCGCCTGCGGTCGTTGCCGCGGCGAGGGCCAGATCGTCACGAACCCGTGCCCCGCGTGTCGCGGCGCCGGTGCTAAGCGCGCGCGCGTGAAGCGCACGGTGCGCATCCCCGGCGGCGTGGACGAGGGCTCGCAGATCCGCATCGCCGGCGAGGGCGACGCCGGCCAGCACGGCGGCCCGGGCGGCAATCTGTACGTCGAACTGGCGGTGAAGGACCACCCGGTCTTCAAGCGCCTCGACCAGAACCTCGTGTACGACCTGCCGCTGAACGTCGCGCAGGCCGCGCTCGGCATGGACGTCGAGATCCCGACGCTCGAGGGCGACACGGAAGAGCTCAAGCTCAAGGGCGGCATCCAGCCCGGCGAAGTGCACGTCATCAAGGGTCGAGGCGTCCCGCACCTGCGCGGTGGCGGGCGCGGCGACCTCCTCGTGCGGACCTTCGTGGTGGTGCCGGACAAGCTCTCCACGCAGCAGAAGGAACTCATGCGCCAGCTCGCGGAGTCCCTCGGCACGCCCGAGGTGCCGGACGAGGACTCGTCCTTCTTCGGGCGCATCCGCGACGTCTTCTCCTAGCGCATGACGAACCCCACTGCCGATCAGCGCTGGGTGGAGGTCGTGGTGCGCGTCGTCCCGGACGACGTGGACGCCGTCGCCGACGCGATGCGCGAAGCGGGCGCCGAGGGCATCTCGATCGAGCCCGCGATCCAGGTCGATGACAACGCCGACTTCCACTACGAGGAACTCGACGAGCCGTCGCTGGTGCGCGCCACGTTCCCCGCGCTGGCACCGGGCGCGCCGCGTCGCGCGCTGCGTCGGCGCCTCGATGCGCTCGCTCTGACCGCGCCGCTGCCGCGCCTCCGCATCAGCGAGGTGGGTGCGCACGTGTGGTCGGAGGAGTGGAAGCGCTTCTACCACGTGCAGCACATCGGCCCGCGCCTTGTCGTGCGTCCCACGTGGGAGCCGTACACGCCCGAACCCGGCCAGGTGGTCGTGGAGCTCGACCCTGGCACCGCCTTCGGCACCGGCCAGCACGAGACGACGCGCCTGTGCCTGATCGCGCTCGAAGCAGAGCAGCACGGCCCGCTCGAGGTGCTGGATGTCGGCACCGGCTCCGGCATCCTCGCGATCGCCAGCGCGCTCCTGGGTGCGCGTGAGGTGCGCGCGATCGACAACGACCCGGACACGATCGCGATCGCAGCAGAGAACGCCGCGATCAATGGCGTCGCCGATCAGATCGTCTTCGCCGCGGGATCGCTGCCCGGCGCGCCGGAGAAGGGCGCGCCGATGATCGGCACGCCGATCCTCGGCTGGCCGTGGCCGGAGCGTCCGCCCGAGGCGTGCTGCGACGTGCTCGTCGCGAACATCTCGTCGACCGTGAACATCGCGCTGCTGCCCGCGTTCGCGCGCGCCATCCGCCCCGGCGGCATCGTGATCCTCAGCGGCTTCATCGCCCGCGACGCGGACGAGGTCAGCGACGCTGCGCGCGCCGTGGGCCTCGACCCGCAGCGCATCGAGGGCGAAGTGGAGTGGCGCTGCCTGATCGCGCGGGCACCGAAGTAGCGCGTCCCGCTAGTGCGGGAACGTGCGCGTAGTCCACGTCTCCGGGTCCACGTTCACGCCGAAGATCGTGAGCTCCCAGTGCAGGTGCGGTCCGGTGGAGAAGCCGGTTGATCCCACGTGCCCGAGCAGCGCGCCGCCCTCGACCTGCTGGCCGACGACGACCGCCGTGTCGAGGAGATGGTGGTAGCCGGTCTTCACGCCGCCGCCGTGATCGACGATCACGCTGTTGCCGCGGATCGGCATCGCACCTACCCATGACACGCGACCGGGCGCGGCGGCGGTGACGTTCACACCCTCGTCCACGGCGAGGTCCTCGCCCGAATGGAAGTCGCCGACGGGGCCGCCGTTGATTGAGCGCCCCGATCCGAACTGCGTCGACACTTCGAAGCCCAGCACCGGGTGGCGGAACGCCGTGCGCCAGCGCGGGGTCGCGTCGAACGATGCGAACTGCTCGCCGCGGAGTCGCGTCTCGGTCGCGCCCGCTTCCGGCGTCAGGATCGCGGCGGTCTCCTCGGTCGTGACGAGGTAGTCGGCGGGGCGCGCGGGGTCGACCACGGTGTAGCGCGCGCTGACCGCGCCGAGCGATGCACCGGCTTCGTCCGTGCCGGTCACGGTGATCGTCGCGTTGCCCAGGGGCACGTACAGCCCGACGCCGAGCACCGCCCACGCGCCGGTCGCCGAGGGCAGCAGCGGAACCTTGCCGCCAGCGGCCGTCGTCACCGTGCCGCCGGCCGCGCCGTTCACCCGCACCAACACCGTCTCGCCCTGAGCGACGAACGGCGGGTCGAGGCGCACCTCGAAGGCTGGGGGCGCGGGGGGCGTCGTGACGGGTGTCGGCGAGGTGGCAGCGGGCGGCCTGGTGCCGGCGGGAGGCGTCGAGGCGGTGCCGCTCGGGGTGGGGGTGGCGGCGGGAGTCGCCGGTGACGCCTCAACGCGCGGGAGGGGCGAGGCGGTTGGGGTGGGGGTCTCGGATGCGCCGGAGGCCGTGCGCGGCGGGGTGCCGGGGACGGTGGCGGGCGGGCGGTTCGCGCAGCCAGCCGTTACCGCGCCCAGCAGGGCGAGGAGTGCGACAAGCGCGCGGACAGTGCGGAGCCGGGCAGGCTTCGGCGGCAGCGGAGGCTCCGATCCGGGCGAGGGCGAAACGTCGACGTAATCGTGTTGATCGTACAGTCGGAGGGCGAGGCGGGGTTGCAGAATTGCTATACTCCGGGGACTTCGGGAGCGGTGCCCGGGGCAACGGACCCACCACCTGCGAGGTCATACCCCACGCATGGCGGACGCCACCTCGGCGTCCGTCTCGATAGTTGGCCCCTTGCGGCCGGAGGGCGTGATGGAGGATCCCAGGCTGATCGCGGAACGCGTGCTCGAGAACGTCGAGCACGTGATCATCGGCAAGACGCACGAGGCGCGCCTCGCGCTGATTACGCTCCTCTGCCGTGGCCACCTGCTGATCGAGGACGTGCCGGGCGTGGGTAAGACCATGCTCGCGCGTGCGCTCGCGCGGTCCACGGGCTGTAACTTCTCCCGCATCCAGTTCACGCCGGACCTGCTGCCCACGGACGTCACGGGCGTGACGATCTACCAGCAGGGGTCAGGTCGCTTCGAATTCCGTCCCGGCCCGATCATGGCGCAGATCGTCCTCGCCGACGAAGTGAACCGCGCGACGCCGAAGACGCAGTCCGCACTCCTCGAGGCGATGGAGGAGCACCAGGTCACGGTGGACGGCGTCACGCACCCGCTGCCGCGCCCTTCCATGGTCATGGCGACGCAGAACCCCATCGAGTACGAAGGCACGTTCCCGCTGCCGGAGGCGCAGCTGGACCGTTTCCTGCTCCGCATCCACCTCGGCTACCCGTCCCAGACGGACGAGGTGCTGATCATGGACGCGCAGCAGAACCGCCACCCGATCGACGAGCTGCCTGCGGTGATCACGCCCGAAGAGGTCGTCGAGATGCAGGAGGCCGTTGGCCGCATCTACGTGGACCCGTTGATCAAGCAGTACATCGTGTCGCTGGTGAACGCGACGCGTGAGCACGAGTCCGTCTACCTGGGTGCGTCGCCTCGAGGCTCGCTCGCGCTGATGCGCACCACGCAGGCGCACGCGCTGCTGGACGGGCGCGACTTCGTGCAGCCGGATGATGTGAAGCTGCTGGCGTACCCCACCCTTGGACACCGCGTCATCGTGAGTCCGAGCGCCCGCGTCCGCGACATCGACAGTGCGCAGGTCGTCACCGAGGCGGTCGAGCGCGTTCCCGTCCCGGGCGTCCGCGCCCGCGGCGGGTCGTAGTCACGCGCGACTGAGGGCCGGCCGGGAACGTCCCGGACGGCCCGAACAGGGGGACCCCGTGGAGCGACTCTTCGCCCTCGGCGCCGCGATCCGGCGGAACGTGAACGTCTCGATCGCCGTGATCCTCACGGTCGGTTGCTTCGTGCTCGCGTTCGCCACGGGCTTCTGGCTGCTCTTCCGCCTTGCGTATATCACCGCGTTCGCGCTGCCGCTGCTGTACTTCTGGACGAAGGCGATGGCGGAGAGCCTCGACGTCGAGGTGCAGCGCACCACGCAGCGCGTGACGCAGGGCCAGCCAATCGAGGGCCGCGTCACGGTGCGGTCGCGATCGATCCTGCCGAAGGTGTGGCTGGAGGTGGAGGATCCGTCCTCCGTCCCCGGTCACAACTCGAAGCGCGTGCTCACGCTCGGATCGCGCGGCGTCGTCTCGTGGGACTACCGCACGAGGACGCGCGTGCGCGGGCTGTACACGCTCGGCCCGGTGCGCGTTACCGCGTCCGACCCGTTCGGCTTCTTCCACGTCACCCGTACGTTCGGTGACCAGACCTCGCTCCTCGTCTATCCGAACGCGCCGGAGCTGCCGAACTTCTACATCCCGCCCGCCAACCTGCCCGGCGAGGGGCGCATCCGCCGCCGTACCCACAACGTCACGCCGAACGTCGCGGGTGTGCGTCCCTACGAGCCGGGCGACTCGTACAACCGCATCCACTGGCCGGCGACTGCGCACCGCGGTCAGCCGATGGTGAAGATCTTCGAACTCGACCCCGCCTCGGACATCTGGCTCGTGCTCGACCTCGAGCAGCAGCGCCACGCGGGCGAGGGCGAAGAGGGCACCGAGGAGATGGCGGTGTCGGTCGCGGCATCCGTCGCGCGCTTCTTCTTGAACGCGCACCGCTCCGTCGGCCTCATTTCCTTCGGCGATGACCTGCGCATCAATGAGCCGGATCGCGGCCAGAACCACTACACGCGGCTCCTCGAATCGCTCGCGCTCGCGCGGGCGACGGGGGACGTGTCGCTGCACCATCTGCTGATCGAGGAGTCTCGGCGCTTCGGTCGGCACACCACCGTGGTCGTGGTCACGCCATCCGCCGATCAGTCGTGGGCGCTCACGCTCATGTCGCTGCAGGGGCGCGGCGTGAAGGTGGCCGCGGTGCTGCTGGAAGCGGACACCTTCGGCGGTACACAGAGCCCGCTCGACGTATACGGCACGCTGGCCGCGGGCGGCGTATACGCCTACACCGTGAAGCACCACGACGACCTGACCCGCGCGCTCTCCGAGGGCAGCGATCCGAGCCTGGGGCGCATCGCCCCGGCGAAGCGCTAGGCACGAGGTACCGCGATGGCACACGCAGCATCCAACTTCGATGAGCTGTTCAACCCCGAGGCGCAGCAACAGCACACGGGCGAGCCGGTGCGTGTCGCGCGCTGGTGGACCTCGTGGGAAGCGTGGCTCACGTTCTCGCTGATCCTGCTCGCGCAGCTACCGGTGATCGGATCGCTCCAGTCGTCCGACTGGGTGGATGAGATGCCGTCGCTGATCACCGTCGCCACGTTCGGCGTGATCGCCGGGTGGCTGCTGGCACAGTCACGGCTGCACTCCTCGATCGCCGCGGTGGTCGGTGCGCTGTTCGGCGCGGCGGTCGTGCTGATGCTGGTGCTGCAGCGCGTCCCGATCATCGACGAATCGCTGGGCACCGGGTGGGCAGGCCGCTGGGCGGAGTTCTCGCTGCGCATGCAGGCGTGGGGGACGGCGTTCTGGAATTCCGCGATCTCCGCGGACTCGCTGCCGTTTGTCGTGCTCCTCGTCGCACTCGTCTACGTCGTCGTGTTCCTGTCCTGCTGGGCCGTGGTGCGCTGGCAGAACGCGTGGGCGGCCCTGATCCCCGGCGGGATCATCCTGCTCACCAACATCTCGTACCTGCCCGGTCAGCCCTCGCTCGGGTTCATCATCTTCCTGCTCGCCTCCGTACTGCTGGTGACGCGCATGGAGTTCCTGCGCGCGGGAGCGAGGTGGCGCAACGAGCACATTGCGCTGCCGGAGTTCATGTCGCTCGAGGTGATGTTCGTCGGGCTGATCGTCGCGGTCGCCCTCGTCACTGCGGCGTGGATCGTGCCGACGGCAAACCACTGGGGTCCGGTGGCACGCGTGTGGGACAAGGCGCTGGAGCCGGTGACCTCCAGGGTGGAGGCGCTGGGCCAGTTGTTCGTCGGCATCAACTCGAAGCGCGAGGTGCCCGTTCACACGTTCGGCGCGACGCTCCCGCTGCAGGGCAAAGTCGCGCTGGGCACGACTCCGCTGTACAAGGTCTCCGCGACGGCGCCCGGCAACCTGCGCGGTGCGGTGTACGACGAGTACACGGGGGGCGGCTGGAAGCTCACCGACGCCGCGCCGGTCCCGCTGAACGGGACGACGGTGCAGGCCGCGGAGTTCGGTACGCAGAAGTCGAAGGCCGAGGTACGCCAGACGGTCACCTCGCAGATCGAGGTCGTCGGCGCAGGTGCGCCGGATCGTCGGCTGCTGTCGGTGGGCGACCCGCTCACCGCGAACGTTCCCGGCCGCCAGCTGATCGACCCGAGCGCGTTGCCGCTGGGCGTCATCCCCAACGATCCCGCCGCGGTCGGCAAGACCTACACCACGGTGGGCACCGTCTCTGCGGCCGCGGTGCCCACGCTGCTCAACTCAGGCACCGCCTATCCGCAGGCGATCATCGACTCCTACACGGAGCTGCCGGCGACCCTGCCGCCCGAGGTCGCCGAGCTGGCGAAGCAGGTGGCCGGTAACTCGCGCACGCCGTACGAGGCGGCGCGACGCATCGAGCAGCACCTGCGCCGGAACTACAACTACACGCTGGAGCCGCCGCCCGCTCCGCCGCGTCGCGACGCGGTGGCCGCGTTCCTGTTCGACCAGAAGGCCGGCTACTTCGACCAGTTCTCATCGTCGATGGCGGTGATGCTGCGCACGCTCGGCATCCCCGCGCGCGTGGCGACGGGCTTCGTCCTTGACCCGAACGACGTGGACAACGTCACGAAGCAGTACACCGTCACGGAGCAGCGCGCGTGGGCGTGGCCCGAGGTCTACTTCCCGAACCTCGGCTGGGTCGAGTTCAACCCGACGCCCTCGCGGCCCGTCGTCACGCGCCCCGGCGATGACAAGGACGCGCTCGCGGAGGCCGAGGCGGCACGTTCGACGACGTCGCCGGACGACATGCCGGTCGACGTGTTCCCGGACGAGTTCGCCGGTGACACCGGCGCGGACCTCAACGGCCTGTCGTCGCAGTCGTTCTTCGAGACACGCGTCGGGCAGATCCTCGTGCAGCTCATTTCCGTGCTGCTGGTGCTCTCCGTCGTCGCGATCGTGGTGGCCGTAGTCGGGCGAGTGCTGTGGGAGCGATCGTTCCGCGGCCTGAACGCCGCCGCGTCGCGCTGGGCGAAGGTGTACCGGCTCGCCTCGTGGGCCGGCATCCCGCCGCCCTCGTACCTCACGCCGTCGGAGGCCGCCGAGTGGCTTGGCGCGATCACGGGCGAGGCCGCCGGCATGCGCAACCTCGCGCAGGCGTACACGCGCGATCGATACGGGCGGCCGCGCGAGACGGCGATCGAGGAAGACGAGCAGACGCAGCGCATCGCGGACCGCGACTACCGCCGCGTGCGTGACCAGTTGCGGTCGAGGATCGTGGCGCGCGTGATGCACGCCGGCCGCGTACCCGAGGATCGCCTAACGCGGCGGTACACCGCCGCGCGGGTTGCGGGGCGCTAGCCCGGACAGGTCATTGGCGCGCTGGGCGAGCTCCAGGATGCGCGCGGCCTCCTGCGGGGATACCTCCGGCCCGAGCTGCGCCAGCGCGGCCTCGAGCGCCGCGTTGGCAGCGGCGAGCGCGGCCTGGGAGCCCGTCGGGTCATTGCGGTTCAGCGCGCCGGACGGCGTGCCCTGCGTCCCGCCGCCACCGGGTTGGCCCGGCTGAGGCGTACCGTTCTGTCCGTCCGCGCCCGGTTGCCCCTGCTGACCGGGCTGGCCCTGCCCGGGCTGCTGGCCCGGCTGTCCCTGTTGCCCGGGTTGCTGCCCCTGCTGGCCTTGCTGACCCTGTTGTCCTTGCTGGCCCTGTCCCTGCTGTCCGTTCTGTCCCGGCGGCGGGGTGGGCGTGGGCGTGGGGGGCGGCGGCAGGCGGCGCAACACGAGTTCCAGGTTCGCCTTCGCGTCCTGGTCCTCGGAGTCCTGTCGCAGCACCTGGCGGAACGCGGAGCGCGCGCGCTCGAGTTCGCTCCGCTGCATCGCGCTGTTGCCCGCGCTGTAATGCAGCCGCGTAGAGAGCGTGGCCTCCGGGTTCTTCGTCAGCGCGAGGTCGATCGTGGCGAGCGCCTGGTCGGTGCGCCCGAGGCGGATGAGCCCGTTCGCGATGTTGTACTGGATCGCCAGGTCGTTGGGCGCGAGGTCAGCGGCGGCGCGGTACGCCTCGATCGCCTCGTTGAACTGGCCTGCGTTGTAGAGGCGGTTGCCTGTCTCCACCTGCCGGTACGCCGGCGTCCCGCCGACGCACGCGGTGAGCATGACGACCAGCGCGGAGAGCGCGATGCCCGCGGCGTTGCGCCGCGCGCGCACCGATCGAGGCAGGGGAAGGTGCGGCAGCAGCGGCGCTTCGCCGGTCGTCGGCACGAGGGCCTGCGCGAGCAGCAGCACCAGCGCCGCGCCCACGAACCAAGCAAAGCGCTCGCGCGGCACGCGAGTGTCGGCGACCTCGAACTGCGTCTGGCGGAGGCGGTGGAAGTCCACGGCGAGGCCCGCCATGCCTCGGACGTCGCGCGTCGCGCCGCCGGTGCCGCGCGCGATCGCGGCGAGGGTGCGCGGATCGCCCCGCGTGACGTCGGTGCCACCGCTGGCCTGCGGCAGCGGCGTCGGCGTTTCGGTGCCGGCGAACACGGTGTAGATCGCGATGTGCTGCGCGTTGGCGCGGTCGATGGCGCTCTGCACGTCGGCGCTCAGGTCCTCGCCGTCGGAGACCACCACGATCACCTGCGCTCCCGCGCGATCGGTGACCGAGAGCAGGAGTACGGCCGACTCGATCGCGGCGCGGAGGTCGCTGCCCGGCTGCACCAGCGGCGAGTCGTTCTGCGCGCGGTCGACGAGGTTGGCGACGGCGGGCAGGTCGACGGTCAGTGGCGACCGCGTGAACGAGGATCCCGCAAACGTGATCAGCGCGACGCGGTTCCCGTCCAGGTGCTCCAGCATCTCGCGGATGCCCTGCGCGGCGGCGCGCGCGCGTGTGGGCGCGATGTCCGTCGCGAGCATCGAACGCGAAACGTCGAGGACGACCGCGACGTCGATGCCGCGCTGCTCGACCTCGCCGTCCTCGAAGCCCCACTGCGGGCGTGCGGCCGCGATGATCAGCAGCATCACAGCGGCGATCAGCATCGCGCCCTGCAGCGCGCGTCGCCGGGGTGCCGCCCCGATACGCAGCGAAGGTGAGCCGCCGTAGCGTGCGTTCGCCGTCGCGCGACGACGCGCCTCGAACCACGCGAGCGCGATCAGCAGCGGTACGAGTGCGAGCGCAGCGAACGCGATGGGCATGCCGAAGCGCAGCGCACCAAACGTCATGGCTGTGTCCTCAGCCACGTCGAGCGCAGCAGCCCGTCCGTGGCGAGCAGCCCGACGGCGACGATCGCGAGGTACGGCGCGAACTCGTTGTAGCGCGTGAAGCGCCGCTCACCGAGCCGCGAACGTTCCAGCGTGGAGATGTCGTTGTAGGCGCGTGCCAGCTCGGCCTGCGTGCGCGCGTCGTAGGTGCGGCCCCCGGTGGCCTCCGCCATTGTGGCGAGCTGCTGGCGATCCGTGCCGGTCCCGCTCTGCCCCTGGAAGCCGATGGTGTACACGCGGATGCCCAGCGCCTGCGCGACGCGCGCGGCCTGCAGCGGCGTGATCGTGCCGGCGTTGTTCTCGCCGTCGGTGAGCAGCACCACCACGCGGCTCTTCGCCGGCGACTCTTTGATGACGCCGATCGCCTCGGATAGCCCGAGGCCGATCGCCGTGCCGTCGTTCAGCAGTCCCGGTTGCAGCGTGCCGATGCGCGACCGGATCGCCGCGAGGTCGCCTGACAGCGGCGCGAGCGTCAGTGCGCGCGCCTGGAAGATGACGAGCCCGACACGATCGCCCTTCAGTGAGTTCACGAAGTCGGTCACCACGGTGCGAGCGGCCTCGAGCCGCGTGGTGCGGCCGCCCTCGATCGGCGAGGTCATCGAGGAGGACACGTCGAACGCAACGACGACGTCGATGCCTTCCTCGGGCACGGTCGTCACGGTGAGCCCCTGGCGGGGCCGCGCGAACGCGAGGATCGCGACGGCGATCGCGAGCGCGCGCAGAATCGTCGGCAGCGCGCGCAGGCGGATGCGCCACGACTTCCGCGCGGCCGTGCGCAACGGTGCGAGGTCCGCGACGACGAGAACCGGCGAGATGCGGCGCGCGCGTACCTCGCGCCAGACGAGGAGCGCGAGCGGCAGGAGGAGCAGCAGCGCCCACGGGAACATCAGCGTCATGCGAGCGCCGCCTGTCCCTCGACGCCGCGGTCGCGCGGCCGCGACAGTTCGACGATCTCGTAGGCGACCGTGAGGTCGTGGTCGGCGGACGCGAAGTCGGGGTGTCGGTGTGCGTATACCGCGTCATCGCACCGCTCGAGGAGTCCGGCGACGAGGCGGGCCTGCCAGCGATCCACGCCGTGCGACACCATGCGGCGCTCCAGCTCGCGCGTGGTGAGCGCGTGGGCGTTGAAGCCGAAGCGCGCCGCGAGGTACGTGCGCACGGTGAGCGCGAGCCCGCCGTAGTAGGTCGGGTAGTCGAGGCGCGCCGGGCCGGCAGCGGCGCCGAGCGCATCGAGGGCCTCGCGGGCGACGCGGTCGGGTGAGTTGTCGGTCGGGCCGACCTCGATCGACGTGTCGCGGCGTCTGCGGCGCAGCAGCCGCACGGCAAGCGCGAGGACGAGGGAGAGCGCGAGGACGGCGACGCCGCCGATCGCGGGACGCACCCACGCGGGCGGCGCCCCGGCGATGCTCGCCTGCGGCTTGAGCGGCCGCAGCGCCTGGTCATTCTGGGCGCGCACCGGCGCGACGATAAGCTTCGCACCGGGCACATCGAACGTCCCGGTCGCGCCGTCGGCACGCAGCCACGACAGCCGCAGCGTGCCGGTGTCCACGGTGCCGAGGACGAACGGCTGCAGCGTGTACGTGAACGTGGTCGCCTGCGTGCCGGGCCCGGCGGGCGCCGAGGTCGCCGGCGCGGTGTTCACCACGTCGATCTGGTCGAGGTTCGGCGGGGTGGCCTTCAGGATCACGTCCTCGGGGTGGGTGACGCGCAGCGTCAGCGTGACGCGATCGCCGATCGAGGCGGACGGCGGGTCGAACGACGCTGCGGCCTGCAGCGACGGCGCGGCGCGCTGGGCGAGCACAGGCGCCGGGACGATCGCACTCGAACCGACGAGGGCGATGACCAGGGCGACGAGGTACGCGAGCGCGCTGCGGCGGCTCATCGCGACTGCGCTCGTCGACGGAAGTACGCGGCGAGCGGCGCGATGACGTCGCCGGTGACCGGGATCGTGATCTCCTCAACACCGCAGGAGGCGATCGCGCGGCGGCGCGCTTCGGCGCGCGCGGCGGCAGCCTCGGCGTAACGCGCTCGCACACGGGCGTCGCCCGTGTCCACCCACATGCGCTCGCCGGTCTCGGCGTCGGCGACGGCGACCATGCCCATGTCCGGGAGCGCGCCGTCCACTGGATCGACGAGGACGAGCGCGACCACCTCGTGTCGGCGGGCAAGCCCGCGCAGCGCCTCCTCGTACCCGGCGTCGAGGAAGTCGGAGATCACGAAGACGACGGAACGCCGCCGCAGCACGCGCCCGAGGTAGTCCACTGCGTCAGCGATCTTCGTGCGGCGGCCGAAGTCGGGCTCGGCGGCGAGGACATCGCGGACGAGGCGCAGGGCGTGGCGCGTGCCGCGCTCGGGCTTCAGGTACACGTCGGGCGCGTCGCTGAACGTGAGCAGTCCGGCGCGGTCGCCGTTCTGCGTCGCCGCGAACGCGAGCAGCGCGACCAGGTCGGCCGCGGCGCCGAAGCGGCCGCGCTCCGGCGTGCCAACGCGCGCCGAGGCGGATCGATCGACAACGCACATCACCGACAGGTCGCGTTCCTCGACGAACTGTTTCACCCAGGGCGTGCCCATGCGCGCGGTGACGTTCCAGTCGATCATGCGTACGTCGTCACCGTCCACGTACTCGCGCGCCTCAGCGAACTCGATGCCCGCGCCGCGGAACACGGAGCGGTACTCGCCGCCCAGCAGCGAGGCGGTGAGTCGACGCGTGCGAATCTCGATCGCGTGGATGCGGGCAAGCAGATCGGCGCTCAGGGTCAGCGCGGGATAGGACTGGGGTGCGACGCGGGCCACGACCGTGGCCCTACGGAAGCCCGACGCCTTCGAGGATGCGGGTCACCACCTGGTCGGCGGTGACGGCGCGCGCCTCGGCCTCGTAGGTCAGCACCAGGCGATGGCGCAGCACGTCCGGCGCCAGCGCCTTCACATCCTCCGGCGTGGCGTAGTCGCGGCCGTTGATGAACGCGTACGCCTGCGCGCCCCGCGCGAGGAACACCGCGGCGCGCGGCGAGACGCCGTACTCGATCAGCGGGTCGATGTCCGCGAGCGAGAAGCGCACCGGGTCGCGCGTCGACTCCACGATCCGCACGATGTACTCGCGCAGGCGGTCGTTGACCTCGACGTTCCGCACCGCGGCACGGAGTCGCGCGATCTCGGTGATGTCGATGACTGAGCGCGAGGTGACGAGGTCGTCGTCCAGCGCGCGCTGGAGGATCGAGCGCTCTTCGTCGCGCTTCGGGTAGTCGACGACGATCTTCAGCATGAACCGGTCGAGCTGCGCCTCGGGCAGCGGGTAGGTGCCCTCCTGCTCGATGGGGTTCTGCGTGGCCAGCACCATGAACGGGTCGGGCAGCGGCATCGACTCGCCGCCGATCGAGACGGTGCGCTCCTGCATCGCCTCGAGGAGCGCGGACTGCACCTTCGCGGGCGCGCGGTTGATCTCGTCGGCGAGGATCACGTTCGCGAAGATAGGGCCGCGGCGCGTGTGAAACTCGCCGTCCTTCGGGCTGAAGATCAGCGTGCCCGTGATGTCCGCGGGCAGCAGGTCCGGCGTGAACTGAATGCGCGCGAAGGAGCACTCGATGCTCCGAGCCAGCGTGGACACCGTGAGGGTCTTCGCCAGGCCGGGGACGCCCTCGATCAACGCGTGGTTGTTGGTGAGCAGCGCCACCAGCAGCCGATCGACGAGGTCCGTCTGTCCGACGATGACGCGAGCGACCTCGGCGCGGACGGCCTCGATGGAGTGGTGGAGAACGGCGCTGCCGGGAGCCCTGACGGGATCGGGTGCCTGGGCCATCGGTACCTCACATGTGGCGGCGCTGGGAGACCAAAGTCTACCCGAACGGAAGCCGCCCCTGTGGGGATGTGCGAGGCCGAGTCGTGATCGTTGTGTTAAGCGCCGCCCACGGCGATGAGGCCGGACTCGCGGCGCGCGGACTCCGCTTCGCCCACCTCGGCCGCGTCGCCGAGGACGCCGAGCAGCGCCTTCAGCCTCGGCACGAGCGCTTCGAGGCGCCCGGCATCGACTGCGCCGCGCGCGAAACGGGATTCCGCACCCCGAACGCGGAAACACAGCTCGACCGGCAGGTCGCCGACGAACTCGTCCAGCACCGCGCAGAGGCGCGCGACGCGACGGCGGTCTGCCGCCTCGTCGGTGGTCTCGTCCATGGTCACCAGCAGGCGGTGCGGCCCACCCACGGCGCGGCGCGCCGGCGGCATGGCAGCAGAGGGCGCGGGCGTGGTGTACGTCTCGCTCGCCTCGGCCACGGCGGCCTCGATCGAGTTGGGCACGATGCGCAGGTCAGGGCGTTGTTCCCTTGGCCCGCCCGGGGGACCTCCGGGGCCAGCAGGCGGCCCCCCGGGCGGGTTGGGGAACGCTGGTCCCGCGCTGAAGCGCGCGGCGGAGAAGCCGGCCCGGATCGTGAACTTCGCGGGAACGAAGTCAGATGCCAGCCTGCCGGCGTCATAGTCATAGGCGCACACCTCGAGGGCGGCGACGTTCACGCGGCCGCCACGAGGGCGCACCGCTACCTTCGCGAGGATCACGTTGCCCTCGAAGAGCAGACCGCGGCTCTTGGCGGCCTCGTACTCCGTGGACCAGAAGGTGATCTCGCACTGGCCGCTCAGGTCTTCGATCGTGACGGCGGCGAAGGACTTGCCGGTCTTGGTGCTGAGCGCGCGCACGTTGATCACGGTGCCCGCGATCACGGCGTCCTGCCCACCGAGTTCCTCGGTCAGCTCGATCGCCTGGTGCGTGACGTAGCGCGCGATGCGCTGCGAGGCGGCGCGGAACGGGTGCTCGGACACGTACGTGCCCAGCAGCTCCTTCTCCCACGCGAGTAGCTGCGGCTGCGGGATGATCTCCTCGGTCAGTTCGAGGCCGGGGAGCGGCGTGTTCACCTCGTCGCCGAACATGTCGAACATGCTCGTCTGGCCGGTGTCGCGCAGCTTCTGCTCCTGCTGCGCGAGCGACAGGATGCGGTCCACGCTGGTGATCACCGCCGCGCGCGCGGCGAGCGTGTCGAGGGCGCCCGCCTTCGCGAGCGATTCCAGGACGCGCTTGTTCATCTCGCGCGCGGGGACGCGCCGGGCGAAGTCCTCCACGCTCTGGAAGTCGCCGCGTGCGTCGCGCTCGGCGATTAGCGCCTCGACCCCACCGAGGCCGACGTTCTTGATCTGCGCCAGACCGAAGCGGATCGCGTCCGTGCCGTCCGCGAGGCGCTCGATGCTGAAGTTGGCCTCGCTGGCGTTCACGTCCGGCTGGAGCACCGGGACGCCGAGTCGCGTGCATTCCGCGATGCCCGGGGCGATGCGGTCAGAGTTGCCGTTCGCGGCCTGCAGCACGGCGGCCATGTACTCGACGGGGT
Organism: Chloroflexota bacterium; assembly: GCA_947479915.1. Lineage (GTDB taxonomy): Bacteria > Chloroflexota > Dehalococcoidia > UBA2979 > UBA2979 > SHYQ01. The sequence continues at coordinate 109,688 of CANKAU010000004.1, forward strand.
AGTGCGCCTTCAGGTACGCGGTCTGGTAGGCGATCGTGCCATAGCAGACCGCGTGGGCCTTGTTGAACGCGTACCCGGCGAACGGCTCGATGAGGTCGAAGAGCTGCTCGCCGAGGTGCTGCTCGTAGCCGAGGCGCTCGACGCCCTCGAGGAATCGCACGCGCTCCTCGAGCATGACGGAGGCGATCTTCTTGCCCATCGCCTTGCGCATGACGTCGGCCTGGCCCAGCGAGTAACCGGCGAACTTGCGCGCGATCTGGAGCACCTGCTCCTGGTACGTGATGACGCCGTACGTCTCGGCGAGGATCGGCTCGAGGTCGGGGTGCGGGTAGTTCACCGCGGCGCGCCCGTGCTTCACGTCGATGTACGTCGGGATGTGCTCCAGCGGGCCGGGTCGGAAGAGCGCGACCATGGCGGAGAGCTCGCGGATGTTCTGCGGCTTCAGCTCCACCACGTAGCGGCGCATGCCCGCCGACTCCATCTGGAACACGCCGAACGTCTCGCCCTCGCTCAGGAGCCGGCTGGTGGCGGGGTCCGCGTCCGGGATCTTCCACAGATCCACGCGCTCGCCGCGCTGCCGCTCGATGAGCTCGATGGCGCGCGCGAGGATCGTGAGGTTCGTCAGGCCGAGGTAGTCGATCTTCAGGAGGCCGATCTTGTCGATCTCCGCCATCGCCCACTGCGTGGTGGGGAGTGCGGTCTCCTCGTCGGCGTCCTTCTTCGTCGCGCGCTGCAGCGGCACGACGTCGCTCAGCGGCTCGCGCGAGATGACGACGCCGGCCGCGTGCGTGCTCGCGTGCCTCGACACGCCCTCGAGCTGGCGCGCGGTGTCGATGAGGTCGCGCGTGGTCTCTTCGACCTCGTACGCGGCCTTCAGCTCGTTGGACTGCTTCAGCGACTCGTCGAGGCTGATGTTGAGCTGGTCGGGGATCATCCGCGCGATTCGGTCGGCGGCACCGAAGTCGAGGCCCAGCGCGCGCCCGGTGTCGCGGATCGCGGCCTTCGCGCCCAGCGTCCCAAAGGTGCCGATCTGGGCCACGCGGTCGCGGCCGTACTTCTCCGCGGTGTAGCGGATCACTTCCTCGCGACGGTCGTCAGCGAAGTCGAAGTCGACATCGGGCATGCCGATGCGCTCCGGGTTCAGGAAGCGCTCGAAGACGAGATCGTACTCCAGCGGGTCGATGTCCGTGACGTCCAGCGTGTACAGGATGATCGAGGCAGCCGCGGAGCCGCGCACACCCATCCGGATGCCGTGGCTCTTCGCGAACTGCGCGATGTCGCGCACGATCAGCATGTACTCGTCGAAGCCGGTCAGCTCCACGACGTGCAGCTCGTAGTTGAGCCGTTCGATGTGCGCGTCGGTGTGGTTCGGGTAGCGGCGGCGCAGGCCTTCCTCGGTCAGCCGACGCAGGTACTGGCGCGCGGTCATGCCCTCGGGCACACCGGGGTCGGGCAGCATGGTGCGGCCGAAGGTGAGCTTGAAGTCGATCTGCTCGGCGATGACCTGCGTGTTGTCTGCGGCCTCCGGGTGATCCGGGAACAGCGCGCGCATCTCCGCCTCGGAGCGCAGGTAGAACTTGTCGCTGTCCAGCTTGAAGCGGTTCGCGTCGTTCATCGTGCTGTTGGAGCCGATGCACAGCAGCACGTCGTGCGCGCGGTGCTGCGCCGGCGTCGTGTAGTGCGAGTCGTTCGTCACGACCGTCGGCAGGTCCATCGACTTCGCGATGCGGAAGACGTCCGGCATCAGCTTCGTGAACTGCTCCATGCCGTGTTCCATGGTCTCGAGGTAGTAGCGCCCCTTGAACAGGTCGCTGTAGTACCCGACCACCTCGCGCGCCTTCGACTCGTCGTCGTTGCGCAGCGCGGTCATGAACTCACCCGACGGGCAGCCGGACAGCGCGATCAGCCCCTCGCTGTGCGCCTCCAGCAGCTCCCGGTCCATGCGAGGGCGGTAGTAGAAGCCCTCGAGGTGAGACGCGGACGAGAGCTTGAGGAGGTTGCGGTAGCCGATCTCGTTCTGCGCGAGGAGCGTGAGGTGAAACGGCCAGCGTTGCTTCGGATCCTTCTCGAACCGCGAGCCCGGCGCGACGTACGCCTCGATGCCGATGATCGGCTTGATGTCGTGCTTCTTGGCCGCCTGGTAGAACTCGATCGCCCCGTACAGCGCGCCGTGATCGGTGATCGCCAGCGACTGCATCCCCAGCTCGTGCGCGCGCTCCATCAACGGATCGATCTTCGAGAGACCGTCCAGGAGGGAGTACTCGGTGTGGGTGTGGAGGTGGGTGAACATGCTTCGGTTCGAGGAATCCGTGTAGGCGGTTACGCGAACGGGCGTACTACGACCGTAGGATTCGGATGCTACACCCGCCGTTCGCACCTGTCACGACCGAGCAGGCGCCCGCCGTCCAAATCCTGTCGACGCCGCGTTGAGGGGGCATGTGCGAGAGGGGGGGCAAAGGAATCCGTGAGTTGAGTCGTTCTGGCACCGGAGGGCGCGCTGGGTGGTCGCGTGCCGACGCGCCCGTATCGAGTCGTCCTCTGAGCGCTTCGCTAGCGGTAGTTGCCGAACTCCAGCTCGACGCCCCAGTCCTCGCCCTTGAGGGCGGCCATGGCGGACTGGAGGTCGTCGCGAGAGGGGCCTGAGACGCGGACGGCATCGCCCTGGATCTGGGCGGTCACCTTCTTGTACTTCTGGTCGCGGATGAACTTGCTGATCGACTTCGCGGTGTCGCTGTCGATCGCCTGCACCAGCGTGATCTCCTGGCGCACGGTGTTGCCACCGGCCTGCGCCATGTCCCCGCGCTTCAGGTTCTTGATCGGTACCTTGCGCGCGATCAGCCGGCCGAGGAGCGCGTCCCAGATCGCGTCGAGCTTGTACTCGTCCGTGGTGTGCACGGAGATCTTGTTGTCGGCGCGGCTGAACTCGATCTCGACCAGCACGTTCTTGAAGTCGAAGCGGCCGGTGATCTCACGCAGCGCCTGGTTCACGGCGTTGTCGACCTCCTGCAGGTCGCAGCCGGTCGTGATGTCGAAGGACTCGTTCGCCATGATTGCTTCCTCTTGGGCCTCATGCCGGAGACACCCGGCCCGCCCCGCTTCCGGCCTGCGGGCGCCGAGGTGCTAGCCCGCGCGGTCGAGCTCGAACGCGGCGTGCAGTGCGCGCACCGCGTCGCCGACGCGGCTGGACTCCACGACGCAGGTGATACGGATGTCGCTGGTGCTGATCATCTCGATGTTGATCGAGTTGTCGAAGAGCGTCTTGAACATGAGCGCTGCGTAACCGGGCGCGCTCGCCATGCCGGTGCCCACGACGGACACGGTGCCGAGGTCCGGCGCTGAGACCACGCCGCCGCCGCCGATCTGCGACAGCAGCCCGTTGATCACCTCGAGCGCCTTCGCGAGGTCGCCGGGCGCGACGGTGAACGTCAGGTCCGTGAGGTCCTCGACGCTCGCGTTCTGGACGATCGTGTCGACGGAGACGCCGGCCGTCGCGAGCGGCTCGAAGATGCGCGCCGCGATGCCCGGCTGGTCCGGGACGCCCCGCACCGTGACCTTCGCAATGTGGTCCTGATGGGCGATGCCGCGAACCTTGTTGCCCTGCTCCATGGTCGTCTCTCCGTGAATCAGCGTGCCGGGGGCGGCCGCATCGAACGTGCTCGCCACGAGGATGTCGACGTTGTAGATCGCACCGACCTCGACGGCGCGGGCGTGCATCACGCGCGCGCCGGTCGTGGCCAGCTCGAGCATCTCCTCGTAGCCGATGTCGCGGAGCGGGCGCGCCTGCGGGCACACACGCGGGTCAGCGGTGAAGATGCCCGCGACGTCCGTGTAGATCTCGCAGGCGTCCGCCTTAAGCGCCGCCGCCAGCGCCACCGCCGTGGTGTCGCTGCCGCCGCGCCCGAGGGTTGTGACGTCAAAGTTCTCCGAGATGCCCTGGAACCCCGCGACGATGACGACGCGGCCCGCGCCCAGCTCGCGCTCGAGGCGGCCCGTCTCGATCTGCGCGATGCGCGCGCGACCGTAGACCTCATCGGTGTGGATGCCCGCCTGCGCGCCCGTGAGGCTGATCGCGTCGAGGCCCTCGGCCTCCAACGCCATCGATAGCAGCGTGCTGGAGACGATCTCGCCGGTGGACAGCAGCACGTCCATCTCGCGCGGGTTGGGCTTCGCGTTGATCTTTGCGGCGAGTTCGATCAGGTCGTCCGTGGTGTCGCCCATGGCGGACACCACCGCGACCACGTCGTCGCCGTTGCGTCGACGCTCCGCGATGCGGCGCGCGACGTGCTGGATCTTCTCGGCCGTGGCGACCGAAGAGCCGCCGTACTTCTGGACGATGCGGCTCATGCCTCCACGACCTCCGTGCCGCGCGCGCTGAATCCGACGACGCGCGTCTGTGCCTGCAACCCGTGCGCCGCAGCGGCCTGGCGCATTGCGCCCGTGACAGCGTCGTCGTGGTCGGTGATGAACGCGGCGATCGTGGAGCCGCCGCCGGAGAGGTACACGCCATGCGCACCCGCCGCTCGCGCCGCGTCGAAGATCGGGTACATCGCGGGGAACAGCGTGCTGCGCGCCGGCTGGTGCAGGATGTCCTCGGTCGCGATGTTCAGCAGTTCGTACCGGTGGCCCGCGATCGCCGCGACGACGAGCGCCGCGCGGCCGATGTTGTGCACCGCCTGGTTGCGCGTCAGCGTCTCGGGCAGCCGCTTGCGCGACTCGTTCGTCGGCATGTCGAACTCGGGGATGAGCAGCGCGAGGCGCAGGTCATCCGGGATCGCGACGGGTGCGTGGTACTGGGTGCCTTCGTTCTCCACGACCACCTGCATCCCGCCGAGGAGCGCGGGGATGATGTTGTCCCCGTGTCCTTCGAGGCGGACGGCCAGCGGCAGCATCTCCTCCATCGACAGGCGGTTGCCCAGCAGTGCGTTCGCGGCGACCACACCGGCAGCGCGCGCCGCGGCCGACATGCCGAGGCCACGCCCGACGGGCATGTCGCCCACGCACGCAACGCGGATACCGCCGTGCGGCTCGCCCGCGGCGTCGAAGAACGAGGCCACGGCCTGCGCGGCCATGCGCTCGATCGGGTCGACGGGCTCCGGAGCCGCGTGGTCCTGCACCTCGACGGTGAAGAGCGCGGTCCAGTCCAGCGCCACGCCCAGGCTGTCGAAGCCGGGGCCGAGGTTGGCCGAGGTGGTGGGGACGCGGACGGAAACGGTTCGGTCAGGCATGTGCCCAAGTCTACCCGAGGCGCCACGTAGGGACACCGCGCACGCGTGAACCGGGGCGGCGCCGGGGCTACACTTCCCGAGTGGCGCGCCCCCGCGGAACAGCCGCGGACAACGGGGTGCAGAAGGGGATCGGCATGGAAGACATCGTCATCGTGGATGGCGTCCGCACCGCGATCGGCACTCTGGGCGGTTCGTTCTCGGACACCTCGGTCTCGGAGCTCGGCTCGATCGTGGTGCGCGAGGTGCTGCAGCGCGCGGGGCTGGCCCCGGAGCACGTGGACCAGGTGATCCTGGGCAATGTGGGCGGCGCGCCCGAGGATGCCTACTTCGCGCGGAACGCATCGCTGAAGGCCGGCCTCCCGATTGAAGTGCCTGCGCTGGCCGTCAGCCGCGCCTGTGGCTCCGGCCTTGAGGCCATCCACAACGCCGCACGCTGGATCCAGGCCGGTGACGCCGAGGTAGTGGTCGCGGGTGGCGCGGAGAACATGACGCGCATCCCCTACTACCTCCGCAAGGCGCGCACGGGCTACCGCTACGGCAACGACGTGCTGGAGGACGGCGTCCAGGCGCTGCTCACCGACCCCAATGCCGACATGATCATGGGCATCACCGCGGAGAACCTCGCCGCGAAGTTCGAACTGTCCCGCCAGGTGCAGGACGAGTACGCCCTGCGCTCGCAGGAGCGCGCTGCCCACGCCATCGAGGCGGGCTACTTCGACTCGCAGATTGTGCCGGTCGAGGTGCGCAAGGGCCGCGAGACGGTGCAGTTCGCAAAGGACGAGCACCCGCGCGCGACCAGCATGGAGACGCTCGGGAAGCTCCGCCCCGTCTTCAAGAAGGACGGCGACGTGACGGCCGGGAACTCCTCCGGCATCAACGACGGCGCGGCGGCGGTCATCGTCACCACGGCGACGAAGGCGAAGGAGCTCGGCCTGCGGCCGCGGCTGCGGATGCTGTCGAAGGCCGTCTCCGGCGTCGACCCGACGATCATGGGCTCCGGCCCGATCCCGGCCAGCCAGGCGGCGTTGAAGCGCGCCAACCTGACCGTGGACGACATGGACGTCATCGAGCTGAACGAGGCGTTCGCCTCGGTCGCGGCGGCCTGCTCGCTGGGTCTCAACCTCCCGTTGGACAAGACGAACCCGAACGGCGGCGCGATCGCCCTCGGTCACCCGGTCGGCGCGACGGGCGCGATCCTGACGGTGAAGGTGATGAACGAGCTGGAGCGCACCGGCGGCCGCTATGGCCTCGTGACGCTCTGCATCGGCGGCGGCCAGGGCATCGCGGCCGTATTCGAGCGCATCTCCTAGCGCGACCTTCCGGTCACGACACGTAACGAGGCCCGCCGATCGGCGGGCCTCGTTCGATCTTCGGAGCGGAGGGTCGAGACTAGGCGGCGCTCACGTTGCGGGCGATCTGGCCGGAGCGCCGGGCTTCGGCGTGGCCCTGTCGCAGGTACTCCATCGCCTCCCGCGTCCACTGGCCGCAGGAGTCGCAGAGGAGGTCATGGTGGTGCCGTCGCGCGAGACGATGCGCGAGCCACCGGACTCCGAGTGGACCGCCTCACCGTGGATGAAGTGGATCTCGAAGGCCTTGCCCCGGATCGGAAGGTCGCAGATGTCGCAAAGCACGACCTGCATCGGAAGGCTCCCTCAGAGCGGCGCCCACTGCACGTGGGTCTCGTCTCGGGATCATCGGCAGGTTGGGTGGGGTTCCGTCGGTCTGTCGCTGGCAAATATCTGACGCTCGGCTGGCCCTATCGCGGGCGTGATGCGTTCTGTCAGGTGCCCAGCAGGCCCCGAATTCGTTCCCACGCGGTGTGGGTGATTTGCATCTCCGGCGTCGTCGCGTCGAGGACGAGCCAACGCTCCGGTTCCGCGGCCGCCAGGTTCAGGAACCCCCGGCGCACGCGGCGGTGAAACTCCATGTCCTCGCGTTCGAGGTAGTCCAGCCCACGCTGGCCCCGCTGGAAGCCGTCCTCCGGCGCCAGGTCCAGGAGCAGCGTCAGATCCGGTACGAGGCCCTGCGTCGCTGCGCGGTTCGCTGCCTCCACCATCGGTAACTCAAGACCACGTCCGTAGTGCTGATACGCGAGTGTTGAGTCGCCAAACCGGTCGCAGATCACCAGCGCGCCCCGGTCGAGCGCCGGGCGGATGACCTCGGCGACCAGCTGCGCACGGGCGGCGGTGAAGACGAGGAGCTCCGCGGCCGGCGCCGGTGGCGTCTCGCCCTCGGCGGTGGCGAAGAGCGCGGCGCGCAGCCGCTCGCCCAGCAGCGTGCCGCCCGGCTCCCGGCACGTGACCACCTCGCGCCCGACCGCCGAAGCGAGGCGCGCGATCGCGGCGATCTGGGTGCTCTTCCCCGCGCCCTCGCCGCCTTCCAGCGTGACGAAGACGCCGCGACTCACGGCCGTCACCGGGCGCGTGTCTCGCCCCACGGCAGGCCGCGGTTGGGCGGCGACGCCTCGCCGATGACGGTGACGCGGCGGAACGGTTCGTTGCCCTTCGAGACGGTGCGCAGGCCGTGGCGTGTCGCCAGCTCGTGCTGGAGGCGGCGGATGTACGCGCTTTGCGGCGCGAGTTCCACGCTGGGCGTCCCGCGCGTGGAGACGTCGGCGATCGCCTCCTCGGTCTCGCGGAGCGCGGCGGTCGTCGGGTCGGTCGGCTCGCCCTCCCCGCGGAGCGCGAGGAGCTGACGCTCCATCTGCTGCGTGGTGTTGTTGCGCAGCACGTAGATCGGGATGCCGCGCTCCTCGGCCTGCTTCAGCGGGCCGCTGCGACGCCGGTAGTACGGGCGCAGCGTGAACACCGCGTCCGCGTCGCGTACGCTGTCCACAATCGAGGCGCCTGATCGCGTCTGGTCGATGGCGGACTCGAGCCGCGCGCGCGAGATCCCGAACGGGAGCAGGCGGCGCTGCGGGCCGCCCGGCGCGGCCGTCAGCGCCTGGCGGCGCTCCGGCTCCTCGCGCGCCTCCAGCGGCTCGCGCGCGGAGGTGCGAAGCGGCATGCGCTCCACCATCTCGATGCCGCCGCCGTCGCCGATGACGCGGATCTCGGCCTCGGCCTCGTAGCCACGGAGCAACGCATCCACCGTGGTCGCGACGTCCTCGTGCACCGCCAGGCGCTGGAAGCCCTGGATCTCGATGAGCACCTCGAAGGTCGGGGGCGAGCGCCGCTCGAGGATCGTCTTCTGCGTGCCACGCCGTCGCGCCTCCTCGTCGCCGAGGGTGACCGACTCGATGCCGCCGATGAGGTCGGAGAGCGTCGGGTTCTGCATCAGGTTGGAGAGGGTGGTGCCGTGGGCGGTGCCGACGAGCTGCACGCCGCGCTCGGCGATCGTGCGCGCAGCGTCAGCCTCGAGGGCCGTGCCAATCTCGTCGATGACGATGACCTCGGGCGTGTGGTTCTCCACCGCTTCGATCATCACCTCGTGCTGGAGGTGCGGGGTCCGAACCTGCATCCGGCGCGCCCGGCCGATGCCGTGGTGCGGGATGTCGCCGTCGCCGCCGATCTCGTTCGAGGAGTCGACGATCACGACGCGCTTGCGCAGATCGTCCGCGAGCATCCTCGCGACGTCGCGCAGCATCGTCGTCTTGCCGACGCCCGGGCGGCCGAGCAGAAGGATGCTGCGACCGCTCTCGATCAGGTCGCGCATGATGCGCCCCGACCCGGACACGGATCGTCCGATGCGGCAGGTGAGGCCGACGATGTGCCCGCGGCGGTTGCGGATCGCAGAGATGCGGTGGAGCGTGCGCGGGATGCCGGCGCGGTTGTCCTCGCCAAACTCGGACACCTGCGCGACGACCTGCGTCAGCTCCTGCTCCGTGACTTCCACGGTGGAGAGCGCGATGTCGCCGGAGCCGTAGCGTGCGGTGGGGATGCGGCCGAGGTCGAGGACGATCTCGATCATCCCGGCGAGTCCCTGCGCGCGCGCGGACTCCGCGATGCGGGCAGGCATGATGCCCACCAGCAGTTCGATCTCGGTGCGTTCTTCCTCGGTGAGCTCGGCGGTCGCGGCGATGCGCTGGACGCGCTCCAGCTCTGGATCGCGCGCGTCGGCGACGCCGTCGTCCTCGCCGTCGTCGTCGAACTCGTCATCCTCGAAGTCGGTGTCGTCGAAGTCCTCGCCGTCGAGGGAGTCCTCGATCTCGTCGTCGAAGTCCTGGTCGTCGGTGTCTAGGCCGTCGCGCATGTCATTCATCGGCTGAGGCAGACCTCCACTGGCTGCGCTTCGCAGCACTCTGCACGCCCGGTGTTACCCCCCTGTTAATGGGATGCCGGCGCGTGCATACGTTTCTTCCCGCACGGGATGCAGCAGTCGCTTGCAGAACAGCGCGTAGGCGGTCGGCTCGCAGACGAGCCCGGCGCGCCGCAGTGCTGCGTCCTCCGTGGCGCCCGAGGCTGCGATGAGCGCCATGTGGCGCTCCGCGTCCCCGAGCCGTCGTGCGATCGCGGCGACCAGCGCGTCCGTTGCGGCGTGGGCCTCGGGCTCCGCGACCAGCGTGAACTGGCCGGTGCCACGGGCGTATCGCGCCGCCCCGACCACGCGCCCCTGCGACTCGACGAGGAGCGCGCCGTCGCCACGATCCTGCCAGCGTCGGTCGCGTGTCGCGGTCCATTCATCCACGGTCATCGCCATCGCCTGTCGCGCGCTCACCGGGATCGATCGGCAGTAGACCTGGAACTGCGCGAACGAATCCTCCTCCGTCCACTCGCGCACCCCGTGCGTGGTCGTGGAAGTCGGTGCGAGGCGTCCCGTCCACAGTCGCTCCGACTGCACGGGCGCGAAGCCCGCGCGCGGTGCGACCTCCGCCGCGAGGCTATCTTCGGGCGTGCGGAGCAGCAGGTGTGTCACCTCTGCCTCCTGCGCTGCGACGATCGCCTGACGGAGCAGATCGCCCAGCACCTCGGGGCCGAGGCGGTCGTCCGCCTCGATCAGCGTGTCGATCTCCCACGCGTGTTTCGCGCCGAGGTCACGCGCGGTGGCGATGCCGCGGATCTGGCGTCCGGAGACGTTCACCCACATGCGGCGGCCCAGGTGCAGCCACTGCGCGATCGCCGCGGCGATGGGAAGCGGCGCGTCGTTCCCCTGCGCGAGCCGCTCGCGCGTCACCGCCAGGTTCTCGCGCACATCCTCGTCAAACGTGACGAGCGCGACGAGGTCCGTGGGGCGCGGGGCGCGCGTGCTCATCTCAGCTGGTCTCCACCGCCGCGCGCGCTCGCCCATGACCTGGCGCGTGGTCCAGCACCATCCGCGCGAACATCGCGTGGATGCGGTGGTCCGGGGTCAGCTCCGGATGGAACGCCGTGGCGAGGAGGCTCCCCTGCCGCGCCGCGACGATGCGACCGTCCTCGAGGCGGCACAGCACATCGACGCCGGCGCCGGCGCGCGTGATCACGGGCGCCCGGATGAAGACGGCATGGATCGGGCCGTCGAGGCCCGTGACCGTCAGGTCTTCCTCGAAGGAGTCGATCTGGCGGCCGAACGCGTTGCGCTCCACGGTGATGTCCATCGCGGCGATCGGTGGACGGTCGAGGTTCGTCACCTCAGTCGCGAGCATGATCGCGCCGGCGCAGGTGCCCCAGACCGGCAGGCCTTCGCGAATGCGCGCGCGCAGTGGATCCATCAGGTCGAACGCCAGCAACAGCCGCGCGATCGTGGTGCTCTCACCGCCGGGGATGATCAGTCCGTCCACGGACTCCAGCTGGGCGAGCGTCCGCACCTCGATCACGTCGATGCCCTCGACGCCGCAGGCGCGGAGGGATGCGAGGTGCTCGGCGAAGTCGCCCTGCAGCGCCAGCACGCCGATCAGGACGCGTCCCGTCTCAGCGACGGGCGCCGGGGAGCCCGAGGTGGCCGGAGTCATGCTCGGCGCGTTAGTTCCCTCGACCGGCGAGGAGCTCAGAGGGCGCCATGGACGACACGGACTGGCCGCGCATGGACTCCGGGATGTCCTGCGACACCTCCGCGAGGATCTGCGGGTCGTTGAAGTGCGTCACAGCCTTCACGATCGCGGTGGCCATGCGGCGCTGCGCCTCCAGGCGCTCGCGCGAGCCCTCCGGGAACTCCTTGCCGGACTCGAAGATGCCCGAGCCGACGAAGACGCCCTCGGCGCCTAGTTGCATCATCAGCGCCGCGTCTGCCGGGCCGGCCACGCCGCCCGCGGAGAAGTTCACCACCGGCAGCTTGCCGAGGCGCTTCACGTCACGGACGAGGTCGATGGAGACCTGCAGGTCCTTCGCCACCACGTAGAGCTCGTCATCGCGCATGCCCTGGATGCGGCGGATGTCCGCCCACAGCGCGCGCATGTGGCGCACGGCCTCCACGATGTCGCCGGTGCCGGCCTCGCCCTTGGTGCGGATCATCGCCGCGCCCTCAGAGATGCGCCGCAGCGCCTCGCCCAGGTTCCGGCAGCCGCAGACGAAGGGGACGCTGAACTCGGCCTTGTCGATGTGGTGCACGTCGTCGGCGGGGGTCAGCACCTCGGACTCGTCGATGTAGTCCACGCCGAGCGCCTGCAGGATCTGCGCCTCGACGAAGTGGCCGATGCGCGCCTTCGCCATGACGGGGATCGAGACGGCGGACTGGATTTCCTTGATCTTGTTCACGTGGCTCATGCGGGCCACGCCGCCGGCCGCGCGGATCTGAGAGGGGATGCGCTCCAGCGCCATCACGGCGCACGCCCCGGCCTCCTGCGCCACAATGGCCTGCTCGGCCTCCATGACGTCCATGATCACGCCACCCTTGAGCATCTGCGCGAGACCGCTCTTCTCAACCCACGTGCCCGTGGCGCGGTTCGGAGAGGTGCCGTTGGTGTTGCCGTTGGTGGTCATGGTGCTCCCGGTCACGCGAGGGGGTGATGCGAAGACCCGCGCGAGGCGGGACACCCACATTGTACGCCGCGTGCGCCGCTCGGGCGCTGGCCGCGCGCCGCATCCCGCGCGGCTACCCTGTGGCCATGGCCGCCCCCACCCCCGACCGATCCTGGCGCGACGAGCACGCCCTCCCGGCAGATCTGCTCATCGGCCTGATCAGTGACACGCACATTCCCGAGGCGCGCCCCGCGCTGTTCGAGGAGGTCTACGCCGCCTTCCGCGACGTTGACCTGATCCTGCATGCGGGGGACATCCACGACCTCGTCGTCCTCGACTGGCTGGAGCAGCGCTGTGGCGTCCCGGTGCTCGCGGTCTGCGGGAACGGCGACGACGGCTCCAGCGGCCGCCCGATCGCCCCGGACGACGCCCGCCTGCCGTACAACCAACTCCTCGTCGCCGGCGACGGCGCTGGGGGCGGCGGTGCGACGGTACGCATCGGCATGACGCACGCGTTCCCCGAGGTCGAGATTCCCGGCTCCGCGGGCACGCTCGCGCGCATGGAGCGGCACTTCGGCGGACCGGTGGACGTGGTGGTGGCGGGCGACACCCACGTGCCCGGCGTCTGGCGGTGGACGCCCGCCGCCGCCGCCCAGGACAACGTGGGCGTTGCCGGCGTGACGATCGTGAACTCCGGCTCGCCCACCTTCCCGTGGAACCTCGCGACGCAGCTGGGGACGGTGGGGTTCCTGCAGGTGCGCGCGCCCAGGTTCGACGCGTGGATTGAGCAGCTGCACGCGCACTGAATGAAACATCTCAGACGCTAGACCGGGGCTCGGGACGCGTTCACACTTTCACCTCAGGGTCGCGCGCTCCGCGCGACGCCGATCGAGTCGCGGCGACGCGAGAACGTGACGGCCCCATGCAGCGAGGAAGCCTGATCGCCGGTGTGCTGTCGCTCCTGGGAGCGTCGGTCGCACTGGCCCTGGCGGCGGCCTTCCGTGAGGTGGTCAGCATGTACACCGTGATCGGCGTCGTGCTCCTGGTGAACGCGGGCGTCCGCTTCAAGCTCGCGTCTTCGGGCCGGCCCAGGAACGACCACCGCTAGTCATCCGCTGCGCCCGTCACGCGCAAGAGAGTGCCCCTGCTGATGCCTCAGACCGAACCCGCTCCGCGCAGTTACCTCGTGGCCGTGGACGGCAGCGACGCGGCGTACGCCGCGCTCGGCGCCGCGTGCGACCTCGCCAAGCGCACCAAGGCCAGCGTCAGCGTGCTGTACGTGATCGAGGTGCCGCGCTCCGTGGCGCTCGACGCTGAGCTCGCCGACCAGGTCGAGCGCGGCGAGGGCATCCTGGCCGATGCAGAGCACATCGCGGCCGAGCACGGAATCACCGTGCAGGCCGATCTGATCCAGGCGCGGCAGGCAGGCCACGCTGTGGTGGACGAGGCGATCGACCGCGGAGCCGAGGCGATCGTCCTCGGTGTGGAGTACCACCGGCCGCTCGGCCAGTTCACGCTCGGACGGCTGCCGCTGTACGTCCTCGAGCACGCACCCACGCAGGTCTGGTTGATCCGCTACCCCGCCGTCGAGTCGGCGCGGTAACGGAGGAGGTTGAAGATGCGCATCCTGATCATGGGCTGCGGACGCGTGGGCGCGGGCCTCGCGACGCAGCTGACGGACGAGGGCCACGAGGTGACCGTGCTGGACACGGACGCCTTCGCGTTCCGCCGGCTGCTCCCCAACTTCCACGGCACCCGGCTCGTGGGCTCCGGTACGGACGACCGCATCCTGCAGGAGGCGGGCATTGAGCAGACCGACTGCTTCATCGCGCTCGCGTCCGGCGACAACCGCAACATCCTCGCCTCGCAGAAGGCGAAGGAGATCTACGGCGTGAAGACGGTGGTGACGCGCGTGAAGGATCCGCTGCGCGCCGAGCTCTTCAGTCGCCTCGGTCTCCACACGTTCAGCCCGACCAAGGTCGGCGTGACGCTGGCGCACGACGCCATCTTCCAGGGGGCCTAGGGATGTACATCATCGTCGTCGGTGGTGGCGCGGTCGGACACGGCCTCGCACTGGAACTGCAGCAGATGCCCGACCACGAGGTCGCGATCGTGGAGCTCAGCGGCAGCCGCGCCTCCTCGCTTCGCAGCGAGATCGGCGAGATGGTCGTCCACGGTGACGGCAGCGAGATCGCGTTCCTCGAGGGTGTCGGCGCGGGTCGTGCAGACCTGCTGATCGCGGTCACGGCAGACGACGGTGCGAACCTCGTCACGTGCCAGGTCGCGAAGCACTGGTTCAACGTGAAGCGCACCATCGCCCGCGTGAACGACCCGCGGAACGAGGCGTTGTTCCTGCGGCTGGGCGTGGACTCCATCGTCTCCGCCGCCGGAGCGGTTATGGCCCAGATCGAGGCGACCCTGCCCGAGCACACGATCATCCCGCTCATGGCGCTGGAGGGCTCGCGCCTGCATGTGGTAGATATCCGCGTGCAGGAAGGCTCCCCGGCTGCCGGACGCGCGCTGCGCGATCTGGAGTTCCCGCCGGAAGTGCTGGTCTCCGTGGTCATCGGCAAGCAGGGCGCGAACGTCCCCAGCGGGGACACGGTGCTGCAGGTCGGTGACGAGGTGATCGCGGTCATCCCGCGCGAGTCCGATGCTGCCGTCCGGAAGATGATCGCCGGCCCGACCGAAGGAGCGTAACCAGTGCGCATCTCGCACCTCGGACCCACCGGGACCTACACCGAGGCTGCGGCGCGCCGGTACAGCGCGGACGCGGATCTGCTGCCGGTCGCGACCGTCACCGCGGCGATCCAGGCGGTGCGTGACGGCGAGGCCGACGCCGCCGTGTGCGCGATGGAAAACTCGATCGAGGGCTCCGTCTCGATCGAGACGATGGATCTGCTGATCGGACCGGAGTTCGACCTCCGCAT